>SAAB01000135.1 GCA_009929615.1 Clostridia bacterium | reverse complement strand
GGCGAAGGTAAGTTGATGACTCATAATGAACCCTGTTCCATGGCTCCAGATGACAAACATGATCTCATATCAGGGACTTGTTCGCACCTTCCCTAAAATTATCAGAGCATCGACGTACAGAACGAGAATATCGTATCTCTGTCGTGACGGGAAAGTCTGGGGGATGACTGTACAGATCGTTTTTGCCACATACCTTAACGGGGCAAGTGGTGCAATCCTGGTTGTGTCTGACAGGTTTGTCCTGCTCGATGAGATCCTCTGTGCGCACCAGGCGCTAACCGGCTGCCGTAATGTCAGGCAAAGGAAGGCGAGTGTTTCTTCATGATGGACAGATGAAAACATGGTGGCCATCCGTTTTCTTGTCAGTAATGATTATTATTGCATTGATGGCGATTTATTATTCATCAGGTGATGCGGCAGACGGGAATTAATAATAGCCTGATCATTATCAGACTTGTTATTATCGGATGCCCACTGGTAATAATAATCAGTTACGGTATTAATGGTACCGGTTTAATTCTCTGTGTAACGGTTAAAAAATTATATGACATCTGTCAAAAACTGTGGATAAAATGATTTTTTCTATGGACATAAATGAAATTTACCCCGAAAATTAAATTGCAGGGAAGGAATAAATCAGTGAACAATTCTGTTGGCCGGGAATGGTGATGTCGCATCATCCCGGTTCTTTTATGATTTGAGTTGTGCTCCGGATCAAATTTATTGCCCGTAGTGCGTGTTATAAGCATGGAAAGGTTACATTTTTAAAAATTATAACGCTGACCTGGGGACCGGGAATATGTATTCATTTATCGCACGCCAGCCTATTTTTGACACAAAAATGCAGACCGTCGCTTATGAGCTGCTTTTCAGAGACGGAATGAACAATGCCTTTCCCGATGTTTCACCAGAATACGCCACGTCCAGAATGATTTCTGACCAGTTTTTATGCATCCCTGTTCCCCGTATAGCCAACAATCACAGTTCTTTTATTAATGTGCCGCACCAGATGATCATTAACGGACTGGGCGATACGCTGCCGAATGAAAAAGTGGTCATCGAAATTCTGGAAAATGCAGTCCCGGATGATGCGCTTTTCTGTGCCGTAAAGGATATGCACGACAGGGGTTACCAGCTTGCGCTCGATGATTTCACGATGGATGATGAATGGGACCGCTTTATGCAGTATATTTCTGTCATCAAATTTGATGTCAGAGACAATGACTATGAAGATATCCGGCAATATATCCACAGAAAAAGTCAGCTTCTGCAGGGCATAAAATTCCTTGCTGAAAAAGTGGAAACAAGGGACGAGTTTGAGCTTTACAGCCGGGCGGGTTTCGCGCTTTTCCAGGGATTTTTCTTCAGTCGCCCGGAAATCCTCAGAAATAAATGCCTTTCCCAGAACCCCCTGCCACTCTCCAGGCTGATGATGGAGGTGAACAGGGAAAACCCGGACTTTGCCGCGGTCGAACGTCTGCTTAAAACCGATCTGACGCTGTCATATAAAATCATGCGCTACGTCAGAAACATGCTGTTTAAATCACATGGCATAATTCAGGCGGACAATCTTACCCTGAAAGAAATGCTGATGTATATGGGGGGCAAAGAACTCCGGCGGTTTGTTGCGGTGGCCGCCCTTTCAAATATGGGGCGTTCCGGCATCAGTGAACTTTATCATCTGAGCATGGTTCGCGGAAAATTCTGCGAATTAATTGCCGAAAAAATAAATAATGTTTCATTATCCTATAACGCATTTATATGCGGTCTGTTTTCATTGCTGGATGTCATTCTTGAACTCCCCATGGACGATTTAATTAAACAGATTTCAATCCCGCAAAACGTAACTGCCGCGCTTTGTGAACATAAAGGTGAACTTTTTGACATACTGACCCTGTCGTTATGTTATGAGAAACTTAACTGGGAGGAAACCGCGAAAATATGTAATACCCTCAATATCAGCGAGTTCACTGTTATAGAAACCATGCAGGCCGCAACAAAATGGGCGGACGAGCTCGCCGTCTGTTAAGGATATTT
>SAAB01000024.1 GCA_009929615.1 Clostridia bacterium | reverse complement strand
GAGTACCTTTAGCCATAACCATTCCTCCTGTAAGACTATCATATAATATTTATTGAAAATGGTCATGTTTAATTTGTACTACTTACATACTAGCACCAGTTTCCAGATACCTATATCAATCCCCTCTGCTTCAGCCAGATATTTTTTTAATCCTTCGTCTGTATAGTAGGAATTGCCATAAAACTCTATTTTCCAGATATGGGCAGACAAAAAACACAAACAGATTATACATCCGACCATTCCCATCCAGAGTGCTTTCCTTTTATTTAAAAAATCCATAAAAAAAGCCAAACCGCAGCGTTTTTCAATCTGCACCCTGACTCTTGTCTTCCTGACAAAGGGACGTATTCTACGAAAATCTTCCAGGTAAATGCAGCAATGACATACGCCCTCCTGATAATTCATATTCCAGCATTCCATCCCACTGTGATGGCAGAGATTAAAAAATCGTTCCATGTCTCCACCTTTAAGTCTGCATTGAAGAAATCCCCGTATCCATCGGAACAGCCATTCCATCGGCGGCACCATCCTTTCACCCACTTTGATATGTGATAGAAATAACATGGCCCCGGATACAGATTTCATCCTCATTGAAATAATCAATATTCAAGGCTTCCCCGGATACAATTAAACGATTTGCATTTAATAAAAGAACCATCTCCTCCGGACTGTAATGAAGGATTTTCTTATAATTCATTATTTTTATTTCTTTTTGACCAAGAACATATAAAACCGGTATATCCTGTATGATTTCTTCGGGCAGGACCTGAGTCTCCTGAATCCAATCCTTTAACAAAATAATTCTCCCTTTTTTCTACATTCTATGCTTAAGAGGCCGGTTTTTATGATATAAAAAAAGCTATAACATAAGTTATAGCTTTTATATCAGGTATCCGAAGATTATTTATATTTGCGCTTTCTAGCAGCCTCAGATTTCTTCTTACGTCTAACACTTGGTTTTTCGTAATGCTCTCTCTTACGAATTTCCTGCTGAATGCCAGCCTTTGCACAGTTTCTTTTGAATCTGCGTAAAGCACTGTCCAATGTTTCGTTCTCTTTAACGATTACGTTTGACATAGCTCACACCTTACCTCCCTCCAGTTGCGTATTGTGCTTATACAACTGTGGGTATATTTTCACATAGCACTACTAGTAGTATAGCATATATTCGAAATTCGTCAACCACTAATTTAAAAATTAACTACATAAGTGGCTCCCGAGTATTCGCCAGTTAATCCGGTTCCTTCTAATAGTCCCGGAATTACCTCATCACAGGCCGCATTAATACGTTCCATCACCGTCTCATCTACTGCTTCCGAGAAGTTAGATTCATTACTTTTCACTTCCGCTGCAGGAAGTACAAAAATATCTTCATCTGTATAAGTTATACAGGTCGGTGTTAAAGAAAATCCTGTGATTTTAGCTTTTTTATTACCTTCTTTGTGAATAGCGACATCAAGAATTACTCCGATATTATTATTCACTCCGGAACTGCCGTAAACTTCACTTCCCAGGAAGGTTCCCAGAGAGTAAATCGCAATTCCTTTCTTCGCTGTTCCATCCGTATCCGTCAAATCACGAATCTCCATGGGCTGAAGAGCATACGGCTCTGTGCCAACAACAATGTCGGCCCCTGCTTCAAAGAGGGAATTAAAGAGGGCTTTCTGGCTGTCATCCGGTTCCGTACTATACACATCCCCGGCATAAACCATAGCTACCACAAATTCTGCTCCATCTCTTCGTGCTGCCTGAACATCGGCACACATCTGCTCTATCTTGGTCAAATCATAGTTATCCAGCGTATTTACACCATAGGTGTTAGCTTCATCCATCGAAATATTTAAATCGTTTGTATAAGCAACATAGCCCACTTGAAGGCTATTCACCGAAGCAATGGTATAACGCTTATCATTTGAGCCCGTCTGGGTGCCGGCACTTCTCAGTCCGGCCGTTTCTAAATAATTTAATGTGGATTTCACACCATCTATTCCGAAATCACCCGAATGCTCATTCGATGTCTGCAGCATGGATATTCCTGCAGTTTTTATGTTTTCGGCAGCAATATCAGGAATATTATATAAGAATCCGGCTGTGCCGTACTGATCAAAGACATCATCATAGTCTTCGTCCGCTCCGGCCAGCACTGCTTCAAAATTCGCTGCCGCAAAATTTGAAGACCTCAGATATCGGTTGATATACTTAAAACTATTGGTGAAATCAAAGGTCTCTGTCGTTGAATCGTAATAACGTTCCAACTGGTCTCCCTCAAAGGTTATATCTCCAACAAAGGATAAGGTTGTCTCTTGATTGTCCACCGTCGCAACATAGTTGCTGACCTGATTCTCAAGTGACAGGCTGTCCATCGTCACACCTTCATTGGAAGTCAGCCGGCTGTTTCCAGAGCTGATTTCATCTGCGTATTTTCCAACAGCTTCTCCAGCATAAAAATCTGAAAGTAAATAAAGGCCAATGAAAAAAACGGCACATATACCTACTAAAAAAAGCCTTTTTATATCTTTCATATCTTATCTCCGTTTTTTCTTTAAAGCTGATTAATGAATCTGCTCTTCAAGGGCGTCTTTTACAGCTTTTAATGCATCATCAATGCCGTTTGGATTCTTTCCACCGGCCTGAGCCATATTCGGACGTCCACCACCGCCGCCGCCAACATGCTTAGCGATAGATTTGATAAGATTGCCTGCGTGAGCTCCCTTAGCCATAGCATCATCTGTAGCCATCGTAATCAAATTAACTTTGCCATCCACTGCAGAAGCCAGAGCTACAACACCTTCACCGAGTTTTGTTTTCAATTGGTCACCCAGATTACGAAGGCCGTTCATATCCACATTTTCAAGCTTTACAGCCAGAAGTTTTACGCCTTTAACCTCGCTCACTTTATCCATGACATCACCCATGGAATCTTTTGCCATCTGATTCTTCAGTTTTTCATTCTCGCGCTGAAGTTCTTTAATTTCATCCTGAAGGCTTTCAATACGTTTAACAAGCTGGGCAGGTTCACATTTTGCTGCGGAAACTGCTGCATTCAGTTCTTTTTCCATATTAGCATAGTATTCCAAAACACCCTGTCCGGTAAGTGCTTCAATTCGACGCACACCTGCAGCAACACCTGTTTCAGAAATAATTTTAAAAAGTGCAATATTCGCTGTATTCGCTACGTGAGTACCACCACAAAGTTCCTTAGAGAAATCTCCCATGGAAACAACACGGACTTTATCGCCATATTTCTCACCAAAGAGAGCCATAGCACCGGTCTTCTTAGCTTCTTCAATGTCCATGACCTTCGTCAGAACAGGGAGTCCTGCACCGATTTCTTTATTAACAATATCTTCAACCTGCTGAATCTCTTCTGGAGACATAGCAGAAAAATGTGTAAAGTCAAAACGAAGATGTTTTTCATTATTACTGGAACCAGCCTGTTCAACATGATTGCCCAGAACAGTTTTTAAAGCTTTCTGAAGCAAATGGGTTGCACTATGGTTTTTACAGGTTGCTGTACGTTTTTCTTCATCAACGGTCAGGGTTACTTTATCGCCGGTTTTAAACACGCCTTTTGTAACAACACCAACATGTCCAATCTTTCCGCCGCCGAGTTTCATCGTATCCTCAACTTCAAAGACACTGTCACCTAAAGTGATTCGGCCGCTGTCGCCTTCCTGTCCACCACTGGTTGCATAGAAAGGTGTCTGTTCTGTAAAGATTGTTCCCTTCTGACCATCAACAAGAGCTTCTGAAATCTCTGTCTCTGTTGTAATAACAGTGATTGGGGATTCACAGACTAAAGAATCATATCCTGTAAATTCAGAAGTTACAGCCGGGTCAATGCTCTGATATACAGTTTCATCTGCACCCATGTAATTACTCTGTTTACGAGCCTTACGAGCCTTTTCTTTCTGCTCATTCATAGCTGATTTAAAGCCTTCTTCATCAATCTTAATACCGTCTTCCTCAAGGATTTCTTCTGTCAAATCCATGGGGAAACCATAAGTATCATATAATTTAAAGGCATTTTCACCGGATAAAATCTTCTCACCCTTTTCAAGCAGTTCTTTTTTCATCTCAGCAAGAATGTTTAAGCCCTGATCAATGGTTTTGTTAAATTTATCTTCTTCTTCAGCAATAACCCGGGTAATAAATTCCTGATGTTCTTCCAGTTCCGGATAACCGTCTTTGGAAACTTCAACAACCTTTTTGCTCAATGCTGAAAGGAAATCACCTTTAATACCGAGAAGACGTCCATGTCTTGCAGCCCGGCGAAGCAGGCGGCGAAGTACATATCCGCGGCCTTCGTTAGAAGGCATAATTCCATCAGAAACCATAAAGGTTACAGAACGAATATGGTCTGTAATCAAACGGATAGAAACGTCTTTTTCTGTATCTTCTTTGTAATTGCAATTTGCCAGATGACAAATCTCATCACGAAGCGCTTTTAATGTATCCACATCGAAGATAGAATCTACATCCTGAACAACTGAAGCCAGACGTTCAAGGCCCATACCTGTATCAATATTCTTAAATTCAAGAGTTGTGTAATTGCCATGTCCATCGTTATTAAACTGGGTAAATACGTTATTCCATATCTCCATATAACGGTCACATTCACAGCCTACCGTACATCCGGGTTTGCCACAGCCGTATTTCTCGCCACGGTCATAATAGATTTCAGAACATGGACCACAAGGGCCTGCACCATGTTCCCAGAAATTATCTTCTTTACCAAAATGGAAAATACGTTCCGGTGCAATGCCAATTTCTTTATTCCAGATATCAAAAGCTTCATCATCATCCACATATACGGATGGATAGAGACGGTCTGCTTCCAAACCTACAACTTCTGTTAAAAACTCCCAGGACCAGGCAATAGCTTCGTGTTTAAAGTAGTCACCAAAAGAGAAGTTTCCGAGCATCTCAAAAAATGTTCCATGACGGTCTGTCTTTCCAACATTCTCAATATCTCCTGTACGGATACACTTCTGACAGGTTGTCACACGATAACGTGGTGGAATCTCCTGACGGGTAAAATAAGGCTTTAATGGTGCCATCCCCGAATTAATCAATAATAAACTATTATCATTATGTGGAATCAATGAAAAACTCTTCATCTTCAAATGTCCCTTACTTTCGAAAAAGTCGAGGAACATCGTTCTCAATTCATTCAAACCATATTGTTTTCTCACTGTTTCAGCCTCCTGTATATTCATTCATAATTCATTTCATAAAAAGAAAACCAGCAAAGCAAAAAATGTTCTGCCAGTCTTCTATTATAGAATTATTTGGAATCTTTGTAAATACTATTTCGTTGTTTTCTTATCTTTCAATCGCTTTCCGGCAATAAAGCCGATAACAGCACAGGCTGTAATAAGCAGGAATTTTCCAAGATAGGTTATAAATGCAGTAAAAATAGCCATATTAATACCCCCATTTTCTTAATGACGTTCTGCAAGTTCCCGGGTTATTTCTTTCCAGGTCACATCTCTTTCAGCCATAAGTACCATCATATGATACAGGAAATCACAAATCTCATACTTCAATTCATCACTGTCTGGATTTTTAGCAGCAATAACGATTTCTGTTGCCTCTTCTCCAACTTTCTTCAAAATCTTATCAATTCCCTTATCAAAAAGATAATTTGTATAAGAACCTTCCTTTGGCTGACGCTTTCTTTCCTGAATTGTTTCCATAACCTGATCAAGAATTGTCATCGGATTAACCGAATCGAAAGGTTTGGATGCCAGATTCGTAAAGAAACAGCTCTCTGAACCTGTATGACAAGCAGCACCAATCTGTAAAACTTTGGCAAGAATCGTATCCTTATCGCAGTCAATATCTAAAGATTTAACGTACTGATAATGTCCTGATGTATCCCCTTTTTTCCATAATTCCTGACGGCTCCGGCTCCAATAGGTCATCCGGCCGCTGCGAATCGTTTCATTAAAAGCCTCCTCGTTCATATAAGCAACCATAAGGACTTTTCCCGTCTTATAATCTTGAGTGACAACCGGAATCAAGCCATCACTATTTAATTTAAACTCTGAAAAAGGAAGGGTGCTTTCAAAGGAATTCACCGCTATATTATGGCTTTTTATCTGGGCTTTTAAATCCATCATATCCGCTTTTTTTGAATACTGTTCGTCCAAAATAATGCCATGGACATCTTCATCTCTGAGCAATTCTTCACTAACTCTTGTATCCCCCTCCGAAGTAACTGGAAATACAGGCATATGATAAAGTTTGAAAGAACTCAAATCGTGATGTTCTGCAACGCATCCACCGGCACCACACTGCTTAATCGCATCAACCAATGCATTATTCAATGGCTGGGTTAAAGGCAGCCATGCAAGAATCTTCTCTGAACCAAATCTGGCGACAACCTCTTCCATCAAACGGAAATCTTTATTCGAAACTGCATCCATAACAACATGGCTTGCACCCGCATAAAGAATCTTTTTAACATCCTCAAGCCGTCCGTAGTGATATTTTACCATCAACGGCATATCTGATTTATCGCTAACCGCTTTAATTAATTTAATCAAGGCCTCTTCTCCACCCGAGAGAGAATCCTCAATTAATAAAACCCGGTCTGCACCTTTATTATCCAGGTCAATGACTGCTTCTGGAGCCACCCCGGCATCTTTCAGCCATATACACGGTATTATCTGTTTATATTTCATCCTGACCACCTCGTTCATATAGTGTTACTGCTTCTCTTAATTTAATTTTGTTTGTATATAATGCCGCACCAATCATAACACCATCTGTACCAATATCCTTCATATTCTGTAAATCCTGAAGTGAAGCAATGCCGCCAGAATAAATAATATTAAGATGTGTCCGGTCAATTAATTCTCTTGTATTTTCCACATCAGGACCTTTGACCTTTGTAGCACAGACAACATCTGTATAAACAACGGTTTTAACGCCGGATTGTTCGACCTGCTGGGCCAGTGTCAATGAATTAAAATTACTTATCTTCGCCCGTCCATGGGTCGCAACCATCCCTTTATCGGCATCAATACCCACAAGAATGTGGTCTGCACCAAATATCTGGATGGCTTCTTTCAGAAAATTCGGATTCTGAATGGCCTGAGTACTTACGATAACTCTGGAAACACCCATATTCAGGTAGCTGTCTATGTCCTTAATGGTTCGCAGACCGCCGCCATATTGAACCGGAATATGTACAACATCAAGTATATCTTTGATGGTTTCCTCATTTACAGGATAGCCTGTCGTAGCCGCATCCAAATCAATAACATGAAGATAGGTTGCACCCATCTCCTGCCAATGAAGAGCCAGTTTTACAGGGTCAATCGTTATAATGTTGTTTCGTAAGTAGTGTAAGCCGTTTGGATTGACTGACTTTCCGTCAGAAATATGAATACCTGCATAGAGTTGCATAAAATCACATCCTTTATAAGGCGCCTTTTGTAGATAACACATCTTTAATCCGCTCATCATAAGAAACCGCTTCATCTAAAGCCTTGGCAAAAGCTTTAAATGCCGCCTCAATGATGTGATGATTATTCAAACCATCCAGCAGTTTTAAATGAAGATTCATTCCACAGCTATAAGATAAAGCATAGAAAAATTCACGAACCATCTCTGTATCCATAGTTCCAACTCTTTCTACAGTTAAAGGAATCTGGTAATTCAAATATGGTCTTCCTGATAAATCTAAAGAAGCCAGAACAAGGGTTTCATCCATTGGCAGAATAAAATAGCCGAAGCGCTTAATTCCCTTTTTATCTCCAAGAGCTTTTTTGATAGCTTCTCCCAGAACAATTCCTGTGTCTTCAATCGTATGATGGCTGTCTACTTCCAAATCTCCCTGGACTTTTACAGAAAGGTCAAAAAGGCCATGCCGTGCAAAGCTGTTCAGCATATGGTCAAAAAAACCAATTCCTGTATCCGCATTACACTTACCTGTACCGTCAAGGCATATCTGTATGTCAATTTTCGTTTCGCTCGTTTCCCTGGAAACTGCCGCTTTACGGATATCCATCTGTCTTACCCCCTAAATGCTGTGTCATTTATTTCTCAAAACGCACTTTAATTGAATTTGCATGTGCAGTCAGTGATTCGGATTCTGCAAATCGAATAATATCATCCTTTACAGGCTCCAATGCCTGTCTGGAATAATAAATAATACTGGACTTTTTAATAAAGTCATCCACACCAAGAGGTGAGAAAAACTTCGCTGTGCCATTCGTAGGCAGCACGTGATTCGGTCCTGCAAAATAATCTCCCAACGGCTCCGAACTGTACTCACCAAGGAAAATAGCCCCTGCATTCTTAATCTGTGTCATAACTTCAAAAGGATTCTTCGTTACAATCTCCAGATGTTCGGAAGCGATTTCATTCGCAATGTCCACTGCCTGTTCCATATCTTCTGCAATAAGAATATAGCCATAGTTATCCAGGGATTTTTCTAAAATAGCTTTTCTTGAAAGTTTCTCAACAAACCCATCCACTTCTTTAGAAACAGCATCTGCCAGACTTTCGCTGGTTGTTACTAAAATAGCTGAAGCCAGTTCATCATGCTCTGCCTGAGATAATAAATCCGCCGCAACATAACGAGGGTTTGCTGTTTCATCTGCAATAACAAGAATCTCACTCGGTCCGGCAATAGAATCAATACTTACATATCCATAAACTGCCTTTTTTGCCAAAGCTACGAAAATATTACCCGGTCCGACAATCTTGTCCACCTTTGGAATGGATTCTGTACCAAAAGCCAGAGCTGCAACTGCCTGTGCACCGCCCACTTTATAAATTGCATCTGCACCTGCTTCGTTGGCTGCAACAAGGGTTCCGGGATTATTCACCTTGCCATCTTTGCCCGGTGGTGTCACCATAATAATCTGTTCAACCCCAGCTACCTTTGCAGGAATAATATTCATCAATACGGATGAAGGATAAGCCGCTTTTCCGCCCGGCACATAAACACCTACACGGCTGAGTGCTGTAACCTTCTGTCCTAGAATCGTACCGTTCGGCTTTGAATCAAACCAGCTGTACTGTTTCTGCTTCTCATGATATTCACGGATATTAACAATCGCTTTACGGATAACCTCCAGAAGTTCAGGGGAAACCTGCGTATAGGCTTCATCGATTTCAGCCTGGGTTACTTTGATGTTCTCCACATTAATATCAGCACCATCGAACTGTTTGGAGAAATTAAAGAGGGCCTTATCCCCTTCTGTTTTAACCGCCTCAACAATTCCCTCAACGGTTTCTGTATATTCTCCATAATTATTAGGGCTTCGTTTTAATAAATTATCTAAAAGGCCGCTGGTGACGTCCTTTGTCAATTTTAATTTTCTCATACTGGCCTCCGTTTTCTTTTAACTTAATATATCAGATTTTTTTTCATATGTAAAATAAAGTTATTTTTTTCACAGCACTTTCTTCAATTCATTCAGGATTCCTGTGATTCTTTCGTTCTCCATCTTCATGCTGACCTGGTTAACTACGACTCTTGCCGAGAGTGGACAGATTTCTTCCAGAACTCCCAGCCCGTTTTCACGAAGGGTTGTTCCTGTTTCGACAATATCCACAATAACTTCTGACAATCCGACAATCGGTGCCAGTTCAACAGAGCCATGAAGCTTAATAACTTCTACCGTCTGATGCTTTATATTATTAAAATAATCTTTGGCAATATTCGGATATTTTGAAGCCACCCGAATCAACTGCTGATGCTGTAAAAGTTCTCTGGCACTTTCCGGTCCACAGACACACATCTTGCATTTTCCAAAGCCTAAATCCATAACTTCATATAATTTACGTCCCTCTTCAAGAATCGTATCTTTACCAACGACACCGATATCTGCCGCTCCATATTCTACATAAGTCGGCACATCCGAGGCCTTGGATAAAAACATCTTAATCTTCAAATCTTCATTAACAAAAATGAGTTTCCGGGTATCCGGATCCTTCATCTCTTCCATCTCAATACCAATCTTCTCCAGATAGGTCAGTGTTGTTTTTGCAAGTCTTCCCTTGGCCAGGGCAAATGTCAGATATCTCATGACTGTACCTCCAAAAGTTTCATTTCTCCGGCTTTATTAAAATAAATCACACGGCTGATACCAAAACGGCTGGCATAGGCCTGATACTCTTCTAAAGTTCGTTCTGTATCCATTCGATTCACCTGAACACAACCACCTTCTTTACGAAGTTCTTCTGCTTTTTTCAAAGCCTCCTTAAACATCTCTCCGGAATAGAGAACCATAGTTACAGATTCACTGTCTTCCATGTCTACCTTCTGACGGTTAAGAGCAATCAGCAACTCATCCACTGCCACTGCCAGGCCAACAGATTCGGCCTCTTTTCCAAATTTCTGAAGAAGGGTGTCGTATCTTCCCCCTTTTACCACGGCATCCCCTGTGCCATAGGTATAACCTCTGAAAATGACCCCTGTATAATAATCATACTCGGTCAACATTCCCAAGTCAAAGGTTACGTATTTCTGAAGACCATACTCCCCAAGCATCTTATAAATCTGCTCCAATCGTGTAATTGCACTCAATGCATTCATATTTGAAGTCAGACGTTTTGCTTCTTTAAGAATATCCTGAGAACCGAAAAGTTTTGGAAGCTGAACCAGTGCCTGATTCTCTGTCATTGCCTCAACTCCAAAGAAATTCTTATTTTCAATCAGCTCTCTCAATGTCTGCTCGGTCTCCTCATCCATACCGCTCTCTTCAATTAATCCTTTAAAAAATCCAACATGGCCTAAATCAATCTGAAATTCCTTTAATCCGGCTGCCAATAAAAGATTAATAGCCAGTGCAATCATTTCCGCATCCGCATCAATACTGCCATCGCCTATTAATTCAGCCCCGGTCTGAGTGGATTCTTTCATACGTCCCTGAAGGCTTGAATTATTAATAAAAATATTTCCTGTATAAGAAAAACGCATGGAAAAATTCTCTTCATGGAAGTATTTGCTTACTGCCCGTGCAATCGAAGGTGTGATATCCGGACGTAAAACAAGTGTATTCCCTTCTCTGTCAAAAAATTTATACATCTGATTTGATGGCAGTGAACCTTTGTCCTGATTAAAAATATCAAAAAATTCAAAGGTCGGTGTCTGTATATCTCTATAGCCATAGGACTTCAGAACATTCTTCATCCGGTCCAATAACATATTCTTTCTGGCACATTCCCCATTATAAATATCCCTTACACCTTCCGGTGTATGAATAAGTCTTTCTTTCATTTTTCTATCCCCGTTTCATACTTTGTTTGCTTTGCTGTGGTAACGTGGTAATTGGTTATCACAGCAGAATTGTTTTCTATTATATCATTCTGAAATGCTTTGTCAAGGTCTTTGCTCCAAATCCTTTTGAATCGCCTGCAGATAGTTCAAATAATAGCCCTGACACTGTACTTCATAGGCTTCGTCCAAGTCCTCCATATGAAAACTTTTCCGATGCCCTGTCTTTGAAGCATTCCAAAAATCAACTAGCTGTGCAAAGGGCAGATAAAAATAACGATTCTCAGCCGAAAAATAAAGAATCAGAAAAGCGACGCCTCCCTGGTCTTCAAAATCCTGCATAAAAAGCACCTGATGTTCATGTACATTCTGAATGGGAAAGGTTTTTGACTGACATTCCTTTGCATCAAAACACACGGGAATCCCCTGAACCGCACCAATATAATCCACAGTGCTTCGCTGGTCAAAATAAGCCAGCGTAATGTGTCTTGTCGCCTTATCAATCTGAATCGGTTTGATTGGCGTCGGAATTTTCTGAATCAAAGCCAGTTTCTTTTCTCTGTATTTTTCATTGGTTATATTAATTAATTCCTCCAGTCCTGAACCTCTCAGTCCTCTGGAATTCCATGTTGCCATAATTATCTCTCCAATATATTTTTTCGAACCACTTCGGCATTTCTCTGAAGGACTTTTTTCCCACGCCATCCTGCAGCCGTCTGCCGATATATCTGATTAAACTGTTTATTGCTCATTCCCATAAGCTCTGTAAGGTCCACTTCCCTGCCTGTCTCATATCCTGCTTCATAGGAAGGATTCAAAGGACAGACTTTTTGACAGACATCGCAGCCATAAATTTGCAAACCAAGCTTATGTTCTTCATCTTTTGTTAAAGCTTCTTTTTTCTGAGTCAGATAGGAAACACAGCGGTAACTGTTAAAGCCCTTGTCTGTAATAGCTTCACCGGGGCAGAGATTTTGACATGCTTTGCAGCTTTTGCATCGTGAAAACCATTCTTCATCACCATCATGCCGCATTGGCAATCCATAATATTCCGGCTTCTTATCCGTAAGAATCACTCCAATGAAACATCTGGACCCATATTTTCTTGAATAAAAAAGACCATTTCGCATCATTCGTCCCATTCCTGCCCGAACAGCTATATGTTTTTCAGAAAAAGGGGAATTATCTACATAAGCCTGATAGTGTCCTTGGGAATCATCCTCTTTAAGTGCCTGAAGCAAAAGATTTAATTTGCCCTGAACAATCCGATGATAGTCCTCACCACTGGCCGCCGGTGAGATATTCCCATAAAAACCCTCTCTTTTTTTATAAACTTCAGGTTTGTAATGTTCTAAAATGACAATAAAACTGGCAGCCCCCGCCATCGTCTCTTCCGGATTTACCCGTTTTTGAATATCCTCCTCAGTAAACGGCGGCAGAATACCCAATTCCATATCCTTTTTTAAAAGGGTTTCAACCTCGTCAAAGGGACCGGCATGACACACCGCGATATCATCAATATTTATTTTTTCTGTAAGTCCATATAAATCGACCACAGATTTTCCTCCTTAAGTATCCGCTCGAATTCAGGCCACAGCGGAGCTGTTATGGTCTTTTCATCAAAAACCATCTGCCAGGAATGAAGCAGTTGATGCTTCAAACGATAATTTCTCCGAAACAAATCATTTACAGCCTCTGTTCCGTATTTGCCATCGCCTACAATCCCATGTCCAATCGATGCCAGATGGGCACGAATCTGATGGGTTCTTCCTGTAATCAGTTCAACCTTGAGCAGTGTATACTTTTTATTATTTCCAAGGGGTTCATAGAAAGTTTCAATAAAATGACTGCCACTGACCTCCTCTTTGGAAATCCTGACCTGATTCGTATTTTCATCCTTCACCAGATAACCGCAAATATCCGCAGGGGATTTAATGATGCCTTCTACAAGACAGAGGTAATATTTTTCAGCTGTACGCTCTTTTAAAACTCCCGCCATATGCTGCAGACCACCCAGACTTTTTCCTACAATCAAAAGTCCGCTGGTGTTTCTGTCCAGCCGGTGGCATACCGAAGGTTTAAAAACCTCTAAGGATTTTTCAGTAATGACGCCTTCATCTAAAAGATAGCTGATAGCTTCTTCATTCGCCGATATATCCTCCGGCCTTGCCTTTTGAGAAAGCAGTCCTGCCGGCTTGTTCACGGCAAGCAGGTCATCATCCTCATAAAGAACTTTAAAATGAGGCTGGCTCCGCTGAAACTTCTGTGTTTCCCGAAACTTTTCAATGGTTTCATCCGCCAGCCAAAAGGTCACTTCGTCACCTATTGCTGTCTTTTCTGAACCATCACATTTTTTATGATTTAAAGTGATATTCTTCTTTCGAAGCATTTTATAAATAAAGCTCTTCGGTGCCTGATTCAAATATTTTACTAAAAGCTTGTCCAGACGCTGTCCGGCTTCATTTGGTGTTACGATAAACTTTTGCATAAATACCTCTGTTTCTATAAGCAAAGAGCCTTTAATCTTTCTGCGATGCAATGGCCTTCCATGGGCTGGCTTGGTTCATTAGCCGCAAGCATTATTGCCATTTCTTCAAACTCACGGAAATCTTCATGTACAACCGGTCGTTTGTGACTGTCTTCCTCAGAAAGGACATTTGCCAGATAAGCTTCTATCGCTTCTCTGTCTTTTTTCTGTTTTGGTGCATATCCATAAATATTACCATTACAGACAATAATCATATTCAAAACCATATGTCCCGTCTCACTGGAAAGAACCATGTCAGATAAAAGAATCAGCCATTCTTTGCCCTCAACTCTGCTCTCAACTGCTTCATATTCTTCCCGGTTTCCCGTTGAAAAACCGGACATGGCTATATACTGAACAATCTGCCGGGCTGCAGGAAGTACCATAACAATTCCAGCTATGGTAAAGGCATTATACCTGCTGTGAAAGACCAGTGCAGGAATTCCAATCATCCCTGCAATAAAGACGGCCCACACACCTATTGCTATTAATTTCTTCTGTTTCCAGCATTGAATATATCCGTATGTTCCTTTGACTAACTGTGCATTTTCCATTTTAACACCTTATTTCTTTTTTCTCTTGTGTACATTTCTTATGGTTTTCTTTTTGACCGGTTTCTTTTCTGCCGGTTTAATACTTTCGCCCCTTTTTGGACGTATCAAGCATTTCTTATCAAAGCCGATTAAATCTGTTCGATGGGCTTTTTCTAAAGCTTCTCGGACCAATTCATAGTTCTTCGGATTTCTATATTGGATTAAAGCTCTCTGCATGGCCTTTTCATGAGGATTTCTAGGTACATAGACCGGTTCCATCGTTCTTGGGTCAAGACCTGTATAATACATGCAGGTGGATAAGGTTGCAGGTGTTGGGTAAAAATCCTGAACCTGTTCCGGCATATATCCTAAATCTCTCAGATATTCTGCCAGTTTTACCGCTTCCTTCATGGTCGAACCCGGGTGGGAAGACATGAGATATGGCACAAGGTACTGATTCTTTCCTACGCAGACATTCATAGCTTTATAATCTTTAATAAATTTCTGATAAACCTTATTCGACGGTTTACCCATCCGCTCTAAAACAGGGTCTGCCACATGTTCCGGTGCAACCTTTAGCTGTCCGCTCACATGATGCTCACACAGTTCCTTCAAAAAAGTCGGGTCCGGGTCTGCATTCACATAATCAAAACGAATACCTGAACGAATAAAGACCTTCTTAACTCCCGGCAGTTCCCGGAGTTTACGAAGAAGGGACAAATAATCCTGATGGTCTACCTTGAGATTTTTACAAGGTTCCGGAAACAGACACTGCTTATGCTTACATACCCCCTGCGTTAACTGCTTTTCGCAGGATGGATGACGGAAGTTCGCCGTCGGTCCGCCAACATCATGAATATATCCTTTGAAATCCGGCTCCCATATAAAGGCTTTCGCTTCATTAACAATGGAATCATGACTTCTCGCCTGAATAATGCGTCCCTGGTGAAAGGTTAAAGCACAAAAGCTGCAGCCGCCAAAACAGCCACGATTACTTACAAGGCTGAATTTCACCTCTTCAATGGCAGGAACCCCACCGGCTGCTTCGTAAGAAGGATGGTAGGTCCTCATATAATTCAAGCCGTATACCCGGTCCATCTCAGCTACAGATAATGGTTTGGCCGCCGGATTCTGAACGACGTAAAGATGCTCTCCATAGCTTTCAACCATTCTCTGACCACTGAAAGGATCTGTGTTGACATACTGGGTATAGAAACTTTCTGCATATTTCTTTTTATCTTTAACAATCTCCTCAAAGGAAGGCAGCAGCAGTGCATCATAGACAGATTCTAACGATTTAGTTCTGTAAACAGAACCTGGAATAAAAGTAATATCGTGAATATCCAGACCGCTGTTTAAAGCATCTGCCGTTTCTATGATTGAACGCTCTCCCATTCCATAAAGAAGTAAATCCGCTCCCGAATCCAGAAGAACTGAACGTTTCACCCGGTCACTCCAATAGTCATAGTGGGCTAAACGTCTGAGACTTGCTTCGATTCCACCAATAATAATCGGCACGTCCTTGTAACTCTGACGTATAAGATTGCCGTAAACCGCCGTTGCATAATCCGGACGTTTTCCATAAACACCGCCGGGTGTAAAAGCATCATTATGACGTCGCTTTTTTGAGACTGTATAATGATTCACCATGGAATCCATATTACCGGCACTTATTATAAACCCAAGCCTTGGCCGTCCAAAAACATCAATACTTTTTTTATCTTTCCAGTCCGGTTGGGAAATAATACCCACCCGGTAATTATTTGCTTCCAGAACACGGCTTATAATGGCATGGCCGAAGGATGGATGGTCCACATAGGCATCCCCTATAACATAGACAAAGTCAACACTGTCCCAGCCCCGTTCTTCCATATCCTGACGGCAAATTGGCAAAAAATCTTTTATCATAATAGTTCCTCATAGGTTTTTATATAAAAATCCGCAAGACGGATTTTCTCATCCATATCTTTCATTGAATAGTCATCTTCCACCGCACACACCGTCATTCCTGCCCGTTTTCCAGCCATAATTCCATAAGGAATATCCTCAAAAACAAGACATCTTTCCGGGTCTGCTCCAAGTTTCTTAGCCGCCTCCAGATAAACCTCCGGGTCCGGTTTTCCTTTTATAATTTCATCACCGGTCACCATCGCCGCAAAATAATCTTCGATTTGATGACTTTTTAAAACGGCTTCCGTCAACACCCGTGAATTACTTGTAGCAATGCCACAGCGGATATTTCGTCCTCTTAAATGATTTAAAAAGGAGCGTGCACCCTTTTTCAAAGGAATTTCCCGTGTATACTTCGCATAAGCCATCTGATTCCAGTCTGCCATAATCCGGTCCAGACTATCCTGAATAGCAAAATTTTCCTTAAAATAAACAGCTGTCTGATACATACTCAGGCCCTCAATCGACTGTTGAAGTCCTTTAGGTACCGGCAGATGGAATTTTTTTAAATACTCCACATCAATATCGCCCCACATGGACATGGACTCCACCAGGGTACCATCCAAATCAAACAAAACGGCATCAAAATTACTTAACATATAAAGCCTCCACTTCAACATCCGTTAATCGTCTATATTCTCCGGGCTCCAAGCCTTCGTCCAGCACCATACTTCCCATAGACAGACGTTTCAAATAAGTAACTTCCTTTCCGACAGCCTGAACCATCCGTTTTACCTGATGAAATTTACCTTCATATATTTTCAAACGAATCTCCGAGGTTCCGTCGGGATGAATCGCCAGAATCTCTAATTCCGCCGGCAGAGCCATAAATTCTTCATCCACTTCGAGACCTTCTTTAAAGAGCCGAATATCTTCATCACTCATAATACCCTGCACTCTGGCATAATAAACCTTTGCCACATGACGCTTTGGTGAAAGAAGGCGATGGGCCAGCTGGCCATCATTTGTTAAAAGAAGAAGTCCTTCTGTATCCTTATCAAGACGTCCCACAGGAAATAAATCCATACGTTTCTTATCCACGATCAGATCAAGTACCGTCTCTGTCCGCTTATCCTCCGTTGCTGAAATAACACCCACCGGCTTATTAAGCATAATATACTCATATTCCACAAATTCCACAGGCTGTTCTTTCCAGGTGACCTTATCTTCCTGACTAACCTTTTCATCAGGCCTTTTTGCAACACTTCCATTGACCACAGCAAATCCTTTACGAATTCCCTGCTTTATTTCACTTCGGCTGCCAAGCCCCATCTCTGTCAGATATTTATCTAATCGCAATTTACACTTCTCCTATTACATCCACCGCCATCCTGACGGATATTTATTTTTTAAAGTTCCTCCGGATACTTTTCCCCAGCCAAGGGCATAACCTTCTACCCCCACGATATACCAGCCGCTCTCTAATTCTTCCGGCACCTCTAAGGTTTCACATTTTAAATATTTCACAACACGGGCATCTGACAATTTCAAATCCATCCAATGACTGCATTCTTCCGGTTTCATTGCCCGGGCAAAAAAACCTGAAGGCTCAAATCTTTTTTTCTTAATATCCCCCAGATACCATCCTGTGCGCATTCTGCGGAGTCTTCCCAGTTCCGGCATAACCTCCGGCAGATAGCTCAAGTGGTCCCCTTGAAGCATCAGTCGTTTCGGGTCAAAAGATATTTCCACACCGCCGTCTTTCAAAAACTTTTCGAATTCTTCCGGCAACCTATCCATTCCCCGGTGAGTGTTCACACGATAGGCTGTTCCGTCACCATCCTTACGAAGAAGTGCCGTAAAATGCCCCTCACCCTTTAAATGATGTGGCCAAAGACGCCGTGCATTTGAAATTTCTTCCGGTCCATCCACCCATTCCGGTCTGGCCGGTCTTAGAAATTCATTATCTGTTTCCATTGGAATGACGTGCATATCCGGATAATTCTCCAAAATATATTTCAGTGTTCCTTCATTCTCCTCCGGTGAAAATGTGCAGGTAGAATATACCATCTGTCCACCGGGCTTTAACATAGACACACCGCTGTCAACAATTTCCCGTTGAAGCTTTAAGAAAAACTCGGGTCCGTTTTTGGCCCATGCTTTTATCATCGAAGGCTCTTTGCGGAACATACCTTCTCCGGAACAAGGTGCATCTATCAGTATCTTATCAAAGTACCCTTCAAAAAAAGATACCAGATTCTTTGGATCCTCCGTAAGAACAATGCTGTTTTTCACACCACTCGCTTCAATATTCTTAAGCAGCGCTTTTGCCCGGGATGGACTGATATCGTTGGACACAAGAAGTCCTGTCCCGCCAAGCTTTGCCGCAAGGGCTGTACTTTTACCGCCTGGTGCCGCACACATATCCAATATATAGTCTCCAGCTTCCACAGGCAGTGCCTGAGCCGGAAACATGGCACTTGGTTCCTGAATATAATAAAGGCCGGCATGATACAAACTGTTTTTTGAATATTCCTTACCACCGTTATAGTAAAATCCGGTCGGACACCAGGATACACCTTCCAGTGTCTGCTCCGTCAATTTCAAATAGGCTTCCGGTGTAATCTTTAAAGTGTTCATCCGAAGACCTGCATAGGTTTTCTCATCATAGCTCTCATAAAAATCCGGATATTCGCCGTCCAGCAGCTCCTCCATCCGTTTTACGAATTTTTCAGGTAATTGTTCTTTAAACGATTTCATCTTCTATTAAATCCTCTCCATCTGCTGCTGTCGTTGCCAATTCGTCGCACCGTTCGTTCTGCGGATGTCCATCATGGCCTTTAACCCAGTTCCAAGTGACCTGGTGGGGTTCAGCTGCCTTCAAAAGCCTCTTCCATAAATCAATGTTCTTTACTGGCTCGTTTTTAGAGCGTTTCCAATTCTTCTTAATCCAACTGTCAATCCAGTGCTGGTTAAAAGCATCTATCAAATACTTTGAATCCGAAAACACATCCACCTGACATGGACGGTTCAATGCCTCAAATCCGGCAATAGCCGCCATCATCTCCATCCTATTGTTGGTCGTCTTTATATAGCCCTGGGAAATCTCCTTTACATGAAGCTCTCCTTTTGGGTCTCTGTACTCTAATATGGTCCCAAATCCTCCCGGGCCTTCGGGATTTCCTCTGGCTGCACCATCGGTATATATGGTTACTTTCATTATTATTCCACCTTTATTTAAGCATACATAGTTTATATTAACATCATTAGAGTTGAAAAGCAACCTAGAGAAAAAGAGGACTATCTGTATTTTTACAAATAATCCTCTTTGAAAATATCATATAATAACAAAGATTACGCCGCCATTGCTGTCATTAATGATTTTTTGCAGAGTTTCCTGCAGTTTATTCTGACTTGTTTCCGTCATACGGGCAACCTTCGTCTGAATACCTTCCTCAACCAGCTGTCCTACGGATTTTCCAAAAATCAATGTATTCCACATTTCCTCTCTGCTTTCCCGTCCATTGGCCCGGATATAACGAATCAGGTCTTCTGCCTGCTCCTGAGTCCCCACGATTGGAGCAATTTCTGTTTCAATATTTGCCTGTATCATATGAATCGACGGGGCATGGGCTTTAATATTCACCCCGTATTTGCTGCCATGACGAATGAGCTCCGGCTCATCAAAGGCAACCTCTTCCTGGGCCGGCATAACCATCCCATAGCCCTGTCCTTTAACTGCCGTCACGGCCTGAGCCACTTTACCAAACTCATCCCTCTGGTCTGCCAGCACTTTAATCATCTGATAAAACTCATATTCCCCTGCCACGTCACTTCCTATAAGTTCCGAAAGCATTTCATAATAATATTTCATGTCCAGTTCCATATGAATCTTAATGTGTCCATCCGACATGTTCATTAATTCTATATAGTATTTTTTTAGCCAGGATTGATTAAGAATATTTTGATTTTGACGAAAGTCCCGCATCGTCCGGCATTTTCCTATAAAGCCTTTAAGAGTGTCAATAATCTGACTTTTGAGTTCGTAGCTCTTTGGAAGGACATCCAGCCACCGGGGCAGATAAAATTCCAAAGCCGCCACAGGAAATTCATGCAAAAGTCCCTTCATTATGTCTTCTACATCCTGTTTACGGAGCTGGTCGCAATTTAAAACCATGCACTGGACCTGATACTTGTTTTCCAATGCTTCCTTTAAAGCTTTCGCCTCATCCGAATAGGGCTTCACCGTATTAATAAGCAAAACAAAGGGCTTGCCTATTTTTTTTAATTCCTCTACAGCCTGTTCTTCCGCCGGAACATAGTGGCTTCTTGGAATATCTCCAAAACTTCCATCTGTAGTAACGACCAGTCCAACGGTGGCATGTTCCTTAATAACCTTCTGGGTACCTATAGCTGCTGCCTTTGTAAAAGGTACCGGGTCATTAAACCAGGGTGTCATGACCATCCGTTCTTCTCCATTTTCCTGATGCCCCGATGCTCCTTCTACCATAAAACCCACACAGTCAATGCATCGGATTTTCACCTTGACCTGGTCATCCACCATAATTTCCACAGCTGTTTTAGGAATGAATTTTGGTTCAGATGTCATGATGACCGTACCGCCACTGCTCTGGGGCAGTTCATCCTTGGCCTGTTCCCGGCTATGTACGTCTGCAATTTGGGGAATGACCATCATATCCATAAACCGTTTAATAAAAGTGGACTTGCCCGTTCGGACCGGACCAACGACTCCGAGGTATATTTCGCCACCGGTCCTGGCCTGAATATCTTTATACAGATTAAACTGGTCCATAAAAAACCTCCTTACATATACTGCTATAAATATATGCAAAGAGGTTTTATGTAAGAACTTTATTTTAATCCAGATTAAAAAGACTTCTTGGTACAATAGAAATCTGGTCAAAGGCATAGGCTGAATAGTCTGTCCTCTGCTGATTATTGACCGTCTGGTTCAGAACAGTACGTGCTTCTATATAAATCTTAATCGGTTCATTCAGATTTGAAGAAACCCGTTCCAGAATCTCTGCAGGCATATCCGCCTGATAAACTCTGCCGCTCTCCAGATTATCCGTGCCTCCGGCATCTTCCCAGCCACCGTCAACTTTCTTGCGTGTTGTCGTTGTAAAGGCTTTGACTTTTACCGTTTCATCACCAAAGACTTTATCCTCACCATCATCAGCTGAATAGTAATAGGTCAGTTCAATATGCTTATCACCTTGAATAATATTCGAATCTGAAAGGGTATAATTAAATACGGTCATATCTGCATCTGCATCCAGAAGTTCACCTTCGTCATAGGTCAGATAAATGTAATCTTCTTCACTGGCCCAATTGTTCGGGTCAGATATCATGGAGACTGTCGGCTTTTGAACACTTGCCCGATAAGCCTGAATAATCGTGTTGACAAATAACTGTGCTTCGTAATCCGATGCTGCATTCCCTGAATTATTCCAAGAACTAGACGAAGAATGTCCAAGACCTGTGTAGGTTATATTACCAACACTATAGGTGTAATAATTGTTTCTTACATCCTGTGCCACTGCATCATAATATCCGCCGGATAATGTATACCAGACCACCATATCCGATGCACCATCACCATTACCGTCCATGTTCATATCCAGCTGATAATACTGTCCACCGGTTTCTGCTGTTCCAATATTATCTGCAATCTTATATGGGAAATTTGTCATCTGGCCATCATTGACCTTGGATGCCGTTGTACTTGTCATACTGCCACTATAGATTCGATTTCGATAGCCTTTTGCACCGCCGCCAAAATAGGTATTAAGAATCATATCCGAATAGCCCTGAACTTCTGAAACAATCGCCGTACTTCCGCTCTTTGGCAGATAGGCATAGTCTTTGTCATACGATGCGATGGCCTGCCACAAAGATGGAATACCTGCCCGCACTGTGTCACTTGTAAGGTCTCTCAAGCCCTCAAGTCCATCGGTTCGAACGCCAAATCGATCCATTCCCAAAAGAGCACGTACCTGAGAACTGAAACTATAACCCCAATACTCTCGCCGTCCTGTGCTATTACTATAATATGTCACTCTGTCTCCATTGAAATAAGATACCGTATCATAGGAAAATAATACAGCTTTAGATTATTCTTTTGCGGTTGATAAATTACATTATCGAAAAAAGAAGAAAATTTATGAAAATTTGTATGGTGCTTTTATTAAGTTGGATTTTGATTGTTCTATACATGATTCTGTGCTTGGTTATGTTTGTAAAATTTTTAATGTTGATTCTTTTGAACCTGTTGATGATGAAGAAATTCCTTTTTATTGAATAACTTTTTAAACAAATAAAATAGTAGTTGTAAAGGATTTGTAAAACTATGCTTGTCCTTTATAACTACTATTTTTATTTGTTATTGTTAATTATATTATTCTTTTGGGGGTATGATTAATGGGTAAGTATTTGACAGAATATCAGAGGTATCAGATTGAAATGGGATTACGTGCTAAAATGTCTGTATCTGCTATAGCTTCTCTGTTGGGTAAGCATCGTTCTACTATTTATCGGGAAATTAAAAGAGGTTTATTTGTTCATACGGATACTGAATTACGTGAAAAGCTGGTCTATGCGGCAGATGTTTCTTATAATCGTTATTTGAAAGTCCGGGTGCATAAGGGTGTTGATTTGAAAATTGGTAATGATTATAGGTTAGTGGAGTTTCTGGAAAATAAAATAGTAAATGAACATTATTCACCGGATGCGGCTCTTGCCCTTGCTAAACGTTCATTATCTGATTTTAAGACAATGATATGTACATCTACGTTATATCATTATATTGATTCTGGTTTGTTTTTAAACCTTACTAATAAGCATCTGGTTTTCAAGAAAATTGGTAAGAAACGGAATTATAATGCGGTTCATACTGTTTCATTGGATATTGAAACAAAGAGAATTGAAGAACGTCCAGAATCAGTGAATAACCGTTCTGAATTTGGCCATTGGGAAATTGATTGCGTTTGTTCTAAACAAGGTGTTCTCCCGGCTCTTTTAACTCTCACAGAACGTAAAAGCAGATTTGAATTGATTTTTAAAATACCGGACAAATCACAGAAGTCTGTTATATCTGTTCTTGATAAGCTTGAACGTTCTCTGGGGTGTGGTTGCTTTAAGCAGACTTTTAAAACTATAACTGCTGATAATGGGGTTGAATTTCGTGATTGGCGGTCTATGGAGAAGTCCTTGTTTTCTAAGGTCCCTAGAACACAAGTATATTTTTGCCATTCCTATAGTAGTTGGGAACGTGGAACAAATGAAAATCATAATCGAATGATTCGCCGTTTCTTTCCTAAAGGCACTGATTTCGGTACAGTTTCGCGAAAGCAGCTTTTAAAGGTTCAAGATTGGATGAATAATTACCCTCGTAAAAAGCTTGGTTATCTTTCACCAGCAGAATTGTTCTCTTTGTAATTCTTTTTTTTATCTTTTTTTTATATGTCTTATATTGGCAAGCTTAGCTTGTTTTCTTGTTATGCCCTTTTAGTTATGTTTCACAATAAAAAAAGGCTTTATCTGGTCGATAAGGCCTTTATTTTATGCTCTCTTTTGTTTATAATGCTGAATCGTTTTTAAATGTCGCATTTACTCTTGCAATTTTTATTGCTTAATAAGCTCTGTTCCTTAATCGATACAGGAATCAGGCCTTCCGCTTTCAACTTGGCCGCAATCTTTTCCGGGCTGTCTCCTTCGATAGAGCCTTTCTTTTCTTTACCAAGTATGTCCACGGCAATATAATCATAATTTGCCACAGGACTGACCTCCTAATTAAAGTATTATCTTCTTTGACAATGCCATTGGTGACTGAGCAAATCGAACAGCTGTTGCTCCATCTATCAAATCTCTTTCGTAGAGATCAATCAAAGCATCGTCCATTAATATCATTCCTGACTTTCGGCTGGTCTGCATAACATATGGAATCTGGAAGGTCTTTCCTTCTCTGATTAAATTCCGAATAGCGGCATTGCCAAACATAACTTCAAAGGCTGCCACTCTTCCGCTTCCTTTCTTAGGAAGCAGCTGCTGAGAAATAACGCATTCCAAAACGGTAGAAAGCTGAATTCGAATCTGTTGCTGCTGATGGGGTGGAAATACATCAATCACACGGTCGATGGTATTCGCCGCTCCAATCGTATGGAGTGTTGAAAATACCAAATGGCCTGTCTCAGCTGCCGTAATTGCAGTACTGATCGTATCCAGGTCTCGCATCTCTCCGACAAGAATAACATCCGGATCCTGTCGAAGTGCAGCTCTTAAAGCATTTGCATAGCTCTTGGAATCAAGTCCTATCTCTCGCTGGTTAACCAGTGCTTTCTTATGCTTATGCAAATATTCAATAGGATCTTCCAGTGTAATAATATGGGACGCCAAGGTCTCATTCAATATATCAATCATGGAGGCCAGTGTTGTTGATTTACCGGAACCGGTTGGACCGGTTACAAGCACTAAACCTCTTTTTCGCTGAATCATGTCAATGACAGGTTTTGGAACACCTAGACTTTCTGCCTTTGGTATATGAAAAGGTAAAAGTCGAATAGACATTGCCAGAGAACCCCTCTGATGAAAAACATTGGTACGGAAACGGCCTACAGATTTCAAAGAATAGGCAAAATCCACTTCCCCTTCATCTTCCAATATGCCCTTTCGCCTGGCATCCAGTACCGGATTTGCCAGTTCTTCCATATCTTCTTCGAATAGCTTGTCTTCTATAAGTGGTATCAGTTCTCCATCCACACGAACCATCGGCGGAGAGCCTACCGTAAAATGAACATCCGATGCACCTTTTTCAGAAGCCAGCATCAGCAAATCTTTTAAATCATATTTCATAAGTCATCAGGCCTCATATTTCTGCCGCAAAGGGCTTTTACTCATCTATGGCAATTTGCATCAGTTCTTTAGTAGATGTAATTCCCTGTTTTACATAATCAATACAACTCATCTTCAACGTCTTCATACCGCTTCGGGATGCTGCTTCACGAATTGCTTCGGTGCCGCCCCTGCTGGATATGATACGCTTCAATTCCTGATTCATAGCCAAAATCTCAAAAATACCAATTCGGCCATAGTAGCCTGTATTACTGCATACTTCGCAGCCACCCGGTTCATAAATGGTTATAGGTTCTCCACCAGCTTCGCCGAGCATCTCCATCTCTTCTGCTGTTGCCAGATGGGGCACTTTACAATGCGGACAGAGTCTTCGAACAAGACGCTGGGCGATAATTCCAGAAAGGGAATCTCCCAACAGATAAGGTTCCAGCCCCATATCTTCCAAACGAGTGACCGTTGCCGCAGCACTGTTCGTATGCAGGGTACTTACAACCAAATGTCCTGTAATCGATGCCTGTACTGCAATATTCGCTGTTTCGGCATCTCGAATCTCACCAATCATAATAATGTCCGGGTCCTGTCGCAAAATAGAACGAAGGACATTACCAAAGGTCATCTCTGACTTTGGATTCACCTGAACCTGATTAATTCCGCTGATATTCGCTTCAACCGGATCTTCAACGGTGATAATATTCACATCTTCTTTATTCAGTTCACTAAGTGCCGTATAAAGGGTTGTTGACTTACCACTTCCCGTAGGTCCCGTTACAAGGACCATGCCGTGAGGATTGGAGAAAATAAGGTCAAACTGTTTTGTCTCTTCCTCATTCAATCCAAGTTCACTTTTATTCTTTGTCAAATCTGTTGCCATCGTCAGACGAAGCACTATCTTCTCCCCATAAACGGTAGGAAGCAGAGATGCTCGAATGTCATATTCATGATGGTTAACGTTCATCGTAAGTCGTCCATCCTGTGGTTTTCTTTTTTCCGAAATGTCCATACCGCCGATAATCTTAATACGGGCTGAAACCGCCGGCAAAAGACGAATATCATAAGACATCTTTTCTACTAAAGCACCATCTATCCGGTAACGCACCCGCAGTTTTCGTTCTGTCGGCTCAATATGTATATCTGATGCTCTCTGCCGCACGGCCTGCTCAATAATCGACTTAACAAGCAGAACAATCGGCGACTGATCCACATCATCATTCTGTTCCTCAACCTGGCTAAGCGGCTTGAAATCTTTTTCACGTGCATACTGTTCTGCCGCTTCCATAGCCTCCTGGTGCCCGTAATACTTATCCAGTGTAGCCATGATTTCACGGGATGAGGCAATAACAGGCTCCACCTGCATATTCGTAATAATAGAAATATCGTCCTGGGCCGCCAGATCCATAGGGTCTGACATGGCCAAAAGTAAGACATTGGCATTATTCGGGGCATAGGCATAAGGCAGTACGCAATATTTCCTGAGCACTGCCGCATCAACCATCGGTATGATATCTTCCGGAATATGAATCCCTTCAAGAGAAACCGATTCAATCTGTAGCTGTTTTTTCAAGGCCTGAGTTATATCCTTTTCAGATAAAACTCCTGTCGACACAAGCACTTCACCCAGCTTTTTCCCCGTGTCTTTCTGTTCCTCAAGAGCCCGGACAAGCTGTTTCTCATTCAGTACGCCTGCCTGTATAAGTAAATCACCCAGTCTGAGTTTACGCCTTTTATCCATAAGCCATTCTTCCTTGTCAGTTATTTCATTCAATATCAAAATTATACCACCAAGTGAATTTATCAGTCAAATAAAAATGGGCAAAAAATACATTATTTCAGCATTTTTTACCCATTTTTTTGAAAAATACAATTTTTTAGTGTTTTTTATCTTTTAATTCGTTTTAATACCTCACAAATGAGTCGATAACTCCGTTCCACGGACGCCACGCTTAAGTGTTCATCCGGTGTATGAATATCCATAATATCCGGTCCGATAGCCACAATATCCAATTCTGGCATCTTTTCAGAAATCAAACCACATTCCAAGCCTGCATGAATGGCTTCAATCTTTGCCTCTTTTCCAAAAAGTTCTTTATAAGTATCCGCCACAAGATTTCGGATTGGAGATTCGCTCCGATAAGCCCATTGAGGGTATTCACCCTCATACCAATATGTGCCTCCAAGAAATTCAACCATATAAGCAAGCTGGTCACTGATATAGTATTTAAGACTCTTTTTGCTGCTTCGTACCGCCCAAGAAAAGATAACTTTATCTTCTTCTGTCCGTACAATGCCTAAATTCAAAGAACTTTCTACCAATCCAGGCAATTCCATACTCATGGTCTGAATGCCATTGATAGATTGTACATACATAAATAATATACGTTCCATATCTGTTGGGTTAAAGATTGTAAATGTCTTTTCTTTTTCTATATCTATCTGATACTCAATGCGGATATCCGGATCAGCAACAGCGAACTCATCACGAATAGCATCTATAAAATCATGACAAATCTCTATAAAGCTTTCTTTATCTTCCGGACGGATAACAATTTCAGCTTCGGCTTCTCTCGGGATAGCATTGTCTTTCATACCGCCATTCAAAGAACGTACACCTACATTGAGTTCTTTGCTCAATTCAAAAAGCAGACGACCAAGAAGTCTGTTGGCATTCGCTCTTCCACAATGTATCTCAGCACCGGAATGGCCACCTTTTAAACCGCTTATGGATATTTTTCCACCAAAGCCTTCCCAATCTGCAAACCGGACCGGAAAAGAGGCTCTGCTCTTCATACCACCGGCACAGGAAGTCAAAATCTGTCCTTCGCTTTCATTATCCAGGTTCAAAAGATAGCTGGCCTTTAAATCGCTCACGTCTAATACATGTGCGCCTTTCATTCCAACTTCTTCATCCGTCGTAAGAACAACTTCCAGTTCCGGATGCTCCAATGTTTTATCTTCCAATATCGCCAAAGCAAATGCTACAGCAATACCATCATCGCCGCCAAGGGTTGTCCCGGATGCGGATACAATATCACCATCAACTTTTAATTTAAGGCCTTCATTTTCAAAGTCAAAATCCACATCACTATTCTTCTCACACACCATATCCATATGGCCCTGAATCATAAGAACCGGAGCTTTCTCATAACCTAATGATGCCGGTTTACGAATAATGACATTATTTGCCTCGTCCTGGCGCACCCACAAATCATGAGACTTGGCAAAGGCCACGCAGTAATCACTGATGGCCTTTTCATTTCCTGATCCGTGGGGAATCGCACAAAGCTCTTCAAAATAGTGGAACACTCTCTTTGGTTCCAGATTCTCTAATACGTTTAACATATCAATTCCCCCGTATATTTAATTTTATTTAATTCTTAAAACTGTGAATAGGTGCCGGAATACGTCCGCCACGATTAACAAAAGCATCACATCCAAAAGGATTGACCGGCATAATTGGTGCGTATCCTAAAAGTCCGCCAAATTCTACAGTATCGCCAACCGCTTTTCCAATGACAGGAATAATACGTACTGCCGTAGTCTTCTGATTAATCATACCAATTGCCATCTCATCTGCAATAATTCCTGAAATGGTTGTAGCCTTAGTATCTCCCGGAATAGCAATCATATCCAGACCTACAGAGCAAACACAGGTCATGGCTTCAAGCTTCTCAAGAGTTAACGCTCCTGCCACTACAGCATCAATCATTCCCTGGTCTTCAGACACAGGAATAAAGGCTCCCGAAAGACCGCCAACATAAGAAGATGCCATAACACCGCCTTTTTTAACCTGGTCATTCAATAATGCCAGCGCCGCCGTTGTTCCCGGTGCTCCAACAGATTCAAGACCTATCTCTTCCAATATCTCAGCGACACTGTCACCTACGGCTGGTGTTGGTGCTAAAGACAAGTCAATAATACCAAAAGGTACATTCAGACGTCTTGAGGCTTCCTGTGCAACCAGCTGGCCTACGCGTGTTACCTTAAATGCTGTTTTCTTAATTGTTTCACACAGCGTTCCAAAATCTTCTCCGCGAACTTTTTCAATGGCACGTTTTACAACACCCGGTCCGCTGACGCCAACATTGATAACAACGTCACCTTCTGTAACACCGTGGAAAGCACCTGCCATAAACGGATTGTCATCCGGTGCATTACAGAAAATAACAAGTTTTGCACAGCCTAAAGAATCTGCTTCTTTTGTCAGTTCCGCCGTTTCTAAAACCTTTTCTCCAAGAATCTTAACTGCATCCATATCAATCCCTGTTTTTGTAGAACCCACATTAACAGAGCTGCATACTCTTTCTGTAGATGCCAATGCCTTCGGAATAGATTCAATAAGAAGACGGTCACTGCTGGTCATACCTTTGGAAACCAATGCAGAATATCCCCCAAGGAAATTAACCCCCATCTCCAAAGCTGCTTTGTCAAGTGCCTTGGCAATCTTCACATAATCATCTACAGTTTTACAACAGGAAGCGCCTACAAGACTGATAGGCGTTACAGAAATACGTTTATTAACAATCGGAATACCAAACTGATTCTCGATATCACAGCCTGTAGATACAAGGTCTTTGGCTTTTGTTGTAATTTTATTATAAATATTCTCACAAACCTTATCGACGTCCGTATCGCAGCAGTCCAAAAGGCTGATACCCATCGTAATGGTACGAACATCCAGATTTGATTCTTCAATCATCTTATTGGTTTCCTGAACCTCATATAAATTAATCATGACAACACCCCTTAAATTCTATGCATGGTATTAAAAATGTCTTCGTGCTGCATCTTAATTTTTACACCGATTTCTTCACCAATAGCTCTTAATTCTGTAGAAAGGACATCAAAATCCTTTGCAGAAGCATTGATATCAGCAATCATCATCATATTAAAATAATCCTGGATAATCGTCTGTGAAATATCAAGTATATTAACATTATTCCCTGCCAGATATGTGCAGACTTTTGCAATAATACCTACGGTGTCTTTTCCAATGACTGTAATAATTGTTTTTTTCATCTTAACTTCTCCTCGTTATTATATAATAATCATTATTCCTCTATTACACGTCCAAAAGCGGACCGGAACACTCTCTCGGAGCAACCTGTACCCCAATGGAATCTTCCACTTCATTCCGAACAGTTGCCAGTGCAAGGTCCGGATAATTATTCTCTTTACTCAAATGTCCCAGCGTCACCCGTTCTAACTGCTGACAAGCCAGCTCTGTTATCAACTGAGCCGCCATCTCATTACAAAGATGACCTTTATCGCCGAGAATACGTCGCTTCAGATAATAAGGATAAGGTCCCGCCTGAAGCATATGTATATCATGATTCGCTTCAACGTATAAAAAATTCGAATCCTTTAACCGTTCTACAATAGACTCATCATAATATCCTAAATCTGTAACCATTCCCAGCTTACGTCCATCTTCCCGAAGAACATAACTCACAGGTTCTGCCGCATCATGGGAAATAGAAAAGGATTCTACCGAAAGACTCCCCAGCTTAAATTCCCGCCCCGCTTCTATAGGCTGAAACAACTCTCTGTCAATCTTGCCAAGATTCCCCATCTCGCTAATCTGACGCAGGGTTCCTTCTGTAGCATAAATCGGTATATGAAACTTTCTTGATAAGACACCAATCCCAGCAATGTGGTCTGTATGTTCATGAGTCAGTAATATTCCCTGAATATCCTTCCCCTCAACTTCAAAATCTTTAAGGCCTTCGCAAATGCGTTTACAGCTGATGCCTGCATCAATAAGAATATGTGTGTCCTTATTTCCTGCATATAGACAATTTCCACTGCTTCCGCTGGCAATCGTGCCAAACTTCATGTTCATCTTCCTCTCTCGTAATCCACTGCCTATTATAATACGAAACTTGAAAAACAGCAAGCAAAAAGGGCCTTGTGCAGATTCGAAAGGTAAACTTTTTTCCTCTGATCCAATTTCGATGTTTTTGATAAAAATCTTATTATCCACATTTTCATCATTTTCGAACATTTTTTAAGACTCTTATCCACACCTCATAGGCCTAGTTCCTCTTAAATCAAAAATTTGTGGATTTTTTTATTTTTTATCTTCCCATCGACCACATCCTTTGCTATACTTAACTCAGTAGTTCGATATGCTTTGCATATCACTTTCTTTTATATCTTCTCTTGTTAGTTGCCGTCCAAAGCTGGCTAACAAGTCAGAAGATATATTTTTTTGCAGCTTTTTAATCTCATTTTTCTTTAAAAAGAAGTATTCATACAGCTGCTTGATAAAATCCGAAATCTGCTCCATGAGATAATGGTTCTTCTGGGCTCTTTCATTGAAACTGCATGCATGCTCTATATTTCCCTGCCAATGTTTCTGACGGTTAAATCCTTGGTTCTCGATTTTCCAGCGTGACCTGCCTGCATTTATGAGTTTTTTTGCATTTTTGTCACTGATTTCTATGCTTGTAATCCATGCAAAGCTTGTGATCTTTTCCTTTCCATTTTTAATCTTTCGTTCTGTATACTTCAATACGTTTACATCTTCTTTCACAAAAATAACACCATTTATATACTCTGCATTCCCTACTGTATTTTTCTCTGGTGTTGCCTGGTATTCTTTCTCTATAAGCGGGGCACTGCCTTCTTTATATCGAATCAGATAATCCCATCCGTTTGATTTACAAGTTCTAATTACTTTTGTACTCACATATAGGCCATCTGCAACAATACAGATAGGCAGCCTTTTAAAGCTCTTCTTCAACTTGGCAGAAAGACGAATAAATGCTTTACTTTCACAATCCTGCTTGATTGCTTCTTCCGTCATTTTCTTTTTGTTGTATTCGCCAGAATTCTCTATTGGTTCTGTTGCTATACTGCAGACGAGATTATTCCCAAGATACAGCTTTGCTTCAAGTACACTTCTATGATATTTCACAAATTCATTCTCTTCACCACGGTTATAAGTTCTGCTTAAATAATAATCATTCTTTTTTGTATATCCTTCATTAAGTTCTGTTCCATCAATAAGCACCAGCCATCTTTTCAACACTTTAGCATCATCGAAAGTTTTTCTTCTTATCATCTTATAAGCGATATCTTTTTGAATTTCTTCCATCTCTGCTGGATCTACACGCTCTAGAAATTCGTTTAAGGTCACACCATGTGGAAGATACTGTTTTTCTCCACTTCCAATAAAATGATATAGATTCTTGGTGACTTTTTCATCGGTAAATGCTCTTGTCATTTCTTGCATACTGGAAAGACCTGCAATACCTTTGTAATAGAGCGTACCCAACATCTCCTTACAACTGTAGTCAATGTAGCTACTATGGCGTGGATCTGCTACCGTTTCGAATTTCGAAAATAACTTCGGATAAAATTTGTTTTGAATCTTGTTGCATTCAGCAACTGGATTCATTTCTCGTTTACTGATAATTCGATTCCGTTCTCTTCCCATTAGAACCTCCTGTGCGACAAAGTTTTTCTTTCATTTTACTTCATCTGCACGGAGATTCGTAGTTTTCTACTCAATTAGTGAGAATTATTTTTACCTTTCAGAACTGGGCCTTGTGTACAAAACCTATTGTACACAAAGCCCTTTTCTGAATCCATACTTCGCTTGTTTGTTTTTAATATCCTAATAATTATAAAATGTATGACCACCAATCACGGTATAGGAACCAACACTTGATGTGTCTACATAACCATTAAAATAGTAATAATCTCCAATGTTATTAACACCTGCTAAAGCTTCCTGTGCTGCACGCATACAAGACTCGCTTGGTCCGCTTGCCAACACTCCGTCAAGCACGCCATTATGTGCACCTGGGAACTGTCCCGGAGCATAAATAACTTCTGCAATTGTATCATCGAAACGCTCATTACGCACACGATTCATAATAACATTTGCAACTGCCAGCTGGCCTTCATAAGACTCCGCACCGGATTCTACATAGACCATACAAGCCAGTAAGTAAGCATCATCAGAGGATGCATAAACTGGTGTTGAATTGGATGTTTCTGGATTTGCTTCTTCACTAGAGGCACCAGCAGATTCCTCAGAAGCCTGTTCCGTTGCGGAAGCCTGTTCTGTTGCAGGAGCCTGTTCAGCTGCCGCAGCTTTCTGCTCTTCCTTAACAGAAGCTACAACTTCACCGGCTTCTTCCTCTGCAATCGTAAGAGCTTCGTCCAATTCAATCGTTTCATCAATAAACTCTTTGGCTACAAAGCCTTCACCATCTCCAAAATTAATCCGGGTCCATTCTTCTCCCGATTCAACCACTGGAAATGCTTCACTTTCAATGGCAGTTGCCACAACATCACTGTTGGCATCTGCTTCCTGACGAATATTCAAAGATTCAACTGTCACAGTAGCTTTGTGGTCACCCACTTCTTTAGCTACCTTCTCAGCATCATATCCAATATGGATATCCTTTGTGGATATATATCCTTCGACATTGCCCGAAGAAACCTTTGTCCATTCTGGTCCCCATTCTTCAACAACACCAAAGGAAGCCGGATAAATCTTACCTGCAACTTCACTGTCAGCATTCGCTTCTGAACGAATCTCCAGATATGGTTCTGTGTTTACAACAAACTTTCCTGAAAAATCTCCGTCATAAAACAAATGCTCTGCCCCTAAAAGGCTTCCAAGCACATCTGTTTTATTAAGTGTAAGATTTGCAGGCACTGTCTCAGGCGCCTTTTGGGAAACAAGCTTTTCTGAATTCGGTGTCATCTCTGCATCGCTGACAACTTCAGTCGTTTCGTCCGAACCTGTATCCTCCGCAAACACACATAAAGTATTCGCAAAAACAAGTGTGACCGCCATGACCATTGCCATCGTATGTAGCATGACATTTCTTAATTTCTTACCCATAATTCACCTCTTTACTTCCTAATGTATCCGTATGACAGACACATTTGGTATAAGTGTTTCGTACAGGCGTATTCTATCAAAATTATGATTTGTTGTCAAATTAAGGGTTTCTACACTAGATTTCGCTTTTTTCCATGTATCACTTACCACATCTTGTATTTTTTTCACATTTTCGTCACATTTCGATGAAATATTTTAATAACATTTCGTGATTTTTCATAATTTTTTGTTCATATTTTTGTAAAAGATTATAAATAAATTTATCATTTCCTCCACTTTGGTGCTATTTGCACAGTGCTTTTAGCTGTTTTTTTACATTTTCAAGGTCAGAATTGTTATCAATCACCACCTGACACTCCTCTCGAAAATATGATTCCGGAAGTTGAGATGCAAAAATTGCATCGATTTTTTCATCACTATATCCACGCGAAATCCGAAGTCTTTCTCTTCGTAATTCTGGTTTTACGTAAACATACCAGTAGCTTTCACAGACGTGGATTTCCTTCAATTCTTCGAGTAATGCGGCCTCTACCGCAATCATTGAACAGCACCCATCTGTCTTCCATTGGCGGACAGTGTCACGAACCCATTCTCCAACCTGGGGGTGAGTACAGCTGTTTAATATAGCCAGTTTTTCATCATTTTCAAAGACAATGGCCGCCAGTTTTTCTCTATCAATCCTTTCGGCCTTATTCAAAACGCCTTTTCCAAAAGCCTCAACAATTAATTTGTAACTTTTTCCACCAGGCTCACTCAAATCCCGCGCCACATCATCTGTTCGTATAATTTTACAGTCAAATTCTTCTTCAAGGAGACGGAGTACCTCCGATTTTCCACTTCCAACGCCTCCTGTTATTCCGACAACTTTCATCTTTTTATTCCTTTTCTTCTATATATAATATGGATTGCAATTATTTGGATTCGTACCAATTCATGCCCGTATTAATATCAATTTCCAAAGGCACTTTTAAGTCTGCCGCGCGGCTCATTTCTTCTTCAAGAATTTTACGAACTGCAGCCTCTTCTTCAATTTTTGCCTCGATAAGCAATTCATCATGAATTTGAAGTACTAAGCTGGATTCCAGCCCCTCTTCCCTAAGCCGTTTGTCCACACGAATCATGGCTATTTTTATGATATCCGCCGCAGTTCCTTGAATCGGTGAATTCATAGCAATTCGCTCTCCGAAAGATCGCTGCATGAAATTTCCTGAAGACAGTTCTGGTATTGGACGTTTTCTATGGAAAAGTGTGTAAATGCTTCCCTTTTCCTTGCCTGTCTGAACAAGTCCATCCAGGAATGCTTTTATCTTCGGATATGCCTCAAAATATTGTTTAATATAGATCTCTGCTTCTTTTCGTGTAATACTCAGGCCCTGGCTAAGACCGAATGAACTGATTCCATAAATAATACCAAAATTAACTGCCTTTGCATTGCTTCGCTGCTGGCTTGTCACTTCCTCGTAAGGTGTATGAAAAACCTGAGATGCTGTCATTCTATGAATATCTTCTGCCTGCTTATAGGCATCAATCAGATTTTCATCGCCGGACATATGTGCCAAAACTCTGAGTTCAATCTGTGAATAATCTGCATCTACAAAAATACAGCCTTCCTTTGGAACAAATACTTTACGAATCTGGCGGCCAAGTTCCATTCGAACCGGTATATTCTGTAAATTAGGTTCCGTGCTGCTGATACGGCCCGTTGCCGTAATGGTCTGATTAAACTTGCCATGAATTCGTCCATCCTCGGAAATATAATTAGCCAGGCCATCCGCATAGGTTGACTTCAGCTTTGTCAACTGACGATATTCTAAGACAAGACTGGCAATAGGTTCTTCATCCTGAAGTTTTTCCAATACAGACGCAGATGTAGAATATCCTGTTTTGGTTTTTTTGCCATAAGGCAGATGCAGTTTATCAAAAAGAATAATGCCCAGCTGTTTTGGAGATAAAATATTGAATTTTTCCCCGGCAAGGGCATAAATTTCCTGCTCCAATTCCAGAATACGTCCAACCAGATGGTCACCATATTCTTTCAAAGCATCCTTCTCTACCTGAATTCCATTAACTTCCATTCGATAGAGAGAAAAGCTCAGTGGGAGTTCAATATCCTCATAGAGACTCCACATGTCTTCTTTTTCCAAAGCTTCTTTTAATATATTTCCGGCTTTTAAAGGAATCATTGCAAGATATCCCAGCCACGTCATGACTTTTTCCTTGTCTCCATCCATGATTTCAGACAATTTTTTCTTGCCAAACAAATCTGCTCTGGATGGAAGGGTCATTCCAATATAATCTCGGGCAATATCATCATAATTATAGGTGTCTTTTAAAGGATTCATAAGATATGCCATAAGGCCAATATCCAGAATCCGGCCAGACTCCTGAATCGGTAGTGCATGCAGCCCTTCTTTTAACCCTGCGATTGCAATGGTTGGATGTCCATCAAACCACCCTGCCATCTCCTGAAGTGATTTTCCATCCTTAGCCGGCATCCAGAAGCACGCTTCATCATAGGCTAAAACAAGCCCATAAACACCGTCTTCCCACACAGGAAAGAGACCAATCTGATTTTTCCCCATGGCTTCGAATATCTTCTGACGCTGAAGACTTTCATCTATAATTTCTTCCGCTGCAGATAATACCGGAACATTCATTGTATCCTTATTAAAACGATTTAAAATGTTTTTAAATTCCAACCGTTTCATCATCTGATAAGATTCATCACAATAGACATTTTCCAGTGTCGCCTCTTCAACAATAATCTCTAATGGCACATGAACATCAATCGTTGCGAGTTCCTTGCTCATCACCGCCATATCATAATGTTCTTGCAGGTTATTAGAAGCTCTGGCCGGTTTGATATCTTCTGCATGTTCATGTGCATTTTCAATACTGCCATAGGTTGTTATGATTTTTGTTGCCGTTTTCTCTCCAATGCCCGGCACCCCCGGAATATTATCAGAACTGTCCCCCATTAAAGCTTTCAAATCAATAAACTGGGTTGGTGTCACCTGATAGGTTTTAAGCACATCATCTTCATAATAATTTTCCACCTGGGTTCTGTTGGCCTTGGTCTTTGGAATACTGATTTTCACTTTCTTTGTTGCCAGCTGAAGCAAATCTCTATCTCCTGAAATAATCGTCACATCATAGCCTTTTTCCTCGCACAGATGTCCCAAAGTTCCCAGAATATCGTCGGCTTCAAAGCCCTCTTTACTCATAATCTGAATGCCCATAGACTGAAGTGCTTCTTTTAATACAGGCACCTGTTCATGAAGTTCCTGAGGCATCGGCTTACGAGTGCCTTTATATGCATCAAACATTTTATGTCGAAAAGTCGGCGCACTTAAATCAAATGCAACAACCAAATAATCTGCCTGTTCCTCATCCAACGCCTTAAACATTATATTCAAAAATCCGTAAATGCCATTTGTGTGCAGACCTTCAGAATTTGTCAACATCGGAACACCATAAAATGCACGATTCAAAATGCTGTGTCCATCAATTAATAAAACCTTTTTACTCATAATTCTCCCTGCTTTCCAAAGGTTCTGTCACCTTTTCACTATTAAATAAATCCATCTCTGTCATAAATCCCGTGGGAAGTAAATGTACTTTTCCTCTTTGTCTCATAAAAAGGAAAGGACTTTCCTGTATGTTTCTTTCCCTGGCATCAAAAAGGGTATAGGTACTTGTATTTCTGCTCACAAGAAGTTCCCCCTTCAAATTTCCTTTGCCCAGATTAAACATTGACAGGCCGACCACAAGAAAGAGGCCAATAACACAGAACATAGCACCAAAAGTTTTCTTTGTAAGACTCCGTCTGTGCTGTTGTCTCAGCCAATCTTCTTTTTCTATAATTTTATGGTCTAATGCTTTTAACAAATCTGTATCTTCGTCACTGTCTTCCAAAAGTCTGACAACCGACAGAACCGTATAAGTTACTTCCAGATCATCGTAGCAGGATGGGCAGTTCTTCACATGTTCAATGAACTCTGCCAGTTCCTTTTCTTCCATGTCATCATCTATAAATTGATTAATTCGACTCTGTGCTTCTCTGCAGTCCATAAATCTCCTCTGTTATCTCTTATTAAAGGATGCTGTAGTAGACAGCCTCCGTCTTTTCAGAAGTATAACTCATTGGGACAGATATAACAATATCTTTCATCGGGCCAATATAAACTTCTTCACGTTTTTCGGTTTCTATGCTCTTTTTTTCATATTATGTACCCCAGAATGCAAAAAGATACCGAAGTTCTCTCCGGTATCTTTTTCACTTTTTTATTTATAATAAAACACTTAATAATTAACAACTTCTTCAATATTGCTCACCAGAGATGATGTTGTTGCTGCAGCAATATTGTTAATGAAAATAACATCTTTGATTCCTTTATCACGCACCAAGGCTGTTAATCCCTCTGGATAGTACCGGTAATCAACAACATATACAGTCTGGTAATTATCTACGAGGAAAGGCACAAAGGCATTTCCGAAAGACTCTTTAATAACCAGGCAAGAGCTTCCGTCACTCAGATTCGGATTGTGAATCTCTTCAATCGGCTGGTCACCTGCAATAAAGCAATTATACTTCGCACCGGAATCCCAATCAGAAACATCATGAATAACATCATAATCTTCAACAACATTTCCATCCACATCTGTGTAGGTCAGTTTATTCGTCGCCAGTGGAATATAGGCTGTAACCGTATCCGGGTTAGCTGCCAGTGCCGGTGACTGATTACTTGCCGAATAGAGACTTCCAACAAAATCATCAAAAACCATCGTTTCATAATCTGCCAGCGATGTAGCTGTTTTACCCATCGTTTTCATCAACTGCACATATGTATAATAAGCACCAAGAGCTGTCCAGTGATGGTCGGTTCTGAAATATAAATACTCATCCGAATGGCTCTTCAGTGTTGAAAATGCATCAATGGTAACGACTTTACTGTCCATATTATCATAAATATATTTAATGGATTCCTGTTCATCGCTGCATCCAAGCTCATCCTGCAGTTTTTCATCCAGATAAATGCCCGTACTTATCGGAACAACGATATCATAAACGGTTACATTCTCATCGACCTTATTCGCCATAGCGCTGATAGCATCAATATACTGGTTTGCTGCATCCTGGTTAAAACCATAGAGACTGAAACCTGTATCATCTGCAACATAAACCGTTCCGACCTGTTCCGGAACCTGCGTAATCTCACGTCGTTTCACACCGCCGTTAGCCGCATTCGCAGCTTCCTGAGTTGCAACGATTTCCCTCATATCTGCCTGAAGTTCATCCATCTCGGAGCGAATATCCGGCAGTATAATATCCGTCAAAGATACACGTTTTGCCGGCACTGTATCTGCCGTCTGAATACTTCCATGAATCTGGTCTCCCTGAAGTCCATAAGCTGTACGCATCTTTGTGTTTCCAGCCAGAAGAGCTTCACGAAATGGGAATGTATCTGCATACCATGTGCTGACTCCATTAAAAAATTCACCACTCAAAAAGCTTTCCACTGAAAAAGCCGGAAACTTTGTCAGTGTTCTTTTTTCTACCGCTGATTCCTTTGGACGCAGAGGAATAATCAGTGCAACAAGGGCAATCAACATTAAGCTAAATGAAAAAACATAGATTTTATATTTAACAAATTTATAATCTTTTTTAGGCTTTCTTCTTCTAGTTGGATGCCCCGAAGAAGTTCTTCTTCGTTGCTGTCCCTCAGGCCGCCTGGAACTTCTTCCGGTGCCACGTCTGTTTTCTTCTCTCATATGTCAAATACGTTCCTTTTAAAATTGAAAATACAAAAACGGGTTATAACTGTTGCCTACTAATGCCATAGTAGCAATAACCAAAAGCACTGCAGGTCCAACAATTTCTATAAAACGACGCAGATATTTAAATACAAATATCGTTTTACACTGTCTGCTCATCCACTTATAGAAATTACGAGCCAGCGGTGTGCAGGCAATAATCGCTACGATAATAAGGAAAATATTATTCTTAAAACTCATAGCCACTTCCAGATTCATAAAGCCGTTGTGATTTAATCCAAACATACCCTTGAGCATCAGCCCAAGATGGGATAAATCGGTGAATTTAAAAATAATCCAGCCAATATACACAACGAATATGGTATATATATGTCCTACTGCCCGAGGAAGATTTTTCAACTTCTCTGCAAGCAGGTTCTTCTCAATAACAAGAAATACAAAATAATAAAGACCCCAGAATACAAAATTCCAGCTGGCACCATGCCAGAGTCCGGTCAGTCCCCATACAATAAAAAGATTAAGAATTGTACGTTTGCTGCCTTTACGGTTTCCGCCCAGCGGTATGTATACATAATCTCTGAAAAAGCTGCTCAGAGAAATATGCCAGCGACGCCAGAACTCCGTTACAGAATTCGAAATATATGGATAGTTGAAATTCTCTTTATAATGGAAGCCAACCATGAGCCCCATACCGATAGCCATATCCGAGTAAGCCGAAAAATCCAGATAAATCTGAAGCATATACATCAATGCTCCAAGCCATAAACCGAGTGCCGGAATGCTTGACAAGTTCATTACCGCATCCGGAAGCATCATATCCGCTATCTGAGCGCAGGAATTAGCCAATACAGCCTTTTTAACAAGTCCAATGGTAAATCGGTTGATTCCTCTTCCAATCTCCGGAATCTTTGGTTTGCGGTGTTCTATCTCATAAGCTACATCCTTATACCGGACAATCGGTCCCGCAATACACTGGTGGAACAAACTGCAGTAAAGAAGAATCAGCCAATAACGGCGCTGTGGTTTTACATTGCCCCAGTACACATCTACTACATAAGAAATCAACTGGAAAGTGTAAAAAGAAATACCAATAGGAAGTACAATCTCCGGAATCACTTCCGGGAAACCTGTTATCTTCTGGATATTTCCGAGAATAAAACCTGCATACTTAAAATAGCCAAGCAAAGCCAGCTGCAGACCAACACCTAAAATCAGACACAGTCTCTTTAAGAATCCATTCGAACGGAAATTATGAATTTGTAATGCTGAAAACCAACTGATTAAAGCCATAACCAGTAAAAGAATTAAATACTGGGGACCTCCCCAGGCATAGAATACTAACGATGATGCTAATAAAACCACGTTCTTCTTCTCAAGCGTTCCTACATAACAGTAAACGAACATGGTAATTGCAAAAAACAGAAATATAAATAATAAACTTGAAAAAACCAAGGTGCTCTCCCCCAAATACGTATCATTAAGTCAAACCAAATCACTTTGAAGTCAAATTATGTACATTAAAATATTAAATAATTATGTCGAATTATATCCGAAAGCGTCGTTTAACATTCTCTATTCTAATATGATTATTTTTAATATTCAAGTTTAATCCGGCAAAAAAAAGCGAATTAATATTTTTGTAACATCTTTACGAAAATTAACATTTTTCTACTGGCAAAATAGACAAAAAAAACTAACCGAAGTCGGTTAGTCTTTCTTATCTTTTTTCACATTTCACGAATGCTCTGCCTTAGAATATGCCTTATTATTTACAGTAACGCGGTTGTCTCCAATTCTGTAAACCAGAATATATACGACAAAATTCAATGCAAAAGCTCCAATAACATCTACGACAGTATGCTGTTTTAAAAATACCGTTGATAAGATAATTAATACGGTAAGCACAAATGCTCCCGGCACAACCACCTTCTTCTTACGAAGGGTCTCATTATGTGCAATCGCAATAAATGCAGCCACCGAATTATATACATGAATACTTGGAAAGATATTCGTTGAAGTATCTGCTCCATAAAGAGCCCTTACCATGTCTGTAAATATGTTCTCTCGCGGAAAAACTTCCGGTCTGAGAAAATGTCCATTTGGATAAATCCACGAAATCAAAATAAAGAGTGTCATACCAATACCAAGATTGATAATAAGACGCGTATACTCTTTCTTTTCCTTATCCTTAAACATAAACCACAGCACTGTCGCCGCAATAAAGAAAAACCACAGCAGATAAGGAACAATAAAATATTCGCAAAACGGAATGCTGCTATCCATACTTGCATGAATAACATGGAACCCATGGGCTGTTCTGCTCTCAAGCAAATGAAAGGCCAGCAGGTACAAAACTGTATATACCGGAACAACCATATATATTCCATATTTTTTAATAAATGTTTTAATCACTATGCCCACCTGTCTTTAATCAAACCAATTAACTTTATCTATTTAAAATTATAGCATTGGCATTTTGCAATATCAAGGCTCTTAAGCCTTTCGTAAGAAACTTTATTTTTACATAAGATTTTCTACATAAATAAAGACGGCTCTGCTCTTCTGGTATACTCTTCTTCAAGTTCATGCTGATGATACAAATAGCTCTCTGCATCATAGTATTTAGCCCCCATCGGACATTTCTTAATACAGCTCCCACACTTGATACATATTCCTACAAGTTCACGGACATTCTCATAATTAACAGACCCCATCGGACAGACATCCGCACATACTTTGCAGTCAATACAGCTGTCTGATGTCTTAGGTGTCACCTTACGGATATCGACTGAATTGCCCTTTCTGTCCCTTGGCTGATAATAGCCCTTTGATGGATATTCGCCATCAACATTAAAGGGCTTAAATCCTTCAACTGCTGTATCTATCTTTCGATAAATATCTTCTGCAAATTTCCCTGCCGTTTCCATATCCAGCTTATCCGGACGGCCTGCACCTAATATTTTCGAAAAAGAGTGTTCTCCTACAAAGGCCCCCGCTGCCACAGGGATAAAACCATCTTCCGTAAGCAATGCCCGTAATTCTGCCAATGCATCATCGAAATTCCGATTGCCAAAAAGCACAACCGGAACTGCTAATGCTCCACCGCCCTGTAGGGTTTTAATATATTTTAAAAGTACATTTGGGACTCTGCCTGCATATACCGGTGTTCCAAAAATAACTAAATCTTCTGAATTAAAACTCTGTATCTCTTCCCGCACCTTAGGAAGTGTGAAATCCACATAATCCTTGGCACAGTTAAATTTTACAGCCAATATCTCCACCAATTCCTGGACAATCTTTTCTGTAGTTCCGGTAGGACTAAAATACATTCCTACGATTCGCTTCACCATTTTTATTTCCTCCTTCGTATAAAATATCTCTTATAGTATAGGGCATGCCGACAATAAATTCAACACAAAAAGATATCCCGGAGCGGTTGCTCCGGGATATCCCTGAAACATTTCAGATATCGCTATCTGCTTTTTCTGTCTTTCAGGCTGAATGCCATACCAAGAATAGATAATCCCATCAATAAAATCATCATATTCACCGGCATATTATCACCTGTTGCAACACCATTAGCATTACCATTGCCATTACCACCCATGCTTCCGCTGCCTTCTGCATTGTAGTATACAGGGAACCCAATGTAAATGTTCTCACCTGCACCACCTGAGGTTTCAATACCATCGAGAGAAGGTGTGTAGTAAACAAATGCCTTCTGCTCTTCATCCCAGATATAGTAATGTGCACGGATATAAGTGTCATCACCTCTACCACCGTTAAGATTTATTTTACCCATCGTATGCTGGATATTAAAGATGTTTTCTCCATCCGGATCATCAATATTTAACTGATTCAGATTTCCTGCACTCATCCATCTTTCTTCATTATCCCAAAGGACTCTGTAGAGAGCTTCCGGATGATTTTCTTCCGTCAGCATACCGATATAAAATACATCGTTTCCGTGGCCACCTACAATATTTGTAGGTGCTTGAAGTGTGTAGAGCTGGTATACATTGTTTCCACCTGGATTTTCAACTGTCAGATCACCTGGTGTGTTATTGAATAGAACATTCAATTTTTCTTCACCACTGGTTACTTCCAGTTTATTTGTCAGGAAGCTCAATGTCTCATCTGCTTCACTTGTTCTGAGAATAACATTCGTTCCACCGTCTGCCAGGGAATTAATCGTTACATCTCCCATAGATGCCATCATCCGGATTCTCAGATTTCGCATTCTGCTGAAACTGGTTGCCTTGGCTTCAATTATACCATCCATTGTAATATTAGCATCCGAAGAGATGTCTGCCTCTCCGTCAACCTTCAAATTGCCAAGACGATTATCTTCACCTGTAAGGTCAAGTTTCAAATCATCTGCTGTATTCAGTGAAAGTGTGCCATTTTCAATATTTGCAGCCAATGCTTTCGCTGTAAACTTAAGAATACGAACACTTCTCTTTGCTCCTAAAACGGCTTTACCATTTTCGGATGTAAGAACCGGAAGAACGAATTCACCCTCTGTTCCTATATCCTCAATATTGATATCACCCTTAGCAAGAACAGATAATTTACCATTCTCAGACATTTGTGTAACAATAGAGTTCGTTTCTGTACCAACAGCATGTAAAGCATCTTTTTCTGCATCAAAGCCGGCATCCTCTGCAAGGATAATATCCGCCTCATCTGCTATGATATTTGGCTCTCCATCCGGAAGCCCATTTGTCAGATGACCTTTATTCACTGTCAGTTTAAGTTTCGAAGCTGTAATCTTACCAAGTTTAACATTTCCATCAAGCTCTGCTGTAATGTTTTTACCGGACATGCTTAACATTCCTTTTACGAAGGCTGTCAGTGTCAGGTTTTCATCGGTTGTTACATCTAAATTGCCGCCCGTCTCAATATTGTCAAGGACCAGACTTCTTGTCGATGTCAATATCAGATTTCCCTTGGCATTCATCTGAACAATACCATTTAATACATCCAGCGCAATACTTGTCGTCTTTGTGTCTACCTGATTAATGGTAAGATCACCCACCGTACTCAAATCTGCTTTTGGCGCTGCCAGACGATTGATAATCAGTTTTCCTGTATTATGAAGACCGGCTGTTCCGCCTGCTGTAATGTCATCCACGTAAAGTTCTGCCTGGTCTGCTGTAATATCAGCATCACCGGAAGCTGTCACTTTAAGGCTGTGGTTTTCATCACTGAGACTCAGCTTATCTACCTTTACATCTCCAACTGTTGTCATATCAATAGACTGAACTGCTGAAAGTTTCTTAATTTCTGTATTTCTGGCCGTTGTCAGCAGAATGTTTCCTGTCTTACTGGTCAGATTTGTAATTATTGTTGTTCCTTCGCTGTTATTGATTTCATCCAGGATAATATCACCCTCAGATGTCATATCAATTGCTCCATCTGCATTCAGAGTAATCTTTCCTGTTTCAATGTCATCTACGGTAATTGCTCCGCCGATGGTCATTGTAATATTGCCCTGTTCTGCAAGTAAAGTTCCGATATGCGTATCCGTTCCGGCTCCTAAAACAACATCTCCATTACCGCTGGTCATCTTTTCAATTTCCAGAGGTGTTTCAAGCGTTTCTTTTGTATTAATATCTGTCAGATAAATACTATGGTCTGCATAGATATTAAGTTTTCCGCCAGTCTGCATCTGTGTACGGATTGGAGCATTTCCATTTCCGATTTCTGCTATAATCTGGTCATCCGGAATTTCTCCCGGTTTTGCAGCATATACATTCACATTTGCATTCTTGGCCATGATGTTGGCACTTTCATCTGCCAGAGCATTTAAGAGGCTGCCTTCATAGATGGTCATGTTAACGTCATCAGCTTTAATAAGACCGGCCTTCACATCACCTTCGAAGACTGCATCAATGCTATCCGCTTCAATGTCTGTACGTCCGAGAACTTTGACATTTGAAAGTTTTAGCTTTCCTTCGGTAACAATTTGTAATGCATCCGGTGCAATGATTTCATCAATACTTGTATCTCTGGATGTCAGCAGGCTGATTGCACCATTCTGGCTTTCCAGATGTTTAATATTGGTGATACCTTCACCATCATTTGTTTCAGTCATTGTCAAATCATCTTTGGCAAGAATATCAATAACACCATTTTCTGTGTGAACTGTCATATCTGTAGCTTCTGTGTCCACAAGATTGATGGTCAGGTCACCTACGCTGCTTA
>SAAB01000134.1 GCA_009929615.1 Clostridia bacterium | reverse complement strand
TGTGCCAGAAGCGGACTTTTTAAAAATATTGCGTGCCCAACAATTGGGCGCAGGTCACATCAAGTACCCTCAGAATTATAGAGAATACCTGAAATTTTTGTAGAGCGAGGTTTGTTACCCTGCCCGACCAGCGACATGTGGTTAGTTTAGTGATCAGAAATGTCGAGCGTTTGGTCGTTCATTGACGCGGGATCTTCCAACGGTTCCACATGAGTGGTGATATGGATAAAAGGCAGTGCGGTGCGGATATCATTCTCTATACGCTCGGCCCAGTCGTGCCCATATTGAACAGTCCATCGCCCAGGAACTAGGATGTGCATTGTCATAAACGCCCGCCCGCCAGCCTGGCGTGTACGTAGTGCATGGAAATCAAGCCCCTGTTCACGATATCCTGCCAGCAGTGACTCGATTTTTTTGAGTTCTTCCGTGGGTAGCGATACGTCCATCAGACCTGCAGCTGAACGACTCATAAGCTGATAACCAGTCCAAACGATGTTGGCTGCGACCAGCAATGCAACGATCGGATCGACCCAAAACCAGCCGGTCAGATAAACCAGTCCGACACCAAAAATGACACCGACCGACGTCCAGACATCGGTCAGCAGGTGATGAGCATCTGCCTCAAGAGTGATAGAGTTGTGCTGCCTGCCAGCCCTTAACAAAATGCGAGCCGTCACAAAATTAAGGATTGATGCGACTGTTGAAACCAGTAATCCGAGACCAATCTCCTCAAGCGGCTGTGGAGTTAACATCCGCTCAACTGCGGTATAGGCGATACTGGCTGCCGCCAATAGGATCAGAAATCCTTCGAAAGCACTCGAGAAATATTCGGCTTTGCCGTGCCCATATGCATGGTTCTCATCGGCCGGAAGCGCAGCCAAGGTCAGCATCCAGAGCGCCATTAGGGCTCCTGCGAGGTTAACTACGGATTCGATGGCATCAGATAGCAGACCGACCGAACCGGTCATTTTCCACGCCACACCTTTGAGTCCGATAGTGGCAATAGCCGTGGCAATGGAAAGCCAAGCGTAGTGCGTCAGCGGACGAGGTAACCCTTTTGTTTTAGTCATTATTAACTTCCTAAAATAGGACGACTAACTCACATTTCTATCCATGATAGATAATTAAACAATCATTTCGCCATGAATATTTTTTCGTTTTTATTAAATTTAATTAAAAAGTCTCTGCAAGTGCTGTTTCATCTTCTAGTAAACTAAATTTTATTTTTAGGGTTTTCTTCAACTTGAAGTAATATTATCTCACAACAGATTAGTCACTTAGGTTAACTGAGCGGCTTTTATATTTTTCAATTAAAATATGCAAAACTCCCATTGCACCATGTGCATAAAAATAGACCTCAATGAAAGTAGTAAAGAACTTATGCCAGTGGATTACTGTTTCAGCCAGATTTGACTGCATGGTATTCAACAAGAACCATAGGCCACCTGAAAGTGCTACAATTAGCAATGCTAGAACTCCAAATCCTTGGATTGTACTGGCAATACCTCCCGAATGTGCATCGGGCAGTCGGAAACTAGTCAACGTTTTTATATCTTGCTTAATACCACTAAAGTCAAGCCCTACCCATGAAAAATAATAAGTAAAACCTCTTTGAGTAAGCATCCAACTTAACATAATAAAACCACAAATAATCAGTCCTAACCCTGAAATAATGTGCATCCAGGTTATAACTCCTTCAAGACTATGTTCACCAATTGCTTCGGTCTCTGTCAGATTAGAGTTAATAATTTGTGATAATATTAGAAATGCCACAATGATGTGAAGAATACGAAAAAAAGGAGCGTAATCATGGGGTAATAGATTCCAGAGTCGCAATTTCATTAATGAGTCCTTAGTAAATTTATCGATGATCTTAATCATACAAAAGAATTATTAGGATAACCTTAATTCTTAAAATTGCAGCAGGCATTAGTTCACCTCTGATATGGCCACTTGCGAAATGGGAATGGTAACTGTTATTACTATGTGTTTACTTGCTGTTCTTGTTACGCAGCCCCTTAAACACATTACTTTCAAATATGATTTCCTGCTGGGTTTAAATATGTGTCT
>SAAB01000023.1 GCA_009929615.1 Clostridia bacterium | reverse complement strand
ACCCTTAGGGAGCTCTATTAAAGTTACCCTTTTTACCATCGATATGAAAAAGTAATTCTTTGCTAATTTATGATTGACTTTTCATAGCTGGTCTCCTTTCCTTAATACTGTCCTCTTTTATTTCTGTTTCTGCGGTACCTCAAACTGAAAATATAATGCACGGTAAAATTTCTTCTCATCCTGCTTTGGTGACAATCCCGATACACTACCGTCTCCTGCCTCAATTACTTTCCAACTGCCGTCTTCTAATTCCGCATAATCAATCGTATAAAAAACACTTGGCAAATCTTTATATTTATCTATCAGTTCCTTTGGTAATTCTTTTGTATAGCCTACCTGATTTGAATTTCTACTAACACTTAATGGCTCATTTTTAACATAAAAAACACGGTACTCATTGGTTTTACCCGAATACTTTTTTAAATCCAAATATTCTTTAATACATACTCCGCCTGTAAACAAATCCCCTCTGTACTTATAAAATATTTCCATCCATTTATCAAATTCTTTTTGTGTAATATCCTTTCCAAAATATTTTGGAAATTCTGTTCCTTTTACAGATTTAACGTAATCCTTGACCATAAATCTATTAAAAGTTTCTTTTACACCTTTTATCTTTATTCTTGGATGTTCTTTATCTTTCCCACATGGAAAACAAATCATTTTTGCAGTATCGTCTGCTACCGCTTCATAAATGTTAGGAAAAATATGAAATTTTTCATATTCTTCGGGTGAAGTAATTAATCTGATTTTTCTATTAAGCAAATAATGATAAAATAGCTTATATTTTTCCGGCTTCATCATCCAACCACGATACACAGCCGTTGTTAATTTTTCCGGCATTACGGGCATTACAAGCTTACTATCATTAAACCATTGATCGTATCCGAATAAAAATGTATCATATAATCCAGTCTCTCTAACTGCTACATATTCTGCTTTCAAATCTTTATCAATTTTACTTATGTCAAAATAACTTGATGGAAAAATTATAGCAAGTGCCATATTTATACGCCTCCTGTTTATTTTTATGTAATGTAATGATACAATTCATTTGCTTTTTCTTACATCTAAATTTTATTCCTTTTACAGTCCCAAAAACAGGATACTGATACACAAAAAGAAGGAAAACTCCAAAAAGGATGCCAATTCATGGCACCCTTTTTTCTCTTATTATCCATTTATTCATTTTCTCTTTTCAAACCGATATTCCTGTTCACTATCCGGATACTTTTCTCCATCTACTTTTCCCATAAACATTTCATATGGTCTTGCCCAGATACCCATTTCCCCATAAAGTGCTTTATAGACAACGAGTATCTCATCCGTTTCTGTATGCCTTGCAAAGGCGAGGATTTCATAGAGATATTCACTGCTCGACTTATCTTTAACCCATTGTCTTTTAAAATGCTGCACAATATCACCGGGCTTTAATGTTCCACACATACTTCTTAAGCTCCCCACTTTGTATTTATTATGACTTTTTCAAATCCATAAAAAAATTTTTCTTTTGATTTTCCTTTATTCGAATTCATAGAAGTTTGAATCTTATTCGCCAAATGTTTGGCATCTTCCATATTCATCCACTTATTAATGAGCAGTGTCTGCCTGTTTTCCATCTTCCATGACCATGTTTCTGCTTTATACATGTCGAAATAGTAATATTTCCTATCGATATCTTTATCCATAAGAATATAGGTAAATTTTAAATCAACACTCTTTGCACACACCTGCACATCTGCTGCCGGCTGGGGCGAAATTGCCTCACATGGAAGCTCATACTTTCGTGCATATAACTGGGCTTTTGAGCCAGCTGCACAATGTATAACAGGATATGCATCCTTATTAAATATATCATCATTAATAACTTTCACGTTGGAATGAATCGTTATTTTCCCCAATTCCCTGATATCAAATGCCCGATACTCAACGGAATACAAATTCTTCGGAAGTTCTATCTCTATCAGCTTTGTATAGGCAAAGGCAAAAGCCCCAATATGCCGGACACTTTCAGGAATACTTATTTCGCTTACTCCAGTGCTGTAAAACATCCCGTCACTAATATATTCCAGTTTGTCAGATAAGATAATTTTCTTTAACTTATCACATCCCGCAAAAACATATGTACCAATCACTTTAACATTTGGCGGCAGTGCCAAGTCTTCAAAGGCGCAATTTGTAAATGCAGAATCTCCGATTTCTATTAAACTTTTTGGAAAATGAATCTTTTTTAATTTATCACAGTAAGCAAAAGCATCTTTGCCTATATACCTGCATCCCTCTTCAAAAACAACTTCCTCAAGCTCTATGCATTTATTGAAAACATCATTCCAGATACCTATCACCGGTTTTCCATCAATAAAGGATGGGATAACAACTTTCTTATCATTAAAACCATTGTACTGCGTTATAAGCAAACCGTCTCTGTCTGCTTCTGTCTGAAATAGATTTCCGGGTATCACTGTCGTCTCTTCCACTTTTGCTTTCACTATCTTTTTTCCGCATTTTGGACAGTATTCAAAAGATGGCTGAAGAGTCGTATAGCAAAAATCACATTCTAGCCCTGTAGAAGTATACAATGCTTCAACTTCATCCATTTCTTCCGAACTATTTATTGTTTTGTTTAAATCGGCTTTACCGCTAAAAATCCCCAAAATAGCATCCCCCATTACCGTTCTGTTACTTGTTTCCTATATCTTAAATGTTCAGAGTCTCAATCCAGGATTTTAATGCTTCATCCGTTACTCTGCCATTTAATAGTTTTCCATCTTTCCATACAACGGAAGATGAACAACTTGTCTTTAATCTCTCTACAGTCTCACCAAAGCCGCTTCCTCCGGATGTAGCAAAAGGAACTATCGTCTTTCCTGACATATCATAGGATTCCAGAAAAGTGTTGATAATCGTCGGTGCTACATACCACCAGATTGGAAATCCCACAAAAACAACATCATATTGATTCATCGTTTCCAGTTTTTCGCGAATTGCCGGTCTGGATGCCCTATCCTGCATTTCAATTGTACTTCTGGCATTCTTATCCATCCAATTTAAATCCACCTGAGTATAAGGTACTTCCGGCTTGATTTCAAATAAATCTGCCTGTGCCACAGATGCTAATTTCTTTGCCGCACTCGCTGTCATACCACTTGCTGAAAAATATGCTACTAATCTCTTATTACTCATTTTTACTCCCCCATCTCTGTGCTTATCGCACGCTATACTTCAGGTCTTAAAGGTCCATCTCTATTGCTTCTACATCAAAACCTGCATTGTTCATAGTTTCTGGCAATCGCCCTACTAAGCTGCCCTGCTCCTACTACTATCATAACATCTTTTTCCGGTTTTTTAACCACTTTTTTCTCTCCTTATCAATCATTCCCTGGTACATTCGTATGTAGCATCTTTCCAGTTCCTCTTTATCATCCACCGACAGTAACCTTTTTTGCCCATGAAATCACTGTGCCTTCAGACTTTCCGGCATCAGCGCCGTGAACAGCCAGACCCTTTCCAAAAGCCGCACCTTTACAGATTTTCTTAAGGTCCCGTTCAGAGCTTCCCAGTCCGGAGCCTTCGTGAGTCATCACCGCCATTACCTTTTTGCCTGTAAAATCCAGCTTTTCAAGCTGGGTAAACATTGCCATAGGGTATGTTCCCCACCAGCATGGACCGCATACAAACACATTTTCATAACCGTCAATGCTGTCCAGATATCTTTTTAATTCAGGTCTTGCATTTTTACGCAATTCATCCTGTGCATCATCAATACATTTATAATAGTCTGCATCATAGGACTTAACTGTTTCAATTTCAAATAAATCCCCGTCCACTGCTTTCTGAATGAACTCTGCAACTATTTCCGTATTTCCTTTTGTCAATGACTTGATACTTCCATTCCAATAATTCTGACCTTTTCTTGAATAATAAATAATTAAATTCTTTGCCATCTTTCTTATCCTCCATTTCATCTCTATCCTATATTTATTATAGAAATATTGATAAAAAAGAACAATCTCGATTCCATATACAGATAATAAGTTAAACTAATGAAAACATATATATAATCTTGTATTGTACCCTCTACAGACTTTGTTGTTCTCTATCAAATGTGCTATATTTTATATATAAAAATACATTTGACATAACATCATTTAAAATGTCAGAATTTAATCACGAGGGGGATAACATCATGAAGAAACACTCACGTAACTTTTTAAGAACCGGAGCACTCGCCATGGCGATGACACTCATGCTTTCTCTTACAGGCTGTAGTTCATCCGGCGGTGCCACAACACCTTCAAAATCAAGTGAACTGGACCCCAAAAATCCTGTTACTGTCACTGTCTGGAATTACTATAACGGCGACCAGCTGGCAGCATTTGAACAAATGGTTGAAGACTTCAACTCTACTGTCGGCCTGGAAAAAGGCATTGTTGTCATGACAGTCAGTCAGGGTGACATAACAACTTTAGCCGACTCACTTCTTGACTCTGTAGAAGGTAAAGCCGGTGCTCAGGAGATACCTACTCTGGCTGCTGTTTATTCAGAAACAGCATACATTTTAGACCAGGCAGATGCTCTGGCTCCAATGGATGCTTACTTTACAGATGAAGAGCTTACCGCTTACGTTCCCGGCTTTATTGACGAAGGACGTTTCAATGAGAATAACGAACTTTTGCAGTTCCCTATCCTTAAATCTACCGAAATATTTACAGCAAACAAAACCGATTGGGAACCTTTTGCCGCAGATACAGATATTACTCTTGAAAGTTTGAAAACAAAAGAGGATCTTACCGCTGCTGCTAAAACTTATTATGAATGGACGGATGCACAAACTCCAGATATAGCTAATGACGGAAAAGCATTATATGGCCGTGACTCCGTTGGTAACTATATTTACCTAGGTGCTTATCAGCTCGGACACGAACTTTTCAACGTTGAAAATGGTGAGTTAACCGTCGATATGGACCGTGATACCTTTAAGACCTTATGGGATAACTACTACATTCCTTATATCAATGGTTATTTTGGAAGCTATGCTAAATTCAGCTCCGAGGATGCTAAAACAGGAAAGATTCTGGCTTTAACTTCTTCTTCATCCGGTGTAAGCTATCTTCCTACAGCTGTAACACTGGCTGATGATACAACCCATGATATCGAAATATATGCTACAAAAGCTTTACCTTTTGCCAATGCTGAGAATAATGCTGTTGTTCAGCAGGGAGCAAGCTATTGCCTCCTTAAGGCAACACCTGCACAGCAGGAAGGCGCTGTTGAGTTTTTAAAATACTCTACCGATTCCGAACGTAATCTGACTTTCGCTGTTCAGTCTGGATATTCTCCGGTTACATTAGCAGCAAACACCGAAGAGGCCATTACCGGAAGCTATAGTGGGGATACTTCAAATGCCAAAGATCAGAATATGCTAAATGCACTTCTGATTAGTGCCGATGTATTTAACAATGATCCTGCTTATGCAACGAAACCATTTAATGGCAGTAAAGATGTGCGTACAACCTTGGAAAGTGCTCTCAAGGATACTGCTGTTGCTGACCGTGCTGCTGTTGTTACTGCACTGGATTCAGGTTCAAGCCTTGAAGATGCTGTCGCTCAATTTACAACCGACGAATATTTTGACACCTGGTTCAACAATCTTAATGATGAAGTTAACGCACTTATTAAACAATAATTTCTCCAAATCTACTCATGCTGTGGAGGCGTAACTAATGACAAAACAACAACCTACAACTAAAAATCATAGACGAAGGTCCATTTTCCGTGCCCTTTTTGTTCCACTCATCATCGTTATGATTCTCCAATCTGCTATTTTTTATTTTGCAGCCGTCTATGGCGGTATTGAAGAATCTTTGAGCCAGAATGCTGCTGATATTTTAACAGAGCGGCTTCTAAATCGTAAAAATGAGATTGAAGATGCCTTTAATAACCAGTGGACTGACCTTGACAGTGCTACCGCCTATTTTAATCATCTTTATTCAGAGTATGAGTTGGAATACGGGGCCTACCCTTTCCGGGGCGATTCCCAGCATCAGATTCAATTTCTTGAAGAATCCAGCGATAAACTGATTGAGACACTTCGTCAAAACAACGTGAACGGTGTCTATATAATTCTTAATGATAAATCAATGGATGATATGGCTCTTGTATCTGAACAAGAAAACAAATATGGAATCTGCATTCGTGATACAGACCAAATGAGCAATTACACAAATCGTGAAGACTTGCTTCTGGAACGCTCTCCTACTTCTATCATCGAGAAAACCGGGTGTGCTCTGGATTCCTGGTGGGAATCCCAATATACTTTTAACGGCACGGACGATGGCGGCTTTTATTATGAACCTTTGCAGGCTGTTCTTCAAAACCCGGATACCGATGGCGAAGACCTGGCCTACTTCTCATCCCCGTACAAATTAAACGGAAACGGTCAGGAAGTTGTTTCCTTCTCCATTCCGCTGATTTCGGATGAAGGGTATCCATATGGTGTCATTGGTGTTGAACTCACAACAAAATACCTCTCTTCCCTTATTCCGGGAACTGAGATTAATGAACCAGAAAAAAGTTGTTATGTCCTCGCACTTCAGGATATTGACAATCCGGAATGTGACCCTATTGTTTCAAATGGCGCCCTGTTTAACCGTTGTTTTGACAGTAATTCTATGATTTCTACGTCCAATACAGTAGAAACCGGTGGATTTACATTAACCGCCCGGGGCGATATAAAACTATATGGTACAGAAACGCCTATAACCATTTACAACAATAATAACCCTTTTGAAAATCGTCAGCTGGTTTTAATCGCACTGGTTGAACATGACACAATGTTTTCTTACCTGTCCCATATCAAGAATGTATTGTTGTTTGTTTCTCTCTTTTCGCTGTTTCTTGGTATTATATGTATACTCATTGTTAGCCGGCATTTTGCATCACCAATTACTGCCCTCGCTACCCGTGTACGTAATAGAAAGCCTGAAGATGGATTCAATCTTGGACACCTTGGTATCACTGAGATCGACCAGCTGGTAGATTCCATTGAAGACTTAAATGAAAATGTCAGTAAGAATATTGCCCGTACAGAATTCTTTTCCCGTATGAGCCACGATATGCGTACACCAATGAATGCGATTATCAGCTTCTCCTCTCCGGAACTTCTGGAGGGTGCTGATGAGGATCTGAAGGATAATTACCTTGACCAGATTCACACTTCCGGCCAGTATTTACTGGGATTAATCAACGAAGTACTGGATATGACCAAGATTGAAAGTAAGAAAACCGATCTTCAGTATGAGCCTATGCTGCTTCAACATGCATGGGATACAACTATCCCGATTATTGATAAACTGGCACAAAAGAAAAACATAACCTTTGAACGAAATACAGCGGATTGTGAAAATGCTTATGTCATCGCTGATGAACAGCATTTGAATCAGATTGTCATTAACCTTTTATCCAATGCGGTCAAATTCACGCCTCCCGGCGGGCATGTCCGGCTGAATGTTCAACTTGCCAGCGATTCTAAAAACAAAAACTTTATTCAGTGCCATATCTTAATTCAGGATAACGGCATTGGAATCAGCCAGGAATTTATGAAAAATCTTTACACGCCTTTTGAACAGGAACACGAAGGCCGCGAAGGAACCGGACTTGGTCTCAGTATTGCGAAAAAACTAGTTGAACTCATGAAAGGTACCATTCAGTGTGAAAGCATCCAAGGCGAAGGTACAACCTTTAAGATTATGCTTCCTCTGGAGAAATGCAAGGCTTCTGATGCCGCACAGTTCAACGCAGGCTCAGCCACTCCTTCAGAGAAAAAACTACCGACTTCAGATACTTTGGAAGGTAAGCATATCCTTGTTTGCGAGGATCATCCGATGAATACTCAGATTATCCGCAGACTTCTGGAACGAAAAGGTATCCAGGTAGTGACTGCACCGAATGGCAAAGCCGGTTTGAATATATTTACAGCCTCTGCTTTGAATGATTTCGATGCTATTCTGATGGATATTCGAATGCCCGTTATGGATGGTCTTGCAACAGCAGCTGCTATCCGAAGCTTAGACCGTGAGGATGCTTTAGATATTCCAATTATAGCTATGACAGCAAATGCCTTTGACGAGGATGTCCGGGCAAGCCATAATGCCGGTATGAATGCCCATCTTTCTAAGCCGGTCGAACCGGATAAGTTATATGGAGCTCTTGAAAAATTTCTTCTTGAAAAATAATTAATTTTTGACGAATGACAGGATATTATAAAATATCCTGTCATTTTTTTGCACAATTTTATTATATTTTTATAAATTTACAGTCTTTTTTATTTTTGTGTTGTAAGTTTCAGTTATATCTTATAGAATATAAGTAATAGTAATCTTATTTATCCATTTATAGAAGGGGGTACATATATGGATTTACAAAAACTTATTTACACAGTTGAAGATGGTGTTGCTGTCGTCACCATGAACTACATGAAGAACCTGAATGCCATTGATGAACAGATGGCTGATGAACTGATGTATGTTGTGGACACTGCCGAAAAGGACCCGGCAGTTAAGGTTCTTGTCTTAAAAGGCAGCAGCAAGGCATTTTCAGCAGGCGGCGATATTGGTTACTTTTACCAGCTGATTCAAGCCGGTGGCGAAGTGAATATGGACGGTCTTATTGCTAAAGTAGGCATTGTCGCTGATGGCTTGAAAAAGATGAGCAAGATAGTTATCACATCGGTTTGTGGTGCAGCAGCCGGTGCAGGTGTCAGCCTTGCCTTAGGCGGAGATTTTATGATTTGTGCGGATAATGCCAAATTTATCCTCGCCTTTGTCAACATCGGACTTGTTCCGGATACGGGAGCCACTTATCTTCTCTCTAAGGCCATCGGCGTATCCCGCACCATGGAACTGGCCGCTACAGGCCGCCCGGTAAGTGCTGAAGAAGCAAAAGCCATTGGACTTGCCTACAAAGTCACCACACCGGAAGAACTTGATGAAGTCACAATGAAATTTGCAAAAAAACTGGCTGCCGGTCCACTGCTCTCTTACAAAAATATAAAGAAACAGATTTATGACGCAAACTATTCGGATTATAAAAAATGGCTTGACGAAACGGAAATTCCAACCCAGCGTGAATGTGCAGCATCCATGGATTTCCAGGAGGGCTGCAAGGCATTTATCGAAAAACGAAAAGCCATTTTTAAAGGTAACTAACGATTGAAAAAATAGTATATGAAAGGTGGGGAATCTATTGCTCTCAAAAGTAGTATCAAAAGAGGAAATCCTCTCTAAATTCCAAGATAACCAGACCATCATGTTTGGTGACTGGCACGGTGAGTTTGCAGCTGACGACATCATTGACGGCATGCTGGGAAAGGGTGTTAAAGGCATTCATGCCATCGCTGTTTCTGCCGGTATGCCTGACCAGGGCGTTGGTAAACTCATCCATGCAAAGCTTGTTAAGAGTCTTATTACCACTCATATCGCCTATAATCCATCTGCCCGTGACCAGATGTTTTCCGGTGAACTTGATATTGAGTTCAGTCCACAGGGTACTTTTTCTGAACGTATCCGCTGTGGTGGGTTCGGTCTTGGCGGCTGTCTGACACCTACCGGTGTCGGTACCGAAATTGAAAATGGCAAGCAGAAACTGACTATAAACGGAAAAGAATATCTTCTGGAACTGCCTTTACATGCAGATATTACGTTGATTAAGGCTACAAAGGCAGATAGTGCCGGCAATATTTCTTTCCGGTTAAATTCCCGGGCTATCAGCAGCAACATGGCCTTTGCAGCAGACCTGGTTATTGTGGAAGTCGAAGAACTTGTCGAATTTGGTGAACTTGGCCCTGAAGAAATTGATGTACCCGCCCCGATTGTGGATATGATTTATGTCCGAAGCGGTGAAACAAGACATGTCTGCCCAATGTGGCAGCGCTTAAGAGCAAAAGCGGAAGGAGGTACAAAGTGATGGCAGAATTAACTGGACGTGCACTCATTGCATCACGATGCGCAAAGTTTTTTAAAGACGGCGATTTTGTGAATCTGGGAATCGGCGTTCCTTTGATGTGTGTCAACTATCTCCCTGAAGGTGTTGACCTGTGGCTTGAAGCTGAAATTGGCACTGTTGGCAGCGGTCCATCTCCAAAATGGAGTGATGCAGATATTGATATTATTGATGCCGGTGGAATGCCTGCTTCCATTATCAAAGGTGGTAGTGTCTATGAACATCCTACCGGATTTGGTTTTATCCGTGGAGGTCATATTGACGTGGCCGTTCTCGGCACCCTTCAGGTAGACCAGGAAGGTAATATTGCCAACTGGACAATTCCCGGCAAAGTTGTCCCTGGCATGGGCGGTGCAATGGATTTATGTGCCGGTGTGAAAAAGATTATTGTCGCAACAGACCATTGTGAAAAAAACGGAGACCCAAAGATTCTTAAAAATGTACACTGCCACTGACCGGTGGTAAATGTGTCACTGATATTGTCACTGAACGTTGCTATCTTGAAGTCAGCCCGGATGGATTAATTCTCAGGGAACTGGCTCCGGGTTATACTGTAGAAGATATCCGTGCCTGCACGGAAGCTGATATTATTGTTCCTGACCATATTGGTGTTATGCAGTAACTACAAAAGGGCCCATAGAAGATGTTTTATTCTTCTGTGGGCCCTTATTCTTTTTAGATTTATGCTCCAAGCTTTGCTGAAAAATCTGCCAGTGCTTCTGAAATTTTAATCTGCTGAGGACAGACCTGTTCACAGCTTCTGCAGCCAATACAGCCAGATGGCTGTTTTTCCTTTTCAACTGCCATCAGTGCCATCGGTGCAATAAAACCGCCACCGGTAAAACAGTGCTCGTTATACAGATTCAAAAGGAATGGAATATCCAATTCCTGTGGGCAGTGACTTGTACAGTAATGACATGCCGTACATGGAACTCCGGCATTTTCAAGCATCTTATCTGCTATTGCCAGCAAGGACGACATTTCGCCTTCTGAAAGCGGTTTTTCTGTCTCATAGGTAGCAATATTGGCTTTCATCTGTTCAAAATTCGACATACCTGACAGCGTCACTGTGACGCCAGGGATACTCTGCAAGAAGCGAAATGCCCATGCCGGAACACCTTCCTCCGGACGCAGTGTTTTTAACTCTGCTTCATACTCCTCTGCAACAGATGCAAGACGTCCACCCCGCAGTGGCTCCATAACCCAGACCGGAATATTATTTTCATTTAATAAATCAACTTTTTCCTTTGCTCCCTGGAAAGTCCAATCCAGATAATTGAGCTGAATCTGACAAAATTCCATATCTTTTCCATAAGCATCTATAAAACGCTTCATAACATCATAGCCGCCATGGGCTGAAAATCCCAAATGGCGAATACGGCCAGCCTTTTTCTGTTCCATCAGATAAGAAAAGATTCCGTATTTCTCATCATCCAAATAGGCATCAATATTCATTTCACATACATTGTGAAAGAGATAAAAATCAAAATAATCAACACCACATTTTTTTAGCTGCTCTTCAAAAATACTTTCAACCTTATCCATATTAGATAAATCATATCCCGGAAACTTCGTTGCCAGATAATAATTTTCTCGAGGGTACTGATTTAATATTTTCCCCATAACGGTTTCTAAATTACCACTGTGATATCCCCAGGCGGTATCATAATAATTAATACCATTCGCCATAGCGTAAGCTACCATCTCGGAAGCTGCTGCCTCATCTATCTTTGCATCATCACCATCAATAACCGGAAGACGCATAGCCCCCATACCAAGGGCTGATAACTTTAAATCCTTATAATTCTTATAAATCATATGCTCCACTCCTTCTTCTGCTTTATCAGCATAAACTTCCGGCCCATTCTTCATAGGCCATAACACCTTGTTTTAACCGTTCAAGACCATCTTCCAATGTTTCCCTCGGGCATCCTATATTCATGCGGAAAAATTTTCTTCCATTCCCTCCAAATTCTCCACCTTCGGATAAATAAAGGCCTGTCTTTTCCCGTATAAATTCAACCAGCTGTGTACCACTGCCTGATGCGCCCATACAATCCACCCACAATAAATATGTAGAATGGGATTCAACAACTTTCAGGTCTGGAATCTCATTTTTTATATATTCCCGAACATACTGTCTGTTCTTAGAAATATAGACATTTAGCTCGTCCAGCCAGTCTCCGCTTTCATTAAAGGCAGCAACTGCTGCATCTACAGCAAAAATATTGGCTTCTGCAACTTCATCTGTATTGAGTCCCCGTCGAACCTTTCGCCGTATTTCCTGATTCGGAACGGAAACTGCTGCCGTTTTAAATCCAGCAAGATTAAAAGCCTTCGTCGGAGCAAGGCAGGTAACACTGTTTTCCCGGCATTTATCTGAAACTGAAGCAAAAGGAATATAATTATATCCAGGGTCAGCCAAATCACAATGAATTTCATCAGCCACAACAAGGACGTGGTGTTTCCAGCATAATTCACCAATTCTCTCCAAGGTTTCTCTATCCCATATATTGCCGGAAGGGTTTTGAGGATTACACAAAAGCATCATGGTTGTCTGTGGCATAGCCAGCTTCTTTTCCAAATCATCAAAATCAATACGATATTCTTTTCCGTCATATACTAATCTGTTTTCGAGGACCTCGCGGCCATTATTCTTGATAGAATTGAAAAAGATATGGTACACCGGTGTCTGAACTAAAACATTCTCACCAACCGTTGTCAATTTACGAATAATACTTGAAATTGCCGGAATAACTCCCGTTGTGAAGGTAAGCCATTCTTTCTCCATATGGAAGCCATGACGTTTTGCCCACCAGTTAACATAGGCCTCATTCCATTGCTCAGGAATAACGGAATAACCGAAAATCCCCTGGTCCAGCCTTCTCTGAATAGCTGAAAGAATCTCCGGTGCTGTTTCAAAATCCATATCTGCCACCCACATAGGCAGTTCCTGCTCATCCACATCCCACTTAAGAGAATTTGTATGTCTCCGGTTTATCAATTTATCAAAATCATATTTCATTCTCATTCCTCCACTAATCTATACTGAATCCCACCTGGACACTTCCACCACCAAGGGACTCTTTAAACCCGGAAATATCTTCCACATATCCGATAGTCGTGTAACTGTAGGAAGTTGAAAAATCCTCATAAAACAGGACCAGACAATCTGAACCAAAAAGCATTATATCACCTGTATGAATGGTTGATGGGTTGCCCGCATTTACCGGAAGACTGTTGGATAAATAAGCATATTTCTCATTACCATTCAATTCACCCATATCCACCGTCATTGGCAGCAGTTCCAAAAAGACCCGGGTTGTTTCATTATCATATAATTTTGCCTGGAAGCTTTGACCGCCGGCAGTTATCCTAATATTTATCATTTCACCATTTTCCTCTTCTGCCCGTGTTTCTGTTTCTAATAGAACCGGTTCACTACTTTCTCCAGAGCCACTACAGCCGGTTAATATCAGCATAGAAATAAGGCACATATATACAATTAATCTTTGAATCATTCTACCATTCCTTTTATATTTTATTTTAGTAGGTGGCTCAAAAATTAGCAAATGCTTATATTTTATATCCAATCATGCTTAAAAAGCATATCTGTTTTCAACTACCCTCTCAAGATAGATATCAGGAAAATAATCAGCAACACTGCCCATATAACATTGAAAATACGGCTGTTGTCATTCCCCAGTCCATCTTCCCAGGGATTATCCTTAAATATTCCTTCGTCACTTCGATGTTTCTTGTAATGGAAACCATCGATGACATGATGCCATCCCGAATCGTCTGTATAAACATCCACCTCCGGAGATGCCAAAACCTTATACACCGGCCATGAATATGGTTCACTTTCTATTTGAACCGGTTCAAAGCTGACACCATCATCCATCTGAATAATCAATTTATACTCAGCCATTTTTCTAGAAGCTGCTTCTCTTGTTTCTACTTCACAAAAAGCTTTATTACAACTAATAATACGTCCCCGTTTAGGCGGTCGGTTCATAACTTCTCTATGCAGTCTTCGGAAATACACGGCCCGTCGAATCTGCTGTACCGCCATAAACAAAGGCAGGATACCTGCAATCAGAAACATCAACGACATTCCGATAGATTTTTCAGAAATAATATTTCGTATCAGCAGGATATACCAAACCACTGAAAATATCAGCAGATTTGGCACCATTGCCATGCTTTCTCGTTTTGTTCTTATCTTACGCATCTAGTCAATGTCTCCCTTCAGAAAAAAATGATTCTTCTTTGCAGTAATTAAACCGTCCTTTTGCATCTTGCTTAATTCGTTTGAAAGGGCACTTCTTTCCACATTCAAATAATCGGCCAACTGCTGACGATTAAAAGGAATGTCAAATTCCGGGCTTCCCTGCCGGCTCGCCTGGTCAGACAAATAGGACAGGATACGTCCCCGTATGGATTTCGGTGCTGTATGAAAGATACGCCGCGAAAGATTCAGGTTCTTCTGGGCTGAGGCCATTAAAAGGTTGCGTATGAGTTTAGCATGATGCTCACAAGCGTTAGAACAGGTTGTCATGATACGGTTTGCATCTAAAAACAAAACATCCGTATCCTCTGCAGTAACCACATCAACCATTAAAGGCTCCCCGGGAACACAGGCATAGGTTTCAGCAAAAACCTGTCCCGGACCTATACCATCGAGAATACTTTTATTCCCCCAGAAATCATTACTTTCAATATGAACTGTTCCTGAAAGCACCATTCCCATAAAACGAACCGTATCTCCGCAGTGATAAATAATCTCGCCCTTTTTAAAATGCCGCTCAGTTCCCTGAAGACATTTCAACATTCCCTTTATCTCTTCTAAATCTGTTCCTCGGAACAAAATCGTCTTCTCTAAAAAATTTTCTTTCATTTTCCCTCCTTTTGTTGTTATACCAACATACTTGTTGGCATTATTTTATTATACTGGGGATACAAAGTCAAGAAATTACACAAGGAGGATTTTATATATGATACGTAAAATTATTCACATTGATGAAGAAAAATGTAACGGCTGCGGTTTATGTGCTGCTGCCTGTCACGAAGGTGCTATTGGAATGATTGATGGCAAGGCAAAATTACTTCGTGATGATTACTGTGACGGTCTCGGAGACTGTCTTCCAACCTGTCCAACTGAAGCTATTACCTTTGTCAACCGGGAAGCCGCTGCCTACGACGAAGCGGCTGTGCTGGCTAATAAGGAAAAGGCTGCTGTTCATGCAGCTCCCCCTCTGGCCTGCGGATGCCCTGGAAGCCAGTCCCGAAAAATTGAAATTTCTTCTGCCCCACAAGAATCAATCCCAACATCAGCTGTTCGTTCTCAATTAGGACAATGGCCTGTACAGATTAAGCTTGCTCCGGTCAACGCACCTTATTTTGATAATGCCCACCTTCTTATTGCGGCGGACTGTACGGCTTATGCCTACGGCAATTTCCATCAGGAATTTATCCGTGGTAAGATAACACTTATTGGATGTCCGAAATTAGATGAAGGGGATTACACGGAAAAGCTTACCGAAATTATTTCAAACAACAACATTAAAAGTCTTACCATTGTCCGTATGGAAGTTCCATGCTGTGGCGGTATTGAACATGCTGCTGTGACCGCACTGAAAAACAGTGGAAAATTCATTCCTTGGAATGTTGTTACCATTTCCACAGATGGACGTATACTGGACTAATCAAAAAATGCTGTTTCATGACTATATTAAAATCATGAAACAGCATTTTTTTATTTAAATTCGTATTTATATTCTCCGGTCTTTGGATCATAAACCAAACGGCTATGTTCCCCTTCCAGTACAACCTTACCTGCTTCCGAGGCATCTTCTGCAACTGGTTCCGGCTCAATCTCTGGAGTCTCCTCTACAATTGGTTCCGGTTTAACCTTTGGAGTTACCTCTACAACTGGTTCCGGTTCAACCTTTGGAATTGCCTCTACAACTGGTTCCGGTTCAACCTTTGGAATTGCCTCTACAACTGGTTCCGGTTCAACCTCTGGAGTTGCCTCTACAACTGGTTCCGGTTCAACCTCTGGTTCTGCTGCTATTTTTTCTGCAACAACTCCAGCCCCAATACCTGTGGCTGCAATTCCAGATGCAACACCTGCTGCCGCCTTCACCTGATTGGTATCCAGCTCAATAGTATCACTTGTCACTCCTGAAACCTTTTCCGCCTGAACTTCTGGTTTTATCTCCGGTTTTACTTCCGGCTCGGATACAACCTCTGCCTCCTTGGCTGAAACTCTGGCATATACTTCTTCAATATCATCTGAAGGCTCTTCAGCTTCAAATATATCGTCATCATCATTTCGACGTCCTGCAATAATTCTGGCAGCTACCACCGCAATCGAAATAATAACGACTGCTGCAACGGCGGCTAAAACCCATAACCATGGGAAACCCGAATCCGAACCTTCTGTATTCACAACCGGTGCCGGTGTTTTTGACGCATCACTTTCCTTTGTTTCTGAAGTTCTGGAATTACTTTCCCTGGACTCCCTTTCAGACTCGGATTCTCTGCTCTCAGATTCACCGGTGTTGCCTGTCGTCTGACTTCCACTATTAACGCTTCCTGAAGCTTCAGCTGCCGGAACCCCATAATATATTGGATATGGTGTTCCTGTCGGAGTATTTCCACTATTCGTACTCTGATCCGTACTCTGACCCGTGCTCTGACCGCCTGTATTGCCATTTACAGCGGGTGTACCTGTGTTATTTGCCGAACCCCCATCATTCGATGTTCCACCACCTGTAGGGTTGTCATTTCCAGTATTACCGCCATTGCCGGCCGGCCGCTGTGAATAGCTGACCGTTAAAGTTGCCTGAGTAAAGTTTCCAGCTCTGTCACGGACATAAACGGTATAATTTCCCGGCTGGCTTACCTGTAATGTATTCGAATTGTTCCAGCTGAGCCCTCCGTCCCAGGAATAAGCCATATCAGCCAATCCTGCAGCACCATCAGACGCACTGACAGTCAATATAACACTTCCATCTTCGCCTTCATATAAAACACCGCCATCTGCAATGTTTACTCGAACTGTTGGTTCTGTTTTATCAATTCTGTCTACGGTAACGGACTGTGCAGTTGTATTACCCAAAGCATCTCTGACAACAAACTGAATAGTCGCATCATCTTCCACTTTAACAAAATTATCTTTTGTCCAGGTCTGACCGTTATCATAGGAGTAGGCTCCATCCGGATGAAGTCCGGAACCCTTTTCCCTTACATCTTCCGTCGTTGCAGGTGTCTGATTATCTCCGGTCGTTTCTGCGGCTGATGCCGGTGCGCTCTCCTGATAATCTTCACATTCAAAAGTAAGGGTTATAGGTCCATTCGTCCATTCCTCTGTACTCTTTGAAGTTTTAACAATCTCCGGACCTGTTTTATCAATATTCTTTACTTCAATCTCAATAGGCTCCGCTGTCAGCTTACTGCTCGATGGCACCTGAAGCTTCACCGTATAAGTACCATTCTCATCAATCGTATAGGTACTTCCGGTCTTTTCATCCGTCGCCTTATCTTTCTGCCACGAATAAGTGATACTTGGCAGAGTCTTACCACTCTCCGGAACGGCTGAAGCCGTCAATACAACTGCTTTCGTCCATTCCCCTGTGTCCTTTTCGCAATTAAATGTACCTGTCTTTATATCATTCTCATCTTTAATCGGCTTGCTGTCTATTACAATGGATTGCTTCTCTGTATTATCTTCGCCATAAACTGCCATGGGCAAAGCCAGCGATACAATCATTCCCGCCGCCATTATCTTCTTAAAAAATGTCATCTTCTCAGTGTTCCTCCTGGCATTATCTATAGGTGTCATCACGTTCTTATATAATAACACTTAAAGTAGGGGTTAGGTCAAGAGAAAATGACGATTTTTGTAATATTTTTTTAATTTTTATGAAATATAGTTAATTTCTGTACATATATTTTTAACACTTTGTTCAAAATTCGTTTTTCAGGCTCCTGGTGAACAAAGATTCCAAAGCCTCTTTCGGTTCTCTTCCTTTGTAAAAGACTTCGTAAAGTGTTTGTGAAATTGGAAGTTCGACATTATATTTCTTTGCCAACTCTACCATGGCCTTCACTGTATAATATCCTTCGGCTAAACCTTCACTCTCTTTTCCCTGCACAAATAATTCACCATAACGGCGATTATGACTGAATTCAGAAAAAACAGTAGCCTCATAATCTCCTAAATGACATAGGCCATAAGCGGATAATTCATTGCCTCCCATGGCTTTAATAAGCCTGGCCACTTCTCTGGTTCCCCTGGACATAAGTGCACCTTTTAAAGTTGACAAATGAAAACCATCCAGCATACCTGCTGCAATTCCGATAACATTCTTCGCTGCGGCACCAATTTCATTTCCAATTAAATCCTGTCCATAATAAAAGCGGATTAATGGCCCTGAAAAAGCATGAATTAACTGAGTCTTTGCTTCCTCATCCCGACTGTCGATAACCATACAGTTCGGAATACCATTAGTGAATTCCTGAACATGGCCCGGTCCAAGCCACACAGCCACTTTATTCGTTTCATTCAAACTCTCCTCTGCAATCTGGGATAAACGGCGGCCGGTGCTAATCTCAATCCCTTTCATACAAAGAACAATCTTCTTATTCGATAGATTCATAGGTTTCAGTTCATCCATTAACTTTTGAAGTCCCTGAGAATTAACAGATATAATAATCGCTTCACCCTCAGATACGGCAGACAGCTTCGTTGTAAGCTTCACCGACTCCGGCAGAGTAAGCAGATTGTTTTTACGTTCTTTTAAAAACCGCTGCATATGTGCAGAGCTTTCTCTTCCATATAAAGTCACTTCATGCCCAATATGGTCCAGATACCATGTTATAAATGACCCCCATCGGCCACAACCAATCACTGTAATTTTCATCTCTTTTTCTCCTTTATACAATGATAATTTTTATTCATAAAAAAGAATAGCGTGATACCTGAGTACCACGCTATATATTCTACATGTTTTCTAATAATTTGTCCACACTGACTAATTTAACGCAAAGGGTAAATAATTCAATGGCCATCTTAAGTTCTTCTAAAGATGGGTAAGTTGGTGCAATACGGATATTACTGTCCTTAGGGTCCTTCTTATATGGGAAGGTAGCACCTGCACCTGTCATAACAACCCCTGCTTCTTTTGCTTTAGCAACAATAGCCTTTGCACATCCATCCATGGAATCAAAACTGACGAAATATCCGCCAAGGGGGCTTATCCATGAGCCGATTTCCAATCCACTCAACTCTCTGTCCAAAGTTTCCAGAACCAATTCGAATTTCGGACGAATTAATTCCGCATGTTTCATCATATGGGCTCTCATGCCTTCAATATTCTTAAAGAAACGCACATGGCGAAGCTGATTTAATTTATCATGACCAATCGTCTGAATCGTCATCTGTTTTTTTATAAAATCAAGATTTGCCTTTGATGCTGCAAGGGCAGCAACGCCGGAACCGGGGAAAGTCACCTTCGATGTAGATGCGAACTTGTAAGCCAAATCCGGATTACCTGCTTTTGCACATTCATCAAGAATCTCTAAAATATTATCCTGCTTATCCTCATATAAATGATGGATACAGTAAGCATTATCCCAGAATAAACGGAAATCTTTGGCTGCTGGTTTTAAACGTGCGAAACGGCGAACTGTTTCATCTGAGTAGCTGATACCCTGAGGATTTGAATACTTAGGAACACACCATATACCTTTAATGGTCTCATCTTCTGAAACTAACTTTTCTACCATATCCATGTCCGGGCCTTCCGGAGTCATAGGTATATTAATCATCTCAATGCCAAAAAACTCTGTAATTGCAAAATGACGGTCGTATCCCGGTACCGGGCAAAGGAATTTCACCTTAGGAAGTTTACACCATGGTGTACTTCCCATAACACCGTGTGTCATAGAACGGGATACTGTATCATACATTACATTCAAGCTGGAATTTCCATAAACAATGACATCGTCCGCATGACATTCCATCATATCTGCCATTAATTCTTTTGCTTCTTTAAGACCATCCAGGGAACCATAATTACGGCAATCTGTACCATTAGCCGAAGTTAAATCTGCCTTGCTGTGGAAAACATCCATCATTCCCATAGCCAAATCCATCTGATCTGATGACGGTTTTCCTCGGGACATATCCAGTTCCAATCCCTGTGCCTTGTAATCACTATAGGATTTTTCCAAATCGGATTTCAATGTCAAAAGTTTATCTTTACTCATCTGATTGTAAGCTCTCATGTATTCTTCCTCCTGTGAGTTCATAAATATATCTGTATTATCATTTTGCACTCCTAAAAAAACATTATACACTTAACCTTTCGCAGTGACAACCTTTCTTTTACACTTTGTTAAAATTATGGCATTTTGGCGAATTTTCCGCTATATAAGGACATATGTCCGTCATTTTTTCTATAAAGGAAATTTTCTATCTGATGTCCAAACAATAAAATAGCACAGCCCCTAAGGGCTGTGCCATTCCTGAAATCCATATTACTGAATTGCATGTACTGGACAAATTTCTTTACAATGACCACAGTTTGTACATTTTGAGTAGTCAATTGCAGCATTGAAGTTTGTTACTGTAATTGCGCCAGCTTCACATTCCTTCTGACACTTCATACAGCCGATACATCCAACTTTACAAGTTTTTCTTGTTTCAGCACCCTTGTCTTTATTGACACAACGTACATGCTGATTGAATTTCTGAGCTTCGATAATGATAACGTTCTTTGGACAAGCTTTAGCACAAAGGCCACAACCTACACAAAGGTTTTCATTAACTGTTGCTAAACCATTACAGATAGTAATAGCATTTTCCGGGCAGACAGCTGCACAGTCGCCATGTCCAAGACATCCATACTGACAAGCACTGTCACCACCAAACATAAGGCTGACAGCCTGACATGTATCGATACCATGATAGTCGAGCTTCTGCTCTACAACATCACATGTACCAGCACACTGAATAATAGCCACTTTCTTTTCCATAGAACCTGCAGCAACACCTAATGCTTCTGCACATTCTTCAGCAACATCCGGACCACCTGGGGAACAAAGACCAACTTCAGCAGTACCTTCTGCTAAAGCCTTTGCGTAACCAGAACAACCGGAGAAACCACAAGCACCACAGTTGGCACCTGGTAAAACTGCTAAAACTGCTTCTTCTTTTTCATTTACCGGTACGGCAAAGATAATAGAAGCAACCGAAAGAATCAGACCCGCAATAAGGCCGATTACTACAACGATAACAATTCCCATGAGTAAATCCTCCTTAATTGAACAAGCCGTCTACTAATCCCTGGAATCCAAGGAAAGAACAAGCAACGATAGATGCAGCAACCAGAACGATTGGAAGTCCCTGAAGGAACTTTGGAACATCACTAGTTTCCATACGTCCACGAACGCCAGCAAAAATAGCCATAGCGAGCATGAAACCAAGTCCGGCGCCAATACTGTTTACAAGAGATTCAACAAAGCCGTAGCCTTCATCGATATTCAAAACAGTAACACCAAGTACAGCACAGTTTGTTGTAATCAGTGGAAGGTAGATACCAAGAGCTGAATACAAAGAAACCATATATTTCTTTAAGAAAATTTCTACGAACTGTACTAATGCAGCAATAATCAAAATAAATACGATTGTCTGTAAATAATCTAATCCGTTAGGTGTCAAAAGAAATGTCTGAATTGGCCATGTAACTGCTGTAGCCAAAACCATAACGAAGATAACGGCCGCACTCATACCTACAGCTGTATCCAATTTTTTAGATACGCCAAGGAACGGACAAATACCTAAGAATTTTGATAATACAAAGTTATTTGTAAGGATTGCTGCCAAAAGGATTGATACTAAACCTGTAACTGACATTATTCACATCCTCCTTCCTTAGCCTGTCCACAGCTAGCTGCTGCTGGACAACCTGCGCATCCAAGGGTTGCTGGCTCTTTGCCTTTTTTAACAGCCAACTTATTAGCCACTGCCATAAGCATACCGAATACAAAGAAACCACCTGGTGCCAAGATAAATATTAACATAGGATCAACTGCTTTAGGGATAATCTGGATACCAAACCATGTTCCGGCACCAAGAATCTCACGAATAGTTCCCATACATACAAGGGCGATTGTAAAACCAAGACCCATGCCGATACCATCAACGATGGATGCAAGAACACCATTCTTACCTGCAAAGCTTTCTGCTCTACCAAGGATAATACAGTTAACTACGATCAGCGGAAGGAAAATACCCAATGCGCTGTCCAATGCTGGTACAAATGCCTTTACAAGCATCTGCAGGATAGATACGAAACCAGCAATGATTGTGATATAAACTGGGATATGAATCTTATCCGGAATAATATTACGTAATAAAGAAATGATTGCATTGGAGCAAATCAATACAGCAGTTGCTGCAAGACCCATACCTAAACCATTGAATGCCATAGTTGTTACGGCCAATGTAGGACATGTACCAATTACCAAACGTAATACAGGATTCTCCTTAATAAAACCGGCTGAGAAAATCTCCCATAAACTTTTTTGTTTTTTAGCCATTATTTTGCACCTCCTGTAATCTGCTGATATGCTGCAATCGCATCATTTACAGAACTGGTTACGGCTCTGGAAGTAATTGTTGCACCGGAAATTGCATCAATCTGATTGTCTGCAGTTTTACCTGTTTTTGTTACTTCAAGAACGCCGCCTTCTGGAATCTGCATTTTATACTGATCTGTAAAGTCAGTACCTTCGGATTTAGCACCAAGACCTGGTGTTTCATTATGAGATACTACTTTTACACCAGCGATTTCGCCTTCAGCTGTAATACCTGTCATAACACCAACCTGGCCGCCATAACCTTTATTTGATGTGGAGAATACATAACCTGCACCATTAGCTGCAACATAGTATTCAACATCACCTTTATCTGTTGTAATTGTTTCTGTGGAGAAGCTGTCTGCATCTGCAAGAACTTCTTTTTTGGCTTCCTCAGCAGTTTGTGCATTTAACTCAGTAATTTTAGCTTCAGTTAAACCATTTGTACCAACAACAGCTGCTGTAATAACCAAACATACACCCACTATAACAGAAGTTGGACCTATAATATCTTTTGGATTCATCTTCATTATTTGGAAGCCTCCTTTCCTACACCAAATGCCTTAGGTGTCGTCAGATTTTCAATATGAGGCGTAAGAATGTTCATCAGCAGGATAGAGAAGGATACACCTTCTGGAAGTGAACCGAACTGACGAATCATAACTGTAATAATACCGCATCCAAGAGCGTAGATTACTTTACCCTTATTAGTGATAGGGCATGTAACATAATCTGTTGCCATGAAAATAGCACCAAGGAAAAGACCACCGGAAAGAATCTGCATTACTGGATCCTGTCCTAAAATTGCGGAGAAAACAAATACTGTTGCAATATAGCAAACTGGGATAATAGGGCTGATAACTTTTTTAGCAACCAGATAAATACCACCAATTAATAAAGCAACGATACAGGTTTCACCAAGAGTTCCGGCTCTTTCGCCAAGGAACATCTGTAAATATGTAGGAAGCTCACCCTGGCCACTTGCCATTATTGCTAATGGTGTTGCTGTGGATGTTGCATCTACTGTACCTCTCCATGCAAATGGTGCAACCCATGTTGTCATACGAAGAGCGAAAGATGTCATTAAAATAATACGAGCTGTGATTGCCGGGTTAGCGAAGTTGTGGCCAAGACCACCAAACATCTGTTTAACCATAACAATAGCTACGACACCACCGATAGCTGCAATCCAAAGAGGAAGGCCTACCGGATAGTTAAATGCTAAAAGAATACCTGTTACAACGGCACTAAGATCACCAATTGTCTGTGAACGTTTCATGACTTTACGTGAAATAAATTCTGAAATCACACAAGCAGCCACTGTCACACATACGACCAGAATAGCTCTTGGCCCGAAATAATAGATTGATGCAATTAAAGCAGGAATTAAAGCAATAATAACATCAAGCATGATATTTTTGGTCTTCACCGGACTGGAAATATGAGGTGATGAAGAAACGATTAATTTACCATCCATGTCTATTACACCTACTTTCTAATTGCTTGCATTTCTGACCAGGCCTTTGCCTAATCGGATGGACTGTACAAGTTTACGGTTTGCAGGACAAACAAATCCACAGCATCCACATTCCATACAGTTCATAACATTGAGTTTCTGTAATTCTTCAACATTACCGATGTTTGTATATGCCTCAAGTTTTGTAGGCATCAGGTTCATCGGACAGGCATTGACACAACGTCCACAACGAATACATTCGGACGGTTCAGCCATCTCTGCATCATGTTTATCAAAAATCAAAAGACCATTGTTCTGTTTCAGAATTGGGAAATCTTCAGACATTAAAGCCTGTCCCATCATAGGACCACCGGAAATAAGTTTCGCAGGAGCTCCTTTATATCCGCCACAGAATTCAACGATATCCTTAATGGATGTACCAATAGGAACACGTACGTTCATTGGTTTATTGATGGCAGAACCATCTACCGTTAAACGTTTTGTTGTTAAAGGCATACCTGTTGCCACATAGTTGGCAAGAACTGCGATGGATGTAACGTTCATTACAACAACGCCAACATCTGAAGGCAGTTTTCCAGGAGGTACCTCACGACCTGTACACTGGTCAATTAAAACTTTTTCAGCACCCTGTGGGTAACGGGATGGTAAAGTTTCAACCTTAAATGTAATACCATCAACTTTAACCTGGGACAGAAGTTCTGTCATCAGTTTGATAGCTTCTGGCTTATTATCTTCGATACCGATAACAGCCTGTTTAACCTCTAATAATTTAGCAACCAGTTTCATACCTTCTACGACATTCTCGGAATCTTCGAGAATCTCACGAACGTCTGGTGTCAAATAAGGTTCACACTCAGCAGCATTGATTAACAGAGAATCAATTGTTGCTTTAACTTCTGGTTTCGGGCTCAATTTGATATGAGTTGGGAAACCTGCACCACCAAGACCAACAAGACCTGAGTCATGTACAGCTTTGATTAAATCTTCATCGCTGTTAATTACTGGTGCTTTGATGGATGGATCAACAGTCTGCTGTCCATCGCTCTCAATGAGAACTGCCTGTGCTTTCGCACCATTTGACATCAAAACTGAATCGATTTTTGTTACCTTACCAGACACACTTGAATGAATTGGTGCTGAGAAAGGTGCAGTGCTGTCACCAACAATGGTGCCGACAAACACTTCATCGCCAACTTTAACAGTTGGTGTACAAGGTGCACCAATATGCTGCTGCATAACCATGGTGACCATTGCTGGAACTGGCATGTCCACAGTCGCACAATCTTTTGTGTTCTTTCTGTGAGGCACAGCTGCTCCAGGGCTTTTTACAATTCCTAACTTACAAAGAAGTCCGTTTGAATTTTTAGCCATTTGAATCCTCCTCTTTAAATTTAAACCTTGGGTTTATCCCGCCGTTTAATGATTTAATATATAATATACTAAATAGTCTTGAATCTCCATCTATTCGGACTATCTAGTTATATCCATTACCGATTATCTTTCATAAGGTTTCAGCGTATATCCCGCTGCTTCCCCGTCAAAAGACAAAAACTCCAAAACACTTTCACTATTATAATATACATTTCGTTGATTATCAACAAATATCGCAAAGACACCATATTTATCCAGAAGGTTCATCCCTTCATCCAAGCCAAGAATAAAACCTGCTGTTGAAAGTGCATCACTCAGTGCACTGTTTTCAGAAATAACCGTTACCGACATAAGTCCACTGTCCGCCGGTTCTCCTGTTCGTGCATCTAATATATGATGATATCGCTTTCCATCTTCTTCAAAATATTTCTCATAATCTCCCGAAGTGGAAATTGATAAATCTGTCAATGTAAAAACACCGATTAAATCTTCCTGTGTTCCCCGTGGGTCCCGGAGACCTACACGAAACTTACTGCCATCTGGCTTTGTGCCAAATGTAAGAATAGAACTTCCTGCCGAAAGAATACCCGCAGTTATTTCTTCCTTATTAATAGCTTCTTCTGCTTTCTCCAGCGCATAGCCCTTACCGATGGCCCCTAATTCCAAAAGAACCTGGTCATTATCTGTTCTCAATACATCATCTGTCAATGTAACGGACGAATAGTCAACCGTCTTTAAGGCTTCGTCAATTTCTGACCGGGCCGGATGCCGTTGGTTCTCACCACCAATATCCCACAATTCAGAAACGGAAAGAATCGTTGGGTCAAATGCCCCGCCGCTAGCCTGAGCAACATCCAATGCAAGCTGATATACTTCTTCCTGTCCAGCCACCGAAACTTCATGTTCCTTATTAAAAATGCTGGTCATAGACTTCTCTATTCTCCAGGAAATGGCATTATCAACTTCCGTCAAAGCAGTTCCTGCGGCTTCAAGATTCCCTGTCACTGCATCGCTGTTTTTTCCATATAAAGTGGTTGTCACTGCAGTTCCCATGGAAAAAGTAACATCCTGACCATCTGCTGGCTGTTCCGGCAAAACTTTCTTACACGAAGTAAAAACCATTATCGCTGACACTAAAAAAAACATCAGAAGAATCGTTTTTTTATGATTTTTCAAATGTATATCAACCACCTCAACTATTAATTTCTATTCTGTTTCATTTTACACTGTTATCCGCGTTTTTTCAAGCAACAAGGTCAGTTTTTTGCTGGAAGTCTTTTTTGTACGCAAAAAAGTACAAGCTATTTTATTCTACTCCGTTTTTTCATTGACATTGATGTAAAAGCCGAGTTAGAATATCACATAGAACTTATCATGAACTAGGAGGAATATATTATGAAAAAATCTACAACTTTAGTAAAGTTGGCTCTTTGTACCGTCCTTTCCGCAGCACTTCTCGGTGGATGCGGCAATAGTGCAAAAACAGAAACAACAACTGCTGCCGCCGAGACAACCGGTGAAACTTCAGAAAAAGCGGAAGCTGCTGATGGCACATATACAATTGGTATTACTCAGATTGCTGAACACGGTTCTCTGGATAACTGTCGTGAAGGCTTTCTTGAAGGACTCGCATCTGAAGGATTTGTTGAGGGTAAAAATCTCACCGTTGATTACCAGAACGCCCAGGGCGACACAGCCAATGCCAGCATGATTGCTCAGAACTTTGTATCTAAAAAATATGATTTGGTTTGTGCTGTTGCTACACCAAGTGCTATGGCTTGCTTCAATGCCGCACAGGGAACAGAAATTCCAACCATTTTCACAGCTGTTTCTGACCCGGTTGCTGCTGAATTAGTTGCATCCCTTGAGGCTCCAGGCTCCAACTGCACAGGTACAAGTGACGCACTTCCTGTTGAAGACCAGTTGAAGATGATTCGTGCCATGATGCCAGATGCAAAAACTATCGGTATCATGTACACAACAAGCGAAGTAAACTCCATAACAAATCTGGAAACCTATAAAGAACTTGCTCCGAAATATGATTTTGAAATCGTAGAATCCGGTGTCGCTTCTTCATCCGATATCCCGATTGCTTTAGACAGCCTCGTTACAAAGGTTGACTGTATTTCCAACTTAACCGACAACAATGTTGTCAACAACCTGGATACAGTTATTGCAAAAGCAACTGAAGCAGGCATCCCTGTATTTGGCTCTGAAGTTGAGCAGGTAGTTAATGGCTGTGCAGCTTCTATGGGACTTGATTATACAGAACTTGGCCGTCAGACAGGTGTCATGGCTGCTGCTGTTTTAAATGGTGAAGATGCTGCAACAATGCCAGTTCAGGTTATCAGTGCCAGCTCCCTTTACGTAAACTCTGATGTAATGAGCCAGTTTAATCTTAGCGTACCAGACGAATACAAAGATTCTTACAGCGAAGCTGAATAGATTATTTTAGGAGGAACAAAAGCGTGGACATTATTATTTCAATCATCCGTGGTATATTAGAGCAGGGACTTATCTATGGTATTATGGCCCTCGGAATTTATATCACCTACTGTATTCTGAATTTTCCGGATTTATCAGTAGATGGAACTTTCCCTCTTGGTGCTGCTGTTACTGCCATTCTTCTGAGTCTTGGTTTTAACCCATGGCTGGCTTTGATTGTCGCTTTTGCCTGCGGTGCTATAGCAGGTCTCGTTACCGGAATTTTTCATGTGAAACTGCAGATTACAGATTTGCTCTCCGGTATATTAACCAGCACCGCCCTCTATTCTGTTAATTTAATGATTGTAGGCGGTACTGCTCTTCTTTCTATTACAAAGGCCTCTACTATTTTTAACAGTGGGCTGGCAACTCTGTTTCCGGAATCTATTTCCAGATATGTGCCATTAATTATTATCTTTATCCTGGCAATTCTGTTAAAGCTGTTATTAGACTGGTACTTAAAGACCCGTTCCGGTATGCTTTTACGTGCCACCGGTGATAATGAAGTCATGGTCACATCCCTTGCAAAGGATTCCGGCAAGGTAAAAATCGTCGGTCTGATGATTGCCAATGGTCTCGTAGCTACTGCAGGTTCCGTACTCTGTCAGCAGCAGCGTTATTTTGAAATATCCATGGGAACCGGTATGCTCGTTATGGGTGTTGCCTCGGTTATTATTGGAATGGCCCTTTTTGGTAAAATACCTTTTATCAAGCCGACATTGATTGTTATTCTCGGAGCCATTATTTACCGTGGCTGCCTTTCACTGGCCATTAATATGGGTATCAATCCAAACAACCTGAAACTTCTCATGACTTTAATTTTCCTTGTTGCCCTTGTTTCACGGCGGGCCATGGATGCGAAAGGAGGCTCACATAAATGATTGAATTAAGTCATATTTATAAAACGTTCGAGCCTGGGACAGTAAATGAATCTATTCTCTTTACGGACTTTAACCTTTCCATCAATGACAATGATTTCGTTGCCGTCATCGGAAGCAACGGTTCCGGCAAGACGACCATGCTGAATCTGCTCTGCGGCAGCCTTGCACCGGATAAAGGACAGATTATTAAAGATTCTAAAGATATCTCTAAAGTGAAAGAATACCGCCGCTCGGAATTTATTTCCAGAGTATATCAGGACCCTTCTAAAGGCTCCTGCCCTTCTTTCAGCATTCTGGAAAATATTGCACTGGCGGATAATAAAGGTAAACCTTATAATCTTGGACTTGGAATTAAACGCAGCAAGATTGATGAATACAAAACCTTGCTGGAAACTTTAAAGCTCGGTCTTGAAAACCGTATCCATGATAAAGTCGGTTCTCTTTCCGGCGGGCAGCGTCAGGCCTTAGCTATGCTCACCTCCACACTGACACCAACGTCATTGATGATTCTAGATGAACACACGGCAGCTCTGGACCCAAAAACCGCAGATAACATTATGGAATTAACGGACCGTCTTGTTACAGAAAAGAATCTGACCACATTAATGGTCACCCATAATTTGAAGTTTGCCCTTCAATATGGCAACCGGCTGATTATGATGCATCAGGGCCATGCAATTATCGATGTTTCCGGAGAAGAAAAAAAGAACCTCCCATTATCGGAGATTCTTAATAAATTCAATGAAATCAGTCTTGAATATGGCAATTCTTTATAACACTAGAGAAGGGATGAACAAAATGTTCACCCCTTCTTTTTTCTATTAAATATGTTCCTGAATACTGTTGTCAATATAGTTAGGTACGTCCTCCTGGGCAATTCCTAATACATAAGCAAATTCATCACATATCATCTTCTCTGCTTCTCTTAACATCCGTTCATCGGCAATATGCAGTTTCTTTCCCCGTTCAACTGCCTCTTTCTGATGTTTAAGCAACGCTTCAATTAACTGAATTAATTCATACGTATCAGCTCTGCTGACAATATCTCTGAACTTCTCCTTACGGGTACGTTCATCTGTAATCCACTCCCGATCACTGTCCGGAATAGAATGAATCATCTGAGTAATCTCTTCTTTAGTTAATACATGCCGCATCTTCGATGTGAGTTTCGGATTATTCACCGGCACAAAAACTGTAGAATTCGAAGCATATATCGGTTTAAGTATATAATACTTTACCAACTTACCGCCGCAATCCCGTTCGTCAATATCCACCAGTTCACAAACACCATTGCTTCCATACAATACCATGTCATTCACCTGAAACATTTCTAATTCACCTCACTCTGCCGAAATGTCCATTATACTTAATATAACGTTATAAGCGTGTTGCTTGTACAACCGGTCATACATCCCTTTTGCAAACAACACGCTGTAATAGTATTATAACCTATTTTTAACAAAAAAGACATAGGCATTTTAGACAAATTTCACAATGCCAATCTTTGTATTAAATGCAGAATGCCTTTTCTCTGTTCTATTCATACATATTATGATAAAATTTGTTTAGACTAATCCTAGATATTTGAATTGAAGAAAGGAATCGTGATTATAACGTGAATCCAATATTTGAAAAACTCACCCCATGGCTGGACAAAGCCTATGCTTTAAATTCTGCCCTTGTTTTATTTGAATGGGACAATGAAACCGAAGCTCCGGAAGATGCTTCCGAACTGACCGCACGTGCTATTGAAACACTGTCCAACGAATATTATGAAACTATTATTAACGCTGATGTTAAAAAACTTTTAAAGCAGCTGTCTTCAGAAACTGACCTGGATGCAAAGGAAAAAGCCATCGTAAAAGATTTACAGAAACAATATGACAGTATGGAACCCATTCCTCAAAAAGAATACAAAGCTTACCAGGGTCTGACAGCCAGGGCTTCCTCTATCTGGTCCCGGGCAAAAGCCGCAGATGACTACAGCCAGTTTGCACCAACCCTTAAAGAAATTATTAACTACCAGAAAAAGTTCATTGACTACCGCCTGAAAGCAGGCAAATCCAAAATGAAGCCCTACGACCTTCTTCTAAATGATTATGAAGAAGGTTTTACAATGAAAGAACTGGACGACTTTTTTGAAACGCTGAAAAAAGATATTCTTCCTATTATTCATATGGTTACTGAAAAAAAGGATAAAATCAACAAAGATTATAACTACCGCCTTTATCCAGTGGCACTTCAAAAAGATTTTAACCGCATGCTGGCTGAACATGTAGGATTCAACTTTAAGCGGGGCGTGATGAAGGAAAGCGTTCATCCCTTTACAACCAATCTACACAACCGGGATGTCCGCATCACAACTGCTTATGATGAACATAACCTTGAAAGTGCTATTTTTTCAACGATTCACGAAAGTGGCCATGCCCTTTACGAAATGCACATTGCTGATGATTTAACCGGTACGCCGGCAGGCTGTGGTACATCTATGGGGATGCACGAAGGCCAGTCCAGACTATTTGAAAATAATCTTGGACGCAGTACTGCTTTTTGGGTACCACTTTTCCAAAAGCTGAAGGACACTTATCCTGACTCTCTGTCCGATATTGATTTGGACCACTTTATTCTCGGCATTAACAAATCCAGTCCAAGCCTCATCCGTACAGAATCCGACGAGCTGACTTACTCTCTTCACATCATGGTCCGCTATGAGGTAGAAAAAATGATTTTTGAGGAAAATGCAGATATTGATAAACTCTCTGAAATATGGAACAAGAAATATGAAGAATATCTCGGCGTTACTCCCGAAAAGGACAGCAAAGGTATTCTCCAGGACATCCACTGGGCCGGCGGCAGTTTCGGTTACTTTCCTTCCTATGCCTTAGGCAATGCTATTGCTGCCCAAATCTATGCTCATTTAAAAGAAGCCATGCCTTTAGATGACTATCTGGAAAAAGGAAATTTTCAACCTGTTAATGACTATTTAAAAGAGCATATTCACCGCTTTGGAAAAACAAAAACCACCAATGAGATTCTTAACGATATGACCGGTGAAAGCTTTAATCCTAAATATTATACCGAGTATCTGAAAGACAAATATGAAACCCTCTATAAAAACCTTTAAAAACAAGGAGCTGCCGAATGACTATTTTTAGTCATGGCAGCTCCCTAGTTTGTCTAAATTTTCTCCTAATTTTATTTGTGATATTTGATATATATTTAACTTATTCATTTTTATAACGCCACCCATACCCTCATTTCATCCATAAGATTAAAAAATGCAATAATGTATTCATCTGTACTTTCTATCGTTAAGTCTTCTTTATGTCCTAATGCCTCTTCTCGTATTTTCTCAATTAAGAAATTAATTTTTTCTATCCATTTTTCCTCAAGAGTATACTTCTCTTTTAAGAAATTTAATGTCTTAATAGTTTCTTCCAAACTTTCTGCTAATCCACCGGCTTCAACGGATTCTCTCAATTTTAACCCTTGTTCATCTAATCTATATTTCCATCCTAACGTCTCAAACATCATCCATTCTCCTTTACTTAATCCAATCTTCAATTTTCAAGTTCTTATCCAATAAGCCTTCTTCCTGATAATCCAAAATCTGCTGGCGAGTTAATACATTCCCTCTATACTGTTTTAAAATTGTTGCTTTTATCCATTGTTCGCTTGCAAGTTTCTGATGTTCTTCATTCCGTTTCTTTAAATCTTCTGACCTTTCTATTTTTTTATAATTCGCACAATAACCCCATATTACAATAATCATAAGCCCAACAATTAATTCAAACATAGCTCTGCCTCCCTTTAATCTATTGCATAACCTTCTACTTCCAAGTCCTCGTCTAATAAACCAGATGCTTTATATCTTTCAATCTGCTTACGAGTTAATTTATGGGTATCGTATTGTATATGTGCAATTTTTCTGTTCCTTTCTAATGCTCCTTGCCATTCAATTTCTTCTCTTATTTTTTCCGATTTCTTTCGTTTTTCATATATTTCTTTAACCAATTTATCCAATGCTTCTTTTTGATTTCGTTGCTGACTGGTATAAAAATAATAAACACCACACCCAAAAATTATCCATACAAATATTTGAAAAAACATCATATTATCCACTCTCCTTTTTTGTTGAATGATGCTCCATTTTCGCCCCATCGTTCAAGTCCATATTTAACATAACCTATGCCACTTCTTCTTTACTGTCGTCTTCTCTTTTTTTCTTATAAATATTCACAATGTTCGAGATAGAGATAATCACCTGCAATACAGCAACTAACGCCAATCCGATTTTACCAAGCATGATAGCTTCTTCATCACCTTCTTCTCTGGCCTTCTTTAACATCTCAAAGGGAATGCCCAGCATCCCAATGTTACACAATCTCTGCAGATTATTATTCACTTTTTTCATCTCGTAGTTTATGTCTCTTAAATTCTTTTCCTTGCTCATTTTTTATCCTCCGTTTTGATTTCTATACGTTGTAATACTTTTTTGATACTGGATTTTTTCATAATTTCTTCTTTTATTCTATCTTTTTTCTCTCGTTGAAATCCACTTCACATTTTCAAATCTATTTATTAAATATATTTTCTCACAAGTACTGTCCCGAAAGGAGGACTTTCCCACCCTCATCACATTCCTTAATTGCATTTTTAAATGCCCAATTTTGCTTGCAACTACTTTTACAAACTAGCAGTTATTATTGCAAAGTATTATATTTAAATTACTATCGCACCTTTCATAACTTACACCCCGGCATAAGAAAACCACCAATCAATTGACTGGTGGTTACTTTATTGAATTCATCTTTGTATCTGTTACAAATGAACATCAGTGTTTGACATATTCTGTATATTTGATAGTTCTTTTAGTTTATTAGAAAGTTTTAACCCCCTGTATACCCTTGTATCTTCAAACTGAATATAACTATCTTCACTATCTGAATTTGTATAACTGATTATGAAATAAAAATGATGTTCTTTAACTTTCTTGGTGTCGTCACCTGAAATACCACCAACAACAGCCCCTGCTGTACCGAACAATAAACCACCTATTACAGCCCTGCCAATTACTGATTTTGATTTTTCTTTCAATTCAGTTTCTACACCATAGAAAACATCTGTAATCTGTTCATAATTCAGTAATACCGTCTTCTTTTGCAAAGAAGTTATTTCTAAATGGTCAATATACAATGATACTTCATACATATAACCTTTTGAAAAACCTGCAACATTTTCCAGCAAATTAAAATAATCACTGATGATTGAGCCTTTTCTACTTTTAAAAAATCCCATGGTTTACCCTCTTTTTTGAAAAGTTAATACTTTTGTCTGTTTTCTACAACTATCTCTATTATTCTCACCGGTAAAGATTCAATCTGTTCATTAGTATAATTATTGGTTCATATGTAGGATTGAACGAAATTAAGCTATATACCTTCTTCATACTGCATCAGTCTTTTACAAGTTACATGTTGAATGATGCTCCATTTTCGCCCCATCGTTCAACTAGTATGCCCGGATTTAAGTGATTCATACAGGTACTTAAGTATCTTGTATTCTATGACTTCCATGTCGTTCTTTGCCATATCGATTCTCCTTTCATGAAAAAACCACCGGCCGGCTGGCTGGTGGTCTCTACCATTTTTCAAATTCAACTTCTATTTTCCCATCTACATTTTTCCATCTCATAAACACTTCGAAACTATCCCACTCGTCCGCCACCCTATTGCTGTCAAAATCCGTTTGAAACCTATCTGCTTTATCCATAGGTATGAGCCAACCAGAAAGATTCTCACCTTCCATATCGTCATTCTCAAAGTCGGTGCCCTCGCCACAATCAACAAAGAATATGCAACCCACCTCAAATGCCTTAGCACGAACTATTTCAAAAAATTTTTTAAACTTTTTTCCTTCTTGAGTTCTTAATTCTCGCATTATTAACACCTCCTTTTAAAATCGACACGAATTCTCCATCATTTACAATGACAACATCGTCATCCTTGATGTAAAAATCACATATTCCTTCTTGCGAGCGCCAATCACCGTGCGTGATTTCATCTGGATAATTGATTATTTCATCCATTCTGTTTATTAGCCATTCTCTATCATTTTGTTGAATGATGCTCCATTTTCGCCCCATCGTTCAACCAAACCATCCCGCTGCCGGTGTTCATGCAGCTTTATTCTCTCTGGATCCATCAGATATCCACAGGTACATTCTACTTTCATGGTTTACCTCCTGGGCATAAGAAAACCACCAGTCAATTGATTGGTGACTGTTGTCTTATTTTTTCAAAATATTCTTTATATTTCTCACGGTAATCCTTTAATGGCATTCCTGAATAATAAAAATCGAAACCCTTTAAATATGGTGATGCCCACGTATCATCTATTTGAACTTCTTTTCTATTCGCCTCTTGCCTCCATATGGGTTCGTAATCAGCCTTCCTCATCTTGCATCCGTAATAGTAAGCCAACTCTAGTTCGTATTCCTCTGGTGTCATGCCACTTTTCCAGACTACAGACTCTTTTATCGAAGGCGGGGCCCAGCTATTATTTCCTTTTGATATCAAGTATCATCACCTCTCCTCCATAAAAATCCCGTATTAGTCCATCTACAATGATTTCTTCTCGTTTAAACGCAGTTGAACGATGCTCCACTTTCGCCCCATCGTTCAAGATAAAGGCGAGTTTCCGAAATAAGAAGTCCGTTTATATAAAAAGACCACCCTATCCCTCGATAAGGTGGTTTTCTTTATTTGCTTTTGCAATTTTTCGTTTAAAATCAATTCGTACTGCTTTTTCTAACAGCTGATTTACGTATACAGGACACTCTCTGTAATTTTGACTGCCTTCGCTTGATTCCCACTTTTTAATCGTTGGAAGTGGGATGTTATAATAATTTCCAAATTCTACCTGTGTAAGCCCTGTAAGAGCTCTAATCTCTTTAATTGTCATGATTTTCTTCCTCTCTTCTACCTTAAATTCTTTCAAGTCGACCTTTTTGAATCCATACATGATGTCCACCCTCTACCGGGTGCAGATGTATTCCGTCGACTACGCTTTTTCCAAGCACTTCGTATATGATATGTGTCTTTTTGTCTTTTACAAAATCTCCAATTTTGAAATCCGTTATAAGCTTTTCTCCCATACATCAACCATCCATTCTGTTGAACGATGCTCCATTTTCGCCCCATCGTTCAACAAAATACCACCAATCATTTTTTGCAGATTAGTGGTTATTAATTGAAATAATTTTTTAGTTTGCATATTGCTTCCGGACTTTCCGACCAAATGCTCGGCCCATAATTTAAGTCAAATATTAACGTAAATGGCAAGCCCGATATCCGGCAAAGATAATACTCCTCGCTAGGGCTTATTTTTTTAGATCCCATTTCTATATCTACATTTGCTTTAATTCTATGCAACACATCATCAAAGAGCAATTTTTCATCAACTCTTTGATAATTGGTGAATCCTAATATCTCAGGTCTTCCGCTTATTTGGTATCTTCTCATTGCTTCACGCCCTTTCCGTTAACACCGGCAATTTGGTCGTACTTCTTATTCGTCGTAGTACTGCTTCGAATAATATCTTTATAAACATCATCTTCGAGTTGAACGATGCTCCATTTTCGCCCCATCGTTCAACAAATACCACTCAACATCTCTGCTGAGTGGTATCTAAATGCGTCCTTCTTTTTTTAATTGTTCAACCTCTTCCGCCGAAAGTTCAAACGCTTTTATACGCTCTTCTCTCAAAGCTTTTTCACGTTCCTCAAGAGCTTTCCGGTATTCTTTTTCTGTCATATTAAATCACCTCCAACTCAATCACGTTGCCTTTCCTTGATAATACTCTGTATATACACTCTTTGTCAAGTAAAAGCTCTCTTTGCGTATCAAAATGACTAAGCTTTTCGATGTAAGCTGCTTTTGAACCTTTTTTAACATAAATAACTGTTTGATATTTTCCGTTGAACGATGCTCCATTTTCGCCCCATCGTTCAACTGTATATTGGATGCACCTATAATATAATTAATCGTTGTACCGAACAAAGATGATATCCTAGATAGCTCATCTATATTAGGTTTCAATTGGCCTGACAATATCTCTGATGCATCATCTGCAGGTATCCCAGTGGCTTTTTCAAATTCAACTATAGATATGTGCTGAATATCCATTAGATCAGCTATGCGTTTTGGCATATTTGTATCTAATGAATATGGATTATCAGCAATCCATCTGGATTCTGTCACCCCAATAAGGTAATCTGAAGGAACCTTTAAAGATTTGGATATTTTATTAAGCGTCTCTACATCTGGTCTGGTATATCCTCTTTCTATGTTAGATATAACCTGTCCTGTACAATCACAGTATTTTGCCAGCTGCAACTGGGTCATACCAGATTCTAATCGTAAATTTTTAATTCTTTTTCCAATATCACTCATACAAATTCCTCTTATTCAAATCCATCTAATCGCAGGCAACCTGAATAGCCTTCTCGTGGTTCCGCTACGACTCCATAAAATGTATGGGAATCACCTATATTGAAACATTCAATAAACTTATTAAAATTATAATTTATTAAATATATTCCATTAGATGTTTCTACTTCCATAGCCTCATTGTATTCAAGGGAAGCCATGTTTTTAATAGTCCCGGTTATGTATACTTCTGTACCTTTATTTAATTCCCCATTAAATAAATCCTCTGTTCCTTCAATATATTGACTTGCATATACTTTAGGATTAATATCATCGATGTTTACAGCTTCCAGCATTAAGCTACTTAGTATTCCCCCAGAAGTCTTGTGTAGATAATATTTATAATCTCCAGACGATACAATATTGCTTTTATTTAGGCCATCATATGAGTTGGATATATCTGTTACAAGAGCACTTGCATCTACACCGTTCAAGGATGTATCTGATGCTAATAGCGAGCATCTTATAATACTTTTTATCACATCATTTTCAAGCTCATCTGAGATTTGTACATCAAAACTTTTGTAATTATTATAGAATTGTACAGTAGCATCACCTATGTAAGCTGTTTTAGTCGTTTTTATATTAAATTCATAGAAAGTGCTTTCACCGGATTTTTCCGTGTTTATTGTACCTATAGAATAATCAGGATAATGTTTTTTTGTTATTTTTTTAAAAGACTCATGAAGGGTTTCTACATATTTAGGATATTCGTTTTTCTTCTTTTTTGTTTCTGATTGTTCTACTTTATCGGCAACAGTCGATGTTTCGATAACAGGTTCTTCTGTTTTTTTACAGGCGGACAGTCCAAGTAATATACATACACTCAACATGCTTATTGCATAAAATTTTTTCATATCATTTCCCCCTTATCCCCTCGGTACCACTCGAAGGGTATTATTTTGCTTGTCGCAGTTGAACGATGCTCCATTTTCGCCCCATCGTTCAACTCAATACTGTTTAACGGACAGTTCCGAGATATTTGGACCACCAACCTTTCTCTTAAAAAGGCTATGAAAAACCACCAATCATTTGACTGGTGGCCGATTTAATTAGATAATACCTTTTTTTCAAATTCCTTTTCTAGCCTAAGATTATACTTTTCAACGTAGTATAATAAATCGGATTGCCAACAAAATTCGCCATCATTCATTCCACACAGTTTGTTTTCTATCACTTCGCCATTAAAACAATCCAATGCCCTACCGGGTGCAACGCAATCCTCTATCCCATTTTTCAAATAGCTTACTATCTTCTCTTTTCCATCATATGCTTCATCACTTATGTAATCATAGATGCTAGGTAAATCTAAGGAATCACATTTTACTAGTTCCGCATACAGCCCTACTGGTTTCATTGGATCACCTCCTTGGATAAAAGTTCTTCCACTCACCGTTTTCAATGCCTAAGTCAAGCAGTATCTTATTACTCGATATCGTCATTTTACCATCGGGATATACCCAAACAACATCTGTTGGTGCTTTAACGACAACCCCCAACTCGTCAGCTATTTGTTGGGCTATTCCATTTGTATCTTTTCCGGATTCACAGTTGAACGATGCTCCATTTTCGCCCCATCGTTCAACCAATTCACTTCTACGCACTTCTTATCAAAATCAAGTACTTTGCCATTTTCTAACCAACACTTATAATATTTCATGTTCTTACCCTCCTTTTCTTTAATTTTCATATTTTGCTATTGAAAGTTAGAACATATTATTGTAAAATATAAATAAGATATCTTGATAAGAACTATTCACAGTACCCATAATCTGAAAGGATTGTACAGCCGAATGGTTCTTATCTTTTTCTTTTACAAACTCTAATTATTTTACCATCTTTGTATAACCCAATTTGATCTATAAATGTTAGGTGCGTAGTCCTATACAGTTGAACGATGCTCCATTTTCGCCCCATCGTTCAACAATGATGGGGATAATCGCAATTCCTGCACCGTGCGCATCCTTCAGCATAAACATATCATCATTCCAATTCACTTCTACGCACTTCTTATCAAAATCAAGCACTTTGCCGTTTTCTAACCAACACTTATAATATTTCATGTTCTTTTTCCTCCTTATGGTGCGCTGCACCGGTGCAATTTTTATGAACCTATTTGACATCTTATGCATATAATGATATAGTATATATAAGATATCTTTTAAGGATTTGGTCCCTGTCCCCATAAGCTCTTTTGAGCAAGGACGGATGGTCAAATCCTTATTTATTTCTTTCTGTAACTCTTAATACTTTGCCATCCTTTACGACAATAATTTCATCAATCCACGAAGTGTGCTTAGATGCGTACAGCCTTTCAATCTGCTCAAAAATTTCACTTGTACTTAATTTACTCTGACTAATATCAAAAATGAAATTAGACGACTGCTTATTTTTCTTCGACACTGCATTGTAAAGTGTATTTTTGTTATCCCCTGATATGGATTTCAAATCGAATTTCTTTCCATTTATCAAATAATCCGGAGTCGACACACCCTGTGGAACATTCACTCTAGGCACCATTTTTATTTCTCCTCCGAATGTATCTTCCATAAGCTGCGCAATTTCTTGTTGAACGATGCTCCATTTTCGCCCCATCGTTCAACTATAATATCTTGTATCTTTTGTTCATAATAACCACCATATTTAGTTTTCAAAGAACATCGCTTTCTTATTTCAGTATACTTTTTTATTTAATTATATCACAATGAAACTTTACTACCAACCACTTTCTATCTGCTGCAAGACGGCAAAAAACACCTGACAACATTAGACTCAATAAGTCTTTTGCCAGGTGTTTCTATTCTCAAAATAATTAATACAGTGCTTTATAAATACCTAATACGTTCTCGCGGCTTAATTCAGTATAGTTATTCGCCATCAAACGTCCCTGTTTTTCCATAACAATATCTGTAAACAACTCGAGTTCATCTTCTTTAACGCCATAAGCACTTAAAGACTGCTTCATCAACAGCTGATTTAAAAGTTCCTCCAGTTTTTCATACACATCCTGTTCTGAACATCCAAGGATATCGGTGAGAAGCTGATTTAATTCCTGGATAGCTCCTATAGGCTGGAGTTTCTGATAAACCTTATAAACCTGAGTGAAAAGTGCATAATTCGCTTCACCATGAGGTACATGGTACATGCCGCCTAAAGGAAAACTCATCGCATGAACTGCTGCACACCCTGCATTGCTGAAAGCAATGCCCGCATAAGTGCTAGCCAGCAGGAAGTCTTCCGTCCGTGCCATACGAGCTTCTTCTCCGCCTTCCACAATAGCTTTAAAGCCATTTAAAATCATAGAAATTGCCTTTGACGAAAACATCCGTGAAAAAGGACTAGCTTTTGGTGATGTAAAAGACTCCACAGCATGAATCAGTGCATCGATGGAGCTTGCTGCAAAAAATCGTTTAGGAAGTCCCTTTAATAATTCAGGTATAAGAACCGCTTCATTCGCTAATAGTGCATCATCCGCCAAGCCCAGTTTCGTATTACGGGAATTCAATAAAAGAACTGAAATGTTGGTTACTTCACTTCCTGTTCCACAGGTTGTAGGAACCAGAATTAATTTTTTACTGCGAACTGCAGGGATTTTCTTATCAAACAAATCCAGTACCGGCATCATTTCCTGAAGAGAAAACAGCTTTGCCACATCCAGAATCGTACCACCACCCACAGCGATTACTCTTTTATATTCAAAAGCTCCCACATCCTCACGCATACGGGTTACCATATCGTCACTTGGCTCTCCATCGCCATACTGACGATAATCGACAACCTTTGCCTCAGCTGTAAGGCCTTCAAAATATCGTTTAAAGGTACCGCCGCTGACAAAAATCAAATCATCCTTCTGGGGATTCAACTGACTGCAAAACTCTTTAACCGTATCATACTGTTTAATCACTGGAACAACTCGAAATTCTTTCATACCTCTGCCTCCTGCTTAAAGCAACTTCTGTAAATCACTAATATTTTTCAAAATCACATCTGCATCTTCCAACTCTTTTTCAGAGCCAAAACCATAAGCACATCCCGCTGTATATACTTTATGGTATCTCGCCACTTCCATGTCGTGAAACCGGTCTCCAACCATGAGGTATTCCGCAGGATATTCTTCCTTAATAACGTTAAAAATCTCATACTTTGGTTTGAACTCATAATCGCCCGTACAATACATATGATTAAAATAATTTCGTAAGCCAAAACATTCCGCATGGGTATTCATATAATCCGGACCGCAGTTACTCAGATAAAGAAGATGATAGCCCTTATTCTTTAAATACTTAAGGGTATCTAATGCCCCATCATAAAGCTCTGCCTCTTTGCGGCGAACTCTGTCTGAAATAAAACGGCCAATTTCTTTTGAATAATAAAATTGCTTTCTCTTTGAAAGTTCCGGCATAAAGGCTTCCCACATATCCTGGGCACTATAGCCAAGCCACTGTGTAATCTCATTCTCTGTAAAGCTTCTCTCCGGAGCATCTCCGGCTTCCACCATCTGACTATAGATATGACGGAACGCATCTCCATAATTTTTAGCACTATTATAGAGGGTTCCGTCATAATCAAAAATAATTGTTTTTATATTTTCCATTAAAATTCCTTCCAGGAATTTCTATTGCAAAGCTTAAATCTGGCGGAACATATTCGCCATCTCAATAGCACTGACAGCACAATCATATCCTTTGTTTCCGGCTTTTGTTCCGGCACGTTCAATAGCCTGTTCGATATTATCCGTTGTCAGGATACCGAACATAACCGGCAGACCGAACTGAAGAGATACGGATGCAACGCCTTTGGATACTTCAGCACACACATAATCATAATGCGATGTTGCACCTTTAATAACTGCTCCAAGACAGATAATTGCATCATATTTCTTGCTCTGTGCCATTCTCTGTGCCATCACAGGAATCTCAAAAGCTCCCGGTACCCATGCTACTTCAATATCATCATCATTCATTCCGTGACGAACAAGACCATCAATAGCACCGCCTAATAATTTAGAACCGATAAACTCGTTAAAACGAGCAACGATAATACCTACTTTTAATCCCTCTGCAATAAGTTTTCCTTCAATTGTTTTCATAATTATATCCTCCATTTTACCATATATTTTTAAAATTGTTTATCTAATTTATTTATAATCTAACCAGTGACCCATTTTTTCCTGTTTTGTCTTCAGATAAAAAGCATCATCCTGTCCCAATTCCATCTGAATTGGTACTCGTTCTACGATAGAAAGGCCATAACCTTCCAGGCCGTATACTTTCTCCGGGTTATTTGTCATAAGACGCATTTCTTTAATGCCAAGGTCCACAAGAATCTGGGTACCAATCGTATAATCCCGCATATCTGCCGGGAATCCTAATTTAATATTTGCTTCAATGGTATCATAGCCCTGGTCCTGAAGTTCGTAAGCTCGAATCTTATTAATCAGACCAATTCCACGGCCTTCCTGACGCATATAAAGAAGAACGCCACGGCCCTCCTGTGCAATCTTTTTCATGGCTGCATCATACTGCTGTCCACAGTCACAACGTGCGGAGCCAAGTGCATCACCTGTCAGACACTCGGAATGAACACGGCAGAGAACCGGCTTTCCATCCCAGATATCACCTTTAACCAAGGCAACATGGTGCTCACCATTTAATTTATTGATATATCCGTAGATTTCAAAGTAACCATAACGTGTAGGCATTTTAGCTTTTGCAACACATTCTACAAAGGTTTCATGGGTTTTACGGTAATGAACCAAGTCTTCAACGGTTCCGATTTTTAAGCCATGTTTTACAGCAAAATCAATGAGATAAGGCGTTCTTGCCATCATTCCATCTTCCTGCATAATTTCACAGCAGAGACCAACCGGCTTTAAACCTGCTGCTCTCATTAAATCTACAGTGGCTTCTGTATGTCCACGACGTTCAATAACGCCGCCGTCTCTTGCCAAAAGTGGGAACATATGACCCGGACGTCTGAAGTCTTCCGGTTTTGCATCCTCATCCAAAGTCTTTAAAGCTGTAATTGAACGTTCATAGGCAGAGATACCTGTCGTTGTATCCACATGGTCAATGGATACTGTAAAAGCCGTTTCATGGTTATCTGTATTATGTACACACATTGGATGAAGTCCAAGGCGGTCCACATATTCTTTAGCCATTGGCATACAGATAAGGCCTCTTGCATGAACTGCCATAAAATTGACATTTTCAAGTGTTGCAAACTCTCCTGCACAAATGATGTCGCCTTCATTTTCTCTGTCTTCATCATCCACCAGAATAATGTTTTTACCGGCTCTTAAATCCTCTAAGATTTCCTCAATTGTGTTAAACTTAAATGTTTCGCTCATTTTTCTGTCCCTCTTTCTTTAGATAAATCCAAATTTTCTTAAATAATCTTCATTTATTTTTTCTTTAACAGGTTCAGGTTCATTCCCGCCCCCGCTTATAAGCTTTTCTACGTATTTGCCAATCAAATCATTTTCAAGATTGACCTTATCCCCTGCTTTTTTCTTCAAGAGTGTCGTCTCTGCTCCCGTGTGGGGAATAATCGAAACCTTGAAAACCTCGTTATCCACATAGGCTACGGTAAGACTAATACCATCAATAGTAATGGAACCTTTTTCAATGATATATCTCAAAATTTCCGGCTTTGCCTCAATGGTTACCCACACAGCATTATCTTCTCTGACCAGGGACTGAACCTTTCCAGTACCGTCCACATGACCGCTGACGATGTGTCCGCCAAGTCTGTCACACAGGCGAAGAGCTCTTTCAAGATTGACCTTGTCCCCTGTCTTCAAATCGCCAAGATTGGTTCTTCGAATAGATTCTGCCATAACATCTGCATCAAAGGTATCTGTTCCGATTTTCACAACGGTTAAACATACACCATTGGTGCAAATGCTGTCGCCCAGCTTTGTATCTTCCAATACTCTGCTTGCTCCAATACTCAATACAGAAGATTTTGTTCCATGTTTAATCGCTCTTATCGTCCCCATCTCTTCTATAATTCCTGTAAACACACTCTCACCCTCTTTCTCTGATATATCCGGTAACCTTTAAATCATTTCCTACAGGTTCTACTTTCCAGTCCGACACCTTCCACGCCTGGCCAAGTTCTGTAATTCCCGAGCCCTCCACCGGCGTCTTTGAATGCATGCCCCCAATAATCATCGGGGCTATATAAAACTGAACTTTATCGACAATCCCGGCCTGCAAAGCACCTTCTGCCAGCCTTCCGCCGCCCTCGAGTAAAATGCTGTCTATCTGCAGCTGCCCCAGCTTTTCCATGAGAAGTTTTAAATCCACATGGCCTTCACTGTCTGCATCAACTTCTATCATTCTGACACCCAGCTTTTGAAGTCTTTCTTCTTTAGCCTTATCATTGCCCGGAAGTTTGGCAACAATTAATGGATATTCCCTGGCCGACTGAACCAGTTTTGAATCTTCCGGTATAGCTAAATGGCTGTCAACGATAATGCGAATCGGCTGCTTTCCATCAGGTATTCTGCAGTTTAACATCGGATTATCTGCCAATACAGTACCAATGCCTGCCATAATCCCCGTCAATTCATGCCGCAGGTGATGCACCTCTTCTCTGGATGCCTCCCCGGATATCCATTGGGACTCCCCGAAGGATGTGGCAATTTTTCCATCCAGCGACATGGCCGCCTTCAACAAAACAAAGGGGTTTTTCTCTACGATATATTTCATGAAAACTTCATTTAACTGAATGGATTTTTCCGCCAGAACTCCGGTAACCACCGGTATTCCTGCATCCCGAATCTTTTGAATACCTCTTCCTGCCACCATCGGGTTCGGGTCCAAAGCCGCAACCACGACTCTGCCAATCCTTTTTTCTACAATCTTGTCTACGCAGGGTGGCGTCTTCCCATAATGGGAACATGGTTCCAAAGTCACATACATAGTTGCGCCACTCACATCTTCATCACCGGCGTCTCTGAAAGCATTAACCTCTGCATGGCCTTCTCCCGCACGAATGTGATAACCTTCACCAATGACTTTCCCATTCTTGACAATGACAGCCCCCACCATCGGATTCGGTGTTGTTGTCCCCCGGCCTTTCTCTGCCAGTTTTAAGGCTCTTTCCATGTACATCTCATCGATTTTTTTCTGTCCTTCCGGATATATCTCCGTCATTCTACAAGTCACTTCCTTCTAAATAACAAAAAGCACAGACCTTTTCAGAGCTGTGCTTCCATAAACAATACTATACGCAATTATGCCTGCCGCTATAAAATAAAAAGCTCTGGAATTAGAAAAATTCCAGAGCATAGCAAACAAACTGCTTATCATTCACTTCTTTCATCCAGACTATACTGTCGGCTTCGGAATTACACCGAATCGGCCTTGCGGCTCGTGGGCTATAACCACCGGTAGGGAATCACACCCTGCCCTGAAGTATATATTCAATTTACTTTATTTATAATAATCCTTTTTATATATCCTGTCAAGTATAGATTAGCTGCCCATCTGGATATTATGAACCATTTATGATAATGTCCTAATATACCACACGGGAAAATGTCCCGATGTGATATGATACTCCTAATGAAATTTAGGAGGTACTTATTATC
>SAAB01000070.1 GCA_009929615.1 Clostridia bacterium | reverse complement strand
GGCCAACCGTTTGTCGTGACATTGTGATGAAATAAAGAGCTATGCTACAGTATGGCTTGAAATAGAGACTATACTCCAAAATTATGGGGTTGAACCGGTTGACACATTTAGAGAATGATTTGCTATGGAGGTTTGGGGACATTCCTTTTTTGTTACTTTTGGGAACGAGACCGTGGAGATTGAACCGATATGAATAGAGCGAGCAGAACGAAAAAGTTTAGTTTAACCATACAGCAGGCAGTACAAAAAGCAGAAGGAGATTTGCGTTTAGAAAACGGCCTGGTTTTAGCATGGGGAAATACTTTGTTTTTGCGTGTGAAAAATGGTGAATTGAACTTGCGTGATTCGAAACGAGAAATCGATAATTATGTTCAGACGCACTTGATTTTGAATAAAGAGATTGCCAAATGCGTCAATGACGCATAAAATAGAAGTGTGAAGAAGATGATAACTGTTGTTGAGACGAAAGCCTATTTGAATATCATCAATGGAATTTGGAGCGAAGAGGAACGCAGCGAGTTTTTAAGTTATATTGCTGGAAATTATACGCAAGGCGATATAATTCAAGGTACTAACGGTTTGCGTAAAATTCGTTGGGGTCGCTCCGGGATGGGCAAACGAGGTGGCATTCGCGTTATATATTATTACTACGACGAAACCGCTCCGATATTTTTGCTTGCGGCATATGCAAAAAGCTCTCAAGGTAACCTAACTTCCCAGGATAAACAGGTTCTTTCAGTGTTTGCGGAACAACTTAAGAAAAGTATTAAGAGTAGAAGGAGGGAATAGCATGAAAACGAAGCAAATGAGTCCTCTTGCTGTAGCTATTGCAGAAGGGCTGCAGGAGGCTATCAGCTATACTACGGATGAAAAAGTAACTGGCGTTAATGTGGTTGAAGTAGAAGTACCGGATGTTAAAGAAATACGACTTAAACTTAATATGACACAAGAACAGTTTTCCTCTACTTTTCGCATACCTTCTGGCACTGTGAAAGGTTGGGAGCAAAAGCGAAGGGGCATGGATGCTACTTCAGCCGCCTTTTTGCGTGTAATTGAAAAATACCCGGAGCAGGTTAAGGAGGCATTGCGTTCGACACTAGCACAAGCATAAAAAGCAGGAGTTGCTTCCTGCTTTTTTATATAATAGCGTAAAAGCTTGGGACAAAGGGGACGTTCCTTTTTGGACAATGTTGGTAATAAAGCCGCCCTTACTCACCTAGCAACGTTGTTGCTGCTCTGGGAGCGCGCTTGCCGTACGCAACTATCTGGGTAATTTTGAACGGCATCGGGGGAAACGCACAAGAATAAATACGGAAATACCAAATTCCTGTAAAATGGTTTGCCATTTGAAGGAATTTGGTGTTTTTATGTAAAAAACTATTTAAGAGTAAGGCTTGAAAAAACGTGTCAGCGAAGCGGTAGGGGGAGCGGCAGTGAAATGTTGGCAAAAAAGGAACGTCACTACTGTCCTTCGATTATTATCTGTTTCGTCGCTTGACCCGATATGGAGATTAGCTAAAAGGAGAGAAAAATGGCAGTTGTAAAATGCACAAAATGTGGAAAAGTGTTTAATACAGAGGGCGCGATACTGAAACCTATAGGCGATGGTGGATATTTCGAATGTTGTCCAAAATGTGGGAGCACGAGTGTATATTGTACAGACGGTTTCCAAAACGACGATGATAGAAGATGGGAAGGGTATTAGGAAAGCTGCACAGTCAACCTAGTCCGGCAACAGAAGCATAGGGATGATTCTGCTGCTTCCGTTTGCCTGGTAACGGCTCAGTGAGGACGCCCATGATCACCTAGCAACGTTGTTGCTCCTCGGTGCGCCTTGCATCTGGGGAATTCTGAGCGGCCTCGGGGCAACGTATAAGAATAAATACGGAAATACAAAAAATAAAGAACATCCCCATTGTCCAATTTTCAGAGAGCAGGAGACATACATATAGCCAGTAATTTTTTAGCAAAATAAACTTATGCGACAAGGGGAAAGTCTATGAACATGTACAAATATTTTCCGTTCATGTTATTCATCAGTTTTTGGTTACTCGTGACTCCGGTTAGCGCTCAGACTATTGTGTATATACCGATGGATGATCGACCGGTTAACTTGGAGTATGTCGTTGATACGGCTCAAGCAGCTGGCGTGGATATTGTTGTGCCTCCCAAAGCACTTTTAGGCACTCGCGGTGAGATGGGCGATCCAGAGGGCTTGTGGGCGTGGCTATTTGCTCATTCACGTACTGCGGATGCGGTTGTCGCATCGACGGACTCGCTGTTATATGGTAGTTTGGTGGCTTCTCGCACGCATAACCTTTCGATGGATATTGTCGAAGAGCGGCTTGCTAATCTTGCTAAGCTGAAGTCCAGTAATCCAGGAATGATGCTGTATGTGTACGGTACCATTATGCGAACACCTAAAACTACAGAAGGTGGAGAGGAACCTTCTTATTATGAACGATATGGTCCTGCTATTTTTCGTATTACAGCTTTGCGGGATCAGATGGACAGCCAGGGGTTGACGCGTAGGGAAGACCAGGAGTTGCGCGGCTTGCTGGATAAGGTGCCTCCAGCCATATTGAACGATTGGTATAGCCGACGGGAGAAGAACTTGCTTGCCAATCAGCGTCTGATCAGTTATGCCAAACAAGATATTGTCGCTTATTTTTTACTTGGGAAGGATGATTGTGCGCCGTTCTCTCAGTCCCATATGGAGTTTCGGCATTTGGCCGCAGAGACAGTCGGATTGCCGACTAGCAAGTATGCTTGCTTTCCAGGAGCTGATGAATTTGGCATGCTGATGATGACGCGAGCCATCAACAATAACACTTTCCGAGTGCCCATTGTACGGACTTTATTTGCTCCCGGAGTTGGTCCAAACACAGTACCTTCTTATGAGGATGTGGCTGTGGGGCAGACCATCAATGCCCATATTCTTTCTGCTGGTGGCATACCGCTCAATTCGCAGCGGGCTGAGTTGGTATTGGCGGTAAATACACCAGAGAATGGTGTCACGCGGGAGGCGGACAGCGCATTTAATCATAGCCGTTCTAGGGAAGCCACGGCAGTATTGGCAGAAGATATGGCACGCGAATTGAAGGCCGGGCATCGGTTGACAGTAGCAGATATTGCTTTTGCCAATGGTGCTGACAACGCGTTTATGTCCGAATTGAGCAAGCGGGGCTTGTTATTTAGAGTAGACGCCTACTCGGGCTGGAACACGGCCAGTAATACCATTGGTTATGCAATCGCTCAGGGCATGCTGGCAGATAGAATGGTTCCTGCAAGTAAAAATAGGCTTTTGGCGGTGAGGTTTTTGGATGATTGGGCGTATCAGGCCAATGTTCGAGATGCGGTGGGGGTGGAGGTCCTTTTTCCACTTGGCGGACAGTGGGCTGATTTGGGCAAGCTGACGCCTCGATTGGTGACGGAGACGGAGCGACGGCTGAGGGGGTTTGCGCGTTCTTATTTCCCCGCATATCCGTTGGAGCGGTTCCAAGTATCGTTTCCTTGGAGTCGGATGTTTGAAGTAAAGATCGACTTGCCTGACTAATTGGAAGCAAGGCGATATAATCCAAGGCACTAACGGTTTACGTAAAATTCATTGGAGTCGCGCCGGGATAAAGAGACGTTCCTTTTTGTCACCTTTGGAAACGAGGGTGCGATTTTTCGTGTTCCCATGGGAAAAAATAAAGATCACTGGTAACGACAAAACTCCTGCAAGAATTCTAGAGTGAATTTTTGCAGGAGTTTTGTATTCGTAAACGACCGATCTGTTATATCTGACTACTGCTCAATCGCTTTTAGTTCTTTACTATAGTCTTTATTTAGAGCAGCGGTTCCGAACTCGCTAGTGCCTTGGGGTAATTCCATATGAAATGCATGGATGCGAGACATCTGCACCTTGCCGGATTGCAAGGAGGCTGTCAAAATATGTCCGCCAAATTTACGGTCTTCGGAAATAAAATGCAGGTGATAGCCAGGAACATTAATTCCATTAATGTATTGAGGGCACCAAAACCCAATGACGGTGCCGTTGATGTTGTTAAGCTCAAATACATGTTGCTCTTTGGCCGCTTCGGCTAATGGTTTATAGGGCCTATCTTGTTTGGGTATCGCTCTTGTTAGAACTTTTGTAAAAACTCCATCAATGCGTATGGCATAGAAATAGTTAGTGTCATTTTTCATTTGGTCTAACGATTTTTGCAAGTTTTCGTAATCCGAGTCATGAAGCTGGGCAGCTCTGTCGGATTTAAAGGTTAAAGAGGTTGCGAAGGGGATTTTAGCATCATCCGTTAGCTTCAATACGTCTCCATTGGCTTTTACTTGATAATAGTCGCCGTCAAGGCCAATCAATTCTCCGTCTAAGCCATTTAAAGTTCCAATGCCAAAGGATCCCTGTTTCTTTAAATCCTTAATTGTCAGTTCTCCGTCATATACGCCTTGCAAGAGCGCATTGATGGTAGAAAATTGGTAAAGTTCATTGGCAGCTTGTGCGTAAGTAAATGTGTTGAAGAAAAGTAAAAATACGAAGGCCATAGTTATCGTGCGCAATACAGTTTTCAAGATAAAACCTCCTGTGATTTTATTTTTTACTCATTCGCTTCTTTTTAACAAGAACCTCTTTTTGGCAGAAGTGTACGCAAACGTGGGGTCAGGATATTGTCTTTCTGAAAGCGGCGAACGTACGGTAAGGACGAAAGTAGAATTTCTATCAAAGTTACGTAAATTGGCAGGAATTTTCGCGCTTTTGGGGAATGAAGGTAAAACAATTGAGTGTAGCATACGATATGGTGGTGAGTCGAAGAACGGTCGCCGGATGTGCTAAAATTTATCATTCAATAGAAACAAGAACTATTTTGGAGGAGTATTTATGTCATTAGTTACGGTAGAAGTCTTAGACAAAGTGGGTATTCTTACGCTGAATAATACCCAAAAACTAAACGCCTTAAGTTCTAAACTCGTGGAGGATATTGTTGAGGCGCTTGGTAACTTTCAAAAAGAGCAGATACATATCGTCATCTTGCGTGCGCCAGAAGGAGCCAAGGTATGGTCGGCAGGTCATGATGTTAAAGAATTGCCATTAAAGCTGCGCGATCCTTTAAGCTATTACGATTCGCTTGAGGTGCTTCTGCGAACGGTGGAAGAGTATCCTGGTCCCGTAATTGCCATGGTGCACGGCAGTGTTTGGGGCGGCGCTTGCGATTTAATTATGACTTGCGATATGGTGATTGCCGATAAGACAGCTAAGTTCGCCATGACTCCTGCTAAGCTTGGGGTTCCGTATAATTCGACAGGTATTTTGCATTTCATGAATCGCCTGCCGATCAATATTGCGAAAGAGATGTTTTTTACAGCGGAATTAATGTCGTCAAAAAGGGCTTTAAACGTAGGCATTATCAATCATTTAGTGGAAGAAGAAGAACTTCTTCCTTTTACCTTAAATATGGCTCAGACAATTAGCACTCGGTCCATTTTATCGATTCAGGTCATTAAGGAACAGTTCCGCGTTTTGTCAAAAGCATATTCGATCACTCCCTCCGCCTTTGAACGAGTGCAGGGGATGCGGCGGAAGGTGTATGACAGCCATGATTATGAAGAAGCAATCACTGCATTTTTAGAAAAACGTCCGGCAAAGTTTAAAGGTGAGTAAGAGTTCTGATCGTAATAGGGCTTGAGCGAATGGTGTGAAGCAGAATACTTACTTTTCTTATACAGACAAGGAGGATGCTATGAAAAGAGAAAAAGGATTATCCAGGCGAGAGTTTTTGAACAAGACAGCTATGGGAGGGCTGGCGCTGGCAACCGTTCTAGATGGTTCCTTTTTGTTTTCCAACCGTGTTGCAGCTGCGGGATTGACTGCCGGAAGAGAGATTCAGCCACTGTGGCAAGCCGGTAGTCGCAAAGATAAAATTGTTGTCGTAAGCGATTTGCACTTTGGTATTGACGATGGTTTTGCTGAAACGGTTCATAATAAGGCGCTTTTTGTTGAGTTTTTGCAGAAGCTGCAGCAGACGACCGACGTAAGAGAACTGGTTATTGCCGGTGATTTCCTTGATGAATGGTATTTGCCGTTAAATTATGGCCCGGTAAATGATTTCAAAGACTTTTTTTACCAGGTAGCGATGAATAACCAGGCGGTTATAGAAGTGCTAAAGCAAGTGATGCAGGCGGGCATCAAGCTGGTCTATGTCATCGGCAACCATGACATGAATATGGCGCCCGGTCTATTGAGCCGACTGCTGCCTGGAGTGATCGAGATCCATGATGCGAAAGGGATTGGTCGGTATATTACCGGGGATCGCAGAGAAATTGTCATTGAGCATTGCCATCGTTATGATCCGTACTCAGCCCCGGACCAGGTTTCGAATCGGGAGCTATGTCAGAGTGATGCCACGATGTATCCGCCAGGCTACTTCTACGCTCGTATGGCCGCCAGCTGGGTTACGGAAGGCAGACCCAAGATAAAAAAGAGCTATCCGGTGCTTACAAAGGTTCCGGATGCAACGAATACGGATCAAACGGGCGCCTATGTGTATGCCAAAATATTGGAGGGCTTGTTTAACAAGATCACCGTAAACAGTGCTTTTGAAGACAAGGTATTTGCGGTAAACACCTGTGGTTTCCATGGCAGCTATTCCTTGCAGGACATGTATCCGGTGGAGCAGCCTGACGGTACGATTTCCGCTCCTCTGTTGTTCCGGCATTTTCAGCGTTCATGGGAAGAACGGCAGGAAATGAATGATGTATGGGTGAAGATTCCCTTTAAAGAAGCGGGAGCCGGTGCCGTGGCGCATAAATATTTTTATAGTTGCGCCGGAAAGCAATACTTGGATAGTAAAGATGCCTCCTATGATGTGGTGGTGTTTGGACATACGCATATTCCTGATTTTCAGCAGAAGGGCAAGAAGTTTTATATCAATTCAGGGACTTGGGTGGATCACAATACTGACTATCCACAGGCTACAAGAACTTTTGCGGTCGTTGAAACGGGAGCGGTAAACAATGCTGCCTTGTATGAATATCGGAGAGATGGTTCGCTGAATGATTTATCCTTGAGCGTGGGGGCCGTGAACAGGTGAGGCCGAACATTAACCATGTACCTCCTCGTCCAGTATCTGGGTGATTCTGAACGCCTCAGGGAGAAAGCGGGTCTATGGTATTGATTTCGAGTTAGAAGAAGTTCTTACGGAAACAAAAAATAAATATAGAAACCAACCTTCTTGTAAATTTTAAAGTCGTTACAATTTACAAGAAGGTTGGTTTTTCATTTTTAGAAAGCAGAGATTAGATACGACCATAATTATCTTCAAAACGAACAATATCATCTTCTTCTAAATAATCTCCATTTTGAATTTCGATAATTTTCAAGGGGAGTTTCCCTGGATTCTCTAAGCGATGTTTAATAGAAGGCGGGATATAAGCACTTTCATTTTTGTGCACCATTCTTTGAGACTCTCCCACCGTAACTTTTGCGGTTCCGCCGATTACTACCCAATGCTCACTGCGGTGATAATGTAACTGTAAGCTCAATTTTTGTCCAGCTGCAACTTCAATAGTTTTTAGTTTATAGCCATCTCCTTCTCCTATAACGGTATAATTGCCCCAGGGACGATATACGGTGCTGTTTTCTGTCGCCTCTTTACGACCGCGGGCGGTTAATTCCACAACTAACTCTTTCATATCCTGTGATTCGCCTCGCTGTGTAACAACGATGACGTCATTTGTTTCAACGACTAAGATGTTTTCAAGACCAATGCATGCAAGCAACCGGCTGTGACTTATCATCAAACTGTTTGAACAATGTAATGGCAGGCAGTCGCCTTTGAGAGCATTTCCAGATTCATCTTTTGGCATTGATTCATATACTGCATCCCACGACCCGACATCGTTCCAATACCCTTGAAATGGAATGAGAGCCAGTTTCTTAGAATGTTCGGCTATGGCATAGTCAAGAGAAATAGAGGGCATTTGATCAAAGTTTTCCCTCATTTTAATATAAGGGAAAAGCAAATTTTGAAAAATAGCAGGCTGATATGCTTCAAACTCTGCCTTTATACAGTCAATAGTAAAAGCAAATATTCCAGAATTCCAGTAATAGTCCCCAGATTCAAGATAGGTTTTGGCCGTTTGCTGGTCTGGCTTTTCTTTAAACTCTTTTACTAAAAAGGCGTCATTCCAAGGAGGGCCTGCATGAATATAGCCATAACCGGTTTCTGGCTTTGTGGGTATAATGCCAAAAACAACAATCTTTCCGTGGGTTGCAAGACGAACTGCTTGCGCTGCCTGCGCAGAAAAATTACATTGCGATTGAATGATATGATCCGAAGGCATAACTAAAATGACTTCGTCCTTAGTACAGTCAAGCTTATCCAAACAATAACGTACCGATAAAGCTACGGAGGGAGCCGTATTTCTTCCTACGGACTCTAGTAAAATATGAGCGCCATCGGCCTTTGCATGTGCTATTTCTGCTTGCACATGATGCTGATAAGCAGAATTTGTAACGATTATTATATCTGATGGCGGTGCAATAGTAAGGCACCGGCTGATTGTCTTTGCTAATAAAGATTGCTCTCCGTCAATTTTAAGAAACTGTTTTGGATAGGAGCTGCGCGACAATGGATATAGGCGTGTTCCGCCACCGCCAGCTAAAATAACGATTTTCATTTGATTCACTCCTTCAAGACTAAAGCAAGCACGACTTTTCAAACAGCTGATAAAGCTAACTTGGCAATGCCATAACCGACAATGCTTTCAGAACCTTGGTTCTCATTAACTCCTGTGGGCGTGAGGCCATCAAAACACCCTCCTGTGTCTGGATCAATCAGACTTTTTCCTAATGAATTTTTTCCTAAATACCAAGAAAAACTTTGCTGAGCTAAGGAGAGCATCTTTTTTTCGCCGGTGATTTTGAAAGCGGCTATATGCGCTAAGGTAGCCATGGATGCTTCCACTGGTTGCTGATCATACAAGGCTGCATTACTTCCTCTGGGCCACCAGCCGGTACAACCAATTGGATGAAAAAAACCTTCTTGAAAAGTTGCTTGATCGAGAAACAGTAAGCTCTGTTGCGCAATTTGCAAGAATCGAACTTGTTTAGTTTGCTGAAAAGCTACAAACAATGCCCACGGTAGTAAGGCATTGTCGTAGGTTAACATATCCTCGAACCAGTACCAACTTGTTTTCGCAGCACAGTGTTCATATTGAGCAGCAAGGGAATCTGCAAGCTTTTTGATTATGTCATCATACTCCGCTCCCAAAAGTCCAAGCCCAATTATGGCATAGGCTTGGCCACGAGCAGACTGCAACAATGGTATTTGAGGGAGAGCGAGCTTGATAGCGCTTGCACAAGCGGACTTTATTCCTTTTGGCAGGCGAGAAGAAGCCATTCCGTAACTTAAAGCCCAAAAACAGCGACCAAAGCAATCTTCTGATCCTCGATCTTCTGTAAATTCACGGCTATAGGTCATGAAATTTCGAAAATGCCCATCATCATTTTGGGCATATAAAATAAATGCTAAATAACGCATTACAAGAGTTAAATATTCTTTTGTTCGTTTTTCTTCATATAGCATTGTCCCTAAAATGAAGGCACGGGCGTTATCGTCCGTTGTATATCCTTTTGATAAATCTGGAATGCTATACCGAGTGTGTTGGAATATTCCCGTGTCATCGGTTAGAAGAAACAAGTGAGTATCATTGAATGAGTTTCCCCAGGGAGTCATTATTCCACCTGCATTTCTGATTGGTTTATAGCAGCAACCTCAGAAGAGTCTCTGTGTGTTGTTTTCAAGATATTACCAAATAGGTCTGCATATTTTTGAGCTACATTACTCCATAACATGGTTTTTCCAATAGCTAACGTTTTATTTTCCATTCTTTTTTTTTGCATAGGATGTTCTAGTACGGTTTGGATACACGCAGCAATAGAGGCTGCGTCTTTGAATTTTGCAAGCAAACCACGACCATTGCCTAGCATTTCCTGAGCATAACGATAAGGAGTAGATATAATAACTCTCCCGCAGCCCATTGCATAGGCTAATGTTCCGCTGACTGCTTGTTCTTTTGATAAATATGGCGTCAGATATGCATCGGATAAGCCCAGATAAGCCATGATTTCTTCTTTGGTCAAATATTTATCAATAAAGTGTACGTTTTTTTTAATTCCAAGGCGTTGAGACAAATTTATCAACTGTTGCCGATATGATTCTCCGTTAATCTCTTTAACAGAAGGATGCGTTTTTCCTAAAATTAAATAAAGCAGGTTAGGGTGATCTGAAGCCAGTTTTGAAATGGCCTTAATTCCGTATTCAAGTCCTTTCGCAGGGCTAATTAGCCCAAAACTGCTAATGACAGTTTTTTGCTGGAGGGAATATATAGCTTTCAGTTGGTTCCTTGACTGCGTTGTTATGCCGGGAACGCCATGAGGAATGAAAACGATTTTCTTTATGTCGATTCCATAAGTGCTCGCTAGTATAGATATAGAGCTTTCTGCCATTGTTATTACGTTTGTACTTAAATTCCCTGCCTGGCTTAAGATAAGCTGTTGTTTTAAAGAAGGAGACAAGAGCACAGTGTGCGTTGTGATGACGAAAGGAATCGTCAGCGTTTTTACTAAGTCGAGAATGTATTCACCGCATTCGCCGCCAAAAATTCCATATTCGTGTTCAATAACTAATAAATCCAAAGAGGCATTTGCCCACTGAGCGGCCTGAATGTAGCTAGACCGTTCATGCTTGAATAAGAGTGATTTTCATATTCTCGAACCCTAGAAAAATCAAAGGGTTTTTAGGCAATAAAAAGGACTTCACCCCCACAAATGCGAATCAGTAAGTGCTACC
>SAAB01000022.1 GCA_009929615.1 Clostridia bacterium | reverse complement strand
TCAAACACTGGGGATTCCTTATAACGGACTGGACTACCTTAACCCGGATGACTATGAATGCATCAGTAAAATCACGATATATAAAAACGGTGAAATACAATTAGAATATGAGTGAGATTGGGCTGGAGAAATCCGGCCCTGAATTTACACTATAATTATAAATTCAATGCATAACTTAGAGAAATATTGACAGGACGCGGGGAGGGTGTATTATAATTACGTAAATATAAAATTACTCAATATATAAACAACTTTGGGGGAATATGAGAACACTAGAAATAAACGTGGGGAAAATCAATGGAAAAAGAGAAGACAACAACTATATATAAAGTAATGACGGTAATAGGGACAGTGCTATGTATTATTCTAATTCCTATTTTAATTATTAACTGTACACTGATTGTAAAAAGTTATACCAATAAGGGTGAGGTTCCAAGTTTCGGATCTAGATTTCCGATGATTGTGTTAACTGATTCTATGTATCCTGAGATTGAATCAGGCGACCTTATTATCTGTAAACAGGTAGAGGCAGAAGAGGTTAAGACTGGAGATATTATTTGTTTCTTTGATCCATCGGGTAATGGTACTTCAACTGTTACCCATAGAGTTATGGAAGTCACTAAGGATGAAAATGGTGAGCTTGCATGGGTTACAAAGGGTGATGCGAACAATGTAGAAGATAAGGCGATTGTTCCCTCAAGCAAGCTTGTGGGTGTATATAGTACAAGGATTAAAGGGGCTGGTAACATTGCCATGTTTATGCAGACAACACAGGGTCTTATTATCTGTGTTATCTGTCCAATCATACTGCTTGTTGCCTATGATGTAATAAGACGAAGAATGTATGAGAAGAAGAATAAGGAAGATACAGATGCCCTGTTAAAAGAACTTGAAGCTTTAAGGGCCGAAAAACAGAAAAACAGTGAAAAGTAAAAATGGTATTTAGTTTTTGTGGGCCACGCAAAGACTGGATATATAAATGTCATGTATCAAGAAACAGTCTTGACCGTTCTTGATAGGGATGGATAAAACCGATTTTATAAAGATCGGCGAAGAGTGTTTTTTACATTGTACTGTTTTTAAAACAGCAAAACACGACAAAAACAAACAAAGAAAGGAGTTTATACTATGAAGAAAAATAAAATGATGAGAGCTGCTTCTGCATTAATGGTAGCTACATTGCTGACTACAAGTGTTATTAGTGGTACTTTTGCGAAGTATGTAACTTCAGGAAATGCATCTGATGAAGCAAGAGTAGCTAAGTGGGGCGTTACAGTTACGGCAACATCTAGTACTATGTTCAGTGATACTTATAAAAAAACAGATACGGCATATACTTTAGGAGATAATACTGTTGTTGGCGAAGCAAGCGCTAAAGTTGTAGCTCCTGGTACATCTGGTAATCTGACTTCAGTTACTCTCTCTGGCAAACCAGAAGTAGCTGTTCGTGTAACTAATGTAGCAACTGTTGACCTTAAAAATTGGGAAGTTAATGGCGAATATTATTGCCCTCTTGAAGTGAAAGTTGGTGAAACTACTATTAAGGGAACTGCACAAACTAGTGTGGAAGCTTTTAAGGCTGCTATTAAGTCTGCAATCGAAGCATACAAAGCTGATTATGAACCAGGTACTAATTTGAGTACAAAAACTGATGCTGCACCAGTTGTATCTTGGAAGTGGGCATTTAATGACAATAATGACGAAAAAGATACAAAACTTGGAGATGCAGCAACTGCTGCTACAATTAGCATTACAATTAAGACAACTGTAACTCAGATTGACTAATCTCTAAAAGTATTAAAAACCAAATATTACCATCTTCGCTTATGTGGCAGGTGAAGATGGTATTCTGGTTTTTCAAAGTAGCGATAGTATATACCGATATTTTGAAAAGCCAGAATAAAGAAAAGAAAGGAGTGCAGGTATTATGAATTCAAAGAAAAGTAAAAATCATAATGTCAGCATATGGCTTATGGCCTTTGTTTTGATATTGCTTATTCTTTTAAGCTTTGCATTACTTGCTTCGTCCTTAAAAGGTTTAACATCAAAAGAAAAAGAGGTTATTGCCCTGTCTTCTAACGAGGAACCAAGTGGTTTCTTTTCTTTGTTTTATAAGCATGCAAAAGAAGATCCAGAGCTTGATGCTTACGATGACAATGTAAGCTGGAAGACTTCAACCGATGTGGATTTGTTTAAGACTGCTTATTTAGATCCATCTGGTAAGCTAATCACTGTTGAAAGTAAAGATGGCAATAAAGTCATTGCGCCGGGTACCAGCAACGATTATCATTTTTCGCTTAAGAATACTGGTAATGTTTCGTTAGACTATACTTTAAATTTAGAGGGTATATTTGAGCTTTCTGATAGGAAGCTTCCTTTTGAAGTGCGTCTTAAAAAGGATAATGAGTGGGTAGTAGGTGCAGATGATGTATGGTCTTCAGTGTATGAGTTAAATGATACTGTTGAAAAGGGTACTTTGCCGGTTGGTAAATATGTGGGCTATACCCTGGAGTGGCAATGGCCTTATGAATCTGGTGAAGATGATGTTTTGTTTTTAAATGATATCAATGATACTGCTATAGGTGATGCCAGTGCCGAAATGGATGTTGATTTCAGGCTTATTATTAATGTTGCTGCAGAGGCAACACCTCATTCTGTTGCGATGGATGAAAATGGTAATATTCTCTATGAGGAAAGTATTAATCCATCTGCTTTAGTTACAGGTCTTTCTATGTTAACGGGCGGGCTTTTGGGTTTGCTGTTACTGCTTCTTTTCTGGAGAAGGAGAATATATGTTACTGGTTTGCTTGATGGCTATGCAGACTATTCAATGAAATATAAGCGAAAGGAAAGTGTTCTGTCTGCATATGGAAGATTTGTCTTTGAGCATATGCCATTAGGTAAGCGTTCTTTGGTTCTTTGTGACGTGGATGGTAATGAGCTTAGTACACTTGCACTTAAGCTTAAAAGAGACTCTGATACTGAGGGTATAAGGTTTGAGGAAGATGATGATAGGTTAATCATCTATATAGGAAAGAAGATTAAGGCTATAGAGTTATATCTTGAGTTTAATAATGATGTTCTTGCTGTGTTGAGTGATAAGTGGGCAGCTATTGATAAGGATCAGAATGTTTATTCACCTGAGGGTATTAAGGAACCGGATGATGATGGAAGGAATGAAACGGTTGCTGGTTTAATGGTGGATGAGCATGGCAGGTTTGAAATAAGGGTCAAGTGAAATGGTATCTAGTAATAAGAGGAAAATAAAACAGAATGCCATTTGGCGCCATATTCTTCTGGTGATATGTGGTTTGCTGCTTGGCATAAATATATATCTTATAAATGCCAACAATCTGATTGGTAATAAGCTTCCTATGCCATTTGGCTATGGTGCAGCTGTGGTTTTGTCTGGCAGTATGGAACCAACGTTTTCTAAGGATGATCTTATTATTGTAAAAAAGAAGGATAGTTTTGATATAGGTGATATTGTTGTATATCAGTCAAATAATTCGTTGGTAGTTCATCGTGTTGTTTCTATGGATGGTGATATGGTTGTTACTAAGGGTGATGCCAATAATATAGAGGATGCATCTTTTGATAAGAGCGCTATAAAGGGTGTTGTGATTGGCTGTATTCCTAGTCTTGGCATAGTTGTCAATGCCATTAAAACTCCAGCTGGTACTGTTGTGGTATTATTGTGCGCTTTCTTATTGACTGAGCTTTCTTTTAGGAAACAGAAGGCGTCGGATGATAAAAGAATTGAAGATATTAAAGCTGAGATTAGAAGATTAAAGGAAGAAAAGGAGGACAATGATGAAAAATAAAAATAAGGTCAATATTCCTCTGCTTCTTGCGGGTATTCTGTTTTGTCTAACGCTTATATCAAGTAGCCTTACTAGTAATCTTATTGCGAAATATAGCACAACTGCTTCAGGTAGTGACAGTGCAAGGGTAGCTAAGTTTGATGTGGATACTACTACAAATAGCCAGTCGGATAAAATAGAACTTGTTCCAGGTGACAGTGATTCTAGTGGTACATATAAATTCACAATCAAAAACAATTCTGAAGTTGTGGTAAAGAATACTATTATAGTGAAGGGCGTTCCTAATCAAGTAAAAGTGGTTTTTAACGGAACAGAAAAGACGCAAACGGGAACTGACGATTTAACCTTTTACGTTGGGGTACTTGATATTGGTGGAAGTGTGGATTGTACTTTGAATTTCTCTGCATTAGGTGGGTCTGCAACTCAGGTAACACAAGCCAAAATTCAAGTTCTTGCTGAACAGGTGGATTAAGGAGGCTAAAGCATGAAGAACAAAAAGATATATGGATTTGTGCTTTTAGCACTTATTATAATGTTACTTCCAATAGGTATGGTTAGCGCAAAGTACAAACAGACTGAGGAAGTGGGAACAGTCACACTGGATATTGCACCCCCAATTCTTAGCCCAAACTGGTATATTAAAAAAAGTTCAGAAGTCACTATCAGTGAATTAATTGTGGATAGTTTTAAACCTGAAGCAAATTCAGATATATACAGCAAACTTGGTCTAAATTGGGAAGATGGTATACCAGTTGGATATGACTCTAGCAATCCCGATAATTTTAAAAATAATGTTAGACTGTTTGAAAAAGATAACCATGATGGAACTTATAATGTATATATTTTGGCAATAGGCAAAAATCCGGTTATATTCCCGGAAAATTCAAATTCTCTGTTTGCTGGTTGGAAAGGCACAGATGTAACCGAGAAAATTACTTTCAACAACATAGACACATCAACTGTGAATGATATGCAATGGATGTTTTATTATTGTAGAAGCCTAACAAGTCTTGATATTAGTAGTTTTAAAACAGATAAAGTAACCCATATGAATAATATGTTTGCTGGTTGCAGCAACATGACAAGTCTTACACTTGGTGTTAATTTTAATACATCTAATGTAATCAATATGGCTGATATGTTCAATGGTTGTAGTTCGTTAACAAATCTTGATGTAAAACAATTCGATACATCGCAAGTTACCAATATGACTCAAATGTTTAACAGTTGCAAACACTTGACAAGCCTTGACCTCAGTAATTTCAATACATCACAGGTTACCGATATGAAATACATGTTCAATACCTGTGAACGCCTAACAAGTCTTAATATTAATAGTTTTGATACATCTAATGTAACTAATATGGAAAATATGTTTGACAGTTGCAAAGCTTTAACAAGCCTTGACCTCAGCAACTTTTCAATATCAAACGAGACAAATATGCATAACTTTTTTACTTTCTGTAGCCAATTGAAGCAGGTTACTTTAGGTAGAAATTTTAAATTCAATAATATTTCAGATACCACTACTTTACTGCCTGATCAAAAAGGAAATATTCAGAATGCAGATGGTTACTGGTATACAACTTCTGTAAAAAAGTTTAATTCAACAGAAGCAGCTAAATATCATAACGAACACAAAGCAACGACAACTTATTATGCAGTTCAATCTGAGGCGCCATCATCAATCAATACATTCTCTCTGTTAACGGAGAATGGAACCATAAATGGTGCTATACAAGGAAACTAGGGGGTGTACATATGAAATTAAAGAGAATAAGCGTACTATTAATAGCTATTGTACTTATGCTTTATATGCTTCCTGGGGTAAAAGCCACAGAAGATAGCCAAGAAATAAATCTTACAACAGAAAATGCGTTAATGGAATCTGATGGCAATGAAGAGACAAATAAGTATGTTATCAATCCACAATTGATAGAATTGGGATTAGATGTTCCTCAAATGATGGATGAAAAAGGGTCTATTCCTATACCGCAAGATAGGGCATTGCTTAATATTCTTATACCACAAAAAATTGGAGAGACTGTGCTTTTTGCCATAGGTCCTAACGCCTTCGATGGCATTACGTGTTTAAGAAGTATAACAATTCCTTCAACCATAACACAGATTGGTTCAGAGGCTTTTGCTAATTGTTCCGGGCTTGAATATATTGTTTTACAAGATCGTTTTAATTTAGAAGGATTGACCTTAGGAGAAAACTGGAATGGCAATGCCACTGTGATATTTGGGTTGGTGCAAGAGACTTCTTCAACAGAATCTACAGAGGAAACTGTAGAGCCTTCTGATCCTAAACAGGAGCTCCCATACGCTTCTTCATCTGAATTAGCGGATATCGATACCACATCATCTGAAGATATCGACGGAATGATTTCAGGAGAAAATGCTGAGACTAACTCGTAAAAATCTCAGCTAAATAAATTTTTAATGTATACGCCTTCCTACATCCCTAGGGCGTTTACATATAACTAACAGTCATTTATCTTCTATGTAATTTTTACAGGAAGATAGGTGATCTAAGGGAAAGAACGTTCTTTCTTTTAGACCACTTATAGAGGAGTTGTGAGTATAGATTAACTCCTTTTTTTATACTCAATATAAAATTAATAGAAAAACATATGCAAGGTAGAAAACATAGATAAATAAAGGAAAATTACTGTAAGAAATAAAAACATATGATACATTAGTATATCTGAGACAGGCTAGGTGGGATTTGCTTCTTGATGTGGTTCGTTGGTTTATTGGCTTTATAGTGTTTGTGTTGTAGTAGAGTAGAATTGGTGGGAGAGTAGAAGATCAAAAATAGATTTGCTGACTTTAGTTTGAATTATCATATGGTTTAGTCAACTGCCTTTAATCGTAAAGTTATCGATGATGATGTGGCGGAAGTAGTGCTGCAAACCATCCGTTCAAAAAGTGAAGAACTTGGTGTGACCATACATGAAATTGAAGTGGTGGATCAATGCTATGTTGAGTGCTGCTTTTCTGCACCACCAAAGATATGTCTCACTGACTATCTTAAAGCAGTAAAACCCGCATCAACCAAACAGGCCTTCAAAGCATACCCGGAACTCAGGGACTGTTGTGGAATAAGTCCTTCTTTGTTGAGTCGGTAGGTCCATATACCAAGCGAACTGTTAAGAGGTTTATTAAGAATCAGGAGAAGGAAAGTGACCCAAGAATAGATTTGATAACCGGGGAAGAAATCAAAAATGAGTGGTAGTAATCCTCCAAAACCCCGAATGTCGGTAAAACATATAGTTAATCAAATTGGTCCAGTGGTGAAATATCCGCTGGGCTTTTTTTGTGTTTTTTCTACCTTATTTATCCCTTATTTACGTCTGACAAGACTTGTTTTGGTTTACCATTCTTCCCACCCTACCTTATATGTACTATTTCTCATCACTTTCACTAATACCAGCACCGAAAGATTGGGGTGGATAAGGAAGTTTAAAAGGGGAGTAAAAGAAAGTTGAAGGTACACTGGGTGAATGGGGTAGGAGAAACCCATAAAAAACACTCAACCAAACCACAGCAACACAAGAAAAACCACAACACAACAACAAAAATCCACTCAACCAAACTAACCATCAAAACCAATCAACCACTCATGAGGGTGGAGAAGAAGATAGAGGTTTGGGTAGAAAGTTTAAAAGAGGGGAAATGATAAGGGTATAGGACACTGGGTGAATGGGGTAGAGGAAGAGAAGAAAAACGGTGAGGAACCGGAATAGATAGATAAAAAGAGGAAGAAAGGGGAATTGTGAGATGGAGAAAAAACATTACCACGGAATTGATTGGCTAAGAGCTATGGCATGCATTGGAATTGTAATGATGCACATCCAAGCAAACAATACATACCATCTCTCAGGCTTCATTGCCGAGAAGATGATTCCATCTTTCACAGACTTCACTTTCCTGTTCATGACCATCTCTGCCTTTGGTATGTGCGTTGGTTATTATGCAAAAGTAAAAAGCGGAAAAGTGAATTGGGTGGATTTCTATAAGAAGAGATACATGAAGGTCTTGCCATTTTTTGCGGTGGTAGTTTTGATGGATATTGTTTTCAATCATGATTTGACTTCAATCGTTGAAGCAATACCAAACCTGACATTAACAAGAGGCTTCTTTCCAAATGACATAGAGCAGATTGGTGTTGCATGGTTCCTTGGATTGGTATTTGTTTTTTATGCAATATTCCCTTTATTCTGTGCAATGCTCAACACAAAGAAAAGTGGATGGGTGCTCTTTGCAGTATCCCTACTGCTGAATTTTGTGGTAGCGAGTTTTTATGAAATCGGTAGAAGAAATATCATCTACTCACTTCCATTCTTTGTTGCCGGTGGATTGATTTATTTGTATAGAGATAAGGTGAAGAACTGGCATATTTACTTGCCTCTCACCATTTTTTCTTCTGTTCTTTACTACCTTGTTGGCGGTGTATATTCCTGTCTCCTGGCTTCTATTTCCTTCTTACTACTCGCGATTTCAATCGGGGGGGGGTACTCCAGAATCGTATCCTTCATCAGTGGAATCAGTATGGAGATATACCTCTCACACATGGTTGTGTTTAGGCTGGTAGAGAAGTTGAGATTAAACATAATGTTTGGAAACGGATGGCTCCAGTATTTCATTACCGTAATTTTGGTCTTAGTTGGAGCTGCTTGTTTTTCTGTAGTAGTTAAGAAGTTTATAGATATAGCAGAAAAGAAAATAGGGGTATCGAATAAATGACACGACACGTTTTTTTAGTAGGTGCCAAGTCACTTGGTGCTTACGGCGGATATGAGACATTTATAAATAAGTTAACTGAATATCACCAGTCTAATCCAGACATCAAATACTATGTTGCGGTAAAGGCTAATGGTCAGGGCGCATCTGTGCCTGATGGTGTGGAAGTAGTTGATGGTAGATATACATATCATAGCGCTGACTGTTTTCAGATCAAGATTCCTGAGAAGTTGGGACCTGCTCAGGCTATTTATTATGACTGTGCTGCTTTGAAGAAGAGCATAGAGATAATAAAAGAAGAGAAGATCAGCAACCCTATCGTCTACATAATGACCTGCCGTATCGGGCCATTTTTTAATTATTTTTGTCGTGCTATCCACAAGCTCGGTGGACGAGTTTTCCTCAACCCAGATGGCCATGAGTGGAAAAGAGCCAAGTGGTCTGCTCCGGTAAGGAAATACTGGAAATACAGCGAAAAGGTGATGGTTAAGGGTAGCGACTTGATAGTCTGCGACAGCAAGAATATAGAAAAGTATATCAACCAGGAATATGGCGTTAAGAACACAACCTTCATCGCATATGGAGCGGAGACAGAGCCAAGCAAATTCAGCGAAGAGAAGTACAAGAAGTGGTTGCAGGATAAAGGCCTAAGAAGAGGAGAGTATTACCTTATCGTTGGACGTTTTGTTCCTGAGAACAACTACGAAACCATGATCAAAGAATATATGAAGAGCAAAACGAAAAAGGATTTTGCAATTATTACCAACGCTAACCCACAATTACAAAAAGAACTTGAAGAAAAACTAGGATACCAGAAGGACCCAAGGATTAAGTTCGTTGGCACAGTGTATGACCAGGAGTTGTTAAAAAAGATAAGAGAAGAGGCTTATGGTTATTTTCATGGGCATGAAGTCGGAGGTACAAATCCATCCCTCCTGGAAGCATTGGGGAGCACTAAGCTCAACCTTTTGTTAAAGGTTGGATTTAACGAGGAAGTAGCTGAGGACTCTGCACTTTATTGGACGAAGGAGCCTGGAGACCTGGCTGCTCTGATTGATAAGTGTGAAGGAATAGATAGAGAAGAACTTGGAAGAAAAGCCAAGGAAAGAATAAAGACTGCGTACAGCTGGGAATACATCAGTGGTAGGTATGCGGAGATTTGGAAGTAGTGGGGAAGAATAGATGGCATCTCTAGAAAAAATCAGTACTGGAATTGAAGGACTATATGTTCTTGAACCATGCTTGTATAAAGACAAAAGAGGATATTTTTTTGAAGCATATAACAAGCAAGAGTATGAAGAACTAGGCTTGACTATGAACTTTGTACAAGACAACGAATCAATGAGTTATAAAAGCGTACTCAGAGGGCTTCACGTGCAAAAGAATTATCCACAAGGAAAGTTGATAAGAGTTATAACTGGCACTATTTATGATGTCGCAGTTGATTTAAGAAAAGGTAGTTCAACCTTCGGCTGTTGGCATGGCGTAGAACTTTCTGCTGATAACAATAAACAGTTTTATATTCCAGAGGGTTTTGCTCATGGTTTTTATGTGAAGAGCGAGATAGCAAAGGTGCTTTTCAAGGTGACTGACTATTGGCATCCGAATGATGAAATTGGTATTCCATGGAATGACCCAGACCTGAATATAGATTGGAAGATTCCTGCAGACGAGATTCCAATAATTGCAGATAAAGATGCTCACTATGCTCCTTTTAAAAGAACTATGAAAAGAGAGATAAACAATGAAGATTCTTTTAATACATAAATTCCACTATATGCTAGGTGGTACGGAAACATTTCACTATAATCTTGCGGAAGCTCTAAAAGCAGCAGGGCATGAAGTTATTTATTTTTCTATGCAGGATGATAGAAATATTCCGTGTCCGCAAGATAAGTATTTTGTATCCAATGTAGACTATAACGATCCTGGCTTAAAAGGATTTAAAAAAATTAAAACTGGATTAAAAGTTATATATAATTTTGAAGCAAAAAGAAAATTTGAACAATTAATCAAAGATGAGAAACCGGACATTGCTCATATTGGTTTACTACATCGCCAAATCACATTTTCTGTAGTTGATGTCCTTAAAAAGTATAATATTCCTATTGTTATGCATCTTCATGAGCTTACAGCCGTTTGTCCGTGTTATACAATGCTTCGTCCGGATGGAACAATTTGCAGCGATTGTGCAACAAAAGGGTATTGGAATTGTGTCAAAAACAAGTGCATGAAAGGTTCAAGGACAAAGAGCCTGTTGGCTTTCGCTGAAGCTAAATTTCTTCAATTTGGTAGATATTATAACAAAATAGATACTTATATAGCTGAATGCGATTTTTATAAAAAACTTGTCGAGAGAGCGCAATTTACAAAATCGCCAATAATCAGAATGAATAATTTTCTTCCGATAAATCAGGAATATAAAGCTTATTATGACCATGATAATTACATTCTATACTTTGGCAGATATGCTAGAGAAAAGGGTGTGCTTACCATTTTGAAAGCGTATGCAAAACTAAATTGTTCAGAAAAATTAGTTTTGGTTGGTAGAGGGTCGGAAGAAGAAAAAATTCGTGATTTTGTTAAGGAACATAACTTGGAGGATCGTGTTCAAATTAATGGCGCAATTTTTGGCAAAGAAATGGAAAAAATTATTGAAAAAGCAAAGGTGGTATTGGTTCCATCTGAATGGTATGAGAATGGAGCATTCGTTGCACTTCAAGCATTAGCAAAGGGAAAGATAGTTGTTGCAAGCAATATTGCGGGACTTTCAGAAATCATACAAGATGGAGTTACAGGTTTTTTAGCAGAACCGGGAAACCCTGATAGCTTTGCAACCGCAATTCAAAAAGTATTAGATTTGTCTGGCGAAATGTATAAAGATATGAGCCAGCGAATAGTTGAATACGCAAAATTGCGGTGTGACGCAAAAGCATACATAAAGCAACTATTAGAACAATATACTATGCTGATTAATCAGAAGCAAAAAGGACAATAAATCATGAATAAATTGAAAAAAATGATAGTGAAAATTATGTGCTATGCAATTCACAATGGATTTAAAAAAGCGGAATACTTAGCGTCTACCAAAATGTTTAAAGCATTCGGAGAAAACTGCTTCTGGCATCCCAGAATACTTCCAAGTGAACCAGAAAGAGTTGAAATCCATAATAATGTTGCAATTGCTACGGATGTATATTTTTGCACACATGACATTAATCATATCGTACTAAATAACTGTCCTGGATATGTTGAAAGATTCAGGGGGGGGGTACCATTCGTTTGGAAAACAGGTGACATCGTGCTAAATGATAATGTTTTTGTTGGTGCGCATTCTCAAATAAAGTATGGCGTGAAAATTGGTCCTAATGCTATTGTTGCGATGGGAAGCGTTGTTGTTAAAGATGTTCCTCCCAATACCGTTGTAGGTGGAAATCCGGCTAAAGTAATATGTAGTTTCGATGATTATGTAAAGAAAGTGGCGGCCACGAAATTGGAACAGTAAGTGTGCGCAATGGTGGTTGTAGAGGTGGTACAAGTGGAAAATTTGGTAAGTGTAATAGTGCCAATTTATAAGGTGGAAGCATATTTAAAGAATTGTGTTGATAGTATTATTAGACAGACATATTCAGTACTAGAAATCATTTTGGTGGATGATGGCTCGCCGGATAAATGTGGTCAAATTTGTGATGATTATGCGGCTCAAGATAAAAGAGTAAGGGTTATTCATAAAAAAAATGGTGGCCTTTCTGATGCTAGAAATGTGGGAATTGATGTTGCAAAGGGAAAATATATCACATTTATTGATAGCGATGATTATGTGGCAGAAGATTATGTGGAAGTTTTATTGAAATCTATGCTGTCTGAAAAAGCGGATATTTCTATATGTAGGCTTAAGGCAACCAGTAAATTGAATGAGGATTTAAAATGGAAAAAAAATGATAGTGTAGCAGTTTATTCTTCGATAGAAGCATTGGAAAAGATGTTATATGCACGAGAACTCTCTACATCGGCATGCGGTAGACTGTTTCGCATAGAGCTTTTTGAGAAAGTACGTTTTCCGTTAGGAAAATATTCTGAGGATTTATTTACGATATACAAAACTATGCTGAACGCCAACAAAATAGTGTCAATCGGAAGAGAGGCTTATTTTTATTATACAAGGCCTGGAAGTATTACAAATGAACAGTTTAGTTTAAGGCATCTTGATACATTAGAGGCGCTACAAATTATTCGGAAAGACGTTGTGAATGATTATCCAGAGTTGTTGCCAGCCTATAAGAATCAAATGATAGAGGCATTGGCAAGGCTATTAAAAATGAATATTCCAGAAGAATACTATATTGGAAATGGTTTATGGGATGAAATAAAAAAATACAGAATTACTGTTATGCTTGATCGAAAAGCGAGTAAAAGAGTTAGGGCATATGCGGTTCTCATGTTTGTGGGTCCACAGTTTACTGGAATTATTATGCGGAAGTATTATGAATATAAATGGCGAAAGTCATTGAAATCAACGTAGCCAAATTACAAACTCTAGAATTTATGAAGCGGAGAGCAGTTATGAAAATAAAAATGAACTTAGAGAGAGCATTGTTTTCATTTATAGTGCTTTACCCGTTAATCCATTTGGCTTTAACGACTTTTGCACCTACAATGGCTACGAAGATTGTATTAGTCTTCCTCGGAATGCTGTATTATTATTTTTCGAAGCATACCACAATCAAGGAGTTCTTAATTGTAAATGTGTTAATTATTATGTATGCGTTATATAATATTGCGAATTATCATATATATCAAGTTATGCACAGTGACTTCTATACATTTGTTTTGCTTGGACTTATTTTTGTGGTTTATTCAAAAAAAGGAGTTGTAGACAGATTCTTTTCCTTTTTGCGATTAAAAGAAAAAATGTTTAGAATTTCGGAGATGCTGTTTTTTTTAATACTGCTCTACTCTATGCTGTTTGCTAGAGGTCTACAAACTGGATTCGGAAGTAAGATCCCTGTATTATATGGTCCATACAGTGTTCCACATATGCTAGGATATGTTCTGATAACAATGTATTGCCTTAATGCTTTTTTTCAAAGAATGTCAAAGAAGAATACTTTTCTTTTCTTTAAAGTATTGTGTGTAGTATTAGCCGTTTGGACGGCGGCTAGGTCTGCTGTGTTGGGAATGGCGATAATTGTATTTGCCGATTATATTTCGATAAGGAATCTCGGAAAAAAATATATGATATTTGGAGCGGGAGTTCTTGTCGCCTTGTACATGATATTTTTCACTGACATTTTAATCAATAACCCACTGATTCAAAAAACCATGTCTTCAATGGAAAACGGTTCTGTTACGAATGGAAGAGAGTGGTTTAGCCAAATTGCATTGAATTACTATTTTAATAATACTACGTTTTTGGAAAAGCTATTTGGTATTGGTATGAATAACGTCAGAAGCATATTTTTGCATACTCCGACAATTGGAGTAGCAATACATGCGCACAACGAGTATGTTAATACACTGGTGGGATATGGAGCTATTGGACTTGTTATTTACATAATCAGTCAGTTGAAACAAATGCGTGTGCTTGTTGATTGGAAGATGAAACTGTTAATTCAGTGTTTTATTTTCATCTTGGCTTACTATAACGGATTTGCTATGTATGCTATGTTTACGCCTTGCCTAGTTATTATAATTACATTTATGAATCAAAATTATTTCACGAACAATGTAAGTGATTTAAAAGTGAAAAAGGGAGAAACTTCGAGATGATGGCATTGCGACGGGCTCTATTTTTAATAAACACCCCATATCAACTTATGGTGGCTATTAATTTAGCGGAAAGTAATTATAAAGAATGGAAAAGGGATTTGATTATTTCTGACCGCTTAACCGGCGCTTTTGAGTTGGCACAGAGGGTCAAAAATGAAAATATATTTGAAACAGTATATACAATGGAACTAAGCAAAATATGCCCGCAGCAAGACAAGAAATGCGCTATACGAAATACAATCCGGAATCCGATTAAAGAGCTTAACCGTGTTTATACAGCCTTTTTGTTCGCTAATTTGAACTATGATGTCACTTGTATATACAGAAAACTGAAGCATGGAAACCGGAAAATAGAATTGCACATGTTTGAGGATGGATTTGCCAGCTATTCTAAGTATTATGAAGAGTATTTGGAAAAATTCCGAGCTAGAAGCGGGAATGGATGTAAGAGGTTATTCCACTACATTACAAATCAAGCGTTTAGAAATATTAAAGGGATATTCGTTTTTGAGCCGGAGATTATGACCTATCAGCCAGAATTTCCAGTAATCAAAATGCAGAATATCGATGTAAGCAATAAAGCGCTTTTGTCAGTGTATAATAGGGTCTTTAACTATAGCGCTGCTGTTGATCATTATGACAAGAAAGTTATTTTCTTTGAGGAATCCTATTATGCCGATGGGTTTAAGGTGAACGATATAGCGGTAGTAGAAAAACTTGCCGATATTGTCGGAAAAGAAAATATTTTTGTCAAAATACATCCAAGAAATCCTCAAAACCGCTTTGCAGAGCTTGGATACGCTACCAATAAGAACACTGCGATTCCTTGGGAAGTGATTGCAATGAATCTGGATCTATCAGATAAGATTCTGGTTACCATTGCATCGGTTGCAGCTATCGTGCCAGCAACTATGCTAGGTAAAAAATATACCGGAATACTGCTTATGGATTTGATAGAAGATGATTCTTTTCTGAAAAAAAATATTACAAATCTCTATAAAAAAGTATGTGATGGACAAGAAAACTTGCACGTTGTCAATTCTATAGAAGAGCTGTCTGCTTGCTTTAAGATGAAATAGGATGCATTGAAAGTGGAAAGGAAAACATAAATGACAAAAAAAGAACTTGTGATAAATAAAATAGAAAAAAAGCTCAAAGACAATGCAATCCGGATGACGGCATTTATCACATTTGATAATAACGAAGAAGAATGCTGGTTTGAGTATCCGTTGGAGTATCAGGAGTATGTGTGCAATGAAAGATGTGACGCATTTGTGATTGCATTACTTCCATACGCCATGAAGCACAATCTCAATATAAAATCAAATGTACCAATTTCGGAAAAGCTGTATTATCAGGTTGTTTCCTATTACATTCCTGTACTTTCGAAGTATCAAAGCCATTTCTATAGCATTGAGTTGAGCTCGAGGGCGGAAAAAGGAAGTCTTAATAAAGGCCACGCAGTGGGAACCGGTATCTCTTGTGGAGTGGATTCGTTCTATTCTGTGACTAAGCACATTGAAAATGTTCCCGACTCTTTCAAATTAACACATCTCGTATCGATGAATGTGGGGTCATTTGGCTATCAAGGAGGCGAATTCTCCTATAAATGGTTTCAGGATGAACTGGTGAAGGCGTTAAAAGTTTCTAAAGAACTAAATCTTCCTCTTATTACGATTAACAGCAATCTTATGGAAGTGTATCAGGAAGCGCATGGGGAATCTGGGACTCTTAGAATGGTGGGCGCCATTCTGGGGTTACAGAAACTCTTTTCAGTTTACTACATTAGTGCGGGCTTTGACATAAAAGACTTTAACATAGAATCGGAAGAAAATGATGACTATGATTTGTTCAATCTTTTAATTGGCAGCAATGAGTCAACCATATTCTATTCAACAGGATTAGAAGCAACAAGGTTTGAACGCACTCGATTCATTTCGAAGTATCCGGTTACGTATGACACGTTAACGGTCTGTATGGGCGGAAATGAGAATTGCGGAAAATGCGAAAAGTGCATGAGAACTATGGGGACATTGTACGCACTCGATGTTCTTGACCGATACAATAAGTCTTTTAATGTGGATGATTTCAAAAGACATAAAGTGAAAAACCTGGCGAAGATTAGATACTTTGGCATAGGTTATATGAAACCATTGTATGCGGAGATATATGATGTTCTAAGAAAAGAAGAGCCCATCATGTATGCGCTGTATACGGTATTGGCTGTTTTGGTGGTTTTGCCCGTAGAAAAATTGAAAAAGTTTGTAAAAAGGATTTTGCCATTACAGACAGTAGAACGCTTAAAGAAGATTGGGAAATAGCATGTTAGTAAAGCTCAAGACTAAATATAATAACATGGCAGTGCCAGTTCGTGCGGCCATGTGGTTTATGTTGTGCAGCATTATTCCGCAGGTGATTACGGTCATTATGACGGCGATATTCACCCGGATTTTGTCTACAAATGACTATGGTATTTCGAGTAACTATTCAGCTTGGTACAATATTTTCAGTATTTTCATTACGCTTAATTTGAATTGTGGCGTGTATAATAACGCAATGCTGAAATACGAAGACAAGCGAGACGAATACACATCTTCTATGATGGGATTATCACTTCTGCTCGGAATAGCCGGATTGACAATCATAATGTTGTTCCATACGCAGTTTTCAAAAATTATGACATTGCCGTTCTCATTATTGGTTTGCTTGGCATTGCAGTGTTTGTTCTATAATCCATATGGTTGTTGGATGAGCCGCGTGAAGTACGAATACAATTATAAAAGTTTAATTAAAATTACATTATTGGTATCGATTCTATCCCCGTTACTTTCGGTAGTTTTTATTCTCTTTTCTGAGAATAAAGCTGTGGGTAAAGTGTGGGGACAAAATGTAATTTACATTATTCTAGGAATTGTATTTTATATTTTGGCTTTCTCAAAGAGCAGAAAGCTTTACCATAAAGAATACTGGACATTCGCACTTCGTTTCAACCTGCCGCTGATTCCACACTACCTATCATTGGTTCTGTTAAACCAATCGGATCGAGTAATGATAACTGCAATGTGCGGAGCGGCAGCAAATGGCCTATATAGCGTTGGCTATGCGGCGGCCTCCCTGCTGTTGATTTTGAATTCGGGTCTGACACAAGCACTGACACCGTGGTGTTACTCCAGTATGCGGGACAAGCAATTTCATAATACAAAAAAGTATATTTCAATTATATGTGTGGTTTATGCGGGCATTGATTTGTTGTTTATTATGTTGGCTCCAGAGGCAATCTACTTTTTGGCTGGAAGTAAATACGCACAGGCTGTTTATGTGATACCTCCTGTTGCAACAAGTATGTACTTGATTTTTTTGTATAATATCTATTCGATATTTGAATTTTTCTATGAGAAAACAAAACCTGTTATGGTTTGCTCAACGCTGTCTGCAGTCATGAACATCGCATTAAATTATTATTTTATTCCGAGGCATGGATTTTTGGCAGCCGGATATACGACCTTAGTATGCTATCTGGTTAACGCCTTATTGCATGTTATTGTACTGAGGAAAGTATTCAACCAACAGAATGGAAGTATCTATGCTGTTAGTATTAAAAACACATTTGGAATTGGACTTGTGCAAGTTTTTATTTCAATTGCAATTACAGCACTTTACCCCTATACTTTCGTGCGATGGAGCATATTTGCTGTCGTGCTTGTTGTTGCAATAATAAAAAGAGATTTCTTTTTGAAGTTGCTTAAGACGATCAAAAAATAGAGGAAATATAGATGATAGGAATAGTAAATATTCAGTGGTTTGATAACCCTGGTGCAGTTTGGTTGGCCTATAGTTTGCAAGAGACCGTAAAAAAAATTCAACCCAATGAAGAAGTCGTAATTGTTGATTATGCTGCGGGTGGTGGCAGAAGCGTTACGATGACGGGCACACAGCGGGTGCTAAGTAAACTAAAGAGAAAAGCGTGTAGATTGATATTTTACATTTTCCCCCAAAATCGGAAATTCAGAAAGGAACTGGCTAACAGACACAATAAATACGAAAAGTTCAGACAGAAGTATTTGGCTAGGACTCCCCGCTTTACAAAAACAGATTCGGCAATATTGGGACAAGCATTTTCGGCATGTATCGTAGGAAGCGATGTGGTTTGGAAGCCGGAAATCGCGCAAGAGGTAGATTCGAAGGTTTACTTTCTTAAGTTCGCAGGTAAAAATACAAAAAAAATTGCCTATGCGGCAAGTATCGGTACTGATGATGCAAAGATTCTGAATGAGCTGGATGAGATATATAAAAATCTGATTTCAGATTTTGATTCCATCTCGGTGAGAGAAAGCACAGCGGTACAGTATATCCAGCAGTTGACTGACAAGAGAGTGCATCATGTTTTGGATCCAGTTTTTTTAACAGATGCCGATGTCTATAGAAAATTGATTGAAAATGAAATAGTGCCTTGTGAGCAGAAATTCATATACCTGTATATGCTCGGCTATAATGAAGAAATGGTGTCGTTAGCACTCGACTTAGCCAAAGAGAATACCTACAAAATTATTTATGATCTTCATACGGAAGATAATATCATTTTGGAAAAGAAATTTGGTAATTATGGCATAGCATCAACGAACGCAGATCCTCTACAGTTTTTAGCACTGATTGATAATGCCGAGATGGTGTTGTGTGATTCTTTTCATGGGACGGCCTTTTCAATCATTCTTCATAAGGAATTCTATACATTTGGCAAAAGCAACAGTGGAATCGATATCAGCACCAGAATGAAAGACCTGCTAGAATCGCTCTCATTGATGAGCCGATATGGTGTCAGTAAAGATGATATGAGTAACAAGCCAATCAATTATGAAATAGTCGACCAAAAACTGAGTGTTCGTAGGGAAGAATCAATCCGATATTTGGCGGATGCGCTTTCTGGTTGATAGAGGAATTGCAAATCAAGGAGGGAGCGGATTTGGAAAACAATAGTATATACAATAGTATAGAGGACAATCGCTTTTGTTGCGGATGCAGATCTTGCGAGCAAATCTGCCCTAAACGGGCAGTCTCGATTCAATATGATAAAGAGGGATTTCTTAAAGCATCGGTTGATGGGGATGTATGCATTCAATGTGGTCTGTGCAGAAAAGTTTGTCCTGCTATAAACAAAAATACTTTTGCTTCTCCAATGAGGTATTTTGCAGCTGTACATAAGCAAGATCAGGTGATTCGTCGCAGTTCATCGGGCGGCATTTTTTCTGCTTTGGCAGAGTATGTGCTTAAGCAAAATGGCAGCGTTTATGGATGCAGACTGGATGAAAATCTAATTCCGATTCAGAGCAGAATTGTAAATGCGGATGATTTAGATTTGTTGCGTAGATCGAAATACATTCAAAGCGATACCAGACAAACATTTTCTCAGGTGAAAAAGGACCTTTTAGAAAGAAAAATGGTTCTGTATGTCGGAACACCGTGCCAAATTGCGGCGCTTCGAGCTTTCCTGCAGAAACCGTACGAGAAATTGTATTGTGTAGATCTTATTTGCCATGGAGTGCCTTCAGCTCAATTGTTTCAAAAAAATATTGAATACTGGTCTAGAAAATTGAAGAGTCCGGTGGAAAAATATGAGTTTAGACTGAAGCCGAGTGAGCACTACCACTACTACTACTTCTTTTTAGCGTGCAAGAATGGGACAACTGTTCAGAAACCATATTTTTATGATCCATATTATGAAGCGTTCTATAATTTCAAAAACTATAATGAAATGTGTTATCAATGTCAGTATGCATGTATAGAGCGAGTGGGGGACATTACGATTGGCGATTATTCTTGGGCTGTGAATCACCATCCAGACTTATGTGAAAGAAACAATGGAAAAACTGATGCAATTTCTTGCGTTCTGGTAAACAGCGAAGCAGGTAAATCACTCCTAAACGTAATAAAAGATACACTGGTGCTATATGAAACAAAGCGTGAATGGATCACAGAACGGAACAAAAATTTGATAAGACCTACCGTTCGACCTAACACGAGAGATACATTTTACATCGAAGTCGAGAAATTAGGGTATAACAACTGGGCAAGAAAGTATTATCTTTCTGAAGTTTTCATAAAAAATATCCCGGTTTTTTCTTATGTTTTTAGGGCAAAAAACAAATTAAAAAAGATAATATATGAAAGGTGAAAATGGTGATCAAATGAAAGTGGTAGGAATTATTCCGGCAAGATATGGTTCTACAAGATTGCCAGGGAAACCATTAAAAGATATTTTAGGCCATCCTATGATCTGGTGGGTTTATAAAAGAGTTTGTACAGTTGATAAGTTGGATGAGGTTTACGTTGCAACAGATGACGAAAGAATCAAGGCTGTTTGTGAGGAAAACGGAATTCCGGTCGTGATGACCGCCAATACACACCGTGCTGCAGCACATAGACTACAGGAAGTATCAGAAACCATTAGGGCGGATTTTTACGTACAGTTGAATGGGGATGAACCTTTAATTAACACAGAAGCAATAGCTGCTTCTATACCTGATTATGTTCCACAAGACGTTGAGTTTGGTACAAACATTATCACGGAAATGACAGACCCGGCTCAGGTTATGGATGCATCTAATATAAAAATGGTTTTTGATGAAAACATGAATGCGCTTTATATGTCTCGGACGCCTATTCCGTATCCTTTTAAGGCTATTGATTTTAAGTATTATAAGCATGTAGGTATTATTGGTTACAATAAGAAAATGCTTGATTTTTACAAGAATACACAGCCAGGTCGATTTGAGTTGATTGAAGGAATAGATACGCTTAGGTTTTTGGATTACGGAAAACAGCTAAAACTTTCGCTAGTACCTAGCTGCCATAGTCTATCTGTTGATACAGAAAAAGATTTGGAAATGGTTATAAAAATGATTGGAGACACAAAATGAACACATATGATTTAAAATTGTTGGACTGCACATTAAGAGATGGCGGTTATGTAAATGATTGGAAATTTGGCTTTGAGGGCGCCAGAAGTATTATTAAACAGTTAACAAGAGCTAATATTGATGTGGTAGAAGTAGGTTTTCTTAGAAACGTTGATGGCTATAATCCTGATATAACTGTATGCAACCATATTGAGGAACTAAACAAGTTGTTGCCTGAAGATACAGGAAGTACCATATACTCTGCAATGGCAATGAGAAGTAACTATGATGTCAATAAACTTACACCATACAACGGTAAGGGTATTGAAATGATTAGAATTACTGCTCATGATTATGATATTGAAGATGGTATGGATTTTGCCAGAGAAGTCAAAGCTAAAGGATATAAGCTGTCTATCAATCCGATTAATATCATGGGCTATTCTGATGCACGAATCTTGTGGATTATAGATCAAGTTAATCAAATTCAGCCTTACCAGTTTTTAATTGTCGATACTTTTGGTAGTATGAAAAGAAGAGATTTGGATAGAATTGTATCTCTTGTTGACAACAATCTGGATAAGAACATCAGGGTTGCATTACATCTTCACGAAAATATGTCTTTGAGTTGCTGTCTTGCACAAGCATTTATTGACAAGCATATGAATCGACCGATTGCTGTTGATGGAAGCTTAATGGGGATGGGCAGAATTCCTGGAAATTTACCTATCGAGCTTATTGCCGATTATTGTAATGATTATACCGGCAAAGCTTATGATATCGATTATCTATTGGATGCAATTCAGGATTATATTGCACCAATTAAGGGGCAACCTGAATGGGGTTATACTCCAGCATATTTCTTATCTGCAAGATTTAACCTGCATAGAAATTATGCAGAGCATTACCTTAAGAAAGGTGATTTGACAAATAAGGATATCAATCATATTCTATCTCAATTTGATTCTTCAAAAAAGACTGCTTTTGATGCTGTTTATGCTGACAAGTTATATGAAGATTTTAAGAACAATCAGATTGATGACTCAGAAGACTGGAAGAAGCTTAAGAATGAGTTGGAAGGTAAGGATGTTTTACTGATTGCTCCAGGTTCGACTGTAGCTGAATGTAAAGAATCTATTCAGCACTATATCGCGAATAATGGTGTTGAAGTAATTGGAATAAACTTTATTCCAGATTATTTCAAGGTTGATTATGTGTTTTTTAGTAACAATAAGCGTTTTTCGCAAATAGGAAAAACTGAAGCCAAAAAGATAATTACATCTAATTTAACCGATGGTGAAGCTGATTTTTTAATTAACTATAATCATGTGGCTGGTGCTTTCAATCAAGGCTGTAATAGTTTTATTATGTGTTTAAAGCTTCTGAAGAATATTGGTGTGAGGAGTATAAGTGTAGCAGGAGCTGATGGCTATAAAGAAGATGGAAACAATTATTATAGTAGTTCCATGAAGAGTCCTACTGTACATGGAAATAATTTTAATTTAGCAGTTATTGATGCTATTCATGCATTAGATGTTAAAGTAAACTTTATCACACCATCTAAATACAAATTATAAATAAAGAAAGGCGGCATTTTATGGATATAAAATACTTAGTAATTGATGTGGATGGGACGATGACAGATGGTGGTCTGTATTATGATGAAAACGGAAACGAAACCAAGAAGTTTTGTACTAAAGATGCCGCCGGTTTTTTTGCAGCACATCAGGTAGGAATGAAGATTATGGTTCTGACTGGACGTGAATGTAAAGCCACAACGAGAAGAATGACTGAAATGAAAGTGGAGTATTTATGTCAAAACGTAAAGGATAAGGTGAACTATCTTAGAAACTTTATGGGCGAAAACGGCATAAAAAAAGAAGAAATAGGCTATATAGGTGATGACTTAAATGATCTACCACCGATGAAGCTTTGTGGGTATGTCGGATGTCCCGAAGATGCATGTCTTGAAGTGAAAAAAATTGCTGACTATATAAGCCCAGTAAAAGGTGGCTATGGTGCCGTTAGAGATGTAATTGAACATCTGTTGCGTGAGAATAACCTTTGGAATGAGGCTGTGTCAAAAGTATATGGTATAGGAGTATAAGTGTGTTAGAAGAACTTAAAAAAGTAGTCTGCGATGCCAATTTGGATTTAGTTGCTAAAGGCGTAGTGATTTACACATGGGGCAACGTATCCGGTATCTCAGATGATAGAAAATATATGGTAATCAAGCCATCTGGCGTTGATTATGATGGCATGTCTCCTGAGGATATGGTTGTTGTATCTATTGAAACAGGTGAAAGAGTAGAAGGAAAATGGAATCCTTCATCTGATACAAAGACACATTTGGAGCTTTACAGAAAGTATCCGAATATGAAGGGTATTGTACACACTCATTCTACTAATGCAGTAGCTTTTGCTCAGGCAGGTATGGATATTCCTGCACTTGGAACAACTCATGCAGATTATTTCTATGGTGATATTCCTTGTGCTAGAGAGTTAAGCCAGGAAGAAGTTGAAAGCGATTATGAAACTAATACTGGTATTGTAATTATCGAGACAATCGAAGGTAGACAGATTGATCCGATGGCTGTTCCAGGCATTGTAGTTAAGAATCACGGTCCGTTTGCATGGGGTAAAAGTCCTGCCAATGCTGTGTATAACGCAGTAGTAATGGAGAAAGTTGCAGAGATGGATTTAAAGACATTGTCTCTTAATCCGAATGCTGAAATGAAGCAGTATGTTCTTGATAAGCATTACATGAGAAAGCATGGACCTAATGCTTATTATGGGCAGAAGTAATGTGCCTAACACCCCAAAAACGTACCCCTCCCAATTATCTCGGAAACCAAACACCCCGATTTTTTACTTACCTGCTTGATTGGGTTGTGTGGTTTTATTGTCCTTCCTGTGCAACTATCAATCCAAACAACTGAAAGCCTACAAAATAAGGTAGGAAGAAAAAACACAAAACAACACAACAGAACAAGAAACAAAAATAAAAACCACACCACAGCAGATGTGGGGGAAGGGGTAGGAAACCCACTACTCAATCTGTAAATTCAAAAAGAAGGACAAAACAATGGGAAAATACTTTGGAACTGACGGCTTCCGTGGGGAAGCCGGAATCAATCTCACCGCCGACCATGCCTTCAAGGTAGGCCGCTTCCTGGGCTGGTACTACACCCAGCTGAAGCGTCAGAACAATGACTCGTCTCCTGCTAGAATTGTGATTGGCAAGGATACCCGCCGCAGCTCCTATATGCTTGAGTACTCGCTTGTGGGAGGACTGGTAGCCTCTGGTGCGGATGCTTATCTTCTTCACGTCACCACCACGCCTTCCGTGGCCTACATTGCCCGTATGGATGAGTTTGACTGCGGCATTATGATTTCCGCAAGTCATAATCCCTACTACGACAATGGCATTAAACTCATCAACAGGCACGGAGAAAAGATGGATGAGGAAACCATCAATCTGGTAGAAGACTATCTGGATGGAAAGCTGAATCTGTTTGGAAAGTCGTGGGACGAGCTTCCGTTTGCCTCTCGTGACCATATTGGTTGTACAGTTGACTATGTGTCTGGCCGAAATCGCTATGTGGGTTATTTGATTTCTCTTGGCATCTATTCCTTCAAGGGTGTTAAGGTTGCGCTTGACTGTGCAAATGGCTCATCCTGGAATGTTGCAAAGGCCGTTTTTGACGCACTGGGAGCGAAGACTCTGGTCATCAATGCAGAGCCCAACGGAACAAACATTAACAACAATGCAGGCTCAACACACATTGGTGGCTTGCAGAAGTTTGTGGTAGAGAATCATTGTGATGTCGGCTTTGCCTACGACGGTGACGCAGACCGATGCCTGTGTGTGGATGAAAAGGGAAATGTGATTACGGGAGATCACATTCTTTACATCTATGGCCGGTACATGAAGGAACGCGGTAAGTTGGTGAACAACACAGTCGTTACGACGGTCATGAGTAACTTTGGACTCTACAAAGCATTTGATGAGTGTGGTATTGGATACGCTAAAACCGCTGTTGGCGACAAGTACGTCTATGAGTATATGACAAAGAATGGCTGCCGCATCGGCGGTGAGCAGAGCGGTCATATTATCTTCAGTAAATATGCCAGTACCGGTGACGGCATCCTGACCAGCCTCAAGATGATGGAGGTCATGCTGGCACGGAAAAAGAAGATGTCCGAGCTCAGTGAAGGCTTTACTGTTTACCCGCAGGTGCTGAAGAATATCCGGGTACACAATAAGGCGGAGGCCCAGAATGACAATGATGTACAGGCTGCTGTGAAAACTGTAGCAGAAAAGCTGGGGGAGTCCGGTCGTATTCTGGTTCGTGAATCCGGAACGGAGCCTGTTATCCGGGTCATGGTTGAGGCTGAGAGCGAGGAAACTTGTCAAAAATACGTTGACGAGGTGATTGCTGTAATCAAGGCAAAAGGTCACGCGGTATAAGAGACGTGACCATGAGAGGAGTGCGTGAAAAGTATGTGTGGAATCGTAGGTTTTACCGGAAAGCAGCAGGCGGCACCCATCCTATTGGATGGTCTGTCGAAGCTGGAGTACCGTGGTTATGACTCGGCAGGATTGGCTGTCCGAGATGGCGAAAAGCTGGCGGAGGTTGTAAAGGCGAAGGGGCGGCTATCGAACCTCATCGAAAAGACGGATGGCGGCAATGCACTGGTTGGCACTTGTGGCATCGGACATACCCGCTGGGCAACGCATGGAGAGCCCAGCGTCACGAATGCGCATCCTCATGTTTCCGGCAACTGCACCGGTTCTGGCTCTGGTGAGGTTGAATCTGAGGTGGTTGGCGTCCATAACGGTATTATCGAAAACTATCAGGAGCTGAAGGATAAGCTGCTGAAGCATGGCTATACGTTCTACAGCCAGACCGATACCGAAGTGGTCATCAAACTGGTGGACTACTATTACAAGAAGTACAAGCTAGGTCCCATCGATGCCATTGCCAAAACGATGGTTCGTGTGCGCGGCTCCTATGCGCTGGAGTTGATGTTCAAGGACTATCCGGGAGAAATCTGGGTAGCGCGTAAGGATAGCCCGATGATCATTGGTGTTGCGGATGGCGAAACCTATGTAGCTTCGGATGTCCCTGCAATTTTGAAATACACTCGCAATGTGTATTACATTGGAAACCTTGAGTTTGCAAAACTTGTTCCAGGTGAGGCTCATTTCTATGACCTGAACGGTGATGAAATCGAGAAGCAGACCACTGAAATCAAGTGGGATGCTGAAGCTGCTGAAAAGGCGGGCTATGAGCATTTCATGATGAAGGAAATCCATGAGCAGCCCAAAGCAGTGTCGGATACGCTGAACTCGGTCATCAAAGATGGAAAAATCGATTTGAGTGCAGTTGGGCTGACTGAGGAAGAAATTAAGGGGATTGAGCAGATTTATATCGTGGCCTGTGGTTCTGCCTGGCATGTAGGCATGGAAACCCAGTATGTGATTGAGGATCTGGCTGAAATTCCTGTTCGCGTGGAATTGGCATCCGAATTCCGGTACAGAAAGATGCCTCTGAACAAGAATGCGCTGGCAATCGTCATCAGCCAGTCTGGAGAGACCGCAGATACTCTTGCGGCGCTTCGACTTGCCAAGGAAAAAGGAATCAAGACGCTGGCTGTAGTGAACGTGGTTGGCAGCAGTATTGCCCGGGAAGCTGACCATGTGCTGTATACGTTGGCCGGACCGGAGATTTCTGTGGCAACGACGAAGGCATACAGCGCACAGCTCGTCGCAGTAGATTGCTTGGCGGTACAATTCGCTTTCGTGCGTGGGATGATTACCGAGGAGCAGTACAGTTACTACATTTCCGAACTGCTGACATTGCCGGACAAGATTTCGAGGACGATGGAAGACAAGGAGCGGATCCAGTGGTTTGCGGCAAAACACGCAAATGCCCATGATGTGTTTTTCATTGGCCGGGGCATCGACTATGCCGTTGGGCTGGAAGGCAGTCTGAAGCTGAAAGAAATCTCCTATGTTCACAGTGAGGCATACGCAGCCGGTGAACTTAAGCATGGAACAATCAGCCTGATTGAAGATGGTACGTTGGTGATCGGAGTGCTGACCCAGAGGGAGCTTTATGAGAAGACCATCAGTAATATGGTCGAGTGCAAGAGTCGGGGCGCCTACCTGATGGGTCTTACCACCTTCGGCAAGTATGAAACGGAGGATCATGTTGATTTCACGGTATATGTTCCGCGGGTAGATGAACATTTCGTGGGGAGCCTTGCTGTTGTTCCCTTGCAGTTGCTGGGCTACTATGTGAGCGTGGCGAAAGGACTTGATGTTGATAAGCCTCGGAATCTTGCAAAGAGCGTGACAGTGGAGTAAAATAAGGTCGTGCATGGATAAATATGTCCCTGCACGGTAGCTGCTCGAAACTTTGCACACCTCTCCGCGGTGAGCAGCAGGCAACGCAGTAAAAGATACTGTGGCTAAGAGGCAGAGAACTCATAAAACAAAGGACAAGTGGTTCGGTGTTACCTATAAGGAAGACAAGGAGTCTGTTGTTCAGAGCTTTAAGAAGCTGATCGAGGATGGTGTGTATAGGGAAGAACTGTACAGTGATTTGTGAGAATATGAATTGTCAGCTTGATTTCTGCTCATACTCGCTATATACTTAGAGAAAATAAGGTCGTGCATTGATACCCTATCCCTGCACGGTAGCTGCTCGAAACTTTGCACACCTCTCCGTGGTGAGCAGCAGGCAACGCCAGCAGGATGGCGGCTGAGATGTAGAGAGATAGGTTGATGATTATTGATGATAAATTTATGTAAAAAATTGTGGAATATAAAAATGAAAATATTTTCACTGCTAAATAAAGACGCAAAAATTCTTTATGACACAATGAAGGAACTTCAAATTCCAGAGAATCAGCTGTATTTGCATGACGATGAAAGTTGTCCGTGTGGATCAGGAAAATCATACAAGGATTGTTGTAAAGGAAAAAGCGATGATGGCCCGGTGAATTCAAAGAAACCTGTTGAAGTTCTATTGATGGAAGAAATGAGAAAAGGATTTAAACAGGATAAGGTGTGCTTACATCCGGATCAGTCGAATTGCAAGGGAAAAATCAAAGAAGCACATGCTTTACAAAATCATAAGATTATTTCATTGCTTGCAAGTGCAGATAATCATGTGATAATGCAAGATCCAACTAAGCAACCTATAGTGATTAAAGAAGATCCTGTAAATCCAATACTGATTGTTCCGTTTACAAGAGTAAGTGGTAATAAAGCAACTACGCAAAGTTGCTTTTGCGATGTGCATGACACACAAGCGTTTAAGGTAATTGAAGCTGGATCACCTGACTTTGACGCAAATAATGATGAAATGAAGTTTGTGTATGCATATAAAGCTTTTGTTTTTGAATATGCAAAACAGAGACACTTGATGTGGCTATTTAGAAGAATGTTTTCAAAACGGCCGGGTGTATTCTCTTTGACAGAGCAAGTGAAAGAGTATCGAATCCAATGCCTACGAATGGAAGAATTTGAAACGGTTAAGAAAAAGTTTGATGCAGAAATTTTAGCTGGAACACATGACGGTATAAGTACGGTTGTGGTTACAATTCCATATAAAATAGGATTTGCTAATTACGCATACATAGCTCCGGATTATGATTTGGATGGAAACAGAATAAAAAGCATTGATAATAAAGGGAAAATGCATAGATTGGCAATAACGGTATTGCCAGAAGCAAATCAGTCGTATATTTTAATGAGTTGCTTAGATAGCGAAGAAGAATTTTATCATTCGTTTTTCCAATCAATAAAAACAGCTAACTTGGAAAAAATACTTTTCTATTTTAATTTGATGCTTCCGCTTTTTTCTGAGAATGTTATATTAAGTGAAACTCTGTGGAATGCGTTAGATGAGAAAGGCCAATTTGGATTAACACATATGGCAAATTTGACTGGTGGTGATCAGCTTAAACTTAGTCAGGCGCTAGGAATGGCACTTAGGAACGCAGCCCATAAAAAGAATTTTGATTATTCTAAACGAATGGGATTTGACCTTTTTCAGCAGGTGTAAATGAAGAATATTGTCTTCACCCCAACACAGTGCTATACTTAAACCACTAAAAAAGGAAAGAGGTTATCACCTATGCCCAGAACGAAAGGCAGCAAAAACCGTCCCAAAATCAATACCACCAACGACTACGCATCTCAGATTGCGGAGAAGCAGTAGGCTATCGCTTCCCTGAACACAGAGATCACTACCATTACTGCTAATATCGATGCTCTGAAAGCTGACTTGAAAGAGAAGAAGACTGCTCTGAAGAAGGCCGAAAAAGAAGTGGCATCCCTGGAAGCGAAGAAGGCCAAAGCTGATCAGAAAGCAGCCGAAGAAGCTAAGAAGGCAGAAGCCGAAGCAGTTCTTAAGAAGCTGCTGGCAAGCGGCATGAGTGCGGATGAAATCCTTGAAAAATTGAAATAAGCAAGAACCCAAGAAAAAAAGAAATGCCGTGTGGACAAAAGGAACTCCAGGAGTTCACACGGCATTTTTTGAAGGCTGATATATAGCTTGTAACGTAAATAAAAGAAACGGAGTGAAAAAAATGAACTTATCTAAAATACATCACATCGCAATCATCGTATCTGACTACGAAGCCGCAAAGGATTTCTATGTGAACAAGCTGGGATTCTCTGTTATCAGAGAGAACTACCGTCCAGAGCGTAAAGACTGGAAGCTGGATCTTCGTGTCAATGAACACACAGAGCTGGAGATTTTCGCTGAGGAAAATCCTCCGAAGCGTGTGAACCGCCCGGAGGCCTGTGGGCTGCGTCACCTTGCGTTCTGCGTTGAGAGCGTGGAGCAGACAGTGAATGAACTGGCGGAGGTAGGCATTGAATGTGAGCCGATTCGTGTTGACGATTATACCGGAAAGAAGATGACTTTCTTCCATGATCCGGATGGTCTGCCGCTGGAGCTACACGAATAAGCATGGGAAAGAAAAGAGCGTATAAATCTCGGAAGCCCGGTGGAGGCCGGAAGAAGCTGAAGCCGGAGTACGATGCCGGGAAGAACCTGAAAGAGCAGATGGAAAGTGTTGTGGCGCTTTATGATTCTGAGATGTCCTTGCAGGCCATCGGAGATGAGCTGGGATTAAATCCCATCAAGGTACGGAAGCTGCTCATCACGGCAGATGTGTATAAATCAGAAGTAGCCGAGAAGGTACAGGATACCTTTGAGGAGTATCGAGAAACACAGAACTATAAAGAAGCAATCCTCTCAACCGCAGCAACCCTTGAACTATCTAAAGCCTCCATTACCTCGTACCTGCCATATCGGAAAGGTGTGTACTTCCCAAGCACAGCAGAAAAAGAGAAAATCAGTGTTGGGGCAGAGCGGCAGCGGAGACACAGAGCGATGAAGCGGTGGAGGGCTGATCCGACAGAAGAAAACTTTTGGGGAGTGGTTTTGGCTTATGCTGGTGTGAAATTCAAAACTTACTCCGGGTTGCCATTCTCTTACGAAATTAAAAAAGGTAGGAACGGCGAGTACACGAAAGAACTGTGGATTGACAGGCGGGAGAACAGTAAAAGCCTGGCATGGAGTTCTATAGTTTTGGCGCTGAAGAATATTAAAGGAGAAGTGGTAGACCGCCCGAAAGCTCTGGGTGATATCCGGGGCGTGACCTACATCTACGGGATGTTCTATCGGTTCGGTCTGATTGATGTGCCAGATGAGGTAAAGGAGAAGATGGGCCGTCCAAAAGACCGCAAAAAATAGGTTGCTATGTGCAAAAGTCTACGGTAATATGTGCCATAACTGAGGATGTGAATCTCAGTTGGGAAGGATGGTAGCATTATAGAAAAATTGAAGAAAATGCTGGAAGAGTATTTGAAGATATTAACTGTCAAGTAGAAATGTACAAAAAATCCTAAATAAAAATGTACATCTTATGATGCTGTATCTTCCTGCACCAAGTCCTTCAGACGGTACGATTTTCCTGTGATCGATACGACATGGGAATGATGCAGTACACGGTTCAGGATAGCATCTGCGACCACCGCATCGTAGAAAATACTGTCCCAATCTCCAAAGTTGATATTCGTTGTCAGAATCGTGCTCTTCTTCTCATATCTCATGTCGATCAGCTGGAAGAACAGATTCGAGTCTTCTTTGTCAATCGGAAGATACCCGATTTCGTCAATGATCAGAAGCTTATAGTGATTGAAATGCTTCAGTCTTGCTTCCAGGCGGTTCTCCATTTTCGCTTTTTTCAACTGTTGCAGAAGATCGCTGCATTTGATGAAATAGGTGATGTTATGGTGCTTTGCCGCAGCGATGCCGATCGCCGTTGCCAGATGGGTCTTTCCAACCCCGCTGGATCCGAGGAATACGATATTCTCCGCTTTCTCCATGAATCCAAGAGTGCAGAATTCCTGCATCTGAGTTTCGTTAACAGAGGGCTGAAAACTGAAATCAAAGTCTGCCAGTGTTTTTACAAAGGGGAATGCCGCCGCATGGATGGTACTCTGCGCGGCAGACTGTTCCTTGAAATCCACCTGATAATTCGTCAGTTTCAACAGACCCTCGGTAAAGGAAAGGCTTTTTGCGCCAACGTCTCCGGCGACTTCCTCCAGATGCAGTTTCATCTGGTCCAGTCGGAGGATGTCCAGATTTTTTTCTGTCTGCTTATAAATACTGTTGTTACTCATACACAGCTCCTAACGCTCTGAGATTTTCTTTTGCCCGTTCCTCGATGTCCTCTTCCGCAAAAGAGTGCGTCCTGCGGATGAGATCCCGATAATGATTCTCCTGATAGTTGATCTTCTTTTGCGATAAAGGCTGCAGCGCGATGAGTTTCATGTTAAAATACACATGGATGTAGTCATCGTAAACCTGCAGTGTGACACTTTTGCCAATATATTCTGGTGGTACGGAATACTGTTTCCCCTGATAGCGGAAAAGGCTTGAATTGTCCACGCGGATTTTATGATCGACCAGTTGATAGGGATTCCGGATGGTCTGCTGTGGTAACGGGCTGAAGGAATCTCTTTCTTTTTCGAGGTACATCAGTGGGATCTTCCCGGTCCCCGGATGTACTTTCGAATTCTCCCTGTCATTGATTTTTGCGAGAAGTTCTACAAATCCGAGGTAAGTCAGCTGACCGTTGTACGCACGGAGCTCATCAAGGATCCGCATCGGAGATTCTACTTTTCCCTTTTTATGTAAAGATTGTCATAATAAGGCTTATGTAAAGAATTAGATTATGTAAAGAAATGTGGGCTCAGCCCAATGTCTTAGGTAAACTGAGCCTGGATTTCTTTACATAAAGTTATCGTTTATTAAAGCTTTTTAACCATTCCTTCAAGTTGGTGTTGGTGTCCCATGAAGCTTCTTCTTGCGGAAGGATTTCCTTACTGGCAGCTTCAATTGCTTTTCTCTTGAGTTTAGCATCGGTTCTTGCGTACACCTCAGTGGTCATCACGCTGGAGTGACCAAGTAAATCCCTTATGTACATCAAATCAACACCTGACGTAAGCAGTTCCATTGCTGTAGTGTGTCTCATTTTATGTGCTGTTAAATCAGCTGGTATTAGCTCCTTATTTTTGTTTCTGGCTTTTGCACCGTATTTTTTCAGAACATAGTTTATGCCCTGTCGAGTGAACTGGGTATTCATATGATTTTTAAAAAGATATTCCTCGTATCTCGCCTCCATATCATAATGCATGTACGATAAGTATTGTTTTATATGAGGAACCGCTGTTTTCATCAGTGGAACATATCTTCCTTTATTCCCCTTTCCGTGAATCCTTATGGTGTATGGTTCGGTTAATGAAATATCCTTGACCTTTATGTTGATTAACTCAGAAACTCGTACTCCAGTAGTATAAAGAATAAGTATCATCACATAATCTCTTAGTCCATTGGTTGCATTAACATCTATCTGATGGACCAAAAGTTCAATCCCCTCTGTTTTCATGTAAGAGATTTCTTTTTGTTCAGCCTTCTTTAATGGAATCCCAAGAATCCGCTGATATTCTTCCATGTAATCGGGAAATTCATACTTTAGGTAATGTACAAATCCTTTCATGGCAGCCAGTCTGTAGTTACGTGTGGTGACACTGTTTCCTCGTTCTCCTTCAAGCCATTTAAGGAAGCCAAGTATAGATTCTCTGGTATAATCTTTAACAGATAAATTCTCTGGTTTTATTCCCCAAATGGATTCCATGTATTCAAGATAGAGTATAAAAGCATTTCTGTATGAATCTATAGTCTGTGGAGAACTTCCGCGTTCATTTGGCAGATATCTGGTAAAGTATCTGCTGAGAAGTGTTGCGAAATCAGTCGATTTCATTTGAATCACCTTCTTTCACGATACTTCCGAAGATCCTATCCACCATCAAATGGAACTTTTCTTCAATATACGGAAATAACTGCAATGTCAGTCTTACATACTTTTCGGTAGCAAATATAGTTTTGTGGCCAAGATATGTTGACAGTATAGGCAATGTCACATACATATCCAATCCGGAATCAGTCATCTGTTTAAAAGAATACACTGCCATATGATGCCGCCAGTCATGGATTCTTGGCCCATTTCCATCACCGAGATAGGGAATTCCTGCCTGAAACAGGAATTCTCTGTGCTTTTCATAGATAGCTTTCTCATCAAGCCTGCCACCATTAGCATTTGTGAAGATATAGTCATCATCATTTAAAAGATAAAAGCATTTATCAGCATACTCATTAACAAGGCCAAGAAGATCATCGCCCATCACGACATAGCGTTGTTTATCATTCTTTGTTTCATTCAGAAGGATGATTCCTTTATCAAGATCTACGTCTTTTTTTCTTATCCCAAGAGTCTCATTTATACGAGTTCCGCAGCAGTAAAGGATTCTAAATAGGACTGGGTATTGTATGGCATCCTTACGGTTTATAATGCTATAGTGGCTATCAACAGCCAGAAAATAGTTCTTGACTTCTGTATCAGTATATATATGTGGCTGAAAATCAGTGCCTTTATACTTGATATCGCGAACAACGTATACATCATATCCTTTTATGCTCAGATACTTCAGGAAATGTTTGCTGGCATTAATTCTTGAATAATGCGTTGTATGCGACTCAGTTGCTCGTTGTTCAAGCCATTTAGAGGCATGATAAGTAGTAAATACTGGTTCCTTGATTTCCTGTTCTGTACAGAATCTGTCAAAGCTTATAAGGTTTTGTCTGAAATTTGCTCCATTGTATCCTGCGGAATTTTTGTCATTTATATAATTTTGTATTTTATCTGCAAAAACAGATTTGAACTTATATCTTGCCATGACTGCCCTCCTTGCTATAGAATGGAGAGCGAAGCACGGGCATCGGCAGTGCGCACTGCTTCAACTTGTCATAGTCGACTGATATATAAATACTGGTAGTTTCAGTTCTCTGATGCCCCATAACAGTACTTATGATAGGCATGGCGACATTCTTCTTGAGCAGGTTTGTCGCCAGACTATGGCGCATTGCATGTGGTCCATGCTTTTTATTCTGCCAGTTTTTTATACCGGCACGTTTCATATATTTTGTCACAACTGAATGAATCGTTGGAGAGGATAGCGGCTTGCCTTTATTGGCATTTTCCATTGATACTATTATCTCTGTCACATCTGTCTCAGGTCTTGCATACTTAAGGTAGTCTATGATTGCATTTCCGACAGTCGATAAAAGAGGATATTCCACTGGCACGTCTGTTTTGTGCTGACTGAAATGAATTACATTATTGTCCCAGTCAATGTCACCAAAGGAGAATTTTGTGATATCTTTGGCCCTCCAACCATACTCAGTTGCCAGCAACAGTATAAGATAATCTCTTTTACCAATGGCAGAGGCTCTTTCAACAGAGGATACAAGCTCCTTTATTTCCTCTTCTTCGTAGGTTGTTGGAATCTTACAGTTCTTTTTGTAATTATCTGGCAGTATAAAAACAGAGGCATCTTTCTCTGATTTACCATTATCATAAGCGAATTGAAGAAACAGTTTTATGTTTCTTGCTGCATTATGTCTTGAAGCCAATGTATAGTTCATTGATGAGAAAAATGTTTCTGTCTCTTCAATAGAAAGATCATCAAATCCTAATCCTTTAGTATTCAGATAACTGCAGAAGTTGTATAGGTACAGTCGCTTGTTTTCAATCGTTTTCTCTGCAAGTACAATTTCATTTCTGCAGTAATCAAGATATGTTAAAGCTGTTTCTCCAACAACTCCAGTAAAACTGTACTCAACACTGGGACAACGAAATTCAAAATCCCCATTCTTCTGATATGAAATCAGCATTCTTATTGGTCGAAGTTTTTCTCTAAACTTTGCCGGTGATCGTCGTGGCATAAGATGCGTTCCGAACATCTCATCGCAATAGCAGTTTCCAATCTCTTCATTGAATTCCGAGATTTTCTTTTTACTTAGCCATTTCCGTAAGCAATCCCATTGCTCTGTGATCCTTGCATAATATTTGGACTCGTATTCCCTGTGACGTAATTCTTCATCACATAGCGCAACGAGTTCTTCAAAATCTGTTACCATATATATCTTTACCTCCTTATTATGGTTTAGATAAATATGGTGCCATGATTATAACTTTATGTAAAGAAATCCAGGCTCAGTTCATTGGAAACACAGGGCTAAGCCCACATTTCTTTACATAATCTAATTCTTTACATAACCCTTTGTCTTCGGCGTGGCTGCTACACATGGCTGGACGCGGAAACCGTAATCATCGGCAAACTGCTGGAAACGGATATTTATTCTTCCTTTCGACCCTCTTGTCCTCGGCTGATCCATTACTATTCTCATGTTGTCTGTAACGATCTCTTCCGGCACCCCGCCGAACGCTGTAAAAGCGTCATCCAGACAGAAAAAGAGCACCTCCTGGGATTTTGACGGTACCATTCGGTAAACGCGGTATCTGGAGAAGGAAAGGATAAGGACGAAGATGTTCACTTCGACCCAGCCGAGATCTGTTGTCAGAAGCTTCAGCGATTCCTTCCAGTCCAACTGTGCCTGTCTTCCTGCCGGAGTTTCATAGCGGATATAAGATTCAGATCTGGCTGGGAGTCTTTTCCGGAAATACGACACAAGCTCCGGCTCCAGAGAAAGGTAATAGCAGAAATTCCCATAAGACCCGCGATATCCGTGATTGTCGCGAAGATACTGCCAGAGGACTCGACGATAATAGAATATCTGTTCATTCTCGTCGGAGAGCAGTTCCCGGATAATGTCCTTGTAAGGGGTCAGGCAATTCTGGGAAGACCTGTGCTTTGATTTCTGAAATCCATTAATGTATTTATCGACAGTCCTCCGGTCCACGTTCAGTTCTCTGGCGATCTGGCTTTTATTGATTTTCAGATTTGCTTCTTCCATAAATGGCTTTAACTTTTGCAAGTCCTCCAGTTTTTTGATTTTCAGGTCTGTAGTAATAGGTGATTTGATGATCATCGTTAAGCCTCCTTTTAAGCTTATACGATGATACCATTTGTACATTTTTATTCCGGAACTTCTGTACATTTTTAATTATGACATAACAGAAGAAAACGGAACCAGAGTATTATCCGCCAGTGGAGAACCTGCTTGATCTGATCTACGAGCATTACACGGAAAACAATCCAGTAGAGAAAAACACAGATGCCGGGAAAGCAGCAAAGGCCAAGGAAAAGGAACTGGAAGAGTGGCTGAGAAGGCTGGATGGAATGGATAGGCTCGTAGATGACTACGTCGGAGATAAGATTCCGCTTTGGGAGAAGATCATGGACCGGCAGGGAACGGTGTGCTGTGCATGGGAAAAGACCGCTTTTGAGGAAGGCCTGAAAGTCGGAATTCGGCTCATGATGGAAGTGTATAGTTTGTGACGGAAATAAAGTGAACTCCTGGAGTTCAAAAAAGCCCTCGCTTGTTGTGGCGAGGGCGTGTGTTCTTATTTTTCAGGCTTTTCAGCTTTTTTCTTCTTCGGTGCAATTTTGTGGCCTGAGTAGATTGCCATGCCTATGCAGACCAGAGAGCCACAAGCAAAATACTTGTGAGCCTGCATCAGTTTCTTGCAGCCCGTGTAGAAGCATCCTGCCATGCAGGCAAGTGCGCCGAGTGACCAATATTTATGTGCTTTCATTTTGTGTGTCCTCCTTATCTTCTTTCTGTATTTTGAGCAATTCCTCGATTTCTGCTTTACTCGCCGGCCGTACTGCCTTTTTATTATCGTGTGCTACCGCTCCGCAGTCAGGGCAACGATCAGGTAGTTCATCAGCAGAGAAGCAGTAGCGGCATGCGTCGCAAAAGTAGTAGTTCAAGTCATATTCACCCCAATCTCTAATATATCCTCAAATGCAATAATGGTCGGCAGCTCTTTGCCGGTATCATTTATAAAGCCTGTGTAAATTCGCAGTTCTTTGTTTATCGTATCCACAGCATCCAATACTCCGACTATATCTTCATAGTAGCCGTCCGTGAAATATTTTATTATGATATCTTGTCCCTTCTGAAGCTGGCTGATCTTTTGGTTCAGAGCTTGCTTGCCTTCTTCAGACAGCCCGATTCTATTTCCTTTGAGATGATCTCTGCCTTCTGAAGCAATCTCATCCTCATAGCCTCGCAAGGCGGCAAACGGAGAGAAGATTTTAGCACGATTGGACATCGGCATACGGGGATGATTATGTGGCGGCTCCGGACGGGAGGCATGGAGGATTTTGCCATACTTACTTTGGACGGCCATGCCTTCCGGTGTGTTCTTGTAGTCCATGTTCTCCCTCCTTACTTGGCCTTGTGGCCGCCTATCTGCTGATTTCTTTCTCTCATCGTTGCACCATCCAGATAGTTGGTTCCTTTTAGTACGGCGTTCTTGCCGAACTTCTTCTTGAGACCCAGCATCGCATTTTGCAGCTTTTTCTCTTTTTCCAACTTGGTTGTGTCCGTGAATAGGTCAACTTGGAAGAATCCCTCATCTTTGACCACACGGTTGGCAGCGATTGTGATCCGTCTTACCGTCAGGGTTTTATCAGCTATTCTCTCGAACAGCTCAGTTGTGGCAGAAATCAGAATACTGCCAAGGTTGGTCGGGTTATCTAATTTTACGGTTCCATGAGCACCCTTTGGAACGGTGCGGCCGTAGTGGTCAATGTGTACCGGACCTCTGTACTTTTCGCTGTCACAGTTTTCCCGGTCATAGCCCACATCCAGTGTCAAGCTATCCGTAACCAGTCCTTTATCTGTTAATTGTAATACTAAGCTGTCAGCCATCTCCATGACAATGATTTTGGCTTTGTCATATGGGTAAGGGCAGGAGAGCACCTGTCCCTCGGAGATGCTGTTGCTGCTGGGTTTGTATGCCTTGATTTCTTTCATGCCGCAGGGTTCCAGCCCCCAAGCATGGTCGATCAGGAGTTCTGCATCAACACCGAATTCCTTATATAAGATATCCTGATTGACGGTGCTGAAATAGGCCAGCTCGCCCATTGTATGGATGCCATGCTTCTCTAGTCGCTTGACGGTACCGGGGCCAGTCATCCAGAAGTCTGTGAGATGCTTGTGATCCCAGAGAAGATAACGGAAACTCTCTTCATCCAGCTCAGCGATGCGGACTCCGTCCTTGTCAGGCGCAGCGTGTTTGGCAGTGATGTCCATTGCCAGCTTCGCCAGATATAGATTGGTACCAATCCCGGCGGTGGCAGTGATGCCGGTCGTATAAAGCACTTCCCGAATCATTGTCATGGCAAGGTCGTGTGCGGTCATATTATAGTGGGATAGGTACGAGGTGGCATCGATGAACACTTCGTCGATGGAATATACCACGATGTCCTCTGGTGCAATGTATTTCAGATAAATGCCGTAAATCTGCCGCGACACCTTTTCATAGTATGCCATCCGAGGCGGTGCGACGAGGTAAGAGAGTTCGAGTGACGGGTCGGCGGCAAGGGATAAGGAATCATAGGAAGCAGAGGAGAAAGATGGTTTGCCGTCCTTATACATAGCTTTTCTTAATCGTACCGCTTCCCTTAACCGATTCGCATTGATCTCTTTGACCTTCTGCACGACCTCGAACAGTCTGGCGCGACCCGGAATGCCATAGGCTTTCAGGGAAGGAGACACAGCGAGACAGATAGTTTTCTCAGTGCGGGAGGAATCTGCCACGACCAGATTTGTGGTAAGTGGGTCGAGGTGGCGGGCGGCGCATTCCGCACTCGCGTAATAGCTTTTAAGATCTATCGCAAGATAAGTGCGTTGCATCGTGTAATTTCCTCCTCTCTATGTGCTCGTGTTATTTTCCAGTCCTTTCCACAAACCATCGGCCTAACCGACCGTTGAAGCGTGGATCAAGGCGCTCAAAGAACAGGTGCTTTTCCTGCCCCTGGATGAGCACGGTAAAACAGTCACCAGAGTAACCGTTATCAGCGGTTCCTGCAGGGCGGAAGTCACGCACTGTTTCGATTGGGAAGGTACGTCCATCCGACCAAGTGATTGATGTCGGCTGCATGAAACCGGTTGGGTCGAATGTGGAATCGACTTTTACATAGATTTTTTCTTTATTCATGATGATCACCTCTTACAGCAATCCATACTTCTTCTTGAACTCCCGGACTTCCTGAGCTTTTACTTCTTCAAGCAGATGGATGTCATCATCAGCAGGAAGCTCCAGCGGACTTACCTTCCCGAGAACTTTGCCGACAATAGTAACGTGATCGTCTTCAGACTTCTCACCGTAGGGGAGTGCCTTATTTAAAGAGTAGAGTTTGTGGTTCAGCATCTGCTTGATGACGGCACCATCTGCAGTAGAGCAGATAACAATATCGCCATCTTCAACAGACTGAGTATACTTTACATATACCAGATCACCATTATGATACTGTGGCTCCATACTTGCACCGGATACACGAATCAACGCATCAGCAGATTCGTTGTATCCGTTTTTCTTTATAAACATATACTCTGGCGGTGTGTCGATAAAAGCACAGCCAGGACCAGCAGCGGCAGGAGTAGACTGCAACTCGGACAGAAAATAGTTCTCATCCAAGTATCTATCACGAGCATCTTGCTCTTCACCCATAACTGATTCAATCATCCGATCTACGATGCGCTGGCCGACGGGACTCAGTTTTCGGTACTGTCCGAACACGACTTTTTCGTGAGAAGTAAGCTGAGAACTGTTTGGTAGTCCGAATAGTTCATAAAGGGGGATGCCGAGCATACTGCAAAGAACCCGGATAGTTTCTACTTCCGGACGTGCACGATCATTTTCCCAGTTTGTAATGGTGTTACGTGATACACCCATGAGTTCTGCCAGCTCTGGCTGGCTCATTTCATTTTTATTTCTGTATTTACGGATAACGGCACCGAAAGCAAATTCGGCTTGTTCATTCTTTTCCGCCTGCGGAAGATAGACAACAGAGCTGGAAGCAGATGACCGTTTTACAGTTACTGAGGCTTTCTTTGATAGTTTAGCCATAGTGTTTCCTCCTTGGTCAGACTGTTCAGTGCTCAGTATCTGACAGTCTTATTATAGCACAACATTATTGTGCGTTCAAGAGAAACAAAATGGAAAATGGACAAAAGATATTGTGCTTTACTATTGAAATTGGTATCCATGCTGTGTATAATTGAGACAAAACGAATGTTCTGAGGGGTGATAGGATTGCACTATGAGATATTGGATACTGATGTAGGGCAGGGGGCTGGAGCAGTTGCAGTACCCGTAACGTACGGAAAAACGGTAGAGCGGACAGATATTTGCCAGCCATATTCTGTGGCAGAGGTACTGCAGAATGTTTTTCATGCGGATTTTCAGACGGTTTTAGAAAATTACGTGAGGACGGAGACAGAGCAGATTCAAGAAGCAGGAGTGTTGCCGGGTGCCGAGGGAATGAAGGTTCGGCTGTGGTCGTACTTAAAAACACTGTCAAAGCTACAGCAGCCAACAGACAGGACTGTGGTCGATGTGATATTGCAGAGTAGGTTAGAAGGACAGTATAAGGATGGCGAAACAAGATATGAGAGTGCAGATTTTCGGCTGAGATATATTTTCGATTTGCGAGTGTGCCACCAATGCTGCATTGGTCCGCTCGTCTGGGTATATAAAGATTGGGAAGATGACCCGGCACTATCAGGATTTGCATTTGATACTAATGACTATCTGCTACCGATTCTATATAACAGCGACTACGAGACGGTTGCCCATGCGATTCTTGATGATTTTTTCCCAGAGGCGAAGAGGAAGATCGGTGGGGATGCGTCAGTAGTGAGCAGTGAGGAACTGGCAAGGCGGATGGGACTTCGGGTTTTGGATGTTCGCTTTGCAGACAAGACGGTGATGGGACAGCTTTACTACAACTACGGCGAAGCGCATCTGCTTGATGACAGTGGAAAAACTTATGCCCAGATAATCCGACCCGGAACGATTCTGGTAAATCAAGATAACTGCACAACTGCCGCAACACGAAATAGCACGATTGCACATGAATGCTGCCATATGTATTTGGACAGATGGTTCTTCCTGCTCCAGATGATGACAGGGAGAAAGTACACACCATATTCCAGCCGGCGCAGGGAGAACAGGCGATACCATCACAAGAATGATGCGCTCGATTGGATGGAGCTGCAGTGTGAAAAGCTTCCAGCTTATCTACTGCTTGAGCGAAATGATGTGATCGATTATGTCGAGACCAGATTGAAGCAGTGCAATTGGAAAAAGACACCAGAGAATATTCGAGCCATTGTAGATGGGCTTGCAGAACGGTATGAAGTATCATATCAAATGGCAAAATACCGTATGATCGAGCTTGGATATTGCGAAGCCGGTGGTATCCGTAACTATGTGAATGATATGGTGATTCCAGATCACGGATGCACATGGCTGTGGCCGGCCAATACGACCTTTACGATTTCCGCAAAGGATGCAGCACTGCTGGCTGCTTCGGATAGCGAGTTCGAGCGAGTGATATGCAGTGGAAGATACCGGTACGTTGAGGGGCACTTCTGCTTAAATACAGATAAGTACATTCTACGGGATTACTATGGAAAACTACATCTTACCGTTTATGCCCGGTGCCACATGGAAGAGTGCTGTCTTGGATTTACGGTCGGAGGAAGATATCGACGGATTGAATATGCTGTCAGCAAGGTGGCGCGAAACAAGACAGAGCCTGTTACGGATAAATATCGTGCGGCTTATAGGTTGGTGGCAGAGCCAGGAAGCTCAGAGTATGAGAAAGAAAACCAGGCGATGGTAGATGATGGGCTGTTGTGGCTGGAATTCTACAAAAACATTCCGGATGATTTTGCAGAGATGATAAAAGCAATTATGAAACGCAAAGGGATTACGCAGGAAAATCTGTCCTTTGAATTGGGCGTAGACAGGAAGGCTCTCTTAAATTATCTGAATCAGGATCGACCATCGGTTGCCCATGTGGTTGGAATCTGTGTGGCCTTGAAAGTGCCGTATTTCATCTCGATGGAGATTCTGGGGGCGGCCGGCATAAAACTGCGTTCGACAGAGCAGGATTTTCTGTATCGCCAATTTCTGCTGAACGCTGAGAATTTGACTGTGAGCAGATGCGAAGATATTTTGAAACAACATAATGAAAAACCGCTGTTCCGAGGAGAGCAGCGGTAAGGGAGACCGAGGTACCGTGAAAAGTATCTCGGTTTTTTTATTTAGTCGAGGATATCAAATAGGTCCTCATCGTCATCATGTGAGATTTCGTCAACAAGTTCGTTGTAGAGTGTGCGGATATCGTCATACTCCTTTCTGAGAGGAAAGCTCTTAGAATCAATACTCGTGATTAAATCCTGATAGAAGTTAGGATCACCAAAGACTTCAGACCAATCAATCTCGTAGACCTTACCAGCACTATCAGATATGCCCATAAAACCTAACGGAATATCAGATTCTTCAACGATATCGCCTTCATAATCTTCATCATCAGTCAAAGTATAGTATTCTGTTGAAGCGAGAAGATCGACATCATCGATGAGATCAGCATCAACGGTATCTTCGTGGTAAATACAAAAAGTATCTTCAATGAACTGGTAAAGGACAGAAGCTGTTCCACATTCACCGCGATCAACTACAAGTTCGCTACCAACGGTCATAGTTCCGTATATCTCACAGAGAAATGTATGGTATCCATCTTCGTCGTCACATTTTTGGAGTAAATCGCGGAGATACGGAATCAAAATAAACTCCGTAACTTTTTCCGGTATCATATCATAAAGCATCTGAAATGTACGGTCTCCACGTCGAGCAAGTTTGTTGTGCTCAAAGAGGTAGCCAATTCTTTCAAGGTTCTTATCCTTTTGTCGAGCAAAATATCGTGCACAGAAATATTCTTGGAAAGAGCGGTGAATGAAACTATAGCTATTGCTTTCCAAATACATGACACACAGGTTGGAGCAAACATCAAAAATGAAGTCGTCTGTTGATTTAGAGGAGAGCGGAAATTTGTACTTTAGATTGGAAAAATAGCGATCCATTTCTGCCCATGAAAATTCAAATTTCTCATCATTATATGTTATCGCACAAAAGCGAGCAAGAACATCAGCAAACTGGTCTGTTGTGATACCTGTACTCAAGGCACGGCGAAATCCGCCTTTGTTTGCATCATGCTTCTTAGAAAGAACAGTGTAGGCTTCTTGGTAGAATATGTGCATTTTGGACGGAACTTCTGCAAACTCTTCAAATGTCATCAACATTATGGTAAGCAGAAGTGGATTATCAGAAAAGCCGTGGTGTGACCAGTAGAGACGTAGGTCAAGTTCTTTGCGGAACTTTGATTTAATCTCTGGCATATCAGAGCGAAAGTTCAACTTATCAATTAGTTCAAGACTCTGGGCTTTACTAAAAGATTCTAGGTTTACTACAGTGAAACGAGTGAATGCGGAAAAATTACCGTATGGACGAGAGGAAATAATGAATTGATTATTCGTGTATAGATTGATGAATGCGTCCAATGCACTCTGAAAACTTACTGCAGTCTCCTGGCTGATTTCATCCAGTCCGTCAAAAAGGAACAGGCCCTTACCTGATTCCAGAATTGCAATCATGCGCTCACGACTGATTCCAGAAAATAAACTACTTATCTCAAAGATAATGAAGTCAATCAAATCGGCAAAGTTGGCTCGATAATTTTTCAGTTGAATGAAAAATGGAATAATGCCGGTGTTTGTATGGCGCTTGGTAGCGTCCAGGAAAAGATGACGCATCATCATGGACTTTCCAAGACCACCCGTGCCACTAAGAATAATGCAAGAGGAGATATCTGAGAGCTTTTCCATTGTAACATGCTCAATTGTTTCTCGTTTATAGGATCTCTTGTTGTTCTTATAAATAGGGACATATCTGTAAATATCATTGCAAACGTAGAAGTCATAGAACGGCACAGGGGCTTCACTGTACAGAAGAGTTTTAATTTTATCATAGGTATGCAGTATCTTATTGAGATAAAGTTCGGTGCAATCATCTGCACAAAGACTGTCAGGTGTTTGACAGTCAAGAAGCCGAATTTGTTTGTCCGTGCTTGCCCGCTCAATAAATCCCCAGTCAATGCTACTTATATCATCATTTTTGTTTTCGTTGGTTAGAACGGTATAGAGAAACAGCCCAGCGAGGAATGAAGAAGGCTCAATAGCAGACATCTGTGCTGAGAAAAGAGAGTCATGCCCCATACATTGTTCAAAGGTCATTCTGTGCGTGTAAGCAAGAGAAACATCCAAGGTAATAACAGACTGAAGCGCAGACAGGGCATAGGTGATTTTGTCAGGGTCAAGTAAGGGGAGGATGGATTCTTCAAAGATGGGTGTCAGTTCTTGTACATTGGTGTTTCTGGCAAGGGCGACAATGTTGGTAATAGAACCATCTGTTGAACGTACTGGACCATAGTTGTCAGAAACAGTTACCTCTGGAAAATTGGCAGTACAGTTCATTAGGCGGGAAACAGAAGTATCATTGTCGATATATTTTGAATCAGGATCGATGGTTTTCACCAGAGCATCGACAAGGGTTTTGTTATGTACACTGCTTCGACAGCAGAGTTTTAGTATCTTGGCATAGATTCCAAAGCATAATTCCATGCATTTATCCTCCTGTAAGTGAAAATCAAGTATATGTAAGGGGACTTCAAGCATCAATCTACCGTGCTTCAAGTGCCTGTCCTGTTAAAGTAAGACTGCATCAAAACGATGTGGTCTTTTCTTTTATTATAGCACCAGACAAGGTGACAAAAAAGAAATTTTTTCCTCTTTATGTGACAGAAGCAGTCCCACAATAAACTGGCGGTGGTTACGTCTAAAGGGGTAAAACAACCCAAAAAGAGAAGAAATCACTGGTTTTAGCGGCTTATATGGTGAGCGATTCTGGGACTGCTGGTGTCCTCGAATGAAGATGGGAGAAATGGTATCCTGAGTTCATCAAAACGCCGGTCATGAAACTACCTGAAAAATCAGTCGGGTTGGAAAGGAGGTGTAAGCGTGGTCAATATTCATAGCGAGGAGTACATCCTGGGTCAAAATATAAGAAATTACAGACTGGAAAAAGGCTGGTCACAGAAGCAGCTGAGTGATGCCGTCGATATCGACCGCGCTGACATTTCCAAGTATGAGAATGGTACAAAAGGTGAAATGGGGTTCAAGACCCTAAAGAAGTTTGCATCCGCTCTGGATGTCAGTACAGATGACCTTCTGGCGGAGAAAGAAAAAACAGTAGAGATCTCCGAAGAAATCGGAGTGGAATTTGCTAAATTGACGAAGGATGGGCAGATTACTATCCGAAACATGATGAAATTCCTTCAGTCGCAGCAGATGGCAGGATAACCGTATGGTCGAATGAGACTGTGCGGTATTTTTTTGCTTTTCTGCAAGAAGCAGATGAAAATGTGGCAAATTCGCCACATCAAGTGTGGTGGTCTCGCCATCTGCAAGCGCCTTTCAAACTGGTAGACTATAAACAGTTCAAGGGACAAGCCCACGGAACCACAGAGCTTGAATCTGTCGGCGATCTCTCGGACAAATAAAAAAATATCGTAAGCCCGATTCTAGAGCAGGCGAAGGATACCATAGCAGAACCTCACAGCACAGCGATTTATTTGCTGGTGCTGGAGGTATGCGAATGGGATTACTCTACCTATCTCTGGAATCGGGCTTTTTGTGTTTCACAGCCTTGCCAGATGGTTTGGTGCCTCATCTGCATCCTGCTTCGGTATCTTTCCCTCCCAG
>SAAB01000069.1 GCA_009929615.1 Clostridia bacterium | reverse complement strand
AACGAACAGCATTGCTTTTCCATCCGGTCAAGGGTGGCGTAACAAATCAATACATTACGTGGTGGCAATCCCACGAAAAAAATGATTGACCCTTTTTATATTTAGAAATAAATTTGTCACCACCCATATGCAAGGATACCCTGGCAGGTGCTTGGGATGTAACAAAAAAGATCGGAGCAAGGTCATTCTTGCTCCGATACTCAGGCGTTACTCACTTTTGCTAGATGGGTTGAAGGATAGAGTGGAAATAAATGTGGCAAACCGCTGTGCCTCTTCAGGAGTCATATCAGCCGGAAACGATACATCACAGTAAATATTAAGGCGCAGTGGGTAGGATGCTTTTACAAGTTGGCTGATGTTAGTTGTAGGACTTTCATTACAACAACCTGTCTCATGCGTGGTGTTAATACTAAGAAGTGTAGCCAATTCTGAATGATATTCTTGCAGATTTGCAGCAGTTCCCGGAAATTTAAGAGCACCAACAAGTCTCACATTATTTAATGCAGCAATCGCTTCTCGGGAAAAGGATTCACTAAGCCATTTAACTTCTCGTTGATGGGCGAAGTCCAAATCGACAGCACTCGCATCATAATAATAGTCGCTCGTAATCTGTGCAACATGAATCGCCCCCATTTTATTTTCTGGTGCAATAATATAATCTCCCACCTTTAAATCCAAGCAGAATATCATAAATGTACCAAGTGTACTACGGAGTTTTTTTTGATCTGAAGCTGAAAAATAGCTTTCTAATGCTGTGCGCAATTCGGCTTTTCCCTTTCCCGAAACATCACCCAAATTCGACCAACCGATGCCTATGCATCCACGTTTTTTAAATTCGGTTATGCGATTTACTCCGTTAGGATAGGGGCGCACAAGATAGTAGTTAGGTTTTGACATGAGAACCATCCTTTCATAATTAGTTTAGGTAAATATTTTTATTCTATGGCTATAGCATATCACAATAATCAAACATTGTAAATAATATTCTAAATATATTTATAAATAATTAGAATGTTAAAATGTGTGCGCAATTAAAGTAATGAAAGAGGTGAAATATGTTTATATGGGATTTTGTCGCTGACACAGTCCTCGGTCAGATTGTAGATTGGATCTACGGTCAGATTGTTGGATTTCTCGGCGATTTTTTTATGCAGATGGGCAATATGGGAGCTGAACTGTTCGAGATGACATGGGTGCAATCCATTGTACTGTTCTTCTCGTATCTTGCATGGGCTTTGTATGGCATAGGGCTTGTGGTTGCCTGCTTCGAGTGCGGTATTGAATACCAATCCGGACGAGGAAGCATCAAAGATACCGCACTCAATGCTATTAAAGGCTTTATGGCAGTTGGTCTATTTACCACTGTCCCGGTAGAGCTTTATAAGCTGTCGGTATCCTTACAAGGCAGCTTTACTGCAGGCATTACCGGACTTGGAACAGATTTTAGTACCGTAGCCAGCAGTATCATTACTTCCTTGAAGGATGCTGGAGGCTTGGAACAGGCGATGACATCAAATGTGTTCGGAGGTTTAACTGCAATTACTAGCCCTATCATGATGATTTTTATTCTCATCCTGATGGGGTATGCAGTTATTAAAGTGTTTTTCGCGAATCTTAAGCGCGGAGGCATCCTGCTCATCCAGATTGCAGTCGGTAGTTTATATATGTTTAGTGTTCCTCGTGGGTATATTGACGGTTTTGTATCTTGGTGCAAGCAAGTTATTGGGCTGTGCCTGACTGCATTTTTGCAGGCGACTGTTCTTATCTCAGGGCTAATGGTAGTAAAAGACCATGCCCTGCTTGGACTAGGGCTGATGCTTGCAGCTGGTGAAATTCCTCGTATTGCAGGACAGTTCGGGCTTGATACCTCAACCAAAGCCAACCTTATGGGAACGGTATATGCTGCGCAGACCGCAATAAATATGACCAGAACGGTGGTGCAGGCGGTGGCGAAATGATGGAGAATAAGCTCATATATATCGCATCACCTTATGCCGGAGATGTAGAAAAGAATGTGGCATTTGCCAAGGCTGCCTTCCGTTACGCTATGGAGCAAGGATGCACTCCGATGGCTGTGCATCTTTTGTATCCTCAGTTTTTGGATGACAGCAATCCGCAGGAACGAGCTGCCGGACTGGCGATGGGGCATCAGGTACTTTCTGTATGCCACGAACTGTGGGTGTGCGGCAACCGCATATCCAGCGGCATGGAGTCAGAAATCCAAGAAGCTAAAAGAATGGGAATTCCTATTCGGGAAATTACAGAAGAACAAATACTAGGAGGAAGTATCATGAGTAAAAAATACGGAGTTTGGGCGGTGCGCAGTGCCAATTCGGTATGCGGTGCTGCCGAGAGCTGGTGCAAGCATGAAGGAAAGCCGATGGAGTTTGAAAGTCGAGAACAGGCATCTGAGTATGCCAAATCGCTTAATGAAAACCTACGTACTTTGAATGTGCATTACTATCCAAAAGAAATGGAGCCTGAACTTGCTCCGGTTTCTGATATGGGAATGAAAATGTAAAGGAGGCTGTAAATGTATATTTATCCTGACAATTTAAGAGCAAAGGCAACGTTGTGGTTGTGGCAGCTTCGGGATATTGGAGTAATTGGTGTGGGGGCTTTGCTCTCTGTACTAGCGCTTACTCAGCTCGGATTTGTACCGCCCATTGTGGCAACTGCGGTCTATGCCTTTTTAACGATACGCTTTGAGGACACAAGTATTCTGGATTTTATCCGTTATGCCTGTGCCTTTTTTATTGGGAAACAGCAAATTTATGAATGGAGGTACACCGAATGAGCAGAAAAGAAAAAAATAGCTGCAATTCATCTACGAAACAGATGGATAAGCGGAAAGCATCCACAAGACAGCTCATTGGCACAAAGACAATCACAGATTATAGCCTGCAAACCTATGGGCAAGGTGAGCTGGTGTATTTCATTATCAAGCCAAGCAATATCTCTGTGCTTTCCGAAGCTAGTATCAGTGCAAGAATTTATGCCCTTATGACGGTATTGAAAGGAATTGCTGAAATCGAAATGCTGTGCCTCAATTCAAGAGAAAACTTTGAGGATAACAAGCGGTTCCTTCGTGAACGTATGGAGCAAGAGCAGAATCCTGTGGTGCGAAAGCTTCTGGAAAAAGACTTGGTATTCCTTGATCAGATACAGGTGCAGATGGCTACGGCAAGAGAATTTCTCATCTTAATCCGCCTTAAGAATGAGAAAGAAAAAGAGGTGTTTCCTTATCTTTCTCGTATTGAAAAATCTCTTAAAGAACAGGGCTTTACTGTAAAGCGAGCTGAGAATGAGGATATCAAAAGACTGCTGGCTGTTTACTTTGAGCAGAACGTGACAACAGAAAGGTTTGAAGATTTTGACGGAGAAAGATGGGTGATTTTGAATGATTAAAAACAGAAAAGAAACAATGGGAGTGGAGCCGGACAATGTACGTATCCAAGAGTTCCTCGATATGATCGCCCCATCGGTAGTGAAATTTAATACTGACCATTTTATCTGCGGTAACACTTATCGCTGTGTTTGGGCACTCCGAGAATATCCGACTGCTACCGAAGAGCAGGCAATCCTCCGTCACCTTGGAGAAAAAGATGGCATTACTTTACGCATTTACACCCGTCATGTGACTCCGGTGGAAGAAAAGAAAATCATCAGCAATGCGGCAAATAAGAACCGTATGAATCAGTCCAATACAAACGACTTACAGCAGACCGTTATGGCTGAAAGCAACCTACAGGATGTGGCAACTATCGTAGCACAGATGCACAGAAACCGTGAACCGCTTCTGCATGCTGCTGTTTATCTAGAGTTATCGGCTTATGATCTCGACCAGCTCAAGCTGTTGCAGACGGAGGTGCTGACAGAACTAATCCGCAGCAAGCTCAACGTGGATCGGTTGATGCTTCGCCAACAGCAGGGCTTCCAGTGTGTGATGCCCAGCGGCTACAATGTATTTCGTGATCAATTCGAGCGGGTGCTGCCGGCTTCCAGTGTAGCAAATCTCTACCCATTTAATTATTCGGGCAAGACAGATGGCAGCGGTTTCTATGTTGGCAGAGATAAATTCGGCAGTAATGTGCTTGTCGATTTCAATAAGAGAGCTGATGACAAAACCAACGCCAATATCCTCATTCTCGGAAACAGTGGTCAGGGCAAGAGTTATCTATTAAAGCTCATCCTTTGCAATTTGAGGGAATCCGGTATGAATGTGTGCGCGTTAGATCCCGAAATGGAGTACGAGGATCTCACCAATAATCTTGGCGGTTGTTTTATTGATTTGATGTCCGGCGAGTACATTATTAATGTGTTAGAGCCAAAAACTTGGGATGAAAATGGCAGCCTCAATGATCCCGATGCACCACAGACCTTCCGCATCAGCAGCAAGCTTAGTCAGCATATATCATTTCTAAAGGACTTTTTCAGAACTTATAAGGATTTCAGTGACAGAGAAATAGACACCATTGAAATTATGTTGCAGAAGCTCTATAGCAAGTTTGGGATTACCGACACCAGTAACTTTGACCGATTAAAAGCAACGGACTATCCCATTCTTTCTGACCTTTATGCTTTAATTGAGGAAGAGTACAAGTCCTATGACGAGAGTCACCGCCAGCTTTATACCGTAGAGCTGTTGCAGAATATTCTGCTAGGATTGCACTCCATTTGTAAGGGTGCAGAGTCAAAGTTCTTTGACGGACATACCAATATCACCGACAGCAGCTTTATAACTTTTGGAGTAAAGGGATTATTACAGGCATCCAAGAGTTTGAAAAATGCCCTGCTGTTTAATATTTTGTCTTTTATGAGCAACGAACTTTTGACACACGGAAACACGGTAGCCAGTATCGATGAGTTTTATCTCTTTTTAACCAATCTGACTGCCGTGGAATATGTCCGTAACTTCTCCAAGCGTGTTCGTAAAAAAGACTCGGCAGTTATCATTGCCTCACAGAATCTGGAGGACTTCAACATCGAGGGTATCCGGGAATATACAAAGCCTCTGTTCTCTATTCCAACGCATCAGTTCCTGTTCAATGCCGGAAATATTGATGCCAAATTTTATATTGATACTCTGCAATTGGAACAGAGTGAGTACAATTTAATCCGATATCCGCAGCGAGGTGTGTGCCTCTATAAATGCGGTAACGAGCGATATAACCTGATGGTTAATGCCCCAGAGTATAAGGCGAAGCTGTTCGGAAAGGCTGGAGGTCGCTAGATGGGAGGTGTAAATCATGGACATGAAAGACCAACGTTTCGGTATCGAAGTTGAACTGACAGGCATCACTCGTGAGGCCGCTGCCAAAGTCGCTGCAGAATATTTCGGAACTTCCAGCCACTACGATGGCACTTATTACGATACCTATTCGGCACTTGACAGCCAAGGGCGATCATGGAAGTTTATGAGTGATGCCAGTATTACTCCGCAGAAAAAATCTAATTCTGGGATTGTGTCTGCCTCAAGTGATTATAAAACGGAAATGGTCAGTCCTATTTGCCATTGGGATGATATTGAAAGGGTACAGGAGCTTGTGCGGATGCTACGTGAAAATGGAGCTATTTCAAACAGCAGCTGTGGTATTCACGTTCATGTGGATGCTTCACCTTTTGATGCCAATTCCTTGCGAAACATTACCAACATTATGGCAAGCAAGGAGGACTTAATTTATAAGGCACTTGAGGTTTCTGTTGCCAGACAGCACCGCTGGTGTAAGCCTGTAGACAACCGTTTTCTGGATGAATTGAATCAAAGGAAGCCTAAAACCTTGGATCAGGTTAGCCGCATTTGGTACAACGGAGAAAGCCGAAGCAATCAGCATTATGATGACAGCCGCTACCATTGTTTGAATCTCCACAGTGTGTTTCAGAAAGGGACGGTGGAATTTCGTCTGTTTAATGGCACAACCCATGCCGGTAAAATAAAAGCCTATATTCAGCTGTGTATGGCAATTTCGGCACAGGCTCTTAACCAAAGGTGTGCCAGTAGAACCAAAACACAGACTACCAATGAGAAATATACCTTTCGGACTTGGTTATTAAGACTTGGATTGATTGGGGATGAATTTAAAACTGCACGTGAGCATCTGCTGAAGCCTTTGGAGGGCTGTATCGCATGGCGTGATCCGGCACAGGCAGAAAAACAAAAAGAACGAATGCGGCAGAAAAAAGAGAAAGAACTGGAACAGGCAAGTCAATCCCAGACTGCCGATGTTCCTGAACAAGAGAATAACCCACAAGAGGAAGCCGAGGCAAATGAAGAAGCCCCGGCTTTTGTTATGCACATGTGAGTGTGCAATGCAGATTGTAAGGAGGATGAAAATGAGTAAAAACTGTTTGTATATTGCTTATGGCAGTAACTTAAATCTGCCGCAGATGAGTATGAGGTGTCCGACTGCCGAGGTGGTTGGCGCAAGTGAAATCAAGAATTATGAGCTGCTGTTTCGCGGCGGCAGAAGAGGTGCAGTAGCAACAATTGAAGCCTTGGAGGGCAGCTCTGTGCCTGTGCTTTTGTGGAAAATCAAGCAGCAGGATGAACTGGCTCTTGACCGCTATGAGGGATTCCCTAACTTTTATCGCAAGGAAATGATGGATGTGGAGCTAGAGGGTAAGACCGTTTCTGCAATGGTTTATGTGATGAATGACGGTCGTGAGATGGGCGCTCCGTCCGACTTTTATCTGCACACGATTGCTGAAGGATATGAAACAGCGGGTTTTGATACTGATTTTTTGGATCAGGCGGTTGAAAAGTCCATTCGATTGGCGCAGGAGCAACAAGAGCAAGACCCGATGCAAGGCAGTCTGTTCGGGCAGAAATGGTGGTGATAACAGATGGCTGATCCTGCGACTATTGCACTTGCTGTAAAAGCAGCAGTTGCAGCAGCTACAGATAAACGGACATGGAAAGCAGTTGGTGTTTTGATTGCTGCAATACTAACTCCATTTATTCTCGTCATTGTGATGATTGTAAGTATGTTGTCTGCAACCGCTGATCATAACGATACCGCCATAGATTTGACTTTCTATGGCGGTTCTATTTCAGAACAAGTTCCAACAGAATACAAACAATACATTGAGGATATGAGGGAAAGTTTCACAGAGCTGGATACTGCTGTGTCTGAAATTACTCCCATGCTGGAGGAAGGCAGCATAGACAGTTTTCGTATAAAAGCCATTTTTTACTCTCTGTTTTTCGGCGCGGAAAATCTCAGGATGAACGCTGACGATTATAAAAGCTTTACGGATTGTTTTGTACAATACGAAGAACGTACACGCACCGTTACGGATGAAGATGGCAATGAAACAGAAGAAACCTATACCGTAGCTATTCCGATAACTGACCTTGCAGCCATTTATGGCAGGCTAGAGCAAACCCTTGGTAAAAGTATCACGGAGGAAAACAAAGTCAATGCTCAGAGGATCTATTCCTATGCTAAATATGGTAAGGCCTCGCCCGAAGGGGAAACATTTCTTCCACCCGGCGATGCAATGGGTGATGGTAGTTATCAGGCACTAATTACAGAAGCGGAAAAATATCTCGGATACCCGTATGTATGGGGAGGCTCCAGTCCGTCAACTTCCTTTGACTGTTCCGGATTTGTATGCTGGGTATATACCCATTCCGGTGTTTATTCTCTTCTACGAACTACTGCATCAAGCATCTACAATCAGTGTGTTGTGGTTCCTCGAAGTGAAGCACGACCCGGTGATTTAATCTTTTTCACCAAGACCTATGCCACAACATCACCAGTCAGTCATGTGGGTATTTATGTTGGTGACAACCGTATGATCCACTGCGGGAATCCAATCAGTTATACAAGCATTGATACAGCCTATTGGCGACAGCATTTCTATGCATTTGGAAGGCTGAAATAACAAATCACCAATTTGTATTGGCTGTATCATCTGATAAAGAACTATAAATTTATGCTATAAAGGAGGCGTTATATTATGAATTTACAAGCATCATTTGAACATAAACCCTCGGATTTTTCATTGAGAGATTGCGTAATAGAAAAGACAGTCAAGCTGTCTGAACAGGAGTTTCAAGCATTCCTGAATCATCCGCTTCGTGATTATGATTTTTTGGCAGAGAATATTGATTTAATGAGAAGCGATGGCAATGGCGCGTTCCATTGCCTGCTGGTTACCGGAGAGGGCAGAAACGATGGTGTGCTGGTGGAGGCTGAGGGCTATTCCTATTGCCGCTATGCTTCCTATGTGCCGAATATTTCTGCTATGAATTCTCAGGTACTGCAAGAATTAAATGAGAAATTGTTAGAAGCAGTAGAGTTTATTATAGCTGACGGAACGCAGAACACTTCAGAAGGAAGCTGGGTAATGTACTTTGATGAACTGGAGAAGCAGACCGGACTGAAGGTTGAATTTAACGATATTGTCAAAAATACCCTAGCCGATATGCTTTCAGAACGCAAGGAGGTTGCGGAGTGCTATCTTAATGAGAATTGCTTTGATATGGCATATTATTTGGACTTTTGCCCTAATTTCAATATTCAGGAACAAGAATCGCTGCAGCAGGCAGAGCCTCCTACAGAACATATTTCTAAACTGAAAGATCTACTTCATACACAATGGGAGGATATTCATCTTGTCCATAAAGATGTAGAAATTAATCCCTGCACCATTGTAGAGTTGCAGGATGATACCTTGACTGAAGATGGAAAAGAGGCATGGAGTGATGTTTTAAATGCAGAAGTGATACGAGTTTATACCGGAGTGTATGGATTACAGATGGAACTTGGCAATGTAAAGTCCAGTCGGCTAGAAGAATTTTCAGCAATGCTTGCAGGGAATTGTTCAGTACAAGATTATGAAAAATGGGTTATGGCAGACAATGAAAGTTGCCAAACCCTAGAAATGTGAGGTGCAAAATGAAAGAGGATAATATTCGTGTTTTAAAGGTTGAGCCTCAAAAAGAACCGGAGGTTGTAACCTTAAAAAATGATTTGGAGTCTATGCAGGAAGCAGTCGGAGGCTTGATTGAAATCATTGACCTTTCAGAAACTGCCTGTGTTCTTTGTAACGAAGAAGGTAAACTTAACGGTCTTGAGGGTAACAGATCCCTTGGTAATGATATTTTAGTCGGTACATTTTATGTGACTGGCTCCGATTATGACGGTAACTTGTGTTCTCTTTCTGATGCAGAAATTACAGAGTACACCAATCAGTTTTTAGAGCCTGAAACCTTTAAACCGGAAGAAATTGAAGCAGCTACCGGTTTTAAATTTCTATCATTTTAGGAGGAATTCAATATGAAAAATGCAACACTTACGATATCTTTTGACAGTGAAAAACTGGATGCGCTCACCTATCACATGGATAAAAAAGAGGCTGATTTGCAAGGTGAGCTGAATGATACCATGCAGAAGCTCTATGAAAAGCACGTTCCGCAAGCCACCCGTGAATACATTGAAGATAAAATCAAGCGTGATGCTGAAGTAAAAGATAAGCCTAAAAGACCATCTCGCTCTACTCAAACTTCTGCAATTCGCGGACAGGATAATAATCCAGCATAAAATCATTGGTACGTTAGCAGCGTGTAAGCGGTTGTGTTGCCCTGTGTCGCCTTTTGACAGGCAGGGTGGCATCGTAATACCTTTTCATAAATGAAGCCCCAAGTTGCCCCTTTGTGAACAAATGTAAGAAATGCGAAGATAAGCCTTGAAATTGCTAACTTTCAAGAGAAGAAATCTAGGGTCGAAAGTGGTGCAGGTTAAAGGGTTTATGCTGCTTTGGCAGCCTAAACCCGATAAACACCGACCGGCAAAGCCGTTCGGGGATTGCGAAGTGACATAACTTTTTATTCAGTGCCCCCAATTGTTATGCTGAACTTTGAAGAAAGCAAGGTTTAAAGGGCATTCGGGGCTTATCTTTTGCATACCAAATCAAAACAATGAGAAAAGGAGGATTTCATGGCAAACGAATCTGAGAAAGTACGCACCGGATTTTATATTGAAAAAGAAGTGCTGGATCGGTGTGATGAGCTGTTGTCCTTGGCAAATGTAAAATCAAGAAACGAGTTTGTCACGGAGGCACTCAAATTTTATTTCGGATATTTAACTTCACAAAAGGTTGAGAATTATTTATTGCAGACGTTATCGTCTGTCCTTACCAGCACAGTCAGAGATACCGAAAATCGTATTGCACGAATGGATTTCAAACTTGCGGTGGAGATTTCCAAGCTGGCTCATGTGATTGCTTATTCTCATGATATTGACGAGCAGACACTTGAAAAATTACACTTAAAGTGCTTGGATGAAGTAAAGCGAATCAATGGTGCGGTTGATTTTGAAAGTGCATATAAATACCAGAAACGAGAAACCTAAAAAATATGAAAAAGCAATTGTTTACTTTGGGTATGGACTATTGCCATGCTATCGTTTATGGTGTGTTGAAAAAGGAGTGATCCGATATGGACAAGGAAAAAATATTTGAAATGGTCATTCGAGAGATGACAGAAAACGCATTAAGCAGTCGCAGAGAAAATCTTGAAGAGGGTGAACAACAGCTCTACATGGAGGTCGGTTGTTTAAGCTCACAGGCTCGAGATATCGTAAAAGAGCTGCCGGAGGAAAAACAGAAAATCCTAATTGACTATTTTGAGAAAACCAGTATGATAGCTGATCATGAATGTGCTTATCTTTATGTGCAGGGAGCAAAGGACTGCGTGGAGATGCTGAAAAAGTTAAGTGCACTGTAAGGGTAGATAGGTGGACGGCCTCTGCGTAAGCGGAGGCTGTTTTACATAGACATGATTATTTAATGATTTCTGTAGGTTAGCGTGGTATAATGAAAAGCAAATTGAATCATAAACATAAACAGGAATTTGCAGCTGTAAAACTAATCACAAATTCGTAGAGTTTATTGGAGGTTATAATGATAGAGATTGAACGATTGGCTAAACAATTTAGAAATGCGATAGTGGTCCTATGTCAAGAAAAAGTACAAATTAAAAGTAACCAAATTTTCCATTATGTAATTGTGTATCAGCTTGCCAGTCCGGCATTCTTTTCTTCCAA
>SAAB01000133.1 GCA_009929615.1 Clostridia bacterium | reverse complement strand
ATTACTCAATCACTCTTTTCATCAAGTGAGCGCACCAGTTCGCGCAGAATGTCCGTGATGCTGCGCCCGGTCTTGGCGGCGTAAATCTTCAGCTTCGTGTGCTCGGCCCGGTCGAGGTCGAAATTCACCCGGACGGTGGCGGCCTTGTCGGCAAGGTCGGACAAGGTAGGGCCAGCCTTCGCGGCGCTCGGGCGGCCTGCTTTCATGCCAAGTTTCCCGCTACTCATTTTCACCTACTCCTTAATTACTCAAATGGTGCAATTGAGGAAACGGCGCACTTCCTCAGCCAGCGCCCGGATTTCCTCGGCGGCCTCGCTCGTCGGCTCTTGGTCAATGGCCGTGGTGCCGCTGGCCGCGCTGCTCGGGTAGATGACGCGCTGCGTGATGCGCGTTTGCAGGATCGGCAGGCCGTACCCGGCCAGCGCCTCGGAGACTTCCGCACCAATCTTGGTGCCCTTGATCGCACGGGACACCACGAAAGCCGCTTTCAGCTTGCCGTCGGTCAGCTCGATGCGCTGCTTGACCAAATCCACGAGGTCAGAGGTTGCCCAAATGTCGTAGGGCGACGGCTGCACCGGGATCAGCACGCAATCGGCGGCCTTCATTGCCGACACGGCCAAGTCATGAGCCTGCGGCGCTCCGTCGATCACAACAAAGTCTTTCCGGGCCACGCTCTTTAGATCGCGCTCGATGGTGGGCCGGTCGATGCCAACCACGGGCACGGGTTGATCCTCGCGGACGGCGGCCCAATCGCGGGCGCTGCCCTGCGGGTCGGAATCAACCAGCAACACGTCTGCGCCGTCGAGTTGCAGGGCGCGGGCAAGGTGGGTGGCGATGGTGGTTTTACCCGCCCCGCCCTTCTGGTTCAGTACGGCAATGACTTGCATATGCACTCCTTGAGCTATTGAGCGTTTGAGGAAAAAAGGAATTACTCAAACGCAGTATAGCATGTTGAGGATTTGAGTAAATGCACCTTTTGAGGATTTGAAGCCATGAAAAACCCCGCACGCGGCGGGGTTCGGTGGCAGGGCAGGGGAGGGCTTAGGGCTTGGCGGCAATGATGGCCGTGGCGGTCTGATTGCTATCCATCCAAGCGGCTGTGACCGTGCAGCGGTACGTGACCAGCATCAATACCGTCTGATAGTCATCTGCTAACGCTCGTGCAAAGATCGGCTCGTGGTGCGCTATGCGGTTCCGCAGCAGGCGCACGCGCTCCAAATCGCCATAGATCGCTTGCCGCAGAGTGGCAACGGGCTTGGCCGGGTCAAGGTTCGGCAGGACACGCCGCAGGTGCTGATCCCAAATTCGGGTGTCGTAACGGCCTGTGAACATCTTCTGCCAGAAAACGAACTTCAATTCCGGGATTACCTTGCCCGTGGTCTGCGCTGCCCGTCTGGCACTTTGCAGGTCACGGCGCGGGCTGTAGCCTTGCATGGGATCGGGCAAGCTGCGCTCGAATGTTGCCGACCACGGCCAGCGCGGCCCATAGAGGGCTTCCAGCGCATCAGAAACAGCGTTTCGGATGACAACTTCACACACATGCAGCGGGGCCAGAAACGCGCCCGATACCTCGGCATTCCATGCGTAGAGCAGCAGGGCGGCAGGGTCATCATCCGACTGCACCCCGGCTGCGGCCTCGAAGGTTCCCATGCGAGCCGCTGACAACGCGGCCCGTACTGCATCAATGGTCGTTTTCTGGTTGTTTGACATACCCGCCCGGAAGCCTTATATTTGAGTCACTAGCCACGGGACTAGCGGGCGCAAGCCTCCCCCCGAGGACATACGATAGTACGAAGAAACCCGCCCACGTTGGCGGGTTTTTTCTTTTCTGGTCATCGACGCGCCCCCCTTGGAGCGACGGCCCCGACATGCTTGTATAGGGTGGTTCGGGACACGCCATAGCGCCGCGCCACGTCCGCCACCTGAATGTCGGGATCGCGCAAAAGCGCCTTGATCTCGCGCACCTGCTTTTCATCCAACTTGGGTTTGCGGCCACCGGCCCGGCCTCGGGCACGGGCTGCTGCCAGCCCGGCCTGCGTCCGCTCACGGATCAAACCGCGCTCGAACTCGGCCAGCGCCGCGAACACATGGAATTGCAGCTTGCCCGATGCGCTGCCCGTCTCGATCTT
>SAAB01000068.1 GCA_009929615.1 Clostridia bacterium | reverse complement strand
ATCCTATTACTTTCTGGCTTCGTACGGCGCTTGGTAGTTTAGCCAACTATATAAGTTGCCTCCGCTTGCTCGATTAGAATTGTATATTATTTATTTGTTACATTTGCAGCCTAATCTTTCTGCATATATCTTCATTCTGCGGAAGTAGGCGAGGTTTAATGTAGATACCTCTTTGCATTTGGGACACTTCACTCTGAGATGTCCCGATATATCGGAATAAACTGTTTGTATCATAAAATCACAGATTGGGCAGCGTAAATCTCTTTCGCTCAGAGCCTCTGCTTCAATTCTTGATTTAAGCAACTTGTGCATTATTTCTTTGGCGGGTTGTCTCATAACTCTCATATAAACTCACCGCCTTTGAATAACTTTGCGTGTATAAACTCTTTCATATCAAGTTTTTCTATCATATTCAAATGTTCTAATCTAATTCTCAATGCACTGATAGAGACACCTAAAGCCTTTGCCATTTTTTTGATTGCAGCCTTGTCCTTTGCAGAAAGGGTGCTTTCTCCATATAGTTTTATGCTGTCTGTTCCTGCGTATTTCACTAATGCTCCTTCTACTAAAAATCTAGGCATAAGTAATGATGCTGCCATTGCGTCAGCCTGCCATTCATTGGAACTGAATATCTGGCTTAATTCTTCTTTTGTATATGCCCGTTCATTATCATATTCATTATGAAAACAGGCTTTTGCTGGTTCAGCTTGAAGCTTTGCGAGAATGTGATGTGCTGCTTCGTGTGCCATCGTAAATCTGCGTCGCCCATATTCTTTCTCTGACAGAAGAAACTTCTCAATGACAATCGTATTTTTCGGAAAGGAAAAGGGAAGAACCCTTCCGTTTTGATTTATCATCAGTTCTGTTTCTCCATCAGAAGTGAAACCGATTTTTCCATAATCATCTTCAGCAAAAGATGCAAACTCAATCTTAAGTCCCAGAAAATCTGTTATGAAATGCTCAATATCTATATATGCGACAACCTTGCCAGGGTGCTTATCCTTATATACTTGGATAAGACCTGCACCGATTTCATCAATCTCAGTTCTAGTATAAAATGTGTTCAAGTTGTATCCACCTCCACTGTTATGCCAGGCATTATTTTACCTGCATAATCACTTGATTTTATTTCCGCACTATCAAAATGATGATAGCGAATTCCTTCATTCTTCATAACATTTACCTTTCACTGGTTAGATTTCTTTTATAATGTGACAAGCCACGCCTTGAATCGTACATTCTTCGGCATATATATCTTTGAATTTCTTATTCTCTGGATGGAGAACAATGCGTCTGTTTTCCTCGTCTCTGTAAAACCGTTTTAGAGTATTTTGATTATCTACAAGTGCAACCACAATATCGCCATCATTGGCTTTTTTATTTTTCTTAATGACAACCAAATCGCCATCATCAATACCTGCATCTATCATTGACTCCCCATTGGCTCTAAGAATATATAACTCATCTTTCCCAAAGATAGCTGTTGGCAAAGCTACATATCCTTCGATATGTTCTTCTTCATACTCAGGTGTTCCACAAGGAATAGAACCCACAATCGCTGTATTAGATATATCTGGATTCACTTTTCTTGTCACTGCTGTCTGTATCTCCTGACCGTCATATTCCAGCATACCTTTGTCATTCATTTCTACAAGGTATCTGTATACTGTGGATTTTGCAATATCAAGTGCTTTTGCAATATTGAAAGTAGTAGGTGAATTCCCATAATCTAGATAATACTGCTCTGCATATTTTAATATTTTCTTCATCAGTTCAGGATTTTTACTTCTCATTCTGCACCTCTTTTTCTATGTGAAACGCTTTGTTTCTGATAAGTATATTATACTTGATAATTGAATAAACGCAATATAAAAATGGACAGAAAAATAGAGGTGTCGCTATCGAGCAACACCTCATCTCATTTCAATTCATAAGATTTGCTTTCCCATTCGTTCTGTACGTTTCTTTATTGCATTCACACAGCCCTTAGCTCCTTCGGTAACTTTAAACAAATAACCTCTCTCTGTAAATCTTTTGCATACGCTTGTTCTGAATACCATCACAAAATCTTTTGATAATTATTTCATTTTCATCCAGTATATCATCGACATCATCTGTCTATATTCTTCTTTTACTTCTGCTGGCTCTAATATCTGTACCTTGCCACCGAATCCGAAAACCCAGCCATAGAATGTTTGGCTTGCCGAAATGGTAGTAATCAATCTAAATGATTCCATATCATATGCAAGGGTTTTTACATCTTCTCCAAAGCGGTCAACAAGTCTTATTATTTGGGTAGTCCATAGTTGTTATCCTTTCGTGTGTGTTTTTTTGTCGTGATTAAATCATAACACAGATAATCCACTATGGATTTTTTATTTAGTTCAATTTCATTTTACAACAAGTCCTCCGCTAATTTACAGAGTTCAACTCGATCTTTTTCTTTTAATAAATTATCTATCACAAAGGAAATTATTAATATTCCAAAGATATTCATTCCTAAACGGAGCATGGAGAACTCCAAGCCTAATGCATTTGTTTCGAACATAAGCAGGGGAATTTTCATGGTTGACCAAGCTCCAATAAAAATTAAAACATTGGAGATTTTACTGCCTTTTTTCAGCAAAATACCTGCAACTGGAAAAGCAGCATACAGAGGTCCGGCAGCGGCAGAACCAAGGAAAAAAGCAATTAATATACCAATCAGGCCAGAGCCTTCTCCCATGTATTTGACCATGGTTTCTTTCTTGACCCACACGTCCAAAAGCCCAAGCAAAATAAAAATTGGTGGAATAACAGACAGCATTTCCCACAGATTGTTCTGCGTAATAGAAACAGCCTTTGTGCCCAGATCAGGAGCAAAAATCAGCAATAGTAAATTAACTGCAAACAAAATCAAAAATGTTTTGTAGCGTTTTACAAATCCTATCAGTTTTATTTTCATAATAGCACCCCCATTACCGCTGCAACAATCAATGAAAATACAAAGGCAAGTGCATTACGCAAAAAAGTTATCTTTTTTCCAAAGTATTTAATTTCAACCGGAATGGTTACAATGCCTACCATCATCAAAGTAGAAACAAAGGCCGCAATCTGCATATAACCTGCGCCACTGTGCAAAAGCGCAGCAGCTAATGGGAATGCCACAAACCCCGGAATAAGGGTTACTGCACCAAGAAATGCAGCAGTCATTACGCCCCACCAACCGGATTCAGCACCTAAAAATGCTGAAATCTGTTGCGGTGTTAGGATTGCGAGCATAATGCCGATAACGATAAGAACAGATAGAAATTGCGGAAGTATGTTTTCAAAGGACTTCCAAGCCTTTTTTAATGCCATTTTGGTTTTTTCTTTGCTTTTAAAAAAAGAAGCAATTAATCCGGCGAAAGCCAGAGAATAAAAAAGTATGGTCATATGAGTTCCTCTCTTTCTTAAATTTTTGTATACATATTTAATTCAGTTTACAGTATAAAGAAATCATGTTTCTTTTTCTGTGTGTCAGTTACAGAATGGATTGAAAAGAATGGATATACTAAGCTCATACACAAGGAGGTTGTCAGATGAAGGATGTTATTATTATCGGCGCAGGTCCGGCCGGTGTTTCAGCGGCATTATATACAGCTCGCGCAGGGCTTAAAACAATGGTTCTCTCTATGGGAAACGGTGCGTTAAATAAAGCAGAGGCTATTCAAAATTACTATGGCTTCGCAACCCCCGTTACCGGCCAAGCACTGGCAGAAACAGGGATACAAGGTGCCAAAAATGTTGGTGTTGATTTTATCAAAGAAGAAGTTGTTGGAATTAGCTTTCAAGATAAGCTAATTGTAGAAACCACAGAGGCAAATTATGAAACTGAAAATATAATCTTGGCCACAGGTTCACCACGTGCAACCCCTCGAATTGCAGGAATTAAGGAGTTAGAGGGCAAAGGAGTCAGCTATTGTGCAGTGTGTGATGCTTTCTTTTATAAGGGCAAGGATGTGGCGGTTTTAGGGACAGGCGAATACGCAGCTCACGAAATTGCAGATTTGCTTCCGGTGGCAGGCACTGTAACGTTACTCACAAACGGTATAGATGAATCCATGGATATTCCCGCCGGAGTTGTTGTAAACAATGCAAAGGTAAACGCTATAAAAGGGATTGACCGTGTCGAGCAGGTGGAATTCGATGATGGATCAACGATAAAAGCAGATGGTGTTTTCATTGCCTACGGTGTAGCTGGGAGTACCGCACTGGCTCGAAAAATCGGAGCAGAGATTGATGGTAATAAAATATTGGTAGATGAAAATATGGCTACCAATATTCCGGGGCTATATGCTGCCGGTGACTGCACAGGCGGATTATTGCAAATTTCAAAAGCGGTTTATGAGGGTGCAAAGGCAGGTACGGAAGTCGTAAAGCGCAGTCGGAAAGGAGAGTAACGATGTTTTGGAAAAAAGAATCTATCCCAAGAGAAAACCTTACATTACAGGTAAAGATTAACCGATGTCCGCAGAACCACGCCTGCCCATCTGTACATGTTTGTCCCGTAGGTGCACTGTCTCAAAAAGAATTTGAAGCGCCTACTGTTGACCATGATAAGTGCATCAAATGTGGGAAATGCGTTCGATTTTGCCCCATGAAAGCATTGGTGTTAGAATAATATAGCAGGCATAATATAGCATTTTTATTGACATATGTCAATAAAAATGCTATATTATTTATCGTAAGAAGGAGGCGAAAGCTATGCTGCAAGATGATTGTGTCGATTTGTTTATTCAACACTTTTCCTTTTGGGAACATTTAAGCGATCAGGAAAAGGAGTTGTTATGTGACAATACCATTGCTGCACACTATCCTAAAGGCATTAGTGTGCATAGCGGGAATGAGGACTGTATTGGTATTCTTTTAGTTAAAAAGGGTCAGCTTCGTACCTACCTTCTGTCCGAGGATGGGCGTGATGTGACGTTATACCGATTGTTTGAGGGTGATGTGTGTATTCTTTCTGCATCCTGTGTGCTGGATGCGATTACTTTTGATGTCTTTATTGATGCAGAGGAAGATACTGATGTGTTGCTCATCAATTCCTCCGTGTTTCATCAAATGGCAGATAAGAATATTTATATGAAATGCTTTGGATATCAGCTGGCCACTACACGTTTTTCTGATGTGATGTGGGCAATGCAGCAGATTTTATTTATGGGGGCAGATAAACGTCTGGCAATTTTCCTGTGGGATGAAATCAGCAAAAATAAAACCAATGAAATAAAAATGACCCATGAACAAATAGCACGATACATGGGCAGTGCGAGAGAGGTTGTATCTCGTATGCTAAAGTACTTTGCAGCGGAAGGCATTGTGGAACTGTCCAGAGGAGGCGTTCGTGTGGTTGATAAGAAAAAACTACGTAGTTTGATTTAGGAGGATCGTTATGGATTTAAAAGAAGTGATGTCTAAGCATTCCTTTGCCGTGCTTGGCGATACAGTGAATAAAGAGAAGTACGCCTACAAAATCAAAGAAGGACTAAAGGAAAAGGGATATACCGTATATGCTGTGGGTAAGGAAATACAATCGCTGAATGATATTGATGGCGATATTGATATTGTGGATCTTTGCATTCATCCAGCAAAGGGCTTAAAGCTGTTGCAGGAATGTCAGAAATCCTATCAATGTATTGTCATTCAACCCGGTGCTTCGGATGAAGTTTTGATTTCTTATTTGCAGCAGCATAACATTCCCTATCTTGACGGATGCTTGCTTGTAGGGCTAAAATTATACGCATAATAAAATCCGCAGCCATGTGCTTTTACACGCTGGCTGCGGATTTTATTATGGATATTACTTTTTATTCACATATTTCCCAACAGGTAAAAGTGCGGCAATAGCCATAAAGATAATTCCGACTGCAAGTAATCCCAGTAGCCGATGTCAAAAACGGCAGGATATTTTTCGGAAATCTGAAATAGCGTGAGTTTACCTAAATCCATTGTCTGAAACAATCCAATGTTTTTCCAAAATCCATAGGTCACAGAAAACAGCCAAGCACCGAACAAACCGCCTAAAATAGCACTGATTGCTTTTTTAGCGCCACCACTTCCGGCTGCTGCTACACACGTACCGGGGCAAGTTCCAACTGTACCAAAACCAATGCCAAAAAGCAGACCGCCGATGACTACACCAAGGTTCATTGCTTTCACACTTAAATGTCCTATATTAAACCAACCCAGTAAGCTGAACACGGATAGCAATACACTGGCAAAGCCAATGGCGAATACAATAATTTTCATCAGGGTTAAGTCCTCTAATCGCAGCATGGCAATCAGCTTTTTGGGTGAGGAGGCACCCACCCAGTAAAGTACAGCACCAAATATTGTTCCTAAAATAATAGCAAGTACAATTTGCATCTTAATCCCTCCTGCGTGGCATTCGTCCAACCAAAAGAGCTGACGGAATGGCAACTGCAAATACACAGGCAGCAAAAATGTATCCGCTAATGCTTCCCTGCATCATGCCGCTCATCATGTGACCGCTGGTACAACCATCTGCCATTCTTGCACCATATAACAAAATAAATCCACCTAAAAAGGAAGGAAAATACCGACGAATATCACTTTTTGCGGTAGAAGGTATAGTTACGTCCACATCGCTCATTTGACTGCGCCGTTTTTTATCATTCGCCAGATAAGCAAGGTAGCCGCCGAAAGGAATAGCCAGCACAAACACAAAATCATAGTTCCACGGATGCTCTATTGACCGTGCAAGTTTCCCATCACTTTTATCGTAATAAGGGTTTGTGCTACGGTAGCCGCTTTCTCGCTCTGCATCCTCAGTAATAACCGTTTCATTCAGTGCACTATGAAAAATACCGGAAAGCACCGAAAACTGTGTGGACACACCGATTGGCTTTACTAACAAAACGGCCAAGAAAAACACAGTACCGAGTGTAAGAGCTTTTTTTATCCATAAATTGTTTTCCAAGACCACACCTCCAAAATAAAAAGCTAAGATTAAGGATAGGATTCCCTTTTCTTAGCTTTTTATTCGCTTTGAAGATTTAGATAAAGAGATTTACATTCGATTCTTCCGCATCTCCCAGATATGCACCTACGCCACCCAGTTCAACGCCGTCAATCAGTTCATTTTCTTTAATGCCCATCACGTCCATGCTCATGGTACAGGCAACAATTTTTACTCCTGCCTGCATTGCTTTCTGAATGAGGACTTCAAGAGAATCCACGCTCTTATCATTCATAATCTTTTTCATCATGGCAGTTCCTACGCCACCCATATTCATCTTTGACAGTTTTAACTTTTTGCTGCCACGAGGAAGCATAGTTCCAAACATAGACTCCATCAGGCTCTTTTTAACAGGCTGTTTTTCTGCCTTGCGTAGTGCGGTAAGCCCCCAGAAGGTAAAGAACATGGTTACCGGTCGCCCCATGGCAGCAGCACCGTTTGCAATAATAAAGCTTGCTAAAACCTTATCCAAATCCCCGGAAAATACAATGATTGTTTTTCCATCCGCATTTTCTCTGACCAGAGAAGTGTTAGGAGTGGATTTTTTCACACAGGCAACGTAATCATTTCCACGTCTCTCATTAGAAACCAAGATGTTGCCAGTGCGTCTGCACCAAGCGCCGATGTCTCGAGCAAAGCCAGGATCAGAAGCGGATACTTCCATTACTTCTCCATCCTGCATTGCTTTCATAGTTTCAAAAACTTTCATAATAGGTCCGGGACACTGCATTCCACTGCAATCCAGACGCATAGCAGAAGTAGCAATATTTTTTGTTTCCATGTTCCCATTATCCGAATAGGATACTTCTCCTATAATAGCAGAAATATCTGATGGATAATGAGTGGACTGATAAAACCTTGTTCCTGCCGGATAGAGTTTTACATGATTAAATCCATGCTGCATAAGAATACGTGCAGCATTATAGGATCTCACTCCGATGGCACAGAAGGTCACGATTTCCTTTGTTGGATCAAGCTCTTGCAAACGATCTCGAAGCTGTCCTAAAGGGATATGCGTGGCATGAGGCAGCGTAAATGCCATCAGCTCTGCGTCTTCACGTACATCCAGCAGAATTGCATTTGGATTTTTTTCCGCCACATCCCAATCGGAAAATTGTACGAGGCCGGATAATACATTTTCTGCTACAAATCCTGCCATATTGACGGGATCTTTAGCAGAAGAATAGGGCGGTGCATAGGCAAGCTCCAACTTTTTTAAATCCTCAATTCCTGCCCCCAGACGCAATGCCACGGCAAGCGTATCAATACGTTTATCAACCCCATCACGACCAACAATCTGCGCACCGAAGATTTTCTTTCCATCTATGGAAAAGAGCAGCTTAAGCGTCATGGGTACTGCACCCGGATAATAGCCGGCATGGGAGTTTTGGGTTATAATTAAGCTTTCATAGTCTTTGCCTTTTGTAAGTCCACGTTTTTTTAGTGCTTTTTCATTTGACCCTGTAGTTGCGGCAGTCAAATCAAACACCTTTGCTACGGAAGTACCTTGGGTTCCTTCATAGCGCTCCATGGCTCCGGCAATATTGTCAGCGGCGATACGGCCTTGTTTGTTCGCAGGTCCTGCCAGCGGAATCATGGTTCTTTCTTTCGAGATAAAGTCCTCTACTTCGATGACATCACCAACGGCATAAATGCTGGAGTCAGATGTTTTCAAGGTGTCATCTACTATAATTCCACCTCGTGCGTTAATCTCCAGCCCTGCTGCCTTTGCCAGTTCACTGTTGGGACGTACGCCAATAGAGAGAATGACTAAATCAACTGAAATTGCTTTTTCGCTTTTTAGAGTAATGTTTATCTTACTGCCTTCTTCTACAAAAGAACTTACCCCATCACCTAAATAAAGATGAACACTGTTTTGCAAAATGTTTTCATGGAGCAGCTGTGCCATTTCATAATCAAGCGGTGCCATAACCTGTTCCATTGCTTCAATCAAAGATACATCGATTCCTGCATGATGTAAGTTTTCAGCCATCTCCAAGCCAATAAATCCGCCGCCAATCACTGCCGCTGTTTTGATTCCTTGCTCACGAACCATGGTTCGAATACGATCGGTGTCTGGTACAGTCCACAGGGTTTGAATGCGAGAAGAATCAATACCCGGAATTGGTGGGCGCACGGGAGAGGAGCCGGTGGAAATAACCAAGGTGTCATAACTTTCCTCATAAGTCTCACCGGTATCAACAAGTTTTGCCGTTACAGTCTTTTTCTCTCGGTTGATGGAAAGGACTTCATTTTTTACTCGAACATCTACCTTGAATTTTTTTCTCATAGCTTCTGGGGTCTGCAATAGAAGTGCATCTCTTGACTTGATAACATCTCCAACGTGGTATGGTAAGCCGCAGTTTGCGTAGGAGATATATTCGCCACGCTCCAATAAAATAATGCTTGCTTCTTCATCTAATCTGCGCAGTCTTGCTGCACAGCTGGCGCCACCCGCAACGCCACCAATAATTACTACTTTCTTCATTGTGTACCTCCTCGAATTTCTGAAATATGTATTGTTACGTTTTATGCAAACACAAGCAGTGGAAGTAGTCGAATACTTACACTGCTGTCTATGTTACTGTTTTATCATCTTTAGAATCGTATCTTTTGGCTTTACGCCTACAGATTGCTCTGCAACCTTACCATCCTTGATTAAGACCAGTGTAGGGATACTCATTACACCAAATTGTCTGGCCAGCTCCGGCTGTTCATCAACGTTTACCTTGCCCACCTTTACATCAGTGGTTTCTTCTGCAATCTCATCGACCACTGGAGAGAGCATTTTACAAGGTCCACACCAGCTCGCCCAGAAGTCAATTAAAACAGGTTTTTCGGAATTCATAACCTCGGTGTCAAAATTGTTTTTTGTAATTTGTAAGACAGACATAATCATTCTCCTTTGTTTTCAATTAATGTGGGTTTATATTTATGAGCTTATTATATCCTCGTGTCCTCTCTCATTCTGTAACCCGGTCACAAAGTATATAAATCTTTTTTCCTAAGTTATTATCATGTATGACAGGATAAAATTCGGCAAACAATAAGCCCGAATAGATAGAGGGAGGTAAAGCACTTGGCGCAATTACTTAATTTTCTCATACCTGAAATCATACATTTCCTTGAACTGATTGGTGTCATTATTATTTTAGTCAGTTCCATAAAAACCTTTGGAATGTATGTGCTTTCATTTTTTTAAACACAAAGCATATCCGGTCAAACAGGAGTTAGCAACCTCTCTGGCCTTAGCACTGGAATTTAAGATGGGTGCTGAAATATTAAAAACAGTGCTTATCCGAGATGTGCAGGAAATTTGGATTTTAGGTTTCATCATTGCACTTAGGGCATTGCTATCCCTCTTGATTCATTTTGAACTAAGAGAGTAAATAAAAACGGAATACCTGCACTGGCGATAACTAAATTTTTGACGCAGTGCAGCGTATCCCGGTATTTAAAGTAACTATCCGTTATCAATTGCATCTACAGGGCAAACGGAAGCACAAGTTCCGCAGCTAATGCAAATATCAGGGTCAATCACATATTGAGTGTCGCCTTCTGAAATTGCTGCAACGGGACACTGTGGCGCACAAGTTCCACAGCTAACACATTTTTCTCCAATTACATATGCCATATTTTAAATCTCCTATCTTTTAAAGATAAAAATAGTGTACCCTTGCGGGAAATTATTATACTTTTGTGACGTTTCGACTGAAAGGCTCTTTATTTGTTTTTTGCCTTACAGATGAGCTAAGTCATGGTTCCCATGGGACAATAAACGCACCAAGAGCGTGGCTTATATAGCAGCATGGTAATTAAACCCAAAACAGTAGAGGTTAGCATAACGCTGTAAAACCCGAAGGCAAATTGAGCCACCCAAGGTGCAACATGAGCCGTATATGCCCAATGCCAAGGCAGTTTAATGGTCCACAGCAGCTTAACGACTTGGCGCAATCCCTCGGCTTCTGCAAAGACCATCCACGTTACACCGAGCATTTGAAAAAACATCACGAAGAAGAAAATAAGAAATCCATAACGAAACCATTTGCTACGCATCCAAGCTGGTATATCTTTTTTGCGTGAAAAGCCAAGCTGATTGCCCAGCAGGTCAAATAATTGTCCTCTTCCACAATAATGGTTACAAATAGCCCTTGTTGCCTTTTACCGCAGAAATAATTAGCGGAATAAAGAAACACAGCAATCCTACCCATGCGAACAGAATATTAAAAAATCCCATTACAATCAAGCTGCTGAAAAATCAACCGTTTATTTGATTGGAATTTTGATTTTAGCGTTAAAAATGGCTCTATATCAATTTTTTAAATTTAAATCACTTTAAT
>SAAB01000021.1 GCA_009929615.1 Clostridia bacterium | reverse complement strand
AAACGAACAGCATTGCTTTTCCATCCGGTCAAGGGTGGCGTAACAAATCAATACATTACGTGGTGGCAATCCCACGAAAAAAATGATTGACCCATAATAAATATGGGATTGATGGATATTGTCATGTTTAATCCTGTAATACTAAAGAAGGATAGTCCTTATGAAACGGAAGAAGGATGCCTTTCCCTGACCGGGGTTCGAGGGACTACCCGATACCAGAATATTGAAGTGGAGTATTTTGATTTTTCCTGGAAGAAGCAGAGACAGAAACTTTCGGGCTGGCCTGCTCAGATTTGCCAGCATGAGATGGACCATTTATCCGGGCGGATTATTTAAGGATAATTTCATATTAATTAAAACCTATCACCGTTTTTCTGCGTCTAGGTAGCAGAAAGGCGGTGATGTTTTTGAGTGAGGAAGATTTTAAAAAACTTATTCATAAATTTGTGGAAGCCCAAAGGCTTTCAGTGGAGGTGGCAGAAAAACTTTTACAAAAAATTTTGAAAAAATTTAAGACCTGAGCATGAATATGAAATGTATCATGACATATGGGAATCTATGTGCTAAAATAGATTCAATTAGGAGGAATGTATAATGGCACATATGAAATTTAAATTTGAAACTTTAAATGCATTTTGTAACGAAGCTTTTAAAAAATTTGGCTTTACTGAGGAAGAGAGTAAAACGATTACAGATGTATTATTATTATCCGATATTTATGGAATTGAGTCTCATGGAATGCAAAGATTATCAAGATATCATAAAGGTATTGAAAAGGGCTTAATCAAAGTCGATGCAAAACCGGAAGTTGTCTTTGAAACACCAGTGTCTGCAGTTATTGAAGGTCACGATGGGATGGGACAGCTGATTGCTAAAAAGGCGATGGAACTTTGTATTGAAAAGGCTAAGACAACAGGTATGGCCATCGTAACGGTTCGAAATTCAAACCACTACGGTATTGCAGGATATTATGCAAAAATGGCGGCAGATGAGGGCTTGATGGGAATGTCCTTTACAAACTCCGAAGCTATTATGGTGCCAACCTTCGCGTCGAAGGCAATGTTAGGCTCCAATCCAATCGCTGTAGCGATGCCGGCAAAACCTTATCCATTTTTCTTTGATGCCAGCACAACGGTTGTTACCAGAGGAAAATTAGAGATGTATCGTAAAGCAGAAAAGGAACTTCCGAATGGATGGGCTTTAGATAAAGATGGAAAACCATCAACAGATGCACCAGACGTATTAGATAATATTGTCAATAAAGTCGGTGGTGGCATCATGCCTCTTGGCGGTTCTACAGAACAGCTGGGCAGCCATAAAGGTTATGGTTATGGAATGCTGTGTGAAATCTTCTGTTCGATTTTCTCTCAGGGAATGACATCCAATCATACACATATCGGCGGAAAAGGTGGAACCTGTCATGGTTTCATGGCCATTGACCCGAAAGTATTTGGTGACCCTAAAGATATCGAAGAACATTTTTCAACATTCTTACAGGAATTGAGAGATGCTCCAAAGGCAGAAGGGCAGGCTCGTATTTACACCCATGGAGAAAAAGAAGTTGAGGCTACAAAAGATCGCATGGAAAATGGTATCGGTGTAGATATTAAGACTGTATTGGAGATGAAAGATCTGTCTGAATATGTTGGCGTGGATTTCAAGAAATATTTTGGCGATATTAACTTTGAAGATGTCAACTATCAATCCGTATATTAAGATACGTATAAGGCACCCGGATAAATTCCGGGTGTTTTTCTATGTCTCAAAACAAATTTCATTTTGTCATATGGTATTCTTAAGTTACAAAAAGAAAGGGGATATATCATATGAAAAACTTAATTAAAACATTATTTATCATTTTAACAGTTGTAACAATCGCAGGAACTTTTACAGGATGCGGTAAAGACAGTGCACCAAACGAGAAGCGTATTAAAGAGGACATTCTGGCAACAGGCGTTACAGACCTCTATAGAAATGGATGGGAAACAATGAATGTGGAATCTGTTGAAATTACAGACCACCGGACCACAGAGTATTCCGACAGTGTACTTGCAGAAGTTTATGTTGTTACAGAAGATGGAACCTTTGACCGCTGGGCACTCTGCACATTAAGATATGGCAAATATGAGCAGGGATGGATTTTAGAAGATGCGGAATGGGAACATGATTTTTCAAAAGAACAGGGAGAAAAATAGAAGATAGACAAAAATGTTCGACAGTGCTATAGTAGCATACAAAGAACAAAGGAGTTTCCGGAAGGAAGCTCCTTTGTTTGTTTTTATGAGGAGATGAAGGCGTGTTACTGAATTTGGGAATCATATTTATAATGTCCTTGTTTGCAGCAGGAAAGACATCCGTGCAGGGCGGTTATGGGAAAAAGTATGTTGTAACATCCGGGGATACGGTGTTATTTAACGGTTTGATTTTTGGTTCAACGGCTCTTGTGTTTTTATGTGCACTCGGATGGAATCGGCCGACAGCCGGTACGGTGCTGTATGCCATAGGCTTCGGTACACTGAGTTGTCTTTATCAATGGACCTATTTGTCTGCCATGCGGTGCGGTTCCGTATCTCTTACGGTCATGTTCAGTAATTTTAATCTGATTGTAAGTATGGCTATTGGAATCGGTTATTTTAAGGACAGTATGAATGGCTTTAATATTCTTGGAGTATTATTATTTGCAGGAGCTGCCTATTTAATTATTATAAAAAAGAAGGACATGAAGCCGGTCAGTGTAAAGTGGCTTGTATTTGCAACAGCGACTCTGGTAGTGGGTGGCCTGATGGCTGTGGAAATGCGTTTCTATCGCCTTAATCCATATGGAAATGAGAATAAGGCCTTTGTTATCATCGCCTATATCGCGGCATTTTTCATTTCTATGCTGATGACAGGGTTGTATCGGTTAAGAAAATGTGAGATTACAATCCCCATGAAGAAGAAATTAACTTGGATTTGCTGTATAGTACCAGGGACCTGCCTTGGCGTGTTTCAGTTGCTGCAATTAGAACTTATACCAAGAATGGATGCGACAACCCTGTATCCGCTGCTAAATAGTCTGTCTATCATTATTTCAGCCCTGGCAGGAAAGTTTTTTCTGGGGGATTGCCTTTCGAAAAGGCAGCTTGCAGGAATGGGTGTGGGGATTGCGGCAGTTGTTTTAGTGAGTGTATAAAAAAGTTGTGATATTCTCTTGCTTTGTCCGGATAGTGGGACAGGAAAATATGTTATGCTCTCAATATCAGTAGAAAGAGGAGAGAGGGCGATTTTATGGAAAATGAATCTAAGAAAAAAGGCGGTTGTTTAAAAATTATTATTATCATTTTTGCAGTTATCGTTATTTTAGGAGTCATTGGTGCACTTGCGGGTGGGGGAAGTAAGAAGACACAAAGTAATTCGGGGGCTGCAGCCCAGACCGAGGCGGAGACAAAGCCGGAGGATAATGTTCCAACAGAGTATAAATCGGCTCTGAAAAAAGCAGAAAGCTATAGTGATATGATGCATATGTCTAAGCAGAAAATATATGAGCAGCTCACTTCAGAATATGGCGAAAAGTTTACACCGGAGGCTGCACAATATGCAATGGATAACCTTGAAGCCGATTGGAACAGCAATGCTTTGGAAAAGGCAGAGGATTATGGGAAGACAATGAATATGTCCAGGCAGGGAATCTATGACCAGTTAATTTCTGAATATGGTGAGGCATTTACGGAAGAAGAGGCCCAGTATGCTATTGATAATGTTCAGATGGATTGGAAGGAGAATGCCTTGCAGAAAGCAAAAAGTTATCAGGAGAATATGAGTATGTCTCCGAGTGCTATCTATGACCAGCTGATTTCAGAATACGGAGAGAAATTTACCGCAGAAGAAGCTCAGTATGCCATTGATAATCTAGACTGATGATAAAAACTAAAAAAGGCATCATGCGTAAAAAAGCATGATGCCTTTTGAGTAATTAAGTTTACTGGGTTATATCTGTAATTGGGACCTCCATATCACCTGTATAAACGTATTCCAGAGTGCCAAGGGTAAAACCATTTTCATTCAGAGAGAAAGGCATGTAAAAGTCATTGTCGCTGCTGATAACATACATACGCATTTCGTCACCATTCAGGGTATATCTCCAGGAACCCGGTTCCGGCACACCATCCACAGTGAAAGTCATGGAATCCGCATTTAAGAAGCAAATCTCCTGATTATCAGCGACAAAGTATTTGCCCATAATATCACTTGGGTATTCCAGCTTATCGGTTGTTTTCTTCTTGAAAATAGTTGTCTGACCGTCTTTTGTCAATTCCAAATCACCCGCGTCATTGAGAATATAGTCGTAGGCATTATCGGAATAAGTTAAGTTGCTGCTGTCCATTGTGTAGTTGTACCTGGACATCTCCGGGGGAGCTTCGGTATCCAGGGACTCTAAACCATCACCACAATAAGGCATAATCGTATGTACTAAAGTAGAATCTTCAAATGTGTATCTTTCGCCTGTGTTTGGTTCGACATAGGTTGTTCCGCTTAAGCTGACAGCGGGAACTTCAGTAGCTGTTTCTGTTTCGACGGTGGTTGCTTCAACGGTTGCACTTGCCGAAGTCTCGGTAGTTTTTTGCTGTCCACCACCGCAGGCGGTAAGAGAAAGTGCAGCAGAACATAAGCAGGTTAAGGTTAATAATGTCTTTTTCATATAGTTAGTCTCCTTATTTCAAAGTGTATTCAAAATCATCCATTTTATAATAGGTTGTCTGGCCATCTACGGCATCAACTAAAGTCTGTGTTTGCGGGTCGTGATAAAAGCTGGAGTAGCTGGTATCATCGGCTTCCCAACAATCAACGACACCCCAATGACCCATAAGTGTTGCTTTGCCGCTGCGATATTCGAATTCTGTGTAGGTTTTTGAAGTCCCAATACCGTTGGCATCACCGGGAGAAATCTGATAATGTGTATACATTAACTGGTCCCCTTCTAACCAGAACTCATAAATATGAGGCTGTGTTGCATTCGGGTCATCTACCCATTTCCCAACAATATCTTCAAGGGTTGAAACCTGTTCCGGCATAGGTGCGGTCTGACCGTCGGAATAAGCACCGGTTTCGCCGCCGCCTGGTTCAACATAGGCGGTTTCTGCCACTTCTGGTGCGGGCGTTTCAACAGCTGCTGGTGTTTCGACTGGGGCTGGTGTTTCTGTAGCCGCAGGTGTTTCAGCAACTGTACTCGTTTCCGTCTGGGCTTTTCTTAGAGATTCCTGGTAGGCAAGTGTGTTTGTGGAATCTTTTTTTCCGCCACAGGCTGTTAAAGAAAATACACCAATACATAGGCAGGTTAAAAGTAATAATGATTTTTTCATAGTCGTTTGCTCCTCTTTGATTTCCCTTTTTAAAGGGTAATGAACTGTAATAATTATATAGTCTTTGCTTTTTTATTTCAATGTGTATTTAAAATTCTCTACTTTATGATAGGTTGTTTTGCCATCAACAGCATCAATTAATGTCTGCTCCTTATTATCATGGTAGAAACTTGAATAAACCATACCGTTATTTCCGGTCAGACAGTTAATAGAACCCCAATGACCCATGAGAATGGCTTCGCCGCTGCGGTATTCAAATTCTGTGTAAGTTTTCTTTGTAGCAACACCACTGCCGTTGCCAGGACAAATCTGATAATGGGTGTACATTAATTTGCCATCTTCTTCCCAGAATTCATAGATATGAGGCTGTTTGGCTTCGGGGTCATCTACCCATGTTCCTACAATATCTTCAACGGTTGAAATCTGTTCTGGTATTGGAGCTGTCTGCTCGTCTGCAAATACACCCATAGGTAATAAAGAAATCACTGACATAATCACTGCTGCTAATTTTACAAGTCTCTTTTTCATAATAAATTCCTCCTTGAAATGAACGTGTTTGTTTTTGATGATTTAAGGATATCACAGGCCGAAATGAAATTTGTTTTCGCTATGGATATGGAGTGATTTTATAGTATAATGAAAAAAAGGAAGGTGAAAATATGGATATGATGGTGGATGAGCATCAAGAGATACAGTATATAGTAGTTATGTATTCTGGATGGGAACGTGAAGGTCACTTGGAAAAAGTAAAAAGAGATGCTAGGGTAGTAACAGAAGCCCGGGGTGTTTTTGCAAGTCAGGATTTTGAAGTTATCTATAACGAAAAGGAAATATGGATTAATTTTGGCGAAGAAGAAATAGAAAAAGTATTTGCCAAAGAGCGAATCGAAATCGGCTATGATAAAAATGATGCCATCCAGTATATCAAACTCAATGACATGACAGAGGATGAATATGAGTGGCTTAAATATGAATTAAAACATGGAAATGAATTCAAAAAAATAAGGAAACAATCTTGTGAGATAAATAAATCGGGCGTATAATAAAAGAAAACATAGAAAAATCGGAGGATTTATTACATGAAAGTAACAGATTTATTTGGAGAAGAAAAGATTAAAGAAGTTGAAGAAGCTGTTAAAGACAAAGTAGAGGATGTCGTTAAAGATAAAGTTGGCGATGTTATCGAAGACCTTAAGGATGGCGATTTATCAGGTCTCAAAGACCTTGCCGGCAAGTTCACCAAGTCAGACGAAAAATAATAAATTTAATGAAATCACCGGTCCGTTGTGGCCGGTGATTTTTCTTGCAATATAGGCGGCTGTCTGATACAGTAAAGGTATTAAAAATTAATCCGTAATAAGGGAGGAATGACGATGAGTACAGAGAAGAATGAATTTGAACATGATACCATTACATTGACAGGGGATGACGGAAGTGAACTGTTATGTGCGGTAATCTGTGAATTCGATATAGAGGATAAAGGATATATTGTATTGCTGCCAATTGATGAGAACGGCGAACAACTTCAGGATGACCCATATTTCTATCGTTATTGGGAAGAGGATGGAGACCCTGTCTTAGATGATATCTTAGATGATGATGAGTACGAAGCCGTGATTGACCGGTTTGATGAGATATTGGACGAAGCGGAATTTGATGATATAGACGAATAATCAGAGAGGGGAGAGAAGCAATTCTTTCCTCTTTTTTAGTTTTAAAATAGGCTTGATAAAACAAATTTTACGTGGCATCATGTTACTATAGGGGCAAAAGGATGTGATAGACATGAAGGCTGAAATCAGATATGGGAATAACCATCAATATAGGGTTTATGAGGATGGAGAGATTTTTGAGAACGGAAAAAAGATAGGGAAACTCCATGAAGATGGTGATATTTATATTGAAGGGAAAAAGATCGGCAGAGAGAAACCCGACGGTGAGATATGGATTGAGGGCGAAAAAAGAGGGAAAATCCATAAAGACGGTGATATATGGATGGATGGCAAAAAGGTTGGATACAGTAAACCACCGATAGGTTTTGGTGTTCCCGGCGGTGATTTTGACGGACTTGGAGTGGCTCTTGGATTTGGCGGCGTTATCCTGGGCGGTGCATTCTGCTATGCCAGTTTCAGAATGTGGACAGGTGGGATGTTTGAGATGATGACAGATTCTATATCAACTAAAGGTATTCCTGCATTGCTGGCTCTCTTACTGCTGTATGGTCTTTTGATTTTGTGTGGTGATTTTCAGATTTACATGACCCTTAAAGAGGGTATGCCTTTTGGTGACAGTATGGGCATGGGTGTTGTTTTGCAGGGCATTGCCTGGGTTGCAAGTCTTGTGATGGCAGATTTTATGATGAGTGGCGGACCCGGAGAGACTAACATTTTTCTGCTTATTATTGCAGCCTTGGGAACGGGTATATTTCCGGGTTTTGTTGGGGCTGTAATTGCAGCAATTCTAAAAAAGTTCAGGAAAAATCGAGAACAGAAAGAGATGAAATATTTTAACCGGATACGAACCGTTATGTACATAGCTTTGTGTGGACTTTTGGGAGGCTGCTTGGGATGGATAATAGGACAGTAGAGCATTATGCGATTAGATAAGTATTTATCCCTTGCGCAGGCGGGGACAAGGAAGAAGGTAAAAGCCGGTATTTATAATGGCGAAGTCACTGTCAATGGCGAGGTGGTTCGGGTACCGGCTCTGGAGATTGATGAGAACAGGGATATCATCTGCCATAAGGGTAAAGAAATATCCGGTATTGAAAGAGTATGTTATATGTTTCATAAGCCCCAGGGGTGTGTCACTGCAAAAAGTGATGCAGAATATCCGACAGTATTTGATTACTTTAAGGATATTGACACGACGGGGCTTTTTGCCGTGGGACGGCTGGATAGAAACACGGAGGGGCTTTTATTAATCACCAATGACGGTGACTTGAATCATCGTTTGATGGACCCGGGACAGCACGTGGAAAAAACTTATTATTTCTGGGTGTTTGGCGCTATTGATGCGGAAGGAATTCAGGCAATTCAGCAGGGGATGGACATCGGAGAGGAAGAGCGGACATCTCCGGCTAAAATTGAAATTGTAAAAAGTGGTCTTTATACGGAATTGAAGAAGGAAATGGAAAGGGATGGCTGCCATGCCGTTAAACGAAATCTACACAGGCAGGACGTGACAGCAGGATTTCTGACCATTTCTGAGGGAAAGAAGCATCAGGTGAAGCGGATGATGCGTCACATTGGCTGTTATGTGGTCTATTTAAAAAGGATGGCTATTGGAGACTTGAAGCTGGATGAAGCATTAAGGGCCGGGGAATATCGTAAGATATGAAAGACATTTTTCTAGTATATTTTAATTGATGGTGGTAAAATAGGATTATCAGTAAGTAGAACGGATAGATGAACATGCGAGGGGGCATAAGAGTGAGGGGTAGGAATGGATTAATAAAAAGAGTGACCGCCTTTTTATTAATGATTATTATGTTGGCAGGTATTTTGCCAGTAATGGTATTTGCTGTGGAGCAGCGGACCGTGCGTGTAGCGGTATTTCCGCTGGGACAGTTCCAGTATTTTGATGAAAATGGTGAGGCTGCAGGGTATAACATTGAATATCTTGAGAAGATTGCCCAGACAACCCATTGGAAATATGAGTATGTTGAGGCAGAGAATTTTCAGGATGCCTGCCAGCAGATGCGTGATGGGAAGATTGATTTAATTGCACCGGTACAGAAACGGGATTATCTGGAAGAAGAGTTTGATTATTCGGCATATACCATGGCCACAGAGAGTGCAGCGGTGTATACGATGAAGGATGGCGCCTATGGCGATACCCGGTTTGAGAATTTTGAGGCTATGGCCCAGATGACATTTGCGGCCGTGGATTATGAGAGCAGCAGTTTTACTCAGAAATTCATAGATGAGTATACGCAGCAGAATCATTTTGAACCAAAGAATATTACGTATTTTGATAACATGACGCAGGTCCTTGAAGCACTTCGTACGGGAGAAGTAGATGCGGTTGTTACGAATATCCTGTTTGCCGCAAATGACCTGACACTGCTTGGAAGATTTTCGCCAATGGCAAGTTATTATATTATGCCTAAGGGCAGCAATGAACTTCGAACAGAGCTGGATAATGCTATGACACGTCTCCTTTTGAATGAGCCATCTTATCAGACGGAACTTATGTCACAGTATTTTGGTCTTTATGGAAGTTCCCAGTTTACATATGCAGAACAGCAGTATATAGATGCTATGCCCGAAATTACTGTGGGGTATCAGGTGAATCATTCACCCTTATCCTATACGGATGAAGAAACCGGTGAGTTTGCCGGAATTACAAGAGCTGTTCTGGATCGGATTGCAGAACTCTCAGGTTTTAAGTTCAACTATGTTCCGCTTCCGGCAAAAGATGTGACATCTGCTTACCTAAGGGAGAACGGAATTAATGTTATTTCAAATGTAGAATATAATAATGTGAATGCGTCAACGCCAAATATGCTGTTATCTTCACCATATCTCAATTCGGAGAAGGTTTTTGCTGCTCCGGAGGATGTAACACTTTCTGAAGACAGTGCACTGAAATTGGCTATTGCGACGGGTTCAGCTTCCTTGGATTCTGTTATTCTAGAAGAATATCCGAATTTTACGGTTGAAAAATACGAAACGGTAGAAGAATGCTTTGAGGCAGTCATTAAGGGCGATGCTGATTTATTGATGGATAATCGCTATGTTATTGAGCCATTGATGTCGAAGCCACAGTATCAGAAATTGAGTGTCATACCGGCCCAGAGTCTTGAGGACCAGATGTGTGTTGCGACCCTCATTTATTCTGATGTGGATAGTGATATGAATGAACGTCTGTCTGACGGGCGTTTTATTTCCATTGTTGATAAATGTATTGGAATGATTACAGAACAGGAACTGAACAGTATTGTTATCAGCAATGTATCCAATAACAGGTATCATCTGAGCCTGCTGGATTTTGCATATCAATATCGATGGATGCTGATTGTTCTGGCATTTTTAGCGGTTATATGCTTCTTATTACTGGAGCATTCCAGGAGTTTAAAAGCCAGACAGAATGAAGAATTATCGAAAAAGAACAGCCAGTTGTCCATTGCTATTTCTCAGGCTGATAAGGCGAATGCTGCGAAAAGTCAGTTCCTTGCCAGAATGAGCCATGAGATTCGAACACCTATGAATGCCATTGTGGGCATGACGACCCTGGCGAAGGTGAAGATTGATGAGAAAGAAAAGGTTGTAGAGTATCTGGATAAGATTACGATTTCATCTAAGGTGCTTTTGAATATTATCAATGATGTATTGGATATGTCGGCGATAGAGAGTGATAAACTGAAGATTGCAAGTAATCTTTTTGATTTTAAAGAATTGCTGACCGGAATTACCACATTATACTATTCCCAGTGTAAGGATAAGGGAATTAAGTTCAGTATGGAACTTCGGGACGTGACCGAAGAGAAACTGATTGGTGATGCCTTGCGTGTAAATCAGATTTTATTGAATTTCTTGTCAAATGCGGTGAAGTTTACACCGGTTGGTGGCGAAATAAAGGTTGTTGTTACACAACGTTCCAAGACAGCGGATAAGGTCTATATGAATTTTTCTGTGGCTGATACAGGCTGTGGTATGACAGAGGATATGAAGGCCAGATTATTCCAGCCATTTGAGCAGGAAACAGCAAGTACCGCTATGAAACATGGTGGAAGTGGATTGGGACTTTCTATTGTAAAGAACCTGGTTGAGATGATGCAGGGGAAAATCACTGTTGAAAGTGAAAAAGGCAAGGGCTCTACATTCAAAGCAGATATTCCATTTGGATTATGCGAACAGACAGCAGCAGATAATAATGAAAAATTAAAATCAATTCGTGCGTTAATTGTTGATGATGATGACGAATCTGTAGAATATACATCAACGGTTCTTAATCGTATTGGTGTTGAGCATGAAGTGGCCCATTCGGGAGAAGAGGCAGTCGATATGCTGAATAAAGCCTATAACGCAGGCAGTGGCTATGACGTCTGCTTTGTAGACTGGCGGATGCCGGGAATCTCCGGTTTGGATGTGACACGGGCTATTCGTAAACTGTATCATGATGACGCCTTGGTTATTATTATTTCTGCCTATGATTTATCTGAAGTGGAAGAAGAAGCCAGAGCAGCGGGGGCTACACAGTTTGTGACGAAACCACTGTTCCAGTCTACCGTATTTAATGTATTGATGCTGCTTTCCGGCGGCAAATATAAAAAGATGACTGCAGATGAAACAGACTTTGATTTTACAGGACACAAAGTGCTTCTTGCGGAAGATAATGAGTTGAACCGGGAGATAGCAACCGAGTTATTAGCGCTTGTTAATATGGAAGTAGATACAGCGGAAGATGGTGAAAAGGCAGTCGAGATGTTTAATAGTACTCCGGAAGGAACTTATGATGTCATTCTGATGGATGTACAGATGCCAGTGATGGACGGTTATCAGGCAACGAAGGTTATTCGTGGTCTGGACCGGAAGGATGCGAAGAATATTCCGATTTATGCGATGACGGCCAATGCTTTTACAGAAGATGTGAGTGCAGCTTTAGCCGTTGGAATGAATGGACATATTGCAAAGCCTATTGATACGCAGATACTGTATAATACCTTAGCAAAAGAACTTAATAATAAATAAGATAAACGCGCTATAATGCGAGTACAAAGATAAAAACACGTCCCGGTAGGTAGTCCGGGAGCAATATAAAATATATTGTCAGTAACCTGCCTCCTTGGTTGTCCATTCTTTGTTCATTTAATCTTAAAGGAGGGATTTTAATGGACAAAGTGTCAGGAAGTCTGCAGGTATTTTTTGAAGACCCGTTCTGGGTAGGGATTTTTGAAAAGGAATCCGATGGCAGGATGCAGGTGTGCAAAGTAACATTTGGAGCCGAACCAAAGGATTATGAGATTCAGGAATTTATTTTAGAAAGATACGAGGTACTTCGATGGAGTCCGGCTGTTGATTCCGGGAAGCCGATAAAGGAGCGGGTGAATCCAAAACGCCGCCAGCGGGAAGTTAAGAAACAACTTGCAGGTGTGGGAATTGGAACAAAATCACAACAGGCTCTAAAGCTTCAACAGGAGCAGGGGAAGATTGAAAGAAAAGTTCGTTCCAAAGAAGAAAAGGAAGCGGAAAAATTATTTCAGTTTGAACTGAAACAGCAGAAGAGAAAAGAAAAACATAGGGGCAGGTGACTGCCCTTGTGTTTTGCATGAAAAAAATAAATATTTATAAAACCTGTCATTCATTTACTGCGTCTAGGCAGTATAAAATGACTAGGAAAGCGAGTGGGAAAAGATGAAGTGTTATAAATGTAATGCTGAAATATCAGCAGAGGCAAAATTTTGCGACAAGTGTGGTGCACCTCAGGAATTTACAAAAGAGCTTATAGAGGATGCAAAAGGAAAAAATCAGGAGGCTATTGCAGAACTGTACAATCGTACTTACAATAATGTTTATTTCACAGTTAAAAGCATGATTAAAGATGAAGATACAGTTATGGACATTCTGCAGGATACATATTTAAAGGCCTTTGCAAGTCTTGGACAGTTACAGGATGCAGCCAAATTCAGAGCATGGATAAAGAGAATTGCCCATAATAGAACTATTGATTACTTGCGGAAAGCTAAACCTGTGATGTTTTCCCAGATGTCTACAGATTCGGAAGATGTGGTTGAATTTGAAGATGATAATGCAGCAAACCTTCCGGAGGTTGTTATTGATCGGAAAGAAACAGCACGGTTGATGAAAGAAATCATGGATGTTCTGCCTGCTGAACAGCGTGTTGTTATCGCCATGCATTATTATGAAGGGCTTTCTGTTAAAGAAATTGCTGAAACACTGGGTGTTACAGAGGGAACTATAAAGAGTCGGTTAAATTATGGAAGAAAGAAAATAGAGACTCAGGTTGAAGACCTCAAGAAGAAGGGAACAAATCTCTACTCTCTTGCACCAATGCCATTCCTGTTATTACTTTTCAAAAATCAGAATGCCTATGCTGCAGAGATGGCTTCACAGGCTGTTTTACGGAAAGTATTATCTTCCACAGTGCAAAGTGGCGTTGGTAAATTAGCTGTTTCTCAGGCGGTAAAAAGTGGAGCAAAGGCAGCAGCCGGTACGACAGGAAAAGCTTTTGGAACTAAAATGATTGTGGGAATTGCAGCAGTTGCAGTTATTGGTGGAACAGCGGCAGGAATAATGATTCATAATAATAGTAATAAAGCAGAATCAGAGACTGTTGTCGAAGAAACGGTGGTTGAAGAGTCAGAGACTCCTGAAGAGGGAAATTACTATATTGTTTCGTCAAATGGTGATATAACTTCTGCCAGAGATTACGAAGGCCAGTATACATCGACGGATATAGGCTCGGATGTGGTTCTTAATATAACGGCTGTAGACGACCAGACAGTGGAGATTCGAATCACTTCAAAGGAACATAATGTCGATGTTGTAAAGCGGGCCAGCCAGAATGCAAGTTGGGGATTAGATGTTGATGATGGATATTCTAAAATCGATGCTTGTAACAAGGTTTTTAATGATCCATGGGGTGGGACAATTTTCTTTTGGATGCCGGAAGAATATCTGAGTGAATATGAAAAAGAACTTGGTACGAGGGTAGACTCGTTTTACGAGCGGACAGGTCCTGCAGAGAAATCCCAGAACGAAGCATCTGTGACAGATGGTGCCGGGGAAACGGAAAATGCTTCGCAGCCAGAGACCCAGCCTTCTTCAGAGGCGGCCCCACAGGGTGTAGATTTAGCCCAGTATGATGGCTGGTCTTATTACGAGGGTGATCATGTCCGTTATCAGTTGTCAACGGCAGATGGCGGATTAACATTAGGATGTTGGTTCCTGAATAATGAGCAGGAATATTATGAAACAGACTATACTATGGATTTATCCACAGCAGATATTTCGGGGAATACATATAGAATTTATAATGTATCTGATGAATATCAGGATATTTCATTTAAATTTACAAATCTTCAGTTTATCTTCAATGGGGATTCGGTTGAAATGATTGTTGACCGGGATATAAACTTCTATGCAGGAGGAGAGGGCAATAACTTAAACACAGGTTCTTATATATTAACAAGATAAGGGCATAAAAAAGGATGCTGTTCAGGCGAACGGCATCCTTTTTGCTGTTTTTAATTCCAGGTTTTCCATATATCCGGACAGAAGCCAACGGTGGCCTGTCTGCCATTTCTGACAATAGGCGTTTTTAAAACCTTTTGATTTTCAAGGACTTTTTCATCCTTATCTTCATCGGCGATATATTTAATTAATGCCAGAGCATCCTTGTCTTTGGCATTGGGATTCAGAAGCTGTTCAAGGCCGCCGACGGCCTGTTTGACACTGTTGTATTCACCTTTGCTCAGTCCTTTTTCTTTTAAATCTATAAATTGATACTTGATGCTGCGTTCTTTGAAATAACGCATTGCCTTTTTGGTATCGAAGCATTTCGTGGTTCCGAAAATCTGTATGTTCATCGATAAATCCTCCCTGTTCTGTGGCAATAAAAAGAGTTAATCCTGCTGAGCAAAATTAACTCCTTATATTTAAAAGTTATTCATAATATGTGTATTCGTGGTTGTTTTTGTCCTTATATTTTACAGAAACTAACTGATGGTCAGAATTGAAATTAACTTCTTTAATGGTATATCCGCCCAAGTTCTGTTCGGCCATTAAATCATTAAAGTCAGAGTCATACTTCATATTCAGTTTATTTCCATCAAATTGAATAAGGGTAGCATTCTGTGATTCTGCAAAGTCTGTTACCTGCTGATTCGTAAGTTTATCCAGCTCGTAAACAAGAAGGAAATCACCTATCTTCTTATAGGAAACCTTACCATCTTCCAAAGTTGCTTCAGACCAGCCGTTGGAAAACAGATTGTAAACAGCCTTTTCATAATCTGTATCGCCGGTATTACTTCCATCAGCAACTAAACCGCCGCCGGAAGGTGTATCCGGACCGGGTGTTGGCTCGTCACCATTATCACCGGCATCGCCGCCGTGTTCGCTGCAGACAATATAACCGGTTTCACCATCGTCAGATAGTACAAAGCTATATGTACCGCCCGTTGGGCAGGCTTTCTTTTCATTCGCAGTGGCAACGGATGCAGTCAGTGATGCCTCTAAACTGTCAAAGTCGCCGCCAATACGATTCGTATAAGCTTCATTATAAGTCTGTCGTCGATTCTCCTGGCAGGCAACAACTTTTGAACGTCCAACATATCGTATATAGGCTGGTGCAATAATGCCAGTCAGTATTGCGATAATTGCAATAACAATAATCAACTCAATCAGGGAAAAACCCGATTCATTCAATTTTCTTTTTTTCTTCATAATCAACACCACGTATGTAGATATTATTTCCGTTAACAAGTATAGTTTCATTATAAGAAAAAACAAGGGATATTGCAAGTTTTTTATAGGTATAAAGGATTTGCACAGAAGTGGTATAATAAAAAAATAAGGATGGAGGTACAATATGAATATTACAGTAATCAATGGAAGCCCTAAGGGCAAATATAGTATAACGTTACAGACAGTACTCTATTTGGAAAAGCTGTTTCCAGAGCATAAGTTTGATATTATCCAGGCGGGGCAGAGTATCCGTCTGCTGGAAAAGGACTTTTCTCGTGCAGCAGAGGCTCTTGAAGGCGCAGATTTAATTCTGTTTTCCTATCCGGTATATACTTTTTTAGTGCCAAGTCAGCTGCACCGGTTTATTGAACTGATGAAAGAAAATAAGGTAAAAGTGGAAGGTAAGTTTGTCAGCCAGATAACGACTTCTAAACATTTTTATGATGTAACGGCACATCGTTTTATTGAGGATAACTGCAAAGACCTGAAAATGAAATTTATCCAGGGGCTTTCTGCGGATATGGATGATTTGCTTACGGAAAAAGGGCAGGGACAGGCAGAGGATTTTATGCGATACCTTCAGTGGTGTACAGAAAATAACAGCTTTGAACCACTATCTGCAGCGGACAATACAGGAAACCAGCTTCAGGCAGTGCATGGTTTGAAGATAGATAAAGACAAAGAGAAATTCGGTGATATTGTCATCATTACAGATTGTGCACCGGAAAATATTCAATTACGAAAAATGATTCAGCGTTTCAGGGCGGTGCTTCCCCAGAAGAGCCGTGTCGTGAATCTGAGAAAATACCCGTTTCGTGGCGGATGTCTTGGATGTTTTAATTGTGCAGTATCAGGAAAATGTATTTATACAGATGGGTTTGACCGGTTCTTGCGTAATCATATCCAGTGTGCGGATGCGATTGTATATGCCTTTTCTATTCGGGACCATTCCATGGGCTCCTTATTTAAAATGTATGATGATCGGCAATTTTGCAATGGCCATCGCACGGTGACTATGGGAATGCCGATGGGATATTTGGTAAGCGGAAAATACAGTGAGGAACCAAATCTACAAATGGTTATTGAGGCCAGAGCACAGGTTGGTGGGAACTTTCTGGCAGGGGTGGCAACGGATGAAACAGAGCCGGATAAAGCTATTGACCGTCTTGCCGAAACCCTGGACTATGCACTTCGTTATCAGTATGTGCCACCACAGAATTTTTATGGTGTCGGTGGAATGAAGATTTTCAGAGACCTGATTTATTTAATGCAGGGAATGATGAAAGCGGACCATGCTTTTTATAAAGCACATCATCAGTATGATTTTCCGCAGAAGAATAAAGGTACAATGCTGAAGATGTATGCCGTCGGTGCACTGTTATCATCACCAAAGGTTAAAGAAAAAATGGGAAGCAAAATGAATGAGGGCATGATTATGCCTTACAAAAAAGTGATTGATAAGCTATAAAATAAGGAGTATAATTCCTCTTTGCTAAAAATAAAAAATGCAAAGGGTGAAGAGAATGGATTCTAATAAAGTGAAACAGGCGGCGGCTGCAGTGTTGAAAAAATTACCGTTATTTATATTTTGTGTAGCCTTTATCAGTGGTTATAACAGCCTGTGTGGAAGTGAAAACAGTATTGTAGGTGTTGTATTGCTTGCAGGCCTTCTTATCCTGATGGGAGCCGACCTAGGGTATGATGCCCGGCAGGCGGCGGTCAGTATTGTCCTGCTGTTTGCAGTGCTGGCATTTGCACCGAAGCTGTCTTTAATAAATCCATGGATAGGCCTTGTTGTGAATGTGGCAGCTTTGACACTGATTATGCTTCTTTCCGGTCACGATTTATCAAAGACGGGACATCTGCCATTTACTATGGGCTATATCATGATACAGGGCTATGATGTTACCGGTGCAGTTTTTCAGAAACGATGGATAAGCCTGCTGATTGGCGGTATTTTAATAGCAGCTCTTTATTATGTGATTCACAGTAAAAAACCTCATAAAAGGACAATTAAAGATTTGGTTTCAGAACAGCATATTGATTCGACCAGAACCCAGTGGTACATACGACTGGTTGCAACGCTCAGTTTCGTTATGCTGGTTGGGGACCTGGTAAATTTCCCAAAGACCATGTGGATTTGTTTGACCATTCTGTCCCTCAGCACACCGTTAGCTGCTGAGTATAAAAAACGGGCAATGCACCGAATTCCTGCAACAATTATTGGCAGTGTGCTAGTATTTATGTTATTTGAAACACTGGTTCCGTTCCAGTATCAGACTATGGTAATTTTATTGGCCGGCTTTATGTCAATGTTCATTTCATCTTATTTTATTAAGACGATTTATAATTCCTTTAGTGCTCTGATTACAGCGGCATTGATATTTCCGGCGAACCAGGCGGTACTGATTCGAATTGTGGCAAATATTATCGGGGCGGTTATTGCACTGGCAAGTATTGTCCTGTTTTCAAAGCTTTTTCAAAAGAGTGCAGGACATGGAAATGACGGTGGCAAGATTAAAAAGCAGTTGGCACATATGTAGTGAAAATCTCTTCTTTATAATCTGGTAAATACTTCGGGAATGGGGTATAATAAACGGGATTATGTGAGAGGAGGAGATGCTTTGATAAACCTGCCGGCAATTTTTATTGCAAATGGAACAGCGATTATGCTGTTAATTATATTATTACTTAGTTCACATAAAAACACGCGGTACGGACTTCTGGATGACAAGATTTTCTATGCTATGGTTGCATGCACGATTCTTCAGTGTTTTATAGAATCAGCGGCATTTTATATTGATGGCAAAATACTTCCGGGTTATCATACTTTTGGAGTGATTTTAAATGCGATTTTATACATAGCCAATATTTGTTTTGCGTTCATGTGGACAATATATGCGGATTTTAAAGTTTTTTCAGATAGAAAAAGATTAAGAAGGATTTATCCTTTTGTGGGTATTCCGGCATTTTTAATCAGTGTGGGGAGCATTGTGAATCTCTTTACACCAGTATTTTTCCATATTACAGAGAATAATATTTACCAGCGGACAGGGCTTTATATTATTCCCTACATATTTACTTATCTCTATCTGGCTTATGGTGTTGTGCTGATATACTGTTATCGGAATAAAGTAAAAAAGTATCTGTTTCTTCCGGCTATTATCTTTATGGTGCCGATTCTTTTGGGAAGTCTGCTGCAGTTTTTCTTTTATGGGCTTTCTCTGGTGTGGATAGGTGTGGCAGTAGCACTGGTATCTTTATATGTCAATGTACAGAATGAGGCCTCCTGTATAGATGTCCTTTCCGGTTTGTATAACCGGCAGTATTTGAATCACTATCTGTATTCGGAATCTAAACGCTCCAATTCTAAGAAAATGCTGGCTGGCATTTTATTAGATGTTGACCATTTTAAGCATATTAATGATGAATTTGGCCATCTGGTTGGGGATGATGCCATCGCTTCCGCAGGGGATATACTGCGAAATTCCGTTTCAGAAGATGGACTGGCTACACGGTTTGCGGGAGATGAGTTTGTGGTTGTAAAGCTTATTGAAGACGAACAGGAAGTCATAGATACCCTTCAGAGAATTGAAGAAAATACCAAAAAGTTTAATGAGGACGCAGAGAAAGATTATCAGCTTCAGTTTTCGATGGGATATAGTATTTATGACCGGAAATCAGATTCTATAGACACATTTCTTAGTAGGATGGATGGGGCTATGTATGCGGAAAAACGAAAGAAAAGGATGTAGAAGGATAAAATAAATTCAGGCAGGCAACGATTTGATAGATTCGTTGTCTGCCTGTTGTTTATAGATGACCTTTCATACGTTCATAAGCTGTACGGACGTTTTCGGGAATATCATCAGAAGTCATATTTTCATGCACAGCACATGTGCCGGCTTTTTTTGCAGTCTCATAATACCAGCATTTATAATTCAGGGTATCCAATGTCTCCTGCAGCTGTTCCATCTGTTTGAGCGTGGCCTGACGCTGGCGTTCAAATAAAGCTAAGCGCTGGTCGATGGTGGAATCGCCTTCTTCCATCCATTTGATAAAAATTTTGATATCTTTAATGGACATGCCGCTTTCTTTAAGGCAGCCAATTAATGACATCAGTTCATAACCTCTGTCACCAAACATCCGGATGCCGCCGTTGGAACGTTCAACAAAAGGAAGCAGCCCTTCCTTTTCATAATACCGAAGCGTGGAAGGAGCAACCTCTAATTTTTTAGCCATTTCTCCAATTGTATAAAGCATAGGTAAAACCTCTTTTCTTTGAAATGAAAATCACTATTGACTTGAAGCGGACTTCAAGGAATAAAATATAAATGTAACTTTATTCATTATAACAAAAAAATAAACATAAGGTCAACAGGAGGTATAAAGATGAACACAGAGGAATTAAGCGTATTTGCGAGAGGCGAGAAGAATGATGCCTATGCACAGTATTTTGTTGGACAGAGTTATTTAAATATGCTGTCTTTGGAACAGGTAGTTATTGGAAATGTGACATTTGAACCGGGATGCCGGAATAACTGGCATATTCATCATGCAAAGAGTGGTGGCGGCCAGATTTTACTTGTTACTGCAGGACGGGGATATTATCAGGAATGGGGTAAGGAAGCTAGAGAACTTCATCCGGGAGATGTGGTGAATATTCCGGCAGAGACGAAACACTGGCATGGTGCGGCGCCGGACAGCTGGTTTGCTCATTTGGCTATAGAAGTGCCATCGGAAGGCGGTTCTACAGAGTGGTGTGAACCGGTTGCAATTGAAGATTATACAAAACTGAAATAGGCTTGCATTGGTGCAAAAACTGGGGTATCATTATGAGTATGAATATAAAAAGCGAGGTACAGTATGAAGAACGATATCCCTTACAAAATCTATCTGGAAGAACAGGAGATGCCAAAGCAGTGGTATAACGTGCGTGCAGATATGAAGAAGAAACCTGCACCTATTTTGAATCCGGGAACCTTAGAACCTGTAACATTAGAAGAACTTTCCGGTATCTTTTGCGAAGAACTTGCAAAGCAGGAATTAGACGATACAACAGCACATTTTGATATTCCGGAAGAAATCCGTAATTTCTATAAGATGTACCGGCCGTCACCATTGGTCCGGGCCTATTGTCTGGAAGAGAAGCTGGGCACACCGGCTCATATTTATTATAAATTCGAAGGTAATAATACATCAGGAAGTCATAAACTGAATTCAGCTATTGCTCAGGCCTATTATGCGAAGAAACAGGGGCTGAATGGCGTGACTACAGAGACAGGGGCCGGACAGTGGGGCACAGCCCTTTCTATGGCGTGCTCTTATTTTGGTCTGGACTGCCAGGTATATATGGTTAAGTGTTCTTATGAGCAGAAGCCATTCCGGCGTGAAGTTATGCGTACTTATGGTGCACAGGTGACACCATCCCCATCCATGAATACGAATGTTGGACGGAAGATTAATGAAGAATTCCCAGGCACAACAGGAAGTCTTGGATGTGCGATTTCAGAAGCTGTTGAAGCAGCTGTCAGTCAGGAAGGCTACCGTTATGTACTTGGTTCTGTTCTTTCTCAGGTATTGCTTCATCAGTCTATTATTGGTCTTGAAACAAAGGCAGCTTTGGATAAATACGGCATTAAAGCAGATATGATTATTGGTTGTGCCGGCGGCGGCTCAAACCTGGGAGGATTAATTTCTCCATTTGCAGGGGAGATGCTTCGTGGCGAAGCAGATTATAAGATTATTGCAGTGGAACCCGCATCCTGTCCAAGTCTGACAAGAGGTGTGTATGCTTATGATTTCTGTGATACAGGAAAAGTATGCCCGTTGGCTAAGATGTATACTCTTGGCAGTGGATTCATTCCATCAGCAAACCATGCAGGTGGACTTAGATATCACGGTATGAGTTCTGTTGTGTCTGAGTTATATGACCAGGGACTGCTTGAGGCCAGAAGTGTGGAGCAGACGGCGGTATTTGAAGCGGCAGAAACCTTTGCCAGAGTTGAAGGAATTCTTCCGGCACCGGAAAGTAGCCATGCTATTAAGGTTGCTATCGATGAAGCATTAAAGTGTAAAGAAACTGGCGAAGAAAAGAACATTGTATTTGGTTTGACCGGAACCGGCTATTTCGATATGGTTGCTTATCAGAAGTATAACGACGGTGAGATGAGCGATTATATTCCAACGGACGCAGACCTTGCAGCATCTATCGGACAGTTACCGAAGGTAAAATAAAGCAAAAAAGGCTGCCTGTAATAAGGCAGCCTTTAATTCGTAGATATTTTATGAACGTTATAGACAGTTACTAAAGAGGGGGCACATGCTGATGAAAAAAAAGAAGCTTGCTATGATTATGGTCCTGTCTGTACTGCTAACGGCTATTTTACCGGGTGCAGTCAAACAGCGGCAAAGTCCGGAACTCTTAGAGTTGGAGTCCGGGATGATATTATGAATTTAGGTTACCACAGTGAGGTTACGGGAAAATACTACGGTCTAGAGATAGACCTTGCCAATGCCCTTGCGGCTGAGATGGGTTACAAGGACGTGGAGTTCACACCGGTTCAGCCGGAAACCCGTAAAGATACTTTGCTGAATGGGGATGTGGACTGCTTGATTGCAGCCTATACCATTGCAGATTCCAGGCTGGAGAATTTTGATTTCTCCGCACCTTACTATACGGATACTTTGAAAGTTATGGTAGAAACATCAACTACCTTTACGAATATTGAGGAATTAAAGAATAAAAAAATTGGTGTACTTTCCGGTTCCAGTGCAGGACCTCAGATTGTAGAGCGTATGCAGGAACTGGGATTACTTCCGGGAGCAGATGAAGAGGTTCCGGAAGAGAATATCGGTTTTGAAGTTGTAAAGATTGATTCTTATGAAGAATTAAATACAGCTTTGGAAGAAGGCACAATAGATGCCGTTTGTATGGATGGCTGTATTGCCCAGACCTATTTGACGGACAGCAGGCGGTTTTTGGATGTTGAATTTACAGAACAGCAGTATGGCGTAGCAACACAAAAGGATTCTGAGCTGAGTTCGGCGGTTGCAGCGGCTGTTGATAAACTGTTAGAAGACGGAACCATTGACAAGCTTGTAGATAAGTGGAACTAGGGGGGATTAAGGTGTCTAAAAAACTTAAGAAAAAATCAATTATCATGATTGGAATTGAAATTGTCTGCCTTGTCCTTTTGGGTGTTCTGCTGACGGTTATGCAGACGAATCTAGCAGTGAAGGACCAGCAGAGAGATACGCAGGAGAAGATGAGCCAGATGGGCGCTCTGATTGCGGATGCAGATGAAGAAGCACAGCAGACAACAGAATCCTTTGATGAGTTCTATAAGTCAAAGGCAGCCAGTATGGCATATGCAGCAATTCAGGGTGCAGATTTTGAATATACAGATGCAAAACTGGGTGAATATAAAGAGCTTTTAAATGTAAACAATGTACTTATTCTGGATAATCAGGGAAATGTTGTTGCAGCAGCTCAGGATTCACCGGCAGATTTTACATATAGCAGATTTAATCAGCTGCGGACCGTGTTTAAGACGAAACAGCTTTCCCAGCCTTTTGAAGTAAAGACAGGGGGCCAGTGTTATCGTTATTACGGAGCAATTATTGACAGCCAGCATATGGCTGTTATTGAACAGAGTCCGGAGGAACTGAATCTGCTTTTGAATGATATTTCCACATGGAAAGGCATTCTTGGTAATATCAGTGTCGGATTGGACGGATATGCATTTGCTGTTTCTGAATACGACTATACCTTCCTTTATCATCCGGATGAGGCTATGATTGGCCAGGATGCATTAGACAAAGGCGTAGCTGTAGAAGATTTAGAAGATGGTAAATTCGTCTGGATGACCATTAATGGCGAGCGTATGTACTGCGGCATAACCAAAGCAGAGGATGCCTATATTGTATTCGCCGTTTTAGAATCAGAGATTATCGCATCACGTAATGTGACCGTAGCAATTATCCTCTTTGTATTCTTTGCGGTTATGACATTGGTTATTGCCTATGCTATTTTTATAATGATTGATGAAGAACGCAATGGTGGTTCAGAAGGTTCCTACACATCCCATGGCAGATTCTTTTATAATAAAATGATTGGTCGTAAGATTATGACCATATCAGCGGTGGGGTTAATTGGTATTCTGATTATTTCCCTCTATATGCAGACCTTATTTGCTCTGTCCCGTCAGTCGATGAGTAATAGCCAGCGGGTGGCAGAGGTGCAGCAGACGATTGATGTATATGCTGAGGACGTTGCCTTGATTACAGAGCAGTATAATACCCGGTATTTAAATAAATGCCGCTTTGCAGCCCATGTGCTCAGCGCAAAACCGGAACTTAGAAATAAAACGGACTTAGCAGAACTCAGCAAGATTCTGGAGATTCATTCCATCAATGTTTTTGATTCAACAGGTTTGGAGATTGCATCAAATACACCACATAGAAATTTCCGTATCAGTAATAATCCTGAGGACCAGTCCTATGAGTTTAATATCATGCTGAATGGTGCCGAATATTTTATTCAGGAGGCCCAGCCGGATGATGCTTCAGGTGAATATTATCAGTATATAGCAGTTGCACTGATTGACGCAGAAGATAATGCGGATGGCTTTGTCCAGCTCGGAATATTGCCGATACGTCTTGAAAATCTTTTGAAAAATACAAATATTGAATCCGCACTGGATGGTGTCAGTGTTGGTGTTAACGGATTTGCTTTTGCGGTAAATAAAGAAGACCAGACCTTTGCCTATTATCCGGATGAGAGAATGCAGGGTAAAAAAGTATTGGACTATGGTATGGATGAGAATGAACTTCATGATGGATATAATGACTATATAACCATTGACGGAGAAACTTACTATACATCCTCCCTTGAGTCTGAACATTATTATATTTATGTGGCTGTTCCGGAAGGTGAGATGTCCGGTGCACAGTTGCCAATAACCATGATGGCTGTTGGTGTCAGCTTCCTGTGTCTGCTTATTGTTTGCTGTTTATTGATGTTCAGCCGGAAGCCGGATGCCACAGAAACAGCGGAAAATGATGGTTCAAATGATGAACGAATGATAGATGTCCGCATGCCGGATGGAAGTGTGAAGAAAACAGAATCTGCTGCAAGCCGCTGGGACAATATTTCTATCGGATGGGGAGAAAAAACACCGGAGCAGAAGTTCTTTACAGTATTAAAAGGTATTTTTGCAGTCATGGCAGTGATTATCTGCCTGTCGGTTGTATTCAGCCAGCAGTTTTTCGACCAGAGTTCCATTTTCTTATATGTTATCAGTGGAAAGTGGGAGCGTGGATTTAATATCTTTGCGATTACAAGCTGTGTTATGATTATCTGCGTTGCCAGTGTTGTGACAATGATTGTAAGAAAGATCCTTCAATTGCTGGCAAATACTTTTGGAGCACGAGGCGAAACCGTCTGCCGTCTGCTCAGCAGTTTTGTCAAATATATTTCTGTTATTGCAATCATGTATTACTGTTTCGCACTCTTTGGAGTAGATACAGCGACCTTACTTGCATCTGCCGGAATCTTATCACTGGTTATCGGCCTTGGTGCCAAGAGTCTGGTTTCTGATATTATCGCCGGATTGTTCATTATATTTGAAGGTGAATTCCGTGTTGGAGATATTGTTACAGTTGGTGACTGGCGGGGAACGGTTGTAGAAATCGGTGTCCGTACAACGAAGATTGAAGATGGCAGCAAGAATATTAAGATTATCAATAACAGCAATGTCAGCGGTGTTATAAATATGACACGAAAACATTCCTTTGCTATGTGTGATGTGGGCATTGAATATGGAGAATCTCTTGAACGTGTAGAAAATATTCTTCGAGAAGAATTTCCGAATATCCGCAGACATTTACCGGCTATCCAGGATGGTCCTTTCTACAAGGGTGTTGTTTCCCTTGGCGATAACAGTGTTAATATTCGTATTATGGTTCAATGTGCCGAGGGTGACAGATTCCAGCTTCTCCGCGATTTGAATCGTGAAATGAAACTTATCTTTGATAAACATGATATTAATATTCCATTCCCACAGGTTGTGCTGAATCAGCCACCGGAATTCAAGGAATCAACAGCATGGGAACGTCGGAAGGCAGAAGAATTTAACACGGAGCAAAAGGAAAAGACCAAAGACTTACAGGATGAAACAGGTCAGGTCTAGTTGAGGATGAGCCTATGAAGAATATACGTATTATGGCCTTTCAGACCAGCGTCTGGGAGAGCAAAGAAAAGAACTTAACTCAGATGGAAGAGCTCATGGAGAAGGCATCGCTGGAAGCGGTTGATTTAGTGACTTTTCCGGAAATGTTCTGTTGCCCCTATGTGACGTCCTGTTTTCCTGACTATGCCGAAAAGGAAGGCGGAGAAACCTGGCAGAGATGCAGTGCCCTTGCCAGAAAACATGGCGTTTATCTGTCGGCAGGGACGGTGCCCGAACTGGGAGAAGATGGTCATATTTATAATACGGCTTATGTTTTTGATCGCCAGGGTAAACAGATTGCAAAGCATCGAAAGATGCACCTTTTTGATATCAATGTGAAGGATGGACAGTACTTCAGAGAGTCGGATACACTGGCTGCAGGTGATGAAATCACTGTTTTTGAAACAGAGTTTGGTAAAATCGGTCTGTGCATCTGTTATGATTTACGATTTCCTGAACTGGCCCGCCTTATGGTGGATGCCGGAGCAGAACTTATCATTGTGCCGGCGGCCTTCAATATGACAACAGGCCCTGCACACTGGGAACTTTTATTCCGGTCCCGGGCAGTGGATAACCAGGTTTATATTATTGGTACAGCACCGGCCCGTGATATGGCGGCAGAATACCATTCCTGGGGACACAGTCTGGTAGTAGACCCGTGGGGAAGAATCGTATCCCAGCTGGAAGAAAAGGAAGGCCGGCTTCGATGTGAACTGGACATGGAGAAGGAAATAGGAATACGTGAACAGCTTCCATTGCTGAAACACCGGAGAAAAGACTTGTATGAGATAAAGAAAAAAGACCACTAAGTTTGTTTAGTGGTCCGAAGATGAACAGCCATGCAGATAAAAAAGCTGATAATCAGGAAAAGATATAAACTGATTCCCCGGCTTAACAGCATGGCTGTTTTTATGTTTTCCGGTCCGAAGATATCTTTAAAGGCTGTAAGAAAACCGTATTCAGCGGCTCCGACAGCTCCAGGGGTAGGGATAGCTGAAGCGGAGATGGTCAGAATAGACTGGCGGGTAATCAGTTCGCCGGCCATGTGTCCCTGAAGGCCTATAGCTTTATAAACGCAATAGGGAACGAGAGAAAGAGCACTGAGCTGAATGAGGGATGTAGCCAGTACACGGAAAAAAAGGCGGGGCTCTTGGCGAATCATACACCCACTTTGTTGATACTGAGACAGCCCTTTTAATGCCTGATTCCAAGTACTTTCCGGAGATTTTACAAGATGAAGGCGGGTACCTAGATGAATAAAAAAGTGAAAAATATTTTTTACTGCATTTTCGGAATATACAAGTAAGGCGAAAGTGAAAGCGGCGAAGCCGTTGACGATAAGGCCAAAGGGCAGGAGTATACGCAGCTGCCCGGCGGCAGCGAGGGCGGTTCCGGGATGAAATAAAGACATACAGCCAGCCAGGAGCAGCATGGAAATCTGATAAACCATAACAATAAATAAGATAATTAATGAAGAATCGGCCAGAGAAATCTGGTCTTTTTTCATGTAATACATCTGTGCCGGCTGACCACCACTGGCAGAGGGGGTGATGGAACTAAAATAAAATCCGATAAAGGCATATTGTTCACAGCGGGGTATGGTCAAGGGTCGCCCGATGGTTTTTGAGATGCTATGGATATTTAAAGCTTCGCAGGTGACAAAAAGGAACATGCAGCCAAGGCCGCCTGTCAGCCAGAAAATATTGGCATGTTTCAGAGCCAAAAGAAAATGTTCCAGGTCATTTCCGCGAAGAATAACGGCGAAAGTTATCGCCGTTAAGAGGAGAAGGATGATTATATTACGCCCATAAGAGGTTCTTTTTTCGTTGCGGGATGTCATGGGCATTCACTCCTTCGATATATTGGTCTAAGGTGATAAAGTGATAACCCTGAGATTTGAGCCAGGGAATAATGTAAATAAGGGATTCTATCATTTTCATGGGAGCTCCTTTGGCCCCACCGGTGTCTTCGCCGGCATCATGAAGACATAGGACGGCTCCGTCAAAAACCCGTGTCTTGATTTTTTCCACGATAGATGTTGCAGAAGCCTGAGCTTCCCAATCCTGTGCCATAACATCCCAGAGGACCTGGGTCAGACCGTATTTGCGGACATATTTTCCGGTTAGAGGGGTATTGATACCCCAGGGTGGACGAAAGTAGTGCAAAGGTTCGCCAGTAAGATTTTTGTGGAGCGCTGCGCAGGCGGCAAAGTCATCGTGAATATAGGAAGGTGATGAAAGCAGAAGATTTTTATGAGTCATGGTATGACTGCCAATGGTATGCCCTTCGTCTATCATTCTGCGGATAAGGTCAGGGTGTGCCTTTGCATGATTTCCAACAACGAAAAAGGCGGCAGGAATATTTTCATATCTTAGTAAATCCAGAAGGACCGGTGTATAGCGACTATCCGGACCATCATCAAAAGTTAAAACTATATCTTTCATGGGGCAGAGTTCCTCCTAACATATAAGTATGGGTGACGGCATGAATGACCGTATTTAATGGACAGGCTTCCAATTGTTCTTTCATAAAACGCATATGGCTTTTGCAATATTCAATCCGGGCAGGATTATTTATAAAGCGGGCGATATCCATAACGGTCTGATAGTCATCGAAAATCATTAATTGTTCACCAATATGGTGACGTACAATAAAATCAGCATTGTATTTTTCCTGATGAAGTTTTGGATTCAGGGCAATAATAGGCGTTTCAGAGTGAATGGCCTCAAAAGTGGTTATGCCACCGGGTTTGGTGACAATCAAATCCGCTTCATGAAGATAGGTATCCATATTGTCAACATAGCCAAGGACCTGAATATTGTCAAAGCGGCCCTGAAGTTTTTGACGGAGTTTCTGGTTATTTCCTGTAATTACGGTAATATCTGCAGGGACAGAAGCGTTGAGTAATTTATAGAAATCAAGGTTTTTTGGCAGGATGCCAAGGCCGCCGCCGGCAAGAAGAAGTTTTGGACGGCTTTTTGTCTTCGAAGCAGATGCTTTGAATTTATCGCGGACGGGAATTCCGGTTATAAAAATCTGTTCTTCGGAGACACCTTTTTGAATCAGAAATTCCCGGACTTCTTCGGAACCGGCAGCATAGGCATTGGTATGGCGGTTAATCCATTCGGAATGTCCTGTAATATCGGTAATGCAGGTGATTAATGGAATCCGGCAGCCACTTATAGCTTTATAGTAAGATACCGCTTTGGAGCAGTAGGCCAGAACAGAAATAATTAAATCCGGCTGTTTTTCACGAATTAAACGGGACATCCGGAGAGAGCAGGCCAATGCCTGTTCAGGCTTTCTGTCTGTATGGCTGTTTTCAAGCTGTATATAGCGTCTGTTATAGAAAAATGTATTGCGGCGGATTAAAGATGTATAGCTGCCGTAAATATATCTGGCACAATGGGGTGTCAGATATTCAATCCAGTCGATAATTTCTATATCATGAGCTTCTTCGCTCTTTGTCAGTTCTTCTTTAATGGCTAGGGCTGCTTTCATATGCCCCATACCAAATTTTCCTGTTAAAATTAAAATTTTCATAAGTCATTTCCCCTTTACTATTTTTATTATATCGAAGAGAACTGAGGATTGACTGACATGAATCTTACATCTTAGCAGTAGGGTTTCTTACATTTTTCTTATCATGGAGGGTAAAAGAAAAAGCCTCTCTGTTTCCAGAGAAGCTTAAAAAATTTCGCTATAATTGTTTTTTTACAATGGCATATTCATTGTCATATTGGTAATAAGGACAGCTATAGTGCGAGTCGGTAAGCAGACGGGCGTATTCGTCCTCGTCCATATCCATGTCGCACATATAGGATTCATAATCTTCATCATATATATAATACAAACAGGTATCGCAATTGGATTGCTGTTGTTTTTTCTTCATTTGTCATCCCCTCCGGGATGTATTTTAACAGATTTTATTACCGTTGGCAATGAGTTTGAAATTTAAACCAAGTAATTCGGATGCACGTTTGCACATGAGCATACGCTGCATGAAAATTTCAAAATAATCCATAATAGAGCAGATGTTTTCATCCAGCTCAATTTTTAATTTAGCTGTTTTTTCTGCGGCATTGATAGTGAGTCTTGAAGATACAGCCGCGTAGTTTACACGGTCATGTTTGTCAAAATTTGCTTTAATCGGATTGCGGACACGATTTCGGCGAACATCACATTTGTCAGCAAGAATTAATGCGGCAGATACTGGATCGACAGCGGTACCGGTACGTTCGTCATGCTGGCCAATGGCACTGACGAGTATGGCAATATCTTCGGATGGTACATTCCAACGATTCAGAAGGGTAAAGGCCATAATTGCTCCGCTGTGGGGATGGTCATGGCGATTGACACAGTTTCCGATATCGTGCATATATCCGGCAATTTTTGCGAGTTCAACTAAATGGGCATCATAACCCAGAGCCTGTAAAATTTTACCGGAAGTCTCAGCAACTTTGGTTGCATGTTTTTTGGAATGTTCGGTATAACCGAGAACGCCAAGGGTTGCATTGCCTTTTTCGATAAAGGCATTAACTACTTCGGATTCTTTGACCATTTTATAAGTTAGTTTTTCTTCATTCATTCTTCTTTTTTCCTCCGTTTTATAGGATAACATACAGGTCTGAAAAGTTGCTATGCAGAAGGGGTTAAAGTTTGGTAAAAAAGAGGTAAATTAAATAAGCAGGAAGACGTCCTGCTTCTCCATTGACGGAGAAAGCAAGGACGTCTTCTATTTGTACATTATAGAGAGTGGCAAGGACCACCAGGTTGTCAATGGTTGGGATACGTTTACCGGATTCCCAGTAACGGATACCGCGTTCCGATTCAAAAGAGAAAATCTCCTGAACATCAGAGATACTCAAATGATGCTGCAGCCTTAACTGTTTAATTCGCCGGGCAGTTTCCTTGGAATCAATGGTTACATCAAAAGAATGAAAGTTTTGCATGGTAAATCCTCCTCCGTAAAAAGAATTATTTCTGCGGGATTCTTTATCATAAAACAATTTGTACAGGCTGTCAAGCTGAATGGAACAGCGTGTTCATTATATTATGAAATAAAGTCCTTTATAATGATGTTTGTAGATGAGAAATGATTTCGAAAGGAAACGGTGAAAGATATGAACTTAAAAGAAGCTTTTAGATTTCAGAATAAAATAACAAGTGTCATTGATACCGCGGCCGGCTATCTGGGGCAGCAGGAGAATGTAATGAAGATAACCGTTGAGCATTTGCGGAAAAAGGCAAATCCGGACGCAGAAAATGAAGTAGTCGAGTTGACGGATTCCAGACCATTCCCCTTTGAGGTTAATCAACTGGTGTCTTTTCTGGTGGCCATGATTGATGAAAAGGAAAAGCTTTATAAAGCAATTACCGCGGCAAAAAAGAATCTTGACTACGACATGGATGCCCAGATTGACCTCAATATGAGACGTCAGAGTACGAGCAGACTGTTTCGTGATATGAGTAATATCCGCTCCAGCGAAGTAATACAGCGGGGACGTGGCATGGACTACACATTCAATGCAGAAAAAAATCAGATGCAGTACTACTATGACCTGAAGCGGGTGTCCGTCATTGATTTTGACCGGAAAAAAGTGAAAAACATGGCAAATCAACTGATTAATAAAGCGGATGAAGTGTCTACAAAGATTGACCGGATTATGGTCAATACAGAGGTTGAATACACACCAATCTTCGGTGTCAATGACAGCTTTGACGAGGCTGTGGAAGCCTATCTGGAAACAGTGTAGCAGGGTGGCAGTGCCTGCTGCACTGCTAAAGAGTTAGAAGCCTTCGGCGAGACGGTGCAGTCGCAGATGCATTATAATGCTGCGAATAAAAAAGGATGATTTTATAGTTTGATGCATATATTTTGAAGAGACGCTATTCATGCAAACTGAACGTTTTTCCTAATACCTATGGTCGAAAACTTGCAAGTCACCAGTCTTTAATCAAAATGATGAGATGTCGTATCGCAGGTTTGGAGGATGCAGACCTCCGAAGGTCTAAAAATTTCGTTTATTATTTATTTTTGCTTTTCAATCTTATATTTGTATAGGATGGAAGGGGAAAGATAAGTATAAACAAAATGTTTCAAAGGAGATTTCTAACTCGTTAGGAGTGCAGCAATGAGATAATGAAAAATAGTGAAAAAATAGTGAAAAATAGTGAAAAATATAGTATAATAGCTTTATAGATGAAAGAAATAACTTTTATGAAAAGAGGCTATGATAGATGATAAAATCAGTTCTGACGAATGATATATTAAGACAGATTACTACAATAGAAGAAAATCGTTTTCGTGTTGCTAATGTAGAATTACCGGCAATTGTAATGAATAAACTAAGGAAGAATTCCAAGAAAAAAAGTTCGTATGCATCCAACAAGATTGAAGGAAATCCTCTGACGGAAAAGCAGGTAGATGAGGCAATTGAAAGTGATCCTCATAAGCATTTTTTAAAACCTGAACAGGAAGTTCGTAATTATTTTATGGCCCTTTCATTTTTAGAGAAGAAGCAAAAAGAAAAAGTTAAAGTAGATGTGAAAATGATTATGGATGTGCAGGCAATTGTCGAGAAAGGGGCATCTAAGGAAAAAATAGGATTAAGAGGACAAATGCCGCCGGGTTTTTTGTTTGCGGTATATGATGCACAAAGTGGAAATGCAGATTATATACCACCGGAGTATATTGATATTCCGGGGTTACTTAAGGAACTGGAAGATTATCTTCATACAACGGATGATCATCCATTAATTATCGCGGCAATTGTACATTATCAGTTGGTAACAATACATCCTTTTGAAGATGGTAATGGAAGAACGGCAAGACTTATCTCGGGGTATATTCTGGATTATTACGGATATGGGTTTCAGGGGATTGGCTCTCTGGAAGAGTATTTTGCATATGATCCTGATGAATACTATAGTTCTTTGCAAATGGGACTGCCGGCATTGTATTACGCAGGAAGAGATAATCCTCCACATCCGGAAATCTGGATTGGATATTTCTTGCGTATGATGGAATTATACTCTAAAAAAATATATGAAATTTCAAATACAACTAAGGAGAACAATATTCAGGTTAGTTTATCATTCTTAAATAGAAAAGAGAAAGATTTATTGTATTTTCTGATTCAAAACAATATGAACGAGTTCACTCCGATTGAGGTAGGTAGGAAGCTTGGAGTTACAAATAGAACTGTAATTAACCGAACTGCAAACTTAGTGAATAATGGCTTTGTTGTTCCAATCATAGTGAAAGAAAGAATACGTTCTTATCGTATCAGCAATTATACAAAAGAGAATACAAAAGAAATTTGTGATTTAATATAATATTGAACTAGCTTTGTGCATAATCCCCCCACATTTCCACATAATAACAGCATTACATGAGGAAAGTGGCAGGAGGAAAAAATATATGAAAGCTACAGGTGTTCGTGCTATACTAATGTCAGGTTAGAGAGAAGCCAATGTTTACAAGGGCTTCAGCTAATTTAGTCCTCAAAAAAAATAACACTTTTTGTGATATTTTTGGTATGGACGGCGCCGATTATTACCTCAAAAATAACTCAAAATACATTAGTGTGACACGAGCAGTCAAAGCTTTTTCTAAGTGATAGAAAATCTGACATTATGACACGAGCTATCCCCTCGTAGTTGGATGGACATCACATTACTATGGCACAAACTATGCGTGTTTGCTGATGAAACAGAATATTTGTAAGAATTTAGATAGGACTAAATTAGAACTTTGCCAAGATTTTGAAAGGAGTTGGCAGTGTGCTTGATTTGGTTCTATTTTTGTTTGCAAAAAGGAGGTAGAACCGATGATAGGTAAAGTTCTGATTTGGTCACTTGTAGGAAGTATTTATTTATTCTCATACAGCTTGATGAGATGTGCATCTCTAGCTGATAGGGATTATGAACGTTTAGCACATAAGAAGTTTTATGGAGAAAACAAAACAAAGAGTACCGCAGAGAGCACAGATGATAATGAAGTGATGGACGGGTGCTTGGAATGAAACTAAGAGACTTATTTAGGAGGAAACAGACTATGAATTATTCGAAAATTGAAGTCATTGGTATTGATCATGGATGGTCCATGATGAAAACAGTATCGCAGGTATTTATTACCGGTGCGAGAGAGATTAGAACAGAGCCAGCAGTTCTGGACGATGTATTAGAACTGGATGGCAAGTATTACAAGATTGGAACACAGCGCCAGGAGGTTAAGGACACCAAGACAGAGGATGAATCATTTCTGATTTTGACATATGCCTCTATTGCCAAGGAGCTTCGCAGGAGAGGAAAGACTGATGCAGAAGTATTCCTTGCAGTCGGACTTCCACTTACGAGATTCGGAAGTGAGAAAACGGATTTTGTGAAGTATCTGACAGATAGGAAAGAAGTTACGTTCAGCTTTGAGGGTACAGAGTATCATATCAGAATTGTGAATGCAGCAGTATTTCCACAGTGTTATGCAGCTGTTGCAGACAGAATCGTTTCATTTAAGAAGAAAACACTGATTGTGGATATTGGTTCATGGACGATTGACATTATGCCAGTCATTAACAAATCGCCGGATGAATCAAACTGTATTACGATTCCAAAGGGATTGATTACCTGCATGAGATCCATCAATGAAAAGTGCGTGCACCTCTTCAATGGTGAGATTGATGAAACAGAGCTTCAGAACATGATGCGTTATGGTAAGGAATATGCAAAAGATGAAGAATACTATGACGTAGCAAGAGAAGAGATTGAAGCTTTTGCAGAACGAGTATATAACTCCATTCGAGAATTCGGTTATAACCTAAAGACAACACCAATCATTTTTGTGGGTGGTGGAGCGGTTGTGATGAAGAATTATGGCGGCTACGATCAGAAGAACATCGACTATATCCTCGATATCAAGGCAAATGCCAGAGGATATGAACAGCTGGCAGAGATTGGTTTGAGAAACTTGCAGAAGAGAGCTTAGGAGGTTTGCAGATGGCTAGAGAGAATCTTGTGTTTAACAGTCTCAGACTGAATATGAACAATCCACAGCATGTCAAAATCAATGAGATATTATGTAGCATTGACAAAGATGTGTGTAAATCAAAGAACCAGTTCATTATTGATGCAATCGAATTCTATATCGACAACTTTGGCAAGCAGATATTAGTCAAGGAAGAGAGCGATAAACGATATGTTACAACAGATGAGCTAGATGATATTAAGCAGGAACTGATGGAAGCAGCCATGACAGAAGCAAGGAGAGAAGTCATCCGAGTTCTAGGAACTGCGGTATCAGGAAGAGGAATGGGAGAGTTAGTGACTAGAACAGAAGTCGCACCCACTGCTCCTGAAAAGGAAGAACCCGTTGATGATGAAGTGGTATCCGGTTTGGCAACAAGCTGGATGCCGGAAATGTAAAGGGAGGGAAGAATCATGGTTAGAAGATTTTTTGCCGGATTAGGCAGTTTGTTATTAGCAATCTTAAGAGGAATCCTTTGGGTATTACTTGGTATATTGAAACTTGTTCTTGCACTGGCAAAGATCTTCCTTCTGATGTTCGGTCTGGTTGCCAGATTATTCCTGGCATTTGTAAGAGCGGGAACACCATAGAAAGAGCTATGAGAGGAGGTGAGAAGCATGATGCGATTCTTTACGACATATAAGAAAAATCGTAGACTCATGAAATATTTCTTTAATCTGAAGAAATTAATGGTATGATGAAGGGAGAATGAAATGCACAGAATACGGGACAGTCCATTAAAGTGTCCCGTGCGTAATTAACAGAAGATGTTCACATAGATGTAAGAGTGGACAGGCACGGAACACCAGCCTATCCCTCTTACGGAAAGGGATAGGTGAAGCTTATGAAAAAGATAGTAGTTATTCTTTTATCTGTAGCACTTTTATCTCTTGCAGGATGCGGGAATAAGAGTAAAGATTGATAACATAAAGCCGGACAATTTTAATGCAAGAAAATTAAAGCGGTTTGTCCAAAGATGGGAAATTCGTGATGCAAATGGAAAACTTTATGATATAAAATCGCACCAGTTTAGAGCAACATTTGTACGTGAATTAATAAAGCAAAAAGTTCCAATTGCTCATGTTATGAAGCAGTTTGCACATGTATCGGTTGAGATGACAGCACATTATTTAAGTCTTGAAGAAGATGAAATAAAAGCTATTTTTTCTGACTTGATATTAAAACCAAATGCTAAAATTGCTGGATTACAGGCAAGTGAAATCAGAAATAAGCTGGATGTTGTATTCAAAGGTAAAACAGCTAAAGATATGGATGATATTATATTGGGATTATCGAAAACAATGAGCTTTAATCCACTTCCGACGGGGATTTGCCTATACGATTTTAGAAGAGGCAATTGTACGGATGGGGATGGATGTTTTATGTATAATTGTCCCAATTATGTAACAGAAGTAAGTTTTCTCCCAATTCTTAAAGATGAATTGCAGTTATTGGAAACAGAAATGAGAAGGTTGAAAGAACTGGGACAAGAGCCAGCATGGCAAGTACAGTATGTAAAATGGAAGTATTTGAAACCATTAGTTGAAGAATTGGAGGGACAGGACATTGAGTGATAACATAAATCAACAATCGGGACTGCTTAGATATTCTGAGCAGTGCAAGAAAGAAACGGAAATAAAGGTTAGAAATACCTTAGATAAAATGAAACGGGAAGGGAGGGATATAAATTATGAGGCTGTGGCGCAGGAAGCAGGAGTTTCAAGAGCAACTCTTTACAATAATTCTGATTTGAGAGGAGAGATTGCATTGATTAAGAATGAAGAAGTGGAAAGAAAGAAGAAAAATCTGGTCAAAGAAGAAAAGGATAAGATTAAATGCCTAGATTCTAAGATAGCTGAACTTCGGAGTATCATAACCAAATTGGAAATCGATAAGAAAAATCTGATTGTACAATTAGTGGATATGGAACATCTCAAGGACGAAAATCAACAATTGAAAAAACGTCTGAATATAAAAACAGTATAGGGAGGAGGAATGTGCTAGACATCAAAAAAGTGTCTAGCACGTGTTTTATATGGATAAACCAAGAGATCACAATGTATTAAACACGCGAACACTAAAGATAAATTACGAATTTATTCTCGATATTGATGCGGAACGGCAGAATGCCAGAGATTTCATTGATTTTGGAAACAAGCAGGATAGATACAATTTATTAAAAGCTCAAGAACGTGTATTAGACCATCTGTTTGAGCAGACAAAGTATGCAGTCATTATTGAAAAAACGGCAGAAAAGCTTGGGACAGAATTTCTTGCAGATTTAGCATCGGGAAAGGAACTAGATTCGGCAGTCAAAGGACTTACGTCTATGATTCTTCAGCCGCAAGTGAAGGAAAGGTCAAGGTGATGGTATGGCAGGAAGGCAGCATAGTGTAGATAAGCTGCTTCGTTTGACACCAGATGAGGCAAAGCAGCTGACAGAAAAGGCAGAAAATGCCGGACTGACAGAGACTGCGTACCTTCGATTGCTTATCAGCCAGAAACCTAATGATTATCCAGAAATCAGAAAGCTGTTAAAGGAACTCATCAATGAAGTGAATCGGGTTGGTGTCAATATCAACCAGATCACATTCAGCCATAATGCAGAGCTTTATTCCAAAGAGGATAAGGAAAAGCTGGTGGCATATATGAGAAAACTGAATCTGGAAGTAAAGAAGGTGGTGGATATGATTGGCAATTAGCAAGATTCTCTATATGAAAGACTGTGGCGGACATTTTCATGGAAGACACCTGAAAAGTGCGCTGGATTATATCATGAATCCAGAGAAAACGCAGAATGGAAGACTTGTTGGAGGAATCAACTGCCAGCCGGACAATGCCTTTGAACAGATGAAGGATACGAAACGAAAGTTTGCAAAGATTGACAAGCGCCAGGGGTATCATCTGATTCTTTCCTTCAAAGAGGGAGAGACGAACCCGGATATGGTCTATGAGATTACCAGACGATTTGTGGATGAGTATCTCGGTAAACAGTTCGAAGCAGTTTACTGTGTCCATGATAATACGGATCATGTGCATTCCCATATTGTATTTAACAGTGTGAGCTTTGTGGATGGTCATAAGTATCGTTATGAAAAGGGAGACTGGGCGAGAGATATTCAGCCGATTACCAACAGACTGTGTGAGGAATATGGTCTATCGACCATAGAAATCGAAGGCGATAAAGATGCCACCCATGAGCATTATAAGGAATGGAATGAATATCGAGATGGTAAATTCGTGTGGTCAGATATGATAGCGCGGGATTTGGATTCCTGTATTTTGCAGGCAACTGATTTTGATGGATTCCTCGAATTATTAAGGGACAAGGGATATGAAATCAAGCAGGGAAAGTATATGGCAGTAAAACCGCCAGGCATGGGCAGATTCAAGCGATGCAAGACACTTGGAGAAAACTATTCTGAGGAGAGAATCCGAACCAGAATCATGGAAGAGGATTTGAAGTTCTATCAGGAACAGAAGAAGGAGTTTGAACCACAGCTGGTGAAGTGTTATGTGAAGCGGTATCGCCGGGCGAAGATGTCAGGACTGCAGAAACGTTATTATGCAAAACTGTATCGGATTGGTAAGTTGAAAAAGAAGCCTTACAGTCAGGTATGGAAATATCGGAATGATATTAAGAAGATGCAGAAGCTGCAGGCGCAGTATCTGTTCCTTGTAAGGCATGAGATTCACAATGTTGTCGATCTGGCTGCCACAGTGGAGAATCTGACGGATAAGAAGAAAGATGCATCCAAAGAAAAGAGCAGGGTATATCGCTCAAAAGAGAAATGCAGTTCCATCTTTGAGATAGCGGACGCTATGCAGGAGATAGCTCCGGCAGAGAACTGTTATCAGAAAGGGGACACATTTTTTGAAGAGGAACATCAGCAATGGCTTATACTATCCAAGCAATTAGAGGATGAAGGCTATTCGTTGGAAGAGGCGGAACAGCTTCGTGCATATTACAGGGAACAGTTCAGTCAAGTCAGCAGGAAAGAGAAAGCAGTATTTAAGGAATTAAATCTTGGTAAGGGAATCATGAAGGATATTCAAAAAGATGAGGATGACCGCAGCAGAGAGCACGAACCAAGTAAGGACAAGAGAATAGAGAGGGAAAAGAAGCAGCCAGTTCGTTAGGCTGTATTTTTATGCCCTGTTAGGAGGTATTTATGGAACAAACAACACGACAGATTGCTTCCATTAAGAATGGTAATTATCTGAAGGGACTTCGAAGTGCCAGACGATTTGAGCCAGAGGTCTATGACCTGGTGGAAGACGATTTGGATTATGGATTGAACGAAACACAGACAGATCTGTATCTTAAGAAAGGATTTAAGCTGGCACAGATGAAAGTGCTTTCCGGGTTCCTTAGAAAAGGAATAGATGAAGCGTTTGTCAAACAGCTTACGGCACATGAGAATCTGACAGGCTATCAGATGCAGGTTGCGTTGGAATTTTATGAAAAAGGAGTTCCAATTCCTGTTATAGAAGAAACGGTCAGTAATAATTCGACACCGAGTGCCATGAGAGAAATCTTTCAAAAGATTCTGGCAAATACAGAAAGCGTGAAGGCAGAAGCAGAGCAAGTATCAGAACAGATGAAGGAGTATGTGAAGGGGCTAGTGACACAGATTGAGGAAGTGGTCGGTAAGATTCAGTATCAGGAACAGCGATATGACGAATTGAATAAGAAACTTACCATTTTTGAAAGCACCAAGAAAGATGAGGAAGTGGCAGAGAATCTGGTGAAGAAACTGGAGGATACTGAGGCAGCATTGAATTCCCAGCAGGATAGAATCAATAGTGCTTCTTCAACAATTGCAAGACTAAGGGAACAGGTAGATAACAAGGAGAAGGAGATGAGCAGAATGCAGAATCGTATTGATACGCTGGAAAAGAAACTACTTGATAAGGCAGACATTCCGGCAAAGCCAATAGAGGTGCAGGAGAGTAAAGCATCAACTGAGGCACAGCCAGAGGCAGTGGATGTTGGAATGGTAGATACCCAGTCAACCATTTCAGAGAATACACCACCAGATGATCCATTTGTAAAAAACATGTATGGAATTCCAGTGTATTATCAGATGCCTGTGGTAGACGCTCAGGGGCATGTAGTACAACAGCTCTCGGTGGAGCGCACCCGTAGAACGTCAGAGGGTGGAATTGCAGCTATGATTGCAAGACTCTGTTTCAAAAAGAAATCCTGACAGGATATTGTGAAGCTGGTGGCAAGCGGAGACTTAGTTCCGGCACAGCTGATTCAGATTAAGTCAGGAATTGAAAAGGGGCTTACCGAAGGACAGCTGGTGGAACTGATTAACAATAATGTATCTGCGGAGAAGATGAAGGAAATCATTGAAATCGCAGTACTAGAAAACAGTATGAATGATTAGGAGGACACATATGAGTTTATTAATGATTAGCGAGATTATGCAGGAAAAGCAGGAGCCGTTATCCACGTTATCGGATTATGAAAAGGAATTTGTGGTGCAATTTGCATTCAAAACATTAGACCAGGAACTTACCAATAAACTGATTCAAGAGTTGGCAGAGGCAAGAGACGGGGATGAAACGAAGCAGATTATGGAGTTAACATTCAAGAATTATGCAAGTATTGTAAAGTTCATGGTGTTGAGGTAGAAGCCTGTACTTGCGGTGGGGTACCTAATCCATTATGGGAAAGAAAACTTAATAAAGTATGGAATTTATTGGATCATTATGGGATTCATATGAGTGAGAAAAACAGTGATTATGTGGTAAATGAAATTATAGGAAAACTTGATGAATATAATGGCTGTCATTGAACTGAGATAAATGAATTTGAATGTCAAGAAGAGCTGGAAGCTTGATGCTTACCAGCTCTTAACAATATTTATCGCAGATTTTTATTTTGACACTCTGCTCTCCACTCTTTATACCAATCGCAGTTTTGATTGGTGACCTGAGCTTCTTTTTCCAATCCATTATTTTTTTTCGCAATTGGAGAGCTTCTGTTTCAAGTTCAATATATTTTTCAGAGGCTGCTACAATTTCTTCTGGTACAACAATTTGTTGAATTTCAGAGGAAGAGGTTTTCTTTGCAACTTCCTGAGCCTTCCATACTGGAACAATTCCGAAACTGGTTAGCAAACAATACAGTTCCCATCTACCGGATTTCCCAAGATTCCTAACATTATCGACATTACATTTTGCAGCCATGCCTAAATTTTCAATGTTAGTTCTAGACATACAATTAAACAAACGGACACTGATTTTATTAGAATCAATATCCTTAAATCGAATATCTCTAGGATCTTGATAAGTATCAGGATTCACAGGGGTATTGGATTTTATCCATTCTTCTCGTCGCCTCGCATCTTCAGCAACTTGTTCTTCAGCACCTTGTTTACCAAATAGAATACAATAACGATAAGTGCGAAGTTCATCAATTGCTTTTTCCCTGCGTGACCGAACATCATGTTGACTTATCTTAAACTTTTCAGAAATAGTAGAATTAGGTATTCCGTTATAAACAGCAATAAGAATATCACGTTCCTCTTTGGAAAGCATTGATAATGCGTATTCCACACCTTCTTCTATATCTGGGGTGATCTTGTAATTTATGTCATACATAAACATCATGTTTTGTTCGATTACGAAGTTTCTAAGATTTTCTATATAATCTTTTTTCATGGAAGGGTATTCCTTTCTTTGGATACTTCATTAAAACTAATATACTTTCACAGAAATATCAAGATAAAAGAATATATATTTGATAATTCTACTACATTATCACTTACTCCAAAACTTAGTTTCGTCCCAATATTCTCGCTGACACACAATTTGCCCATTAACAATTTGAAAGGCTTCACAACCACATCGCCCATACAAATCTTTCCATTCCAATATTGCCCATTGCCCATCTTCTAATATGTTTTGTGATTCCAGATAAAAATCTTGAATCAAGCACAGCTTAATCAGGTAATCACTTATTTCGTCTTTTCCGACCAAATCCCGACCAGGTATCCTTTTGTAATAAGCATGCATATAATATAGATTTAGTAATTCATCACAATCTTTTTCGTTGAATGTTTGTAACCATTTTAATGCTATGGCTTTTGGACTTTGTTCAAGCATTTTATCCCTCCCTGGAAATTAGTTTCTGCTTATTCAAACCACATAAGCATATGGTTTATCACTGTTTTACATTATAAATTCTTTTTTTCAAAACTCATATAGCTATTACAAATTCGACAGTTTTTTCGTATAATGTACAGTATTTGCCTTGCAGTTCATTATCTGTTTCGAGTACCGCAATGAATTATTAATGAAAAAATGATTCACTCACTGTCATTTTATCATGACACATGATAAAATATTATTTATACATAGTAATACAGTAAATGCAAGGAGTGACTGGATATAAATGAATACGAATAGTGAAAATCCCAAGGTGGGAAGAGCCTTTCAGGAGTTAGTGTTAAAGAACATGGAAAAGCATTTTGATATAGCTTTTGATATGGAAGTTGCAATTCCTATTGGAAAGCCATCAAAAAATCATAAATTTGATTGCGTGTCAGAAGATGGGAAAATCATAGTAGAATGTAAATGTTACACATGGACAAATACGGGAAATGTACCGAGTGCGAAGCTGATGGGGCTGAATGAAGCACTTTTCTATATGAGTTATTTGCCTGCTGATTCTACTAAAATATTATGTATAAAGAAGTCTGTTTACCCTGGAAAGATAGAGACATTAGCAGAATATTATTGTAGGATTGATGGACATTTGCTGCGTGATGTAAAGGTATATGAAGTAGATGATAATGGTACTTTTCTGATATTAAAAGACTAAAAATCCTTCTTGCTGTATGTGCATGGCTGTAAAGCTACAAGGATGGAAAGATGGCGTAACCTGTAACCATGCGTGGGCGATTGTAAAGTGGGGGTCATTCCCCACCGCCATACTATGAAAATGAGTGAAAAGGAAATGAAACTATGGGAAAAAGGAAATCAAGCAAGAATCAGGACAAGGTTATTGATATGTACGAAGACAGTGATGATACGTTTGCATTTATTGCAGGATATACCGACGGTGGTGCTCCCTTTGGAACTACATGGGAAGAGCTGGGACTTGAACCATATGCTTCACCAGAGGAAATAGAGAAAGCATATGATAATTTAGAGTACAAGCGTATAGAAAATCAATTTGAAGACTTTCATGATGAAGATGATTATCTTGCTCTAACAGAACGCTTGTTGATGCGATACATGGAAGAAAATGACTTTGATGATTATTTGAAAGTCCTTAAAGATATCATGCCTAAAGCAATGCAGAAAGGGGAGTTGAAGCAATATTTTATTCAGGGAGCGAAGGAATCTTATAAGGATATGTTTCAATGTAATCAGCTATCTATCGGAATCTGGAATAGAAATAATTTGGATTTCTGTGGTTATTGTATTCTAAAGCACATTGATACAAAGACACCAGAAATTGGAATAGATTTGAGAAAGAAATACAGAAGGAAACACATAGGCTTAGAATCGCTGACAGAAATTTTGACATTCGCAAAAGATAATTATGAAGTGGATCATTTTATTTATGCAGTAGATTTGGAAAATGTTGCAAGCAAGAAGTTAGCTGAGAGGCTTGGCGGTATTAGGAAAGAGATAAGAAATACATTACCAGAAAATATTGTGAAGCTGATGAATGAAGTGCAGGAACAAGATAATGCTGAAATATTCAGACATTACGAATACTGGATTTTCTAAAGCGGTGCTGGATGAAAGGATAGAGACATGAATTATAAGGATATTTTGAATCAATATATGTATGAATCAGATAAGCAGATAAAAGCGAAAGCGCAAGAAGTAGATTCTACAGATTATGATAGAAATCGGGATTTGATTAATGAAATTGTGTTGTGGAAGTTAAATCGTTCCGTGCAGATTCAGGACAACACAATCATGGAAATACACGACTTGAAAGAGAAGATACATCACCCTTTAGATGCAGTTGAAAGTAAAGATGTTGAGACAGTGATTATGGAGTTACTTGAATCGAAAGGAATAAAGGTAGCTATGGCAAGTACGATATTGCATTTTTATTATCCTGATATTTTTCCAATAATAGATCAACGTGCATATCGTGAGCTTACAGGCGAGGAATTACCTGAATATCATGGAAAGGCTAAGAATCAGAAATACATGGAGTTATATCTGGATTACATTGAGAAATGCTATAGGTTTAATACAGAGATACTGCCAGAAGCTGAGTTCGAATATATTGATAAGATTTTATATCAGCTGGATAAAGAAAAAAAGAACAAGGTGAAATATTAGGAAAGCTGGTGGATGTATGGCTACGGAGAGAAAAGAGAAGCTAATCAGAGTGCTTCAAATTATGGAATCAACGGATGAAAAAAGTCCTATGAATGCTAGTCAGATTGTAGAAAAGCTGGATAGCAAATATACACTTGGAGATATTGACAGGCGCTCAATCTATCGGGATATCAGTATGCTTCAGTATTGTGGATATCAGATTACACAGTGTAAAGACAAGAGAAAAGGCTGGTACATGGAGAAACACGCTTTTGATGACTGGGAAATAAAAATAATGATGGACGCAGTGCAGCAGGCAAAATGTGTATCCGAAAAAGAAACAGTTGAGATAAGAGAAAAACTGCTTGCGCTGACAAGTAATAGAGGAAGAAGTAGATTCTCGCATATGATACGACCGGTAAAGGATTGTTCTGAGGTAGATGTTGAGATAGGACAATATATAGAAATGATGCTTGAAGCAATGTTTCTTCATAAAAAGATAGAATTTCAGTACACTGAGATTACAAATGATATGGAAAAAGTGCTTCGAAGAAATGGAAAAGTGTATAAACTGAATTTGTATACGATTTACTGGGCAAGTAACAACTATTACCTAATTGGCTCTCATGATAATCATGAGGGACTGACACATTATCGTCTGGATCGTATTTTGAATCTCTGTATTTCGGATGAATATGCCATTGATGCAAAAGAAAAGGTAGGCCCGAATCCAGAAATGTTTATTCAGAATTATATTGAGGAAAGTGTAAATCATTATTCTGGTGACGTAGTACGAATTGAAGTGGAATATGAACCAGATCCAGCAATGAATGCAATACTGTATGATTTTGCAGGTAAAGATGTAAAGGTGCGCAAACAAAAAAATGGTCTGTATAGGGCTTCATTTACAAAGATGAATAGTGTGACTTTAATTGGTTGGTTTCTCCAATATGGAAATTGGTTTAAGGTGATTGCACCGGAACATCTAAAATTGGAGGTAATGTCTGAGTTAGGGAAGGCATTGCACAAATACGAAGATTAAGAAAAATCTTGTGTCACTACTCTGGAACTGATGAGAGCGATACAAGATTTTTTATTATTTTATTTCAAGTCACATTAACATGACAGATACTTTGAGATAATCGTCCTATAAAACAAAGAAACTTTTGTTTTCTATGATAATTTGCTTCAAGGGAGGTTTTTGTTATGGATTACTATTTAGTCCTTGATCTGGAGATGTGTATGGTAAAAGGAAGTGCAAAGAAGAAAATGCATGGTATGACGCAAGAAATAATTCAGATAGGCGCAGTTCTGCTGAATAAAGAAAATCATATCATTGATGAGTTTTCCACCTATGTAAAACCAGAGTTTGGTAAACTAAATGATTTCATCTCTGAACTTACAGGAATCACAGAGGACAAGTTAGAAGAAGCATCATGTCTTAGGACTGCACTTATGAAGTTTGTACAGTGGATAGGAGACAGAGATGTAACGGTACTTTCGTGGAGCGATTCGGATTACTATCAACTCATAAGAGAGATGCGTGTGAAAAAAATAAAACATCACAAGATACAGGATCTGCTTGATGAGTGGTTAGATTTTCAAAAATCATTCGATGATATGCTGGGATTACATAGACAGTATGCGCTGGAGGATGCTATGGAAATAGGTCATATTCGTCCAATCGGAAGGATGCATGATGGATTGTGTGATGCATATAATACTGCAAGAATTCTGGCAAAGATACAGAGACAGCCAGCGTTTCAGTTAAGCTTTGTACCAATAGTTGAATATGCAGAAGAAATTGAACACTTGAATTTTAGCATGGGAAAATTATTTACACCGGAAATTATGGCGCAACTTACGCAAGTCAATAGTGAGGTTAAAGAGCTACCGGAAACAGAAAAGGAAGAGAAAACGAACAATACATGGAGTATTTATCGCCGACTTATTGGCTGGTTCAAAGGTGCAGATGCAGTAACCGATGAAAATTGGAATAAGCATTTGTTCCAGAAAGAAATGAAGAGGATGGACTTCAGAGATAAGGTGTATGCTATTTTTACACCAGCAAGAGTAGCAGAAGAAATGTAAAAAATGGAGGAATGATGATGAAGAACGAAAAGATTTTGAAGGATATTTATGATGAGAACAGAGCAATCAATAGAAATTTGCAGAGATTAACAAGTATTGGGTTAATTGCTGTGCTAAGTAATACTATCAAAGAGGCAAAGGAAAAGGGAGATAATACAATTGTGAGGTTGGGAAGAACGGCTTTATTCGCACTGGCATTGGCACAGTTCTTGCTACTGATATCAGACGTATCAACACTGCAACGAAAAAGAAATGAAGAACAAGTAGATGAAAATGAAGAATAAGTGAAATATGATTAGCCAAGCTTTGAAAGGACAAATTGAAAGCTTGGCTAAAAGTGGTTTGTGACCAAATAATGATAATTCGAGAAATCGAAATTGAAATTGAAAATTCGAACATCTTCTGGTATACTAACATCAATGTTATTTATGAATTCGTGAGGTTCTTGATGGAGGAAATACACATGAATGATGAACGAATCAAGGTGAATTATAAACCACTTTGGAAACTGCTTATAGATCAAGATATTTCAAAGGGAGAATTAAGAAAAAAGACAAGCATAGCGCCAAGCACATTTACGAAAATGACAAACAATGAGAATGTGTCATTAGATGTTTTGGTTCGGATATGCTGTGCGTTGAATTGTGGAATTGATGATATTGTCGAAATTGAAAGGTAAGCAGTCATTGATAGAGAATTACGGATGGAGGTGTGTCATATGGCTAGACCAGAAGATTCAAGAGTCAAAATACCTGCACTTGTGCATTTTATGAGACTTGGTTATACCTATATGTCAATTAAAGATAAGAAGAGAGATATCGACTATGATGGCGATACCAATGTTTTTTACGCTCTTTTTCAAAAAGCCCTTAACCAAATCAATGACTTAGAACTTTCGATGGACGATATAAAACGAATGATATCAGAAATCAAAATCAAACTTAGTAATGATGATTTGGGTAAGGCTTTTTTTGAATTTTTACAAAAAGGGTATGAAGGAATCAAACTAATAGATTACGAAGATATTGATAAAAATTTATTTGTAGTTGTTACAGAACTTCCATATGAGAATGGAGATGATAACTTCAGACCAGATATTGTTGTTCTTATTAATGGCATGCCTTTGTCTTTTGTTGAAGTTAAGCGGCAGAATAACAGAGAAGGCATTCTTGTTGAGCGAGAAAGAATGACTAGAAGATTTTCAAATCCGATTTATAAGAGATTTGTCAATCTGACACAATATACGGTTTTCTCAAATAATAATGAATACGATGATACGGATATTGAACCAATACAAGGAGCATTCTATGCTTCCAGTAGTTATAAGAAAATGTTCTTCAGCAAATTTAGAGAGCAGCATGTGGAAGAATTGCGGAAACAACTCAAAACCGTAACAGACGAGCAAGAACATTTTATTTTGAGGGATAATAATCTACTGTCGATAAAGGGTACATCAGAATATGCATCTTCAATTAATGTGGATTCTCCAACGAACAGGATTCTTACATCATTATATAGTAAGAAAAGGGTAATCTTCCTACTACGGTATGGATTGTGTTACAAAGAGTCAACAGATAAAAACGGAATTAAGCACATTGAAAAACATATTATGCGTTATCCACAGATATTTGCAACTTTGGCAATTAGAGATAAACTGGATGAAGATGTAAAAAAGGGGGTTATCTGGCATACGCAGGGAAGTGGAAAGACTGCATTGGCATTTTCTAATGTCAAATTTCTCACTGATTATTATCAAAAAAATGAAAAAATAGCAAAATTCTATTTCATTGTGGATAGAATTGACCTTGCAACTCAGGCGAAAAATGAGTTTGAGGCAAGAGGGCTGAAGGTTATTCTTGTCAGTTCTAAAGAGGATTTTAAACAGAATATTGCAGCAGTTGGTGAGGCAGACAAAAGTGGCAAGACAACAATTACAGTTGTAAATATTCAGAAGTTTTCAGATGAATCGGTTACCAAACAGGCAGATTATAATGTAAGTGTACAGCGTGTATATTTTATGGATGAAGCGCATCGAAGTTATAATCCAAATGGATCGTTTTTAGCAAATCTAATGGCATCAGACAGGGATGCAGTTATGATTGCATTGACGGGAACTCCGTTAATAGGGGATGGATATAACACAAAAGACGTATTTGGAAATTATATTCATAAGTATTATGGGTCAATCATTTTTTTCGTGGGATTGCCACCACGTAATGTATTGATTTGTTACGCCACCCTTGACCGGATGGAAAAGCAATGCTGTTCGTTT
>SAAB01000020.1 GCA_009929615.1 Clostridia bacterium | reverse complement strand
ATGAGGCTCTTGTAGCTTAGTAATCTTTCTCTCCGTATTAATGTCATGCAGAGAGAAAAAGTTCAACTTTTTGTGTCCAAAGTATTGACATAGGTCCAAAACCCAACATAACGATTTGAAAAACATTTTCGAAACAACAGATACGCAGATATAAAAATAAGAGTTGTAGAAAGTACAGAAAAATTTAAATATACTCTTGTAATATTCAATGGAAAAAGTGTCCCCAGAACTGCACACAATGTATGGACACCATGAGGGTACATTCCTGCCGGAAACAGATTACCATTAAGAAGTGCACCAATCCAATACAAATGTGTTTCTTCATCTGTATGACCATATCCTACATTATGTAATTTGTACCATCCATAAAACCAAACAACCCACAGCATTACTAAAGTGACCAGAACAATTTCAACACCATGGCCTTTTATCTGTTCCTTCTTTTTCAGTAATGCTTTTTTCAATATGACGATTATATTCCGTAAGAACACTTTTACGCCGTAAATTCCTAATACCAGTTCTTTTGAAACCCGCACAACTTTTTTTCTGACTTTTTGAATGTGTGCCCTTTCCCGCCATCCGGTTAATGCAAGGGGCAGGATTACCAACAGAATCAGCATTGAAGGAAAATTCACAAAATGTAAAAAACCCAAAAGCAAAATACTAAAACTGATATATAAATTTGAAGTACATTGATAAAAGAAAAATCGAAAAGTTAAATTCTTCTCTTTCACATAAGTACTAAGGCAGATAGACGGAAGCAGCATCGTCAAAAGACAATATTCCAGCATACTCATGCAAATTGTCCATATGTTTTCCATAATCATCACAGCTACCACCTTGTCATTCTAATAAAATCGTATCCACTCCAGTATTTCTCCATCCAACAGAAGGGGGGATTTTTTAATTTTCTGTATAACTTCTTTAAATTTCTGCTCATTCTTTTTATGAAAATAAAATTTCAAAACTTCTTTTGCGGCGGCTAAATCCATGTAGACCTTTTCTTCTGCCCGGTCGATCCAGATTTCCAGCCCATCTGTATTCTTAATATATTCTCGATGCAATTCTATCAAATCACGAATCAGTTCACCATCTACCTTTGAAGAATCCATCTCATAGAGTTCCTGCATATATCCTTCAAACATATTAAGATACATTCTTTGTTCTGGTTCACTGAAGATATTCTTGTGCAGCATTTTATCTGAAAATTGTAAATAAATAAGCACCGTATCCGCATCTTTATTCTCTTCACAGATTTCACGCAGACGCTTTTCAGATTCTTTGTACTTTGCTATAACATCGGTAATATAAGATGCTGCATAATGAACAACCTCCGAGTCCTCCTGCCCCATTGCATTTTGTATGGCTAATTTTTCTTTGCTTCTTTCCAGACTCATTATTCTTCGCAGTTCGTCCCGTCCCTCGATTAACTGGTCTCTCCCCGGAAGAAGAAATGTGACATCCGGGTGTAGAAGATTATACATTGGCTCCATATCATCTTTATAATATTCCTCTACCGCACGAACCAGTATTTCCCCTGTTATATTGTAATTATCCACTGTTTTTCACCCTTTCTTCGTCCATTCATTTTAACATAAATGTTACCGTATGAATAGAATACAAAACGCAAAAAAAGACATCACCACTCATGTCTCTATAAGTGATGATGCCTTCATAAATTTTATTCAAAATTTGAATTTAGATTAGTTTCCCATCTGAGCGGCTACTTCAGCTGCAAAGTCTTCCTGTTTTTTCTCCATACCTTCACCTACTTCAAAACGAACAAATTTTGAAATAGCGATAGATTTGTTTACTGATTCAAGATATTTAGCTACTGACTGTTTTCCGTCTTCCGCTTTTACATATGTCTGATCTAAGAGACAGATTTCTTTAAGATGTTTAGAAATACGTCCTTCTACTAAACCAGAAAAGATTTTGTCATTAAGATACTCTTCTTTGCCACTCATAGCTAATTCGCCAAGAGTTGCTTTTGCTGCATCTGACAGGAAGTTGAAAAGGAAGTTCATATTGCTCTTCTTCTCTTCGTACATAGCGATATCTTTGTCACTCCATAATTTTTCTGTTGTTGCTCTTTCAATAAGCTTATTTAAAATAGGCTTTGGAAGAGATGGTGCATCGTTAAGAGCACTATCAATAACGATTTTTCTTAAATTTTCCATTTCATCTGCAGAAATATCAGATCTTCCAATATATTGTGGATTCATAGCTGCAACCTGCATTGCTACATTTGTTAAAGCTTCCTTTGTTGCATCATCATTTGCACCATTAGCTGCTACTAATACACCAATTTTTCCGCCTGCATGAAGATAAGATGCAACACAGTCTCCAGCGATTCTGGAAAATCTACGGAAAGATAATTTTTCTCCGATTGTTGCTGTTTTTTCAACAATAAGTTCCTGTAAGCCATTCATGCCCATAACAGCTTCGATGTCTTCTCCGTTTGCTCCACCTTCTAAACCAGAAGCAAAAGCTGTATCTGCAACAGTCTGTACAAATTCCTGGAATACTTCGTTTTTAGCAACAAAATCAGTTTCAGAGTTTACTTCAACTACAACTGCTGCATTTCCATCAGCTGCAACACGAGTAATACCTTCCGCTGCAATTCTGCTGGCTTTCTTTTCCATTTTAGCAGCTCCGCTTTTTCTTAATACTTCTACTGCTGCTTCCATATTTCCATCTGTTTCAGTTAAAGCTTTTTTACAATCCATCATACCTGCGCCTGTTGATTCACGCAGTTCTTTTACCATTGCTGCTGTAATTGCCATGATTCATTCCTCCATAATTTGATTTCTTTATTTGATTTTATCCAAAATTTCTTTTTTGCTTAAAAAAGCTGTCTCAAGATTAAAAATAATTTTGAGACAGCACTTTAAGTCATGAGCCCTGATTATTCAGCAACTTCCTCTGCTACTTCAGCATCGTCCATCTGAACACCCTGGTTTGCTTCGATAACTGCATCTGCCATCTTAGAAACAATTAATTTAACTGCACGGATTGCATCATCATTACCTGGGATTACGAAGTCTAATTCTTCAGGATCACAGTTTGTATCTGCGATACCGATTAACGGAATACCTAATACGTGAGCTTCCTGTACACAGATTCTTTCTTTCTTAGGATCTACAACAAAGATAGCATCTGGAATTCTCTTCATATTCTTAATACCGCCAAGATTTTTCTCAAGCTTATCCCATTCTTTCTTAAGCTCGATAACTTCTTTTTTAGGCAATACTTCAAAAGTACCATCTTCAGCCATAGCTTCAATCTTCTTTAATCTTGCAATACGGCTCTGGATTGTTTTAAAGTTTGTCAACATACCACCAAGCCATCTCTGATTTACATAGTACATACCGCAACGGTCTGCTTCTGCATGGATTGCATCCTGTGCCTGTTTTTTAGTTCCTACAAAAAGAATAGTTCCACCATCTGCAACGATGTTTTTCACTGCATTGTAAGCATCGTCAACCATTCCTACAGATTTCTGTAAGTCAATGATATAGATACCATTTCTCTCAGTGTAGATGTACTCAGCCATCTTAGGGTTCCATCTTCTTGTCTGGTGACCAAAATGTACACCAGCTTCCAGCAATTGTTTCATAGAAATAACGCTCATAGTAATACCTCCATTGGTTTAATCATCCGTGGACTTCCTCTCTTCAGACAACCTCTCGGCACCTGTCTAAAAATCTACCCACGTGTCATATTTTTACAAAATAGAATTATAACACAAAAGGCCTGCATTAAGCAAGCCTTTTATATATAAGTTTTCATGTTTTTTACTTTACTTTCTCCAATTCGTCAAATACCGCATCATTTATAACTTTGATGTAAGTACCTTTCATCCCTGAAGAACGGGATTCAATAACACCTGCACTCTCGAATTTCCTCAGTGCATTTACAATAACTGACCGGGTAATTCCCACTCTATCCGCAATCTTGCTGGCAACAAGAATACCTTCATTACCATCCAATTCATTAAATATATGTGTAATAGCCTCAAGTTCAGAAAATGAAAGTGTGCTGATAGCTGATTTCACTACCTGAAGTTTTCTGGATTCCTCTGCCGTTTCTTCATTCACCGAACGAAGCATCTCAAGTCCAACAACAGTCGTTCCATATTCACTCAAAATAATATCATCAATAGCATAAGAACTATTACTGCGATAAATAAATAAGGTCCCTAAACGTTCCCCTGCTATCTCAATCGGAGTAATAATCGCCTGATAACTTGCAACATTATCACAGGAGAATCCCAAGGTCAATAAATTGACATTCTCTTTTGTTGACAAAACACTAAGCAGTCTTTCGTTTAACATCGTATCAATATGTCCACCTATGCTGTCACTGATTAACTGTTGAATGCATGGCTGTTCTGCACGATTTTTAATTCCGAGAATCTTCCCCTTTTTACTTATGACAAGAATATTTGATTCCAATATATCACTTAGAACCTCACATATATCATTAAATACTACCATATTGGAATTATTATTGTGGAGAAGCTGATTAATTTTTCTGGTTTTATCCAATAACTCAACGCTCATAGCTGTCCTCCTTTGCCAATTTTCAATCATAAAACTATTTTAACACAATTATGCTGACGAAACAACTATTTTTCAAATTTTCACAAACAAAAGAGGTAATTATTGACAATTTTGTTTTTTGTCTTTAAAGAAATGTTCATTGTGTCTTTTCCCAGCTTCAAAAGAAAACCCGTTGGAAACAATAAATCATCCCAACGGGTTTTGACTACACTATTCTATTCATTATCCTCTTTGACCCGGTCTTCACGATAACCGCAGGCAATATCTGCACATACGAGTTTCTGTCCCTTAATCAGAAGCGCATTGCCACATTTCGGGCAAAGCTTCCCGGATGGTTTCTGCCATGTCATAAAATCGCATTCCGGATTATCTTCACAGCCATAGTACTTACGACCCTTCTGAGTCTTTCGAATAACGATTTCCTTTCCACATTTAGGGCAGGCAACACCGATTTTTTCAAAATAGGTTTTTGTATTTTTACATTCGGGGAATCCAGGGCAGGCAAGGAATTTCCCATGAGGTCCATATTTAATAACCATATTGCGGCCACACTGCTCACAGACAACATCGGATACCTCATCTGCGATCTTAACTTCTTCCAGTTCTTTTTCAGCCTTCTGAACAGCCTCATCTAAATCCGGATAGAAATTTCGAATAACAGTTTTATAATTCACTGCACCTTCCTCAACCTTATCCAGAAGATATTCCAGATTAGCTGTAAATGAAACATCTACAATACTGGAAAAAGCATCCCTCATAATCTGATTAACAACTTCACCCAGCTCTGTCACATAAAGATTTTTATTCTCTTTGGCAACATATCTTCGGGCAATAATTGTTGTAATTGTCGGTGCATAAGTGCTTGGACGTCCAATTCCCAATTCTTCAAGGGTTTTTACAAGAGCAGCCTCTGTAAAATGCGCTGGTGGCTGTGTAAAATGCTGCTTGCTTTCAAATTCATTGAAACTTAATTCACTATCTTCAGACAACTTCTTTAATAAAAGATTTGTATCCGCTTTATCTTCTGCATGCTTATAGACTGCAAGGAAACCTTCGAATTTAATCTTAGAAGCTGTCACTGTAAAGATATAGCCATTGCAGTTAATCTTTACATTGGTTGTTCCATAAACCGCATCTGCCATACGACTGGCTACAAAACGACTCCAAATCAGCTGATACAGACGGAACTGGTCTCTTGAAAGAGATTCTTTAACCTTCGTTGGAGACATTTCACTGTTTGACGGACGAATCGCTTCATGAGCATCCTGGATCTTGCCGTTCTTCTTGCTATCCTTCATCTTACCGATAACGAACTCATCACCATAAACCTGACCAATATACTTACGTACAGATTCATCGGCTTCTTCAGAAATACGGGTGGAATCGGTTCTCAAATATGTAATCAAACCAACCGTTCCATTACCCTTAATATCAATTCCTTCATACAACTGCTGTGCAATACGCATCGTCTTCTGAGTTGAAAAATTCAAAAGTTTGGAAGCTTCCTGCTGAAGCGTACTGGTTGTAAATGGCAGCGGAGGTTTTTTCGTTCTCTCGCCATTTTTAATATTCGTAATCTTATAAGGCTGATTCTCCAAGCCTGAAAGAATTTTATCCAATTCTGCTTTGGAGCGAATCTCCATCTTTTCTTTTTCTTTGCCATAAAACTTTGCTGTCAAAGGTTTTTTCTCGCCCTTCACATCCAGTAGAACATCTAAGGACCAGTATTCTTCCGGAATAAAAGAATCAATTTCCTTTTCCCGGTCACATATAATTCTGAGTGCTACAGACTGAACACGTCCTGCAGACAACCCTCTTTTAACCTTCACCCAGAGTACCGGGCTGATTTTATAACCAACCATTCGGTCCAGCATTCGGCGTGCCTGCTGTGCATCAACCAAATCCATATCAATCTCTCTGGCTTCTTTGATGGAATTCTTCACCGCTGTCTTTGTAATCTCATTAAAGGTAATACGATGTATCTGCTTACCTTCGAGTTTTAATGCCTGAGCCAAATGCCATGAAATAGCTTCTCCTTCACGGTCAGGGTCAGTTGCGAGATAAACTTTATCTGCCTTTTTAACTTCTTTACGAAGCATGGCAAGGATATCTCCTTTTCCTCGAATCGTTATATATCGGGGTTCAAAATCATTTTCAATATCAATTCCCAACTGGCTTTTAGGCAAATCTCTGACATGGCCATTCGATGCCACTACATGATAATTTGAACCAAGGAACTTATTAATGGTTTTGGCTTTCGCAGGTGATTCCACTATAACCAAATATTTCGCCATAATTCGCCTCCACTATCTTTCTCTCTATTGTCAAAAGCCCTCTGCGGGCTTTTTTTGCAATACTATATTTTTCGAATATATTGATTTTTCCCTATCTGACGTGCCATGTCTTTCAATTCCAGATTCAATAGAATCCTCAGAACTTCTGTTAAAGAAAGGCCGCTTTCAGCCGAAAGTGTGTCCACATCTTTGGGGTCTAAACTTAAGATAGCATACACCAAATATTCTGAATTATCAAGTGAAACTTTTGTGTTTCCCTTTAAAGTGTCCCTAAAGTCCATTAAAATTTCGTAGTCTTCCACAATATCTTCCGGACGAAAAACAAGCTTTGCTCCATTCTGAATCAGGCGGTGGCAGCCCCCGCTCAGAGAGGCATTAAAAGCGCCCGGAAGGGCATAAATATTCTTCCCCATATCCAACCCCATATCCGCTGTAATAAGGGAACCGCTTCGTTCTCTCGCTTCAATAATAAACACTCCGTCCGCCAGTCCACTGATAATCCGGTTACGCATGGGAAAATGCCAGGCCTCCGGCGCTGCATCCAAAGGATATTCCGTTATAATTCCACCCTGATGTTTCATCCGCTCAAATAATTTATAATTCTCCGGTGGATAGCATATATTCAATCCGCACCCAAGAACGCCCCAGCTTTCTCCCCATTCCCTGCTCAAAGCACCTTTATGCGCAGCTCCGTCCACGCCCCTGGCCAATCCACTGATAACACCAATTCCCCGGTCCACAAGAGCCTTTGCAAAATATTCAGCAGCCGTCAGGCCATAAACACTCGCGCCTCTAGCACCAACGATGGCTATCACCGGCCGTTCCGCGTTCGGAAGCTCGCCATAATAAAAAAGCCCGGCCGGACTATCGTAAATATTCCTTAGCTTTTCCGGATAGTCTTCATCGATGCGGCACACAAAATGTCCCCCTGCCTTCTCCAGTCTCGCCATCCCTTCTTTTACCGATTCTTCATCCTTCTCTTCTTTTCTCTGGAGTTTCTCTCTAAGAGGCTGTCTTAATCCTTTTACCCTCTGATAGTCTGCGTTGCTTCCATAATAAATATTCTTTGCCGTTTTAAAATATCCCAATAACTTATCGATAGAACGTACACCCATCCAGGTTCGTGTACATAACCAGAACCAGCATTCTCTTTCGGTCATTGCCATCCCTCACCTCCATAGGTTTCATCCGGCAGGCGATAGGATACAGCTTCGGCCAGATGAGCCACTCCCACCTGCTCACTTCCTTCTAAATCACTGATGGTCCTGGCAACCTTTAATATCTTCTGAAAAGTACGAGCAGACAAATGAAAACGTTCATATATCTGTTCATAAAAACTTTCTGATTCCTTATAAAGTGAACAATATCGTTGTATCATCCGGCTGTCCATTTCGCTATTATAGGAAATATTCTCCTCTGAAAATCTTCTTTTCTGACATTCTCTCGCTCTTTTTATGCCTTTCTCCATCTCGCCACTGTCTATTATAGCCTCAGACGCCCTCATATGCTCATATCCAACCCGTTGGACGTGAATACACATATCAATCCGTTCCAACACCGGACCGCTTATTCTCCCCATATAGGCCTGTATCTGACCAGGTGTGCATCGGCACATTCCCCTATCTGGGTAATAACCGCAGCGACAGGAATTCATTGCCGCCAACACAAGGGGTCTGGCCGGAAATCTGTAATTCCCACGCACACGGTGAATAAATACCTCGCCCATCTCCAAGGGCTGCCGCAAAGCTTCCATAACATTTCTGGAAAATTCAGCAAACTCATCCAGAAACAATACACCTCCATGAGCCAGACTCATCTCCCCCGGCACAGGCACACTTCCGCCACCAATAAGGGCCTTGTCAGATATAGAATGATGTGGACGTCTGAAAGGACGTCTTGTAATAATGCCGCCCCCCGGTTCAATCCGCCCGGCAGAACTATATATCTTCGTAATATCCAGACATTCCTCCCAGGTCAGTTCCGGCATGATATAAGGCACCCGTTCAGCCAGCATCGTCTTCCCACTGCCCGGTGGCCCAATCATTAGCAAATGATGCCACCCCGCAACAGCAATCTGAATACATCGTTTCGCTGCTGCCTGCCCTCTTATATCCCCGAAATCCAAAAATCCATCTCTATCCTTTATCCTTCGCCTTACTTCGAGACTTGTCCGGGGCAGTTTTGACTTCCCCTGCAGATGGGCAACAACCTCATTCAACGTTTTCGCCGCATACACCTCTATCTCCGATACAGCCGCCGCTTCCTGCGCATTCCCCCAGGGCACAAAGCAGTACTTAAAGCCTTCTTTCGCCGCCTTACTGACCACTGGCAGAATGCCCTTCACAGGTATAAGACTTCCATTCAGACTTAATTCACCAATAAATATACTATTATCTAATAATTCAGGAGATATCTGCTCGATACAGCATAGAATGGCAACCGCTGCAGGCAGGTCGAAGCCTGTACCTGCTTTTCTAAAATCAGCCGGTGCCAGATTAATCAAATAACGTTTCGGCGGCAGGGAAAATCCGGAATTCTTTATTCCGGTTCGTATTCTCCCTCCTGACTCCCGGACTTCGCCGGACACTTCTCCAATCACGCAAAAAGCCGGCAATCCGTTACTCACATCGGCTTCCACACGAACCATCCGTCCTTCAATCCCCATGCAGACACCGCTGTAAACTCTACAAAACATAAAATAACTTCCTTCCTCTCGAAAGGCAATACCTGACTTTACTTTATCAATCCTTTTCCCGCCTTTCAATCACAAAATTTCTTCCTTTTTTGACATTATGCGATATAATAAAGTGAGAAAAATAAAGGAGTTTATTCTATGAAAGCAGTTATACAGCGGGTTACCCGCGGAAAAGTCACAATAAATAATCAGGTCCATGGCGAAATTGGAAAAGGATTTGTCATTCTTCTCGGAGTGGCCAGAGATGACACAGCCGAAGATATGGATTATCTTGTCAAAAAAATTTCTGGTCTTCGCGTCTTCGAAGATGAAAATCAAAAAATGAATCTGGCATTAAAAGATGTCGACGGTGAATTGCTTGTCATTTCCCAGTTCACCCTCTTTGCAAATACAAAAAAGGGAAACCGCCCAAGTTTTATTAAAGCAGGTCTCCCCGAAACATCGAAAGAATTTTATTTAAATTTCATCCAGGCTCTCCGCAATTTGGATTTCTTTGTAGCCGAAGGTGAATTTGGTGCTGACATGGCTGTTGAACTTGTCAATGACGGTCCGGTTACCATCATCATTGACTCTAAAAACAGATAAAAATACCCCTCCGGCATCCCTATGAAATGGGAGCCTTCGGGACATTTTTCATAAAGTTTAATCCCTTGATAGTATCAGCCAGGCATATCCTTTTTCAATGAGGATTCTGCCCGCCTCAGCCACAAGTTCATTACTGACGCAGAGGCTTTCACCAAAAAGGGTTGATGCCCGATTTAAAGGGTATTTGAAGCCTTCCAATGTAATACCCTGAAGTTCCTGTGTCGCTGGAATCAATGAAACATACTTACCAAAAAGGCCATCGCTCTTTAACGTAACCGAGCCCTGAATCATCTGAATCTGATTATTCTTATCAATAATCTTTGCATCAATTCCCATTTCCATAGGTCTTTTCAGCATCTGAAGATTGGCAAGGACATGGTCCAGACGCGTTCCGGTTGCACCGAAAACGTGAAGTTCTTTCATCTCATCCTTTCCAGCCTTTTCAAACAGCTCCATCGCCAGCTTTACACCGATATCCGTATCCGTATAATCCTTTTCCGGCTGATACTGCTGAACTGAAATATCTTCCCGATGAATATATCGCTCTAGTATTTCCGAATCAATCGTATCAAAATCACCTACCAGATGAGTGATTGGCAGCCGCATACTGTCTGCAAAAGCCAGCCCGCCATCCACAGCAATTATCTTATCATATTTATTTTCTTTCAAAAAAGAGAAGGCAAAATCTCTATCGATATTGCCTCCTGTAATCATTAATATTTTCATTCGTATTTTTTAAATACCTCCAGAAAACCTTTCACATTATCTTCTACAGAGCCCTTATAAACAGCTGAGCCGGCAACAAAAATATTAGCACCCGCTTCAATAAGCATCTCTATATTATCTAAGGTAACACCGCCATCCACTTCGATATCAACATCCAGATTTCTGTCGGTAATCATCTGGCGAAGACGCCTTACTTTATCGGTCGTCGTTCCAATGTATTTCTGACCTCCGAACCCAGGGTTGACACTCATCAGAAGAATCATATCCACTTCCGGAAGAATCTCTTCAACGGCTGTCAGGGAGGTTGCCGGGTTTAATACCACACCGGCTTTCATTCCATAGCTTTTAATAACCTGAATCGTTCGATGGAGATGCTTACATGCCTCTGCATGAACCGTTATCATATCCGCCCCGGCATCTACAAATTCTTTAATAAACCGTATCGGTTCATCAATCATCAAATGCACATCAAATACTTTATCTGTTACGGAACGTATCGCCTGAATAACAGGAATTCCAAATGAAATATTTGGCACAAACTGACCATCCATAACATCAATATGAATATACTCAGCTCCCGCTTCAGCCACCTTTGCCACATCCTGTCCAAGATTTGCAAAATCTGCGGACAATATTGATGGAGACAAGATTAACATGTCAATACCTCCTCTGTTCTTTCAGTTCCCGGTACATCTGGGCATAGTTCTCATAACGCCCCCGGCTTATCTTTCCTTCTTCCACGGCTTGTTTAATACCGCAGTCCGGCTCATTTATATGGTTACATCCTGCAAATCTGCATTTTTCCTCGAAAGGTACAAATTCAGGAAAATATAACTTCAATGTTTCATCGTTGAAATCCTTAAGAAATAAAGTACTAAATCCCGGCGTATCAAAAAGATAGGTTTCTTCATCAATGTGAAATATTTCGGAATGACGGGTTGTATGCCGTCCTCGTTTTATTTTTTCACTGACCGCACCGGTTTCCATCTCCGCTGCCGGCAAAAGCCAGTTCATCAGAGAAGATTTTCCGGCTCCGGAAGGTCCTGCAAGGGCTGTTGTCTTCCCTAAAAGCAAAGCCTTAACCGGTTCCAGTTCTTTCTCTTCTTTAACACTGACAAACACCAAAGGATATCCACTGGTCTCATAAAACGTTTTCAGTTTATCAATCTGCTCTGTATCCGTCAAATCACATTTATTAAATACAATAATCGTTGGTATATGACGATACTCCATCTGCAGAAGAAAACGGTCTAATAATCCCAAATTTGGTTCCGGCTGGGCAGCGGCGAAAAACACCATAGCCTGGTCAATATTCGCCACTGCCGGCCGTATAAGTTCATTTTTTCTCGGAAGAATATCCCGGATATTCCCCTTCTTCTCAGTTTCATCAATAATATCTATTTCTACATTATCGCCGACCATAGGCTTTATCTTCCGATTCCGGAAAATGCCTTTGGCCTTGCATTCATAAACACCTGCATGTTCCACATGAATATAATAGAAACCGCCAATTCCCTTTACTATCTTTCCCTGCATATCCACCTCATCTAATTAAAAGTAATAACTGCTGGTGGATTTGAATATAGAACACCTTCTATATAGGCATATACAGTTGCTGATTCTCCGGCAATACCGGTTACACTTGTACTCCATCCGGATTCATAAGAATCTGCCGAACTACAATAGGCAGTGTATACAGTTTCCACTGTACCATCTGCATAAGCAACTTCAATTGTTATAGTTCCTTCAGTAAATGGTGCATGTGTACCGATGTCACGTCCTATCGGATTATCTCCCGGCATGGAAACGGTTGCTGAGCCCTGTACGGGTTCCGTTATTCTTTGTCCCTTACTGATACCAAAGTTCACTGTTGTTCCTTCTGCAACTTCAGAACCGGCATCCACACCCTGCCATGTAACATAGTTTTCATCAACATAATCACTGTATTCTTCAGAAACATCGCCCACCTTAAGGCCTACGCTGTTCAAAGCATAGACTGCTTCATCATAAGTATAAGGACTTAAATCCGGTACAGTAACGGTTTTTGTTTCTTTACCTTTGCTGACATATAATGTAACTGTAGCACCAAGTTTCACAGTCTTTCCTGTCTCCGGTGATGTGCGGATAACATGATTTTCTTCAATTGTATCATGGAATTCATTCGTCACTTTGACTTTAAGACCCATACCCTCTAACTGGGACTTGGCTGCATCCAGAGACATCTCTTTTAAATCCGGCATTTCTGCAGATTCATTACCTTTGCTTATGAAAAGAGTAATAATTGTTCCTTTGTCCACCTTCGCATTGGCTTCTGGTGTCTGATTGATAACCTTACCTTTATCAACACTATCGTCTTCTTTTTCCTGAACTTTATAGTCCAATTCATTCTCTTCAAGCAATGCAATAGCAGCTTCCTGTGTCATGTCTGAACAATCCGGAACGGTTACCTGAGAACTCTCTGTGCTGATATTCCCCGAAGATGTTTCGGTTGCCTTTGTCGTATTTGTACCGCCAAAAAGTCCGCTGGCACGTCCAATAATAAAGAATATAACAATAACAATAATAACCGCACCGACAATACCGAAAATCATCATCGTTTTATCCAATGCAGGATTCACATCATCATCATCGTCGTCATCCTGCTTTGAAACAACTTCCTGTCTCTTTGCTTTTTTCCGGGCATGATGGTCATCATACTCTTCATATTCCCGTTCTTCTTCCTCAAGCTGGCGACGGCGGCGTTCTTCTGCTGTCAGTTTTTCTCCGGCTTTTGGTCCTTTTTTATTCAATCCGGCCTGACGGAGTTTTTCCACATCCTGTTCATCCATAACAACCGTTGTGCTGTCTCCAACACCGGCTGCCACACCGGCTGCTCCTGCCGCCGCAGCCGCACCGATAACCACATAATTACCATCGGGCTCTGCTAAAGCTCTACGCAGGTCCATAATCAATTCTTTTGCTGAATTGTATCTTAAATCAGGTTTTTTCTGGGTACATTTCAAAATAATGCGTTCCACACTCCGTGAAATGTCTGGATTTATCTGTCTTGGAGATGTCATATTTCCCTGAATATGCTGCAATGCAACGGCAACATTATTCTCACCATCATATGGCACTTCTCCGGTAACCATCTCATACATAGTAATACCTAAAGAATAGATATCACTCTTTTCATCACTGTATCCACCCCGGGCCTGTTCCGGAGAAATATAATGCACCGAACCGGCTGCGTTTGTTGTTACTGTTGTAGAATCAGCTGCTTTCGCAATACCAAAATCCGTAACCTTAACCTTGCCATCTCTGGACATGATAACATTCTGAGGCTTAATATCTCTATGAATAATCCGATTTGCATGGGCTGCTCCCATACCGGAAGCAATCTGAACAGAAATGTTCAAAACTTCACGAATATCCAGCTGTCCTTTTCTTTCAATATAATGCTTCAGGGTAATTCCCTGAACCAATTCCATAACAATATAATGAATCCCTTTTTCTTCACCAACATCATATACATTAACGATGTTTGGATGGGATAATCCTGCTGCTGACTGGGCTTCAACACGGAATTTCTTTACAAATGTAGCATCTGTACTATATTCTGGCTTTAAAACCTTAATTGCCACGTACCGGTTTAATTTCTGGTCCTTGGCTTTATATACATTCGACATTCCGCCTGCGCCGATTCTGCCGACAATCTCATACCTGCCTGCTAAAAGCGTTCCTGGTGCTAACATCGATTCACCTCCACATCAAATGGGTCTATAACAATCACTGCGATATTATCTAAACCACCGTTTTTCTTCGCTTCACTAATCAGTTCTTCCACAACATCCCCGATGTATGTATTTTTAATGATGTCAAATAAAACATCATCCGTAACCATATTGGATAATCCATCGGAACACATAAGAATCTGATCCCCCCGTTCAAGGTCCACTTCAAAAAAGTCAACCTTGGCATTCTCCGCAGCGCCCACCGCACGGGTAATGACATTTTTATCCGGATGCGTTCTTGCTTCCTCTGGTGTCAGTTCACCAGCACGCACTAAAGTTGCAACAAAAGAATGGTCTTCTGTTACCTGATTCATCTGTTTATCCATCAAATATAAACGGCTGTCGCCGATATTTCCCACAAAAAGCTGTTCATCTTCGATATAGGCAACCACCATAGTTGTTCCCATGCCTCTGAGTTTTTCATCCTCTGCGGCTTTTTCCATAATTTTCCTATTCGAATATTTAATCCCCTCATCGACCATCCGAATCAACGCATCGGGTTTTGAGTTTTTCACATAATCCAAAAAGCATTCTACGGCATAACGTGAGGCAAAATCCCCCGCATTATGGCCTCCCATACCATCTGCAACAATAAACAGATTTGGAAAAGCACCCACCGGTTCCTGAGAATAAAAAATGAAATCCTGATTCGTTTTACGGACCAAACCTACGTCCGTCCTTCCAAATACCCGCATTTTATACCTCCTTATTTTCAAGCTGAGTCATATATCTGCGGCGTAATTGACCACAGGCTGCCTGTATATCCCGACCCATTTCTCTTCTTATAGTAACATTTCCCCCATATTTTTCAAGGTTATTTTTGAAATTCACTATGGATTTCCTGTCAGATTGTACATATTCCCGCTCTTCAACCGGATTAATCGGAATGAGATTCACATGCCACATAAAACCTTTTAACAGATGTGCAAGGTTCCTTGCGTCCTCCGGCGTATCATTCACCCCCGATGCCAGACTGTACTCAAAAGTAAGCCGCCGGCCGCTGGTATCATAATAATATCGACAGGCTTTCAGCAATTCTGCAATCGAATATCTATCGGCAATAGGCATCATAGATTTCCGTTTCTCATCACTTGAAGCATGCAGTGAAATGGCCAGTGTCACTTGAAGCTGCTCATCTGCAAGTTTATAGATTTCCGGTACCATGCCACAGGTGGAAAGAGTAATATTTCTCTGACTTATATGAAGCCCCTTTTCATCCGAAATCATTCGCATGAACCGTACCGCCGAATCATAGTTGTCCAATGGCTCGCCGGTTCCCATAATAACCACATTCGAAACCCGTTCACCGGATTCCCTCTGTATCGCATAAACCTGTCCAAGCATTTCTGAAGCCGACAGATTCCGCTCTAATCCTGCCAATGTTGATGCACAGAACCTGCATCCCATCCGGCATCCCACCTGGGAAGAAATACATACGGAATTACCGTGTTTATATTTCATAAGAACGCTTTCGATAATACTTCCATCGTCCATTCGGAAAAGATATTTCCGGGTCCCGTCAATTTCTGACACAAGGCATTCTACCAGAGTCAGGGGCCGTAGTGTTGCTATCTCTTCCAATCGGCTTCGCAAATCCCGGGACAGATTTGTCATTTCATCAAAACTCTGTATTAATTTTACATGAATCCAATCATAAATCTGACCTGCGCGAAACTTTTTATCGCCAAGAGTTTCAACGATAAATGTTTCCAGTTCCGGCAGTGTCATTGATCTGATATCTGTTTTTTCCATCTTTATCTCCTTCGGAACCGGGCAATAAAAAATCCATCCGTATCATATTCTCCCGGAAAAAGCTGTACATACCCCTTCTCCAGAGTATCTGAAGAAATATTTTCAGGCAGATAATCTTTCAGACTTTCTGTTTCAAAAGGAAAGTTTTCCTGAAACCATCGGACATTTTCCTCATTTTCTCCCAAATTCACCGTACAGGTACTATAAATAAGACAGCCCCCGGGTTTCACATAACGTGACACTTGGGTCAGTATCTTTTTCTGAAGCTCTGCCAGAGATTTCATATCCTCAAGATTCATCCGATACTTGATATCCGGCTTACGGCCGATAACCCCCAGACCGGAACAGGGTAAATCTGCAATAACTACATCCGCACTTTCTTCATCCTCCGGAACAAATTCCAGAGCATCCTGACACCGGGTCTGAATATGTTCTGCGCCCATACGCTGAATATTTTCTTCAATCATCTCGATTTTATTTTCCGTCAAATCCCTTGCACTAATCCGGCCTTCGTTAAGCATCTCACTGATTTGAATGCTCTTCCCGCCAGGTGCTGCACAGACATCAATTATTTTATCTGTAGATTTTACACCGGCTGCTTTTGCAACCAGCATGGAACTCACATCCTGAACGGTACAGAGTCCCTCCTGAAATTCGGGCAGTGCACCGAGATAATCATAACCTTTTAGTTCAAAAGCATCTTCAAGCATAGCATTCTGAACAGCCGTGACCTTCTGTATTTCCATATGTTCTTTGAAAACTTCCGCTGTAATCCTGTTTTTACAAATTCGAACATTTAATGGCTGTTCTTTTAAAAAGTACTCAAACATTTCTCTGGTTTTTTCTTCACCATAGCATTTTGTCCAATACTCTGTCAGCCACTCAGGCTGTGAATAGTAAACGGATAAATTATCCTTTGGCGGCTCCAGACCATCCAGTCCTCTGCCCATGTTTCGAAGAACACCATTCACGAAACCGGCAAGACTTTTAAATCCTCGTTTCTTCGCCAGCTTAACAGCCTCATTGCATACAGCAGATACGGGAACACCGTCCATATATTTCATCTGATAAGCAGAAATCCGAAGAATTGTCCGAATCACCGGCTTCATTTTCTTAACCTTAACCTTTGAAAACTGTTCAATCATCCAGTCTAACGTTCCGCTCCGCTCCAAGGTTCCACGAGTCAGGCGGCTTATAAACCGGCGTTCTGAATTTCCAAGGTACTGATATTTCTCCAGCATATGCCGAATGGCCACATGAGATGGCACCCCTTCTTTTTCAATCTCCAGCAAAAGGGTACAGACAATATCTCTTAAGTTCTCCTGATTAGTCATCGCGGCTTCCCCGGCCTCCGAATAATATAATCAAACGAAGCATCTGCAAAATAGATGCCGCCGCTCCGGCCACATAAGTCAGTGCTGCTGCACGCAATACCTTCTGTGCGCCCTCATTTTCTTCACCCTGTAAAAGTCCGGTGGATGATAAAATCTTTAATGCTCTGGAGGATGCATTAAATTCAACCGGCAATGTGACAAGCTGGAAAACAACAACTGTAAAAAATAATATAATGCCAATTCGTATAAAGGTCTGGTTCCATCCCAGAATAACACCAATAATAATTAACGGCCAGCTGATAGTGCTGCCAAAGTTGCAGATTGGAACTAATGCCGTTCGAATACGCAGAGGTGCATAGTCCTTCTGATCCTGAATCGCATGACCACACTCGTGGGCTGCAACACCTACAGCCGCAACGCTCGTTGCATTATAGACACTGTCAGATAATCTTAAAACTTTAGCTGCCGGGTCATAATGGTCTGTCAGATTTCCGGCAATACGTTGAATACTCACATTATAAATACCTGCCTGATGCAGGACCGCTTCTGCTGCCTGCGCTCCTGTAAGACCTCGTAAATTTCTCACTCTGTCATATTTTGCAAAAGTCGATTTTACTCTACCTGATGCCCACATTGAAAGTACAGCACCAATAATAATTAATATATAGGTTGGGTCAAAGAAAAACCCCGGATAATAAAAACCTCTCATCCAATTCCTCCTCTTCTATTCCAGAAAATCTCCCGGTAACATCTGAGCACCTCGTAAAAAGGCCCCTGCATCCATCCGTTTTTTTCCTTCCATCTGAAGTTCTATCACTCTAAGCGCCTTTTCTCCGGTCTGAACAATAAAGCCCTTTTTATCAACTTCAACAATCTGTCCCGGTTTTCCATCACCACCAGGAACAACTTCTGCCCGCCAGAGTTTCATTGTCTTCCCCTGGTAATGGGTATAAGCACTTGGCCATGGATTTAATCCGCGTATAAGACGTTCAATTTCTTCTGCCGATTTCGAAAAATCAATCTGTCCTAAAGCCTTATCCAGCATACGGGCGTATTCTCCCGTCTGACTGTCATCCTGTTTCTCCGGTGTCAATGTTCCCTTCTCCAGGCCTTCTAAAGTCTGAATAAGTAAATCTCCACCAATAACACTGAGTTTATCATGAAGGCTTCCACCTGTTTCATCTGCATCCAAAGCAACCTCTGCTTTTAACAGCATATCCCCCGTATCCAGTCCCACATCCATCTGCATGGTTGTAACGCCGCTGACCTTTTCTCCTGAAACGACAGCCCATTGAATAGGTGCTGCACCTCTGTATTTCGGAAGAAGTGATGCATGAACATTAATACAGCCATAGAACGGAATATCCAGAATTGCCTTTGGAAGTATCTGTCCAAAAGCAACAACGACCATAACATCCGGCTTTAAGGCTTTCATCTCTTCAACAAATTCCGGTTCCCTTGCCCGTCTTGGCTGGTAAACTTTCAGGCCATATTCCAAAGCCTTTTCCTTAACCGGTGGAAACGCCATATTCTTGCCACGCCCCTTGGCCTTATCCGGCTGGGTTACGACACCGACAACCTCATGTCCGGCCTCAACTATCTTTTCTAATGTCGGCACCGAAAAATCCGGTGTCCCCATAAATACAACTTTCATTATTCTTCACCCTCTTCATACTCGACATCCTTTAAGCCGCCTTCAACTTTCTCGGTATAAAGATGTCCATCCAAATGGTCGAATTCATGGCACATGGCCCTTGCAAAAAGCTCTATTCCCTCAATCTCAAAAGGAACCATATTTCTATCCAATGCTCTGGCTTTTACATAGTTTGGGCGGGTTACAACGCCTGACTTTCCCGGAAGACTTAAACATCCTTCATCCCCGGTCTGCTCCCCGGAAGAAGCAATAATCTCAGGATTAATAAATACATAAGGACCTTCGCCTATATCAATAACGCAGATACGTTTCAAAATACCTACCTGGGGTGCAGCCAGACCTACACCATTCTCTGCATACATAGTATCTAAAAGGTCATCAATAAGCTCTTTCACCCGTGGTGTAAGTTCTTTAACTTCCTTTGCTACCTTATTTAAAACCGGGTCTCCATCGTATCTTAATTTTCTCAGTGCCATTTTATCTTCCTCCATCTCAATATAAATTTACTGGGTTTATATCAAACTGTATATTCATTTGTTTAAATAATTCCATCTCCCGGATAACCTTCTGGCCTGCACTCCGGCACTCCAGCAATTCATCCAGCCCTGGACTCTTTATATAAATCACCTTACGGTAAACATCCTTCTCTTTTGCCCGGAACCCATCTGCCGGAGGAAGCAGAATAACAGCTTCCTTTTTCATGGCCTCTGCTAATATTCCAGCGGCCTCTCCCGCACTCGATTCCTGTTCATGCTCTACCACGACTGCCATCATATAGCCCGCCGGTGGATAGTGCATCAATTTTCGATATAATATTTCCTGCTTGTAAAAAGCCTCATAATTCTGTTCGGCTGCGCAGAGCACTGCATAGTGATCAGGTTTATAGGTCTGAATAATCGCCAGACCCTTTTTTTCTCCCCTGCCCGTTCTTCCTGCCGCCTGGGTCAATAACTGAAAGGTTCTTTCTCCCGCCAGATAGTCCCCTGAAAACATGGACAGGTCTGCTGCAAGAATTCCAACCAGCGTAACATTCGGAAAATCATGGCCTTTAACAATCATCTGGGTTCCCACAAGAATATCTGCCTCTCCCTTTGCAAAAGCCTGAAAAATATCCAAAGCACTGTTTTTCTTTCCCATAGAATCTCTGTCCGCCCGCAAAATTCTGGCCTGGGGGAATCTGCTCTTCAGCATCTCCACCACTTTCTCTGTACCCATGCCAAAGGCACCGATATATTTAGAGCCGCATTCGGGACAAGTTTTCGGCATAGCCACCGTGTTCCCACAATAATGACATTTCAAAATATTCCCCTGACTTTTATGCAGGGTCATTGACACATCGCAGTGCGGACAGCGGATAACATGACCACAGCTTCTGCAGGATATGAATCCTGCGTAGCCTCTCCTGTTTAAAAACAAGAGTATCTGTTCTTTCCTCTCCAGCCGCTGCTGCATTTCTTCCTGAAGTCTGCGGCTGAAAATTGAATAGTTTTTTTCTTTTAATTCTTCCCTTAAATCAATAACTTCCACGGAAGCCATCTCTGTTCCGCCGGCTACCCGCTCCGGCAGCTTGTGAAGACTGTAAATTCCTTTAACCGCCCGGTCATAGGAAACTACGGAAGGTGTTGCTGAACCAAGGACAACTCGTCCCCCTTCCATAGCTGTACGCTGTATGGCCACGTCCAGGGCGTGATATTTGGGCGTTGTGTCGCTTTTATAAGCGCCATCCTGTTCCTCATCAATAATAATCATACCAAGTCTTGGAAATGGTGTAAACAGGGCTGAACGCGGTCCTATCATAATATCAATTTCCCCGTTTTCTGCCTGGATATACTGGTCATAACGTTCACCGTCCGACATTTTAGAATTCATTACAGAAACACGCTGGCCAAAACGCTGCCGGAATCGTGCGATATTCTGATAGGTCAGAGAAATCTCGGGAATCAAAACAATAGCCTGCTTACCGGATTGAATCACCCGTTCAATTAAAGACATATAGACCTCTGTTTTTCCACTGCCCGTCACACCGTAAAGAAGATGTATCTGACGTTCATCATTCCATATATCCTCTACCGCTTTTATCTGCGCAGAATTCAGTTCGACCTTTCTGCCCCCGGAAATGCCGGAAAAGGGAACTCTGTAATCGGATTCTTCCTGAACCTCTATCCAGCCATGCTTCATCAAAGTTCTCAGAGCATTTTCCGGTGATGGTACTTTTTTCTTGAAGACCGCTTCACTGATCCCCTTGTGCTCTGTATCATCCAGCATCAATGCCAGTATAGCTGCTCTTGAAGCAAACCGTGGCTGAAGAGCCAGCTTTTTCATTTCAATTTCTGCCGCTTCCGGAGGCACTGCCAGGCGATATACCCGCTTCGTTCCACCCTTAATCCGGCGTTTAACATTCAAAACAGTTTTCAATGCCTGTGCCCGAGTGCATCCATACATACGGCTCATCCAATCCGCCAGGGAAATCATCTGGGATTCCACAGTCATACTGTTCTTTGCCAGCTCCTGAATAGATTTCATTTTACAGACATCATAATCCGTTTCCTCAGAAAAGCCAACGATATAACCTTTTACAAGGCGGTTGCCATTACCAAAAGGTACCATTACCTGGCTTCCAACCCGAACTATCGTCTGAAGTTCTTCGGGTATAAGGTACTGAAATACCCGGTCCAAAGCCTCCAGCGATATGTCTATAATAATATCTGCGTATTTCACCCTATACCCTCCTTCCATTTCTTCTAAGCAAGAATACCGCAGATGAACCCGCTCCGAAAAAAGGGCAGGCATCCCCGGTACTCTACGGTTCTCTATGAATTTAAACTATGCAAGAAAATCTTTTAATTTTTTACTACGCTGCGGATGTCTTAACTTCTGCAGAGCTTTCGCTTCTATCTGACGGATACGTTCTCTCGTTACAGAAAACTCCTGTCCAACTTCTTCCAAAGTTCTGGCTTTACCGTCTTCAAGACCAAATCTCAATCGGATAACCTTCTGCTCCCTTTCGGTCAATGACTGAAGAGCAACTTCCAGTTCTTCCTTTAACATCTCATCTGCCGCATGCTGTTCCGGCTGAAGTGTTGATTTGTCCTCAATAAAATCACCAAGATGGCTGTCCTCTTCTTCACCAATCGGTGTGTCCATAGATACAGGTTCTTTGGAAATCTTCAGAATATCATCCACTTTTTCTACTGGAACGCCCATGACCTTAGCAATCTCTTCGGACGTAGGTTCCCGGCCAAATTCAGCGAGCAATTTACGGGATACACGAATGGTTTTATTAATCGTTTCAACCATATGCACCGGAATACGAATGGTTCTTGAATAGTCTGCCAAACCTCTGGTAATTGCCTGACGAATCCACCATGTCGCATAGGTACTGAACTTGTAACCCTTTGTATAATCAAATTTATCTACAGCCTTCATAAGGCCGATATTACCTTCCTGAATTAAATCAAGAAAGCTCATTCCACGTCCAACGTACCGCTTCGCAATGCTGACAACAAGACGCAGATTGGCTTCTGTCAAATGCTTTTTAGCCTCTTCGTCTCCTTCGCCCATGCGTTTCGCCAGATCTGCTTCCTCTTCCGCCGAAAGAAGCTGGATATTACCTATCTCTTTCAGATACTGACGTACCGGGTCCTCAATATTAACACCATCAGGAACAGACAAATCCGCTTCTTCAACATGAACTTCTTCCTCGTCCTCAAGAAGAAATTCTGTGTCATTCTCATCATCTGCATTGACCTTGAGCACATCAATTCCCTGGCTTTCCAGGTAATCATAAATCTGCTCAGTCTGTTCAACATCCAGTGCCATACCACTAAAAACATTAACAACTTCCTGGTCTTCCAGAACGTTCTTCTTCTTTTTAGCAGTTGCTACCAATTCTTCTAATTTTTTTGTAAACAATAACTTATTGTCTTCCATTCAAAATTCCCCATATCTATATTTTCTGCAGTACAACTAAATTATAATGAATTTTTCATTATATAACAATACGAATCAAAAATTTTATATATAATTCTTTATCTTTTTATTTTCACAGTCAGGGATTAATAGTACATAACCACCGGTGTCCCAACTTCGATATTGTCAAAAATGGTTTGAACAATCGAGTATGGTGTATTAATACATCCGTGAGAACCATCGGTCATATAATAATCTCCACCGAAGGCACTCCGCCATGTAGCATCATGTATACCGATTTCCTGATAAACCTGCATCCAGTAACTGACTTCTGTATCGTAATTTTCACCTTTAAGTTTGGTATTCCGCATTCGCGTTTCTATATAAAACACCCCTGACGGTGTTCCATGTCCGGTACTCATCGTTCCTGTTGTAACATCTGTATCCGTAACAAGACTTCCATTTTTATAAAACCACATATGCTGTGCTCCAAAATCAATTTCAACATATGTATCACCAATATCATTGCCGGATTTTTCACCCGGATAAGGATCCATGATAAATGCTGGCTCTCTTGTCACATCTACGCCTGCTTCCAGGTCGGCCATCAGCCGTTCTGTTTCAGCTTCTGTATCAATCTCCCAACCATAAGTACCGCCCTCTACAGTAATCCATCCCCGGGTTGTTGAATAAAAATCCCTGGAACGCCAGACCGTATTGTGCCGTTCTGCCAGACCTGCCACAAATGCCGCAACTCTGTCTCTGCTCAGTTCGTAATTGTCATCGCCGCTTTTAACCAGCAGCGTTCGAATCACTTCTGGCCCTACAGCTTCTGTCTCATATCTAAAATCATAGGTTATCGTCATGTTTGATAACTTTTCAATCTTTTCCGCAGACGCTTTAAGCTCTGGGGATTCCAGGGTTATCTCCGGTGTTTTATAACAATCGGCTTCATCTAGGTTCAGAGTCGCCGCTTCCGCACTGATTGCTTTATCCAAAGCACTTCTTAGCTTCTCAGTATCAATGGCATTCCCCTCGGTTTCCTGTATGATTACAGGGCCATTGTCTGTATCGTCAATTCGTGCATTTTCCGGTTCCTGAATATCATCTCTGGTCATACAGTTCAAGTGATTCATACTCTGAACCAGCTTGTCCTCATTATAGCTTCCGCTTTCTTCCACCTGATACTCATCCCTGGTAAAAATTCCAACAAACCACAGAAGCATTATCTGACGTTTATTAATCTGGTAAACTTCCGGGTAATCATAGGTAAAACCAATATCATCGCCTTCAAGCACATCTTCACTGCCATCCCGCTCTGTCAGGGTCAGCGAATATTCCGGGATATCTCCCGTCAACTCTGCAACAACCTCCTCCGGGGTTCTATTCGAACAATCTATACCATTAATATAGGTACCCGGGAAAAGTCTATGGGAAAACCACACGCACATGCCCACATAAATCATGAAAAATGCAGAACAAACACCAATAATCATCCCCAAAATGACTTTCTTTTTTTTATTCATTTAATTCTTCTTTCGCTATTTATACTTCTTCTGATGCGTCTTCAACTTCTTCAGATATTTCTTCAATTCCGTCTTCCTCATCTTCTGACAAGTCAAACATTTCGTCTGTAATCTCTTCTTCATCCTCACCAAGAATCTTGATGGCTCCGGAATATAATTCTTCTACAGCGATGGACAAAGGTTTTTTGCCTTCTGCATCGTCAATCAGTGGTTCAGCGCCGGAAATAATCTGGCGAGCACGTTTTGCTGTAGCAATAACAATTGAATAACGGCTCTGAACAACTAACTGTTCGCCCTCCTCAACCTCACTATTTACAACTTCAATTAAATCTGAATATGATGGATGTAACATATATTTATTCCCCTTCCTTATGATATCTGGTTAGACCTTCTGCAAGTTCTCCAATCAGGTCCTGACAATAGGCAGCTTTTTCTTTTTCACTCTCAATAATATGGTGGATATTCGCTGCACACTCGGCAACTCTTCCAGTCTCATTAAGTACAATGTAATCGTATTTATCCATATAAAGAACTTCTTCTCCGGCTCTGGAAAGACGAGACTGAATCACCTCTTCTGTTTCCGTTCCCCGGCCGCGAAGCCGTTCCTCCAACTCCTGTGCCGTTGGCGGTGTGACAAAAATCAATACCGTTTCCGGATAACGTTCTTTTACTTTCAGTGCTCCCTGCATCTCGATTTCGAGTATTACAGAAATTCCCTGCTCTAATTTATTAAAAACAAATTCCTTCGGTGTGCCATAATAGTTATTCACATAACAGGCATGTTCCAGAAATCCATCTTCTTCAATCTTCTGTTTAAAATCTTCCTGCTCCAGGAAAAAGTAATGCTGTCCATCCACTTCACCTTCCCGCGGTTTCCGCGTTGTTGCTGAAATGGATAAGCAATAAGCTTCTTCATAGGTTTCAAGAATTTCTTTCACAACAGTTCCTTTTCCGGCACCTGAAAAACCGGAAATAATTGCCAGCATACCTCTCTGATTATTCATTCTCATCATCCTTACTCGTTGCTTTTCCCTGAAAACGATTCGTCAAAGTCTCCGGCTGCAGAGCCGAAAGTACAATCTGATTATTCTCCATAACAATCACTGATTTCGTCCGGCGCCCCTGGGTTGCATCAATAGCTGTCCCCTGGTCCTTCGCATTCTGAATCATCCGTTTAATCGGTGCAGAATCCGGATTAATCACAGCAATCACTTTGCTGGTATTCACAACATTGCCAAATCCTATATTAATAAGCTTTCCCAAAATCATCTCTCCTGTTCAGGATTATTCAATATTTTGAATCTGCTCTCTGACTTTCTCTATCTCTGTCTTTAAATTAATGGCCCGATTGGATACTTCCAAATCATTCGCCTTGGATAAAATCGTATTCGCTTCCCGATTCATCTCCTGAGCAATAAAGTCAAGTTTTCTTCCAATACTGCCACCTTCCTGAAGGGCTGACCGGGTACTTGTGATATGACTTCTCAGGCGGACAATCTCCTCATCCACACAAATCTTATCAGCAAAAATCGTTGTCTCTGTAACAATTCGGCTTTCATCAATCGTTGAATCACCCAAAAGTTCTTTGACCTTGCCTTCAAGGCGCTGTCTGTGCTCTGCCAGAATCTCCGGTGAACGTTTCTCGATAAAAGCCACATCCTCCAGCATAGCATCTAACTTTCCAATCAAATCATTCTTGAGGTTTTCACCTTCATCCAGACGGCTCTGTACAAACTGCTCGCTGGCTTTATGAAGGGCCTCTTCAAGAACGGACCAAAGTTCATCTTCATCAACGGTCTGTTCTTCCAGTGTTAAAACATCCGGATAACGTGACAAAGAAGATACTTTCACATCATTCTCCACACCAAACTGTTCACTCATCTGACGAAGAACTCTTACATATTCTGCTGCAAGTTCTTCATTATATTTAAGGACCATATTATTCTCGGTGTAGTCCTCATACGTAATAAATACATCAACTTTTCCTCGTTGAATATACTTTTTCAGAAGATTTCGGATAGACGCTTCAAAAATACTTAATTTTTTAGGCATCTTCACATTAATATCACAGTATCTGTGATTCACTGCTTTCATCTCGACAGCTATCTTCTGACCCACATTGGCGATTTCGCTTCTTCCGAAACCTGTCATACTCTTTAACATGCCATGGTTCTCCCATCTTTGAATTATGTGGTTATCTCTTCCCATAGTAAGGCTATTGTATAACCATATCAATTTATTATAGTTCAAATCAAATCCGCCGTCAACATCGGATACATAAGTTTTATTGTACAAACTGTGAATTTTTGATATACTTAATAAAATTTTGAAAAGAGGAGAACAACTATGGCTTTTGATGGAATTGTAATTTCTAATCTTGTATGGGAATTAAATGAACGGCTGCTCGATGGCCGAATTAATAAAATATATCAACCCGAGGGGGATGCACTTCTCCTCACTATAAAAAATAACCGAAATAATTACCGGTTACTGCTTTCCGCCAGTCCTTCCCTGCCTCTGGCTTACATCGCTGAAGATGCCGGGACCAATCCTATGGTTGCTCCGAATTTTTGTATGCTTCTTCGAAAACATATCAGTGGCGGACGTATTGCTGCGATTACCCAGCCGGACATGGAACGTATTTTGAAATTTGAAATAGAACATCTCAATGAACTGGGGGATTTATGCACTAAATTTCTTATTGTAGAACTTATGGGAAAACACAGCAATATTATTTTCTGTCAGCCTGACGGCACTATTATTGACAGCATTAAACATATTTCTGCAAATGTCAGCTCTATTCGTGAAGTTCTTCCCGGCCGGAGCTATTTTGTACCAAATACAATGAATAAAAAAAATCCTATGGAGATAGATAACCAGACTTTCATTGATGAGATTCTTACAAAGCCCCTGCCTGTAGGCAAGGCTTTATACACAAGTATGACCGGACTCAGTCCTTTAATCAGTGAAGAAATCTGTTACCGTGCTTCCATTGATTCCTCCATGAGTACCAGTGGTTTAAGTGACGCTGAGAAACTTCATCTTTTCGGAACCTTCCAGCGTTTTATGGAAGATGTCCGGGAACATCATTTTGTACCAACCATCGTTTACCGCGGCAGAGAACCTGTGGAATTTGCTTCCGTCAGTCTGTCCTGCTACAGCGACTGTACCACTCAGACCTTTGATTCAATTTCCACTGTTTTGCAAACCTATTATGCCGAAAAAAATGCATCTACCCGCATTCGTCAGAAATCCCATGATTTACGCCATGTGGTTACAACGGCTCTGGACCGTACCCGGAAAAAATATGACTTACAGCTGAAGCAGTTAAAAGATACAGAAAAACGGGAAAAGTATAAAATCTACGGTGAAATGATTAATACCTACGGCTATGGCCTCGAAGAAGGTGCCAAAAGCCTTTCCTGCCTGAATTACTATACGAATGAAGAAATGACCGTGCCTCTGGATACCCAGCTGACACCTCATGAAAATGCCAAGAAATATTTTGAACGTTACAATAAACTGAAACGTACCTTTGAAGCTCTGACCGGACTTACGGAAGAAACCCATGCGGAGTTAGAACATTTGGATTCTGTCAGCACGGCCTTGGATCTGGCCCAGACCGAAGGGGATTTAGCTCAGATTAAGGAAGAACTCATTCAGGCCGGATATGTAAAACGCCACACCGGCGGCAAGAACGTGAAAAAACAGAAGCTGACCAGCCCGCCCCTTCACTTTCTCTCCTCCGATGGCTATCATATGTATGTAGGTAAAAATAATATTCAAAATGAAGAACTGACTTTTAAATTTGCCAATGGCGGCGACTGGTGGTTCCATGCCAAAGGATTGCCCGGATCCCATGTTATTGTTAAAACCAATGGCGACGAGCTGCCTGACCGTACCTTTGAAGAAGCTGCCCGCTTAGCTGCCTACTATTCTAAAAACAGAAACAGTGAAAAAGTTGAGATTGACTATATTCAACGAAAACATGTCAAAAAACCGAATGCCGGAAAGCCTGGATTTGTTATCTACCATACCAACTATTCCATGGTTATCAGCCCGGATATTACAGATATACAGCTTGTAAAATAATAAAATCCCTCAGATTTTTCTTTTTTGAAAAACCTGGGGGATTTCTACTTTGATTCCTCTCATCATTTCCAAGTACTCTTCCATGCAAAGACCGCTGTCCATAATTAAACGGGCCGTTCCTTTCCCAACATAACGATAATGCCACGGTTCATACCCAATTCCCGTAAGTTCTGTCTTCCCAACCGGGTATCTTAGGATAAAGCCATAATCCGCACAATGGGCCATCAGCCACTTCTGAACTTCAGTATTCTCCTGGGATTCATCCATCTCCATCCAGCCTTCGTCCAGAATATCTACTGCCAGTCCCATCTGATGCTCACTGGTGCCCGGCACAGCAACCCACAATCGGGCCTGATTTCTTGCCTCTTCCTCAGAAAGTCCCTGATATCTAAAGGCTTCAACTTCCCGTTCATGTAATTGATTCTGCATATCATAATCTCTATAGGCCGAACAAATACGTGGATACAGTCCCTGACTACGCATATCTGCAAGCATCGCTCTTAAATCCTCATACATCCGCCGATCTACCTGATATCCCTCTTCTATCTCCACCAGATTTACTGTCCAACCTTCTTCTAAAGGATGTTCCCAGTTCACCAGAGTCAGGAGTGGATTTTCTAATTCCATGACAAATAAGGAGATTCCGGCATTAGCCCTTAAAACTCCTGAACATAAAATCCATATTCCAAATAAAATCCATCCAAATTTAATCTTTCGTTTATACTTCACATTTATCACCTTTCACCCCGATTATAACACATATTTTCGGATTTTAGGCATAGAATACCTATAACATATTTCTATCAAAAGGAGGCTGAAAATGAACATTCAATTTAAAAAGCTGATTCTATATCTGGCCATTCCTCTGGCCATTGGTGCTCTCACCGCTTTTCTTATACGAGACTCCATCCCCATCTATGAGGGTGTCCGCCAGCCACCGGCTTCTCCACCCACCTGGCTTTTTCCCGTTGTCTGGACAATTCTCTATATCCTTATGGGAATCAGTTCATATATTGTCGGTGTATCTCACTCTTCTGAAAAAGCAGAAGCCCTGGGTCTCTATGGGCTCCAGCTCTTTCTGAATTTCCTGTGGCCCCTCATCTTTTTTAATGCACAGAATTATCTTTTAGCCTTTATTATTCTTGTTCTGCTCTGGTACGTCCTCTTCAAAATGATTCGGGAATTCTGGCAGATAAGTCCGATTGCCGGTAAGCTGCAGATTCCCTATATTCTCTGGTCTACCTTTGCCGCTTATCTGAATCTTGGGGTTTACCTGCTAAACCGGTAAAACTTTCTTTAATTGACAGTCCTCTTCCCGAAGACTATCATTATACTATAAAAGCTCGGTAAAGGAAGGATAAAATGAAATTTTCAAAATGTTATGCGGTTGCTACGGCCGGACTTGTTTTATGTGCCAGCCTGTTTACCGGATGTGGTCAGCGTACACCCTCGCAGCCTGTCAGCAGTGTCGCTGAAAGTATTGAAGATGCCCCTGATTTGGACATATCAGCCCTTGTCTATGATACCGCCGAAATAACCATCCCTGAATCCGCACGCATTGTTGCTTTAGGCGAAGCCTCCCATGGTGCCTATGAAATGCAGTTACTCAAAACGGAAGTTTTTCAAGCTCTCGTGACAAATAATGACTGTCGTGTTTTTGCTATTGAAGGTGATTTTGGCGGATGTGCCAAAGTTGAAGAATATATTCACGGAGGTGATGGGACAGCGGAAGAAGCTGCTTCCCAGATAGGTTTTGCCATCTATAAAACCGAAGAAATGGCTGATTTGATCCAATGGATGCGAGAATATAATGAAACTGCCGGAGAAGGACGCGACTTGCATTTTCTTGGATTTGACATGCAGCGCTATGATAACAGCAAAGCTTATCTTCTTTCCTATCTATATGAAAATACACCCGAACTGGCTGCTGAATATGAAGAAAAGCTGGCTCTTCTGACAAATGAAAATATGTGGAACTTAACTTCTGATGAACTCAAAAGTGCTGAAGCCGATCTGACTTCATTGATTGAAACTATGGATGGTGGCTCCTTTGATGCAGACTTTGCCAAAGAATGTGCCCAAAGCATGCTTGAATTTGTCCAGGTCCGTTTAAACGAAAGCCAGTATAATGTTTATCGTGATGCTGCCATGAAGGATAAGGTGGACTGGATTTGCAGTCATTACGATGGTCTGATTTTTATCAACGGTCATAACGGACATATCACTAAGGAATCCTCTTCCGGTTACGAATGTATGGGTGCTTTACTATATAACTCCTATAAAGATGCCTATTTCCCAATAGGTACAGATATCGCCAACTGTACATTTAATTCCCAGACGGATGATGGTTTTGAAGTATGCAGTGTAGAAAACGCAAATACACTCACCGCCCAGTTAGATACCACCAAAGGCAATTATTATTATCTTGATTTTTCAAGGGTTGCTGAGGATACTTCCTGGCAGAACGTGTTAAACTCAAAACAGCGGATGATGGCCTTAAATATTTCTCTGAATCAGGCCATGATTAATTTCAAGCCTGCTTATACTTTAGAAATTATTCCATCCGAAAGCTATGACGGACTGATTGTTGTAAATCAGACAGAACCCACGCATTTACTTCCATAAAAAATCAGTACAAGAAAAAAAGCCCTCAGCTCAAGTGTGTTACCACTTGAACTGAGGGCTCTCTATGTGTATGGATTAATATACAGGGCAAACGTTAACTGCCTGAAGTCCACGAGCACCTTCAGTAATATCAAATGTTACTGACTGGTTTTCTTCTAAAGACTTAAAGCCGTCTGATGCGATACCGGAAAAATGTACGAATACATCTTCTCCACCGTTATCGTTAGTAATAAATCCAAATCCTTTTTGTGCATTAAACCATTTTACTGTACCTTTATTCATGAAAGATACCTCCTAATATTTTTATTATACCTTAACCATAAAACAAAAAATCACCTATTCTCGCAAGTTATTATTAGATGAAAAAATAACAACATACCAAAATACGTGAAATCCAAATTTCATTTAAAATACTCTCTTATAATAGCATGGGTTTCTAAGGGTGTCAAGCGTTTTTTCTGAATTTTCTGAACTTTCTGAAAATTCTTTTTATTGACTTCTTCCCAACTGGCATTATAGTCCGCCAATATAAAGGAACTGCATATATCTATGCAGCTCCAAAATCTTATTTTTTAATTATTCATCCCATACTTCCTCGTAGTAGGCTTCTGCATCATCAAAATCAAAGAAGTCATCATAATTATCATCATAGAAATCTTCGACATCCACATAGTCTTTAGCATTATAAGGGTCTTTGCTCCAGGAATACTTATTAGAGGAAGAGGTCTTACTCTTCTTTTTACTGCTGTTTTTCGATGATGACTTATTCTTGGAAGATGATTTATCCTTAGATGAAGATTTATCTCTGGAATAACTATAATTTGAAGTATTGCTACTCGCAGCTTCTGCGTAACCCGGCATCATCAAACCGGCTCCACTGCACATAATGATAAAGGATAAAGCCACACTAAAAAATTTAACTGCACATGCTTTTTTTAATTTCATAAAATTCCCTCCCTGGTTTATAAAATAAAATTCTGATTACTCATCCCACATCTCATCATAATAATCTTCCGCATCATCAAAACCATCAAAATCTTCATAATTATCATCATAAAAATCTTCGACATCATCATAGTCCTTAGCATTATATGGGTCATAGGTCGGATAATAAGTGCCTGATGAATAACTGGTTGTCGATTTGCTGCCGGAAGTCTTCTTACTCTTGCTGTAGGAACTTCCTGAGTAAGAATTCCCTGAGTAGTAACTGCTGCTTCTTCCTGAATGATTATATTTATGCTCGTAACAATAATCACTGTACTCACTTGCTGAATTCTGGCATCCTATCGTTTGACATTTAGGTTCATACATAAGTATCGAAAACATAATAACATCAAAGGCAAGAAAGCCTAATAAAAGTTTTGTACTATCTGACATATGAATTACCTCCCCTGCTGTTTTAACTGTCTTTATAATACACCAAGTTTAGTCCTATATTCCGTACTCAAAAAGGGCGAAAACCGGTTTTTTTCCCGATTTCTGCCCTTTTTTCATTTTTATTTTGTAATTACATATTTTTTCCCAGTTCATAGGCCTGGGTAAGATAATCTGTTTTCTTTAAAGCTTCAACATCCCCGCAATTCACACCAATAAGTGTTCCTGCAATATCCCATTCAAGAAATTTTGTCATACTTTTAAAGGAGGCAACAGCACCATCTGCAGATTCTATCGTATCATCTGCCATGGCAAGTATAAGAGCTGCTTTTTTATGGCCGTGCAAAACTGCATCATTTGCATAAAAACGGTCTATAACCGCCTTTATCTGTGCATTGATATCATAGTAATAAATCGGTGAAACAAAGACAACCGCATCAGCTTCCAACAACTTCGGATTCAAGTCTTCCATATCGTCTTTAAAAGCGCAACCATCCTCGGTAGTATGGCATTTTTCACAGGCTATACACGGGTGAACATTTTTAAAAGCCGCATCGAAACGACAGACCTGATGACCTGCCCCTGCTGCGCCTATAGAAAACTGTTCCGCAAGTGCCGCTGTTGTTCCACTTCTATGGGGACTTCCTGTAATAACTATTATTTTCATGGTTCGACCTCCTTTTCTATGCTTCAATCACTCATTGTTACTTCATTATAGCACAAAAGCCGGCCGAAAGTTATTCCGACCAGCTTTATCTCTATTATTTCTTATCCACGTTTCTTAACATCTTCTTCAATTTCTTTTTTCCAGTCCGCTCCTACATTCGCCATCTGCGGTGCACTTCTCATACTGCATACGGTCTCACTGACAACTCTGTAATTCATCTGAACTCCCTGGCTTTCATTCTTATAGGTTACTGCCCGGTCCGGACTAATGCCAAACCGGCTTGCTTCCATGACTGCATCGATATTTGCCCCAAGGAACATGAATTCCCAGCCATAAGTGCCCTTCTGTCTTTCTATCATCCTTTTAATATGTTCATAATTATATTCCCGGCTGGCATTTTCCATGCCATCTGTTGTAATAACAAAAATCACTTTTTCTGCCTTATGTTCCTCCGGCAAATGCTTCTGTATATTTTCCACCTTATGAATCGTCTTCCCAACAGCATCTAGAAGTGCTGTACATCCTCTGACATAATAGTCGTCGCTTGTCATCGGTGGAATCACGTCCAATGGAAATCTGTCATGAATCACATCATACCGGTCATCAAAAAGAACCGTTGTAACATTGACTTCCCCCGCCTGCTTCTTCTGTCTTTCAATCATGGAATTAAAACCGCCGATAGTATCGCACTCCAAGCCGCCCATAGAACCGCTTCTATCCAATATAAATACCAATTCTGTTAATCCCTTTTTCATAATATCTGCCTTCCTTTCAAATGTTTCTATAAGTTATCTTGTAACCCTAGTATACAAACTTTTGAAAGTAGACTGGTCACCTGCAAGGGGACATTTTTCTTATCCTAATATAGGCTGGTCATAGGCAAAAAGCATTTCATTTATCTCGAAAATATTATAGCTTTTATTTTCAATAAAATAACAAATGATGACATCAAACTTAGAACTCTTTGAAAAGGCATATCCCGCACATTTCAATAAATCAATGGTCTCATCCAAAGAAAGTTCCAAAGCAACAGCAAAGGACAGAACTGTTTTCTTTGTCGGTGCATAGAAAACGTCCTTTCGAATTTTCGAAAAATGTCTGCGGTCTACATTTGCTTTCTTATAAACTGTAGAATCCTTAAGGCCTCTCTCATCAATCAAACGCAGCAGTCTCTGGGAAAATGTTTCGTCCAGATTATCCATAAGTTTATCCAAACTTCGCTTTGGCTTTAAAAATGTTGGTACACGCATCGAATCTTCGCCGGATGAAACATTCCCGGATGGTGCAGCCATCTGGGCCCTGGCTTTAGGAATCGACAGAAATTCTTCATTTTCATCTACATAATGGTCGTCTATGTACTCTTCAATGGATGTAAATAGCTTTTGACTCACCGAAACAGATTCTTTATCATATAAAACCATAAAAACCAGAAGGTCGTGCTCCATCAGAAATTGGCTTATTGCTGAAACTGCCACCTGCATCGCCTTGTCCTTTGGATAACCATAACTTCCTGACGATAACAATGGAAATGCAATGGATTCGCAGCCATATTCCATCGCCAGCTTCATGGACTCCCAATAGGCACTGTACAATAAATCATCTTCGTTGCCGAGACCATCTCTGTAAACCGGACCAACAGAATGAATAATGTACCGGGCCGAAAGATTGAAGCCCGCTGTAATGACTGCTTTACCCAAATCACAATGTCCAATCCGGGCACAGGCCTCATTCAATGTATCTTCACCTGCCGCCTGATAAATGGCATAACTTGTCCCACTGCCTTCTAGCAAATCTTCATTCGCTGGATTTACAATGGCATCCGCCTGTACTTTTGTTATATCATTTCGTATCATTAAAAATGGCATCCGGGCACCTGCTTTCTATCTTTCTGCTCTAATCTTCCTGTTTACTTCTAGCTCTACTCTAATATATACATCTGACTTGTATAAGTATGTCTTTACTAAATCACCCAATAAAACCCATGAAATAATTATAGCATATCTATTTCTCAGATACTCTATATTTTCTAAAATCAAATACATCTTCTCTATTAAGCAGCTGAGACCATCTGGCTGAAATAAGTTTCGCATATTTGATATCCGTCAACCCATATGATCCTAAAGCGTATGCATCATTCATCTCAATGAGAATTGTCTTATTATCTGACGTCACACCAATATCTATGCTACATGCCATCGGCCGGTTGTCCCATGTCTTAAATTTAGCCATAATAGCATCAACTATTGCTGGATCATAGGAATAATGATAATCCCCTTTATATGGTCTAATATCTATAATTTCATCATATGTAATAAAACAACGCCATTCACGTTTTATTTCTACTGGTTCACTACAATACACTTCATAATTTTCACTATAATTGCCACATCCAATTAAGTCTTTAAGAGACGAAATAGTTTTACCGGTAAACACTTTGGATTTTATGGGTTTTACAAACCATCCTGCACTCCATTTTTCTTCGTTTGAACAGACAGAATCAATTGTATCTTTCCATATCTTTCTTCCCAAAAACTCTTTTAAACATTCTGGATAATCATCTTCAATCGGCTCTACATCAAATTTACTAAAAATAAAATTACATTGCTTTATATAATCAATCACTATATCTTCTCTTGTCACCATTCTGTATATATCACTAATTTCATAATACGGAACAATTTCTGCTCCGAATTCTGCAAAGCCATCCATTGCCACAGCCATATTATGGCTGTGCGGAATAACTAACCCTGAATTACTATTTTTTTTAACTTTTACATATATTTTCATAAACTTACCCCTTCCTTCACCCTCGTCATTCAATTATCTTCATTTTAATGCCAAGTGGAGTCCACATATCAGGATACCTGACAACAGAAAATGCCGTTGAACCCCAACGACATTCTGCTTTCATTTTCAATATTCCCAGATTTTATAAGAAGAATTTATTCATTTGAACCAAACTATTTTCATTAAATCCCCAATGCTTATATATTTTATAGGCTTCTAAATTTTTATCTGTCTGTAACCTGAATTCATGAATATCCTTGGATAATGCATATTCGCTTAGATATGAAAGCAAACGGTATCCCACCCCAGTGCCTCTTACTGTTTCACCAACAACCAATGAATCTACATATATCGCATCCCCCCATAAATCTGGAATTACATATCCAAGAACCACGCCTATTATTTCATCCCTATTACGCGCCACAAAAGAATATCCACTTTGGAGAAACTTTTCAAACTTTTCCTTATCATATCTAGTCAAAGCTAAAGAAAACGCTCTATTCAACATTATAATAATCTCATCATAATCAGATTCTCTCAGTTCTCTTATAACACAATCACAGCTTTGCTCATGTTTTTTATTTCTATATGCAAGTTGTTCGAAAGTCTCTATACACGTGCTGTCGGCTCCCAAATTTTCTAGTTCTTCCTTACAGTTTTTTTCCAATCCGTGATACTTCTCCCAAAACAATCTTCAAATTCTGAAAACAATATTTTTCTTTTCTTATTATCGCGTTCTCTTAAGAAAGCCGAAACGAATAACCTAATAACTCCATTTGCCTGTCCTTTTGTCAGTGCCATTTTTAAATTCCTCCATTCATCCTTTTTCACCAAAAATCATAGGCATCCGGGTCCAGTCCAGCATCCAGCAAAGCATCCTGCCGCTCATCAAAGTCCATATCTTCTAACTCTTCCCGACTCAGCCCGGAGCATATCAAATCAATTTCCGCCGCTTCTGCCGCTACCTCGGCTGCCGCTCTATCTGCTTCTTCATAATCATCCAATTCTTCATCTGCATCGTCTTCATCAAAATCATCATCTTCATAGTCTTCTTTAAAAGATATAGGCTTCTCTGCCTCCTGTTTTGCCTTCATTCTTGCATCCATCATATCCTTAAATGCCGCAAAATCTGCTGCCTCTTCGATTAAATCCAGGTCACCATCGCCATTAAAATCAAATAAATTCCCAAAATATCCTTTCATAATAAATACCTCCATATCTTTGATACCCCTAATATAATCCCTTTACAGTCCATTATGCTGGACAGAGCAGACCTTGGCCCACCTTTTTTTAGATATTTATCGCCTTTTTAGCACCAAAAAAAGACTATCACAGCCGTAGAATTTTTATTTTCTACGAATATGATAGTCCCTAATTTTTTAAAATGCTTAGCAGGTTGCTCCACCCACAACATGCAGCTGGGCATCAATAATTTCCTGTTTTCTATTCAAAATATCTCTGGAAAGGAGTTCCTTTTCTACGACTTCAAAGCCAAGTCTTTCGATGGTCTCTGAAAAACGTTCCCCTGTTTTCCCCTGCTCACGGAAGAAAAGAATGGCAGCTTCTACCGTATCCAGCATTTCTTCCTCAGATGTAAATACCTTCGATAATGGTTTAGCAACTGCAGCATGCTTGCCCCATCTTCCACCGATATAAATAATAAATCCCGGAGTTCCATCTTCAATAGCATCAAATGGACAGACCCCAATGCAGCGTCCACAGTTATTACAAATATCTTTATCGATATTTAAGATGCCATCTTCAACTTTTGCAGCTTTCATTGGGCAGGCTGCTTCCACCTGACATTTTTTACAGCCGTTACACATATCTTCATCGAAATTCGGAACCAGCTGTCCAACAATTCCAAGGTCATTCAAATCCGGTTTGACACAGTTGTTTGGACATCCTCCGGTTGCAATTTTAAATTTATGTGGAAGTTTTACCATATGGTAGCTTTTGTAAAAACGTTCGTGAATCTTTTCCGATAATTGATACGTATCATATAAACCATACTGGCATGTTGTTCCTTTACAAGAAACAACCGGACGCACAACGGAACCTGTTCCACCGGTCTCAAGACCTGCTTTTGCTATAAATTCCTGAAATGGAACAATATTTTCAAAAGGAATACCTCTGACTTCAATAGTGAGACGGGTTGTAAATAATACATCGCCATTACCAAATTTTTCTGCAGCTTCTGCAATGGTCCTCGTCTGCTCAACAGAAAGTTTTCCATTCACTGTAATAACCCGGGCACTGAAAAGATTTGTCCCTTTGTTATTCAAAAATCCCTGCCCTTTAACTCTTTTTACTTCTTCCGGTTTAATTGTACATGCCATACTATGTTTCCTCCCTTTCCTAGCATATCCCTATACTTCAACGTTATTAAATGCAATTCCGCCCTCTAATACCTTTGTATGCTTATAGCCATAGGATTTCATGCGGTTCTGCAAAAGATAAGCTTTTCTTCCCCGGTTACAAACCAACAGAATATTATCTTCTAACTCCAGTCCATCAATTGGTCCATCCACTGTTGTCAATTCGACAAATGGCGCACCTTCAATGGATGCCGCCTTACATGTATCCACCACTTTATAGCCTTTTGTAGCTCCGGCGGCATATTCTGCAGGGGTCATACTTTCCAGCGTTCCATCAATCTTATTCCTTAAAACATTTAACGCGTGTACAAACGGATGAATTGCAGTTGAAAATGGCGGTGCATAAGCAAGGCCCATATCTGCCAAATCCGTCAATGTTCCTTTCAGCATAATGCCTGTTACTGCAATATCAACTACTTTATCCACGGCTCCGGCACCTATCACCTGCACACCTAACAATCTCAATGAACTGCGGTCCGCAATCATCTTAATAATAAAATTTCCTGCCCCAGGCATATAATGAGCCTTATCGTCAAGCACCGTAAGGACACTGACTGGCTCGAAACCTTCAGCCTCTGCCTGCTCCTGTGTCAGTCCGGTTCTTCCGACATTGATTCCCGGCAGCTTGCAAACGGCTGTTCCAAGAGTTCCTCTGTACTCGATACTTTTTCCACTCATATTCTGCGCAATCAGACGGCCTGCCATATTTGCCGTGGAACCCATTGGTGACCAGGCGGCTTTGCCCGTCACTGCATGATGTACCATAGCACAATCTCCTGCCGCATAGACATCCTGAATATTGGTCTGTCCAAATTCATCGGTGAGAATCGTTCCCTTGAACATCTCAAGTCCGATTCCCTCTAAAAATTCCGTATTTGGACGAATGCCTGCACTCATAATAACCATATTGGTTTTATAAGCCCTCTTATCTGTAAGAACTTTCTCAACCTTGCCGTTTCCCTCAAGTCCGGTGACCTTTACGCCCGTAACCACAGGAATTCCTGCATCCCCTAATTTATCCTCAACATAGGCTGCCATTTCCATGTCAAATCCCGGCAGTACCTGAGGTGCCATATCCAATACAACCGGCCGGACACCCTGTAACAACAGATTTTCTGCAATCTCAAGTCCGATATAGCCCGCACCGACAACCACAGCTTTTTTCACATTCCCACTATCTACAACTTCACGAATCGAAATGGCATCCGCCGGTGTCCTCACAAAGAATACATTTTCTAAATTCATTCCTTCAATTGGCGGCTTCACTGGACTAGCTCCAACAGAAATAACCAGCTTGTCATAAGAATAAACCCTTTCTTCACCACTTACAACTGCCTTTGCTGTCACTGTTTTCGCCTGAACATCTACCTTTACTGCTTCTGTTTCCGTCAACACCTTAACACCTGTCAGCTTTTCATACTGAGCCGGTGTATTGACAATCAACTCTTCTTTATCTTCAATAACATGTCCTACATAATAAGGCAGTCCACATCCTGCATAAGAAATATCTTTTCCTTTGTTCAGGACCAGGACTTCATTACTTTGGTCTTCACGCATTAACTTTGCAGCAACCTTGGTTCCTGCGGCAACTCCCCCGAGCACTAATACTTTCATGATCTACCTCCGTATTTTTCACACTACTTTAATCTTAACACTTGCATCTTTACTCGTAAAATAGTAATATCAGAACATAGGTATAGAATTTTCCCTATATATGTCGAAATGGAGGATTTATGGCTACTTTAAAACAATTAAAAACCTTTATTGCTGTTGCTGAATATAAGAAAATGAGTGAAGCCGCCAGGAAGCTCTATGTCTCCCAGCCAACGGTCAGTCAGATTATCTCTGACCTCGAAGAAGAGTACGGCTTACTTCTATTTGAACGCCAGCCCAAAGAATTGAAAATCACCCCTGCCGGTCAGACTTTTTTATCCAGTGCCCAGCAGATTATTGCGATTCATACAAACTTAGAACAGAACATGAAAAATATACATTCCAAACGGCCATTACGCATCGGTGCAACCCTTACCGTTGGAAATACCCTTATCAGCACATTGGCCGAAACTCTGATGAAGGATTATCCGGACCTTGATATCTCTGTTTTTATTGATAATACACGGATGATTGAACACCGCATGATACATAACGAACTGGATATTGCCCTTGTCGAAGGCATTATCACCCGGGAAGAGATTGTGACCGACCCTATCATTGATGATTATCTATGCCTTTTCTGTGGCAAAGAACATCCTCTCGCCGCTTTGGATACCATAACCGTTGAAGACCTGCATAACCAAACTTTCATTATGCGTGAACGCGGCAGCGGCACCCGGGCTATTTTTGAAAATATTATGCTGACCCATCACATTCCTTTCCAGACCAAATGGGAATGCAGCAGCGGCACAGCCATCATTGATGCCGTTCGCCACAACATGGGCCTCGGTGTCCTTTCCTTCCGATGCATCGAGGAGTTCGTCGAAAAAGGCGAAATCCAGGTCTGCCATCTCGAAGGCATTTCCATGAAGCGATATTTTTACCTCTGCTACAATAAAAATAATCCGGTCAATTCCCAAATGTTGAATTTCATCGATGCCGCAAAGAAAATGCAGCTACCCGATGATAAACATCTTTTTTTCAATAAATAAACCGGCATCAGAGATACTCTTTTATTTCCACGCTTCTCTTGCTAAACAGGTGATATGCTCTGTTCGAATATCGTCCATTAATGCCCAATAAACATTTTCATTGGTATGGTGATATTTGAAATGACATTTCTCCTGTACCCGCTTAGATTTTGTATTCCCATCAAAATAACCACACCATAATTTCTCTAAATTCAAATCTTCAAAACCATGGCGAATAAGTTCTTCTGTCGCCTCCGGAATATAACCTCTGCCCCAAAATGGCACTCCGACCCAGTAGCCAATCTCGCCTTCTGTCTCCGGAAGGTCCAGATTACTGGCTTTTCCTACCATCAGACCGATACTTCCAATAGCCCTGTTATCTTCTTTCCGGCAAACGGCATAGGTCTCCGGCACCGCCAGAACATTCCGGATAATCTCCAGGCTGTTCTCCACACTTGTGTGGGGCGGCCATCCTGCAATCGGACCTACAAGCGGGTCCTTCGCATATGTATATAAGTCCCCCGCATCGGATTCCAGCCAGGGCCTGAGAATTAAACGCTCGGTTGTTAAATTGTTGGACATAGTAAACGCCTCTCTTTCCTCTTTAAATTCTATATCGTCGTAAGTCCACGCGCCCACATCTATACTCTTTCCGCTTAATCGTTGGGTTATATCTGCTAAATCCAAAGGTTGCCTCCTAGATTTCTTCTGGTTTCATAAAATGTCCACTACTGCACCGAATACATGGGCCATATTTTCCTAATAGTCCTTTAATTATTCCACCATCGTGTCTTGGACAGCCAACATGATTTGAAGAAATATATTCGTTCATCAATTCTGGTGTTAAATATTCCATATGTTTACACGCCCTATTCGAACATCTCAAATATGCCGTTCCTCTTTGGTTCTTGGACAAAACCATATGACTTCCACATTCTGTACATACTTCTTTTTTCTCAATAAAGGCTGCCAAGCCCTGTGATATGGCAATAGAATGTTCCTGCTTGTTACTCCTGTCCTTCTTGGCCACTTGAAGGCTTTTTTTTTTAACACTTATCTGCTTCTTATTAATGCCTTCTTCTATCATTTCTATATCCGTTAGAGCTTTTATCATTTCAACCGTATTCTTACCTTTAATCCGCACCATAGCATGCATTACTGTAATATACGATGTCGTCTTATCTGCCTTGAATTTCATCCTGGATGTTGGAAGACCATACCACACAATCTCATCATCAATAACAATAAGAGGAAAAACAGCATTTTCCGTTTCCCAGCAGTATCTTTTCCAGGTTACCGGAAGATTTGTGTAATCATTTGATTTCATCAATATCTCTACACCTTTACGTTCAGCTGCTAAAAGAAGGTCCAAAATCATTTTTGCAGATTCTTTTAATTCCCCATCTGGAATAGATACAAGAACTATTCCCGATGCTTTCGCCATATCTTTTTTTAATGCATTTATTGCCTCTGATTCATCTGTGAAAATCCGAATCATTCTGTTTGGATTAATTGAATCTATGTATGGTTGTAAGGTCTTGTCTTTTTGACTGATTACTCTATGCCCATTTTGAATATGACCTAATAACTTATAAAAAATATGATTTGTTCCCTTAAATACATTTTCCCAGAACCTAGCATTTGCAACGGTTATTAGTTTTCCTCTTGCTCTTGTAATCGCTACATTAATCAGTCTGCTTACCTGATTCAAATCCTTCCCCATCAAAAATCCCACAGCGCTTTTCGGATAACTTTCCACTGCATCAAAAATCAAGACATCGGATTCAGAACCCTGAAACTGATGCACAGTCGCACAACTCACTGTGGTTGTGCCATGTTCATAATAATCCCTAATCATTGCACGTATCAATCGAGCCTGCGCCGCATAAGGTGCTATAATTCCTACGCTAGTACCTTCATTCTTTTCTGCAGACACAGCCGTGGAAAAGGAAACAACTGCACTCAGAATATTAAACCTTGAGCCGTCTGTGTTTTTATCTGCTGCACAATAGGAACCTGCCAAATCAATCAGATTTAAGGCTTCACCCGATAATGGGTCAGATTTAATAATCTCATCATGGCAATGCTCAACTGATGGATGATTCTTTAACAGATTTTTATAAATAAATTTATTAGGAAATTTTGAAATATCCGGATGCATCCGTCGCTGCTCATTTAGCATAACCAGCCAAGGATGCCAATATATCTCGCCCATCGCATCAACTATTTTCAAATATGAAAATATATCATTTTGCAGCAATTTAGAAGCAGGGCTCTGGGAAATTGGCGGCAACTGTCTAAAGTCTCCAACACATACAAACTTTTCCGAAGCAAGTGCCGCTGCTGTTATTATCTGCGGAACATAAGCCATCGATACCTCATCAAACATAACTACATCAAATCTACGTTTATCAAAAGACGAATCAATTGTCACCTTTGAAATCGTTGTTCCCAATAGCCGCGCATTCTTCACATACTGACGCTCTTCTTTGCGAATCTGCTCACGCACTTTTTTTATTCTCTTTTCCGTCTCATCATAAGCCGCAGTACGTGTCTGCTTTTTTGCCCGCAGTGTTTCACGCTTCTTTGTCAGCTCCTCTAATTCCGAGGCATATTCCGGACATTTGCTAAGAGTATAATTAAATGAAGTTGCGTAGGGATGTTTAGCCAATTCATCATCCCTTACATAACCACATCTAAGAATCCATCCTCTTGTCAGATAAGACTTCATCTCCTGACCAGCCATATCCACCACTTTTTTATAACACCATCCACAGATACATTACTGTGAGAAACAATTAAAATCGTCTTGCCTTGCCTTAAATAATTAATTGCTATTTGAGACATTGTATAGGTTTTCCCTGTTCCAGGCGGCCCCCAAACAGCAACAATATCATTGTGTTTAAGCTGATTAAATACTTCCTCCTGCCCTTTTGGTATCTTTTCAAGCTCGCGGTTTGTTGCAAGTCTTGGGCCCTCTTCTATGAGTTTAATAGCTAATCTATTAATATTGGGTTTCAGGGAAGTTATGTGTTCATTCAACGCCTCTAATAACTTCCACGGTTCAACCATAAGATAGGCCGCAAAAACCGACTCTCCCATATCGCTGTCAACCAGTAATATTATCTGAAAATCTTCACAAGTCAAAACAGTACCGACTGCATGAATGCCATTTGTTGTATCAACAACAACCGGTGCATCATCCGGCAAATGCAACTCGGTTTCTAACTCAAACAAATATGTAAAAATTCCTTTATCCATATTTATTTTTACACCATTTACAATTTTATATTTTTTACCTTTACCCTGCTTTAAGAATAGAATTTCATGTCGAAGAGCATCCGAGTACTCTTGAATAACAGTGGCTGAATAGACTTCTGTATCTTCTTCATCCTTCTCTGCTTTCCTGCTAGTATTGTTCAAGCCATTCATAATCGCAAGCATTTTGCTATATGCAATATCTGCTATTCCATAACTCGAGATTTCTTTAAGCATCAGATTATGCGAATAATCTACCATATAAGAAATGATAACTCTCTTTTTATTACTACACAAATATGTGAATTCTATTTTACTGTCCGCAAGAAAGATTTTTTTATTTCCTTGTTCAAAATTAATAACTGCTTTTTCTCTCTTTCCCTGCGTAAATAGAATATGCTCTGTAAATGAAGCTTGAAGATGATTTAAGCGGTCCTTTATCTCACACTTCTCTAATAAGGTATCTATCTTCACACCTGTCTGTGTGTAAATAAAACTATAATGCAATTCTAATCGATTAGGAAATTCAACAATTTCTGGAATTGTAACTTTGAAATGAAGCCCCTGAAATGTTCTATTTGTCCCAATTTTGTCTTCCGTATACCCCATAAACTTCCACTCCCCAATACAAGTTTATATTTGTAGTAGGGTACCGGAGTCGAACCGGTGTCCTTTGCCAATTACAGCACTGCGCCTCTCCGCTGCGCCACCCCTACATAATTATTATATCATATTCATTCTTCTCAAATCCACATATTCTAATCTGTCGTTTATCTTTTAATCTTTCTCCTCCAACATATGACAAAAGCCAACACTGTTGATAATCAGTGCTGGCTCTTATTCTAATTTAATATTTCAAGAATTTCCTTTAATTTTGTGATTTCTTCTTTAGACAGGGTTGTACCCTTTCCCATTTTTTCATGCTCTGGTGACCAATCACGAATATCATACTTTGGTGCAGCACCATTCCAACTAATAAGATTAATCTCTTTTCTCCAGCCTTTTGCATTTTCGGATAATACCCCGATTTCTTCTACAATATCATACTTAATATCTGCCATTACTTTTTCTCCTCTATACTGAAAATTTCTCCTAACTCATCTGAAACTGAATTCTGTCCATATTCAATCTTTTTAAATAATTGATTTAACTTCTTGGTTAATTCTGATATATTATGTTGTAATGAACCATCCATTCTGGAATTATTCCCGTTGTATCCATATATTCTCTCATGATACAAACCTTCAAGAATATAATTAATTTCTGAAATTTCTGAACTATACTTATTTTTAACATCAATTTTCTTTTCCATAACGACCTCCTAGCTAACGCTCTCTTTTACATGAAATTTTGTCTTGAAATCTTCATAACTATTTACCCAATCATATGTAACCAATTCCGATACTGCTTTAAAATGTAATCCACCACATATTATTTTATTCTGTTCTACAGATGATAAATCATCCCACTGCTTTCCAGCCTTAGTTTCTACAATAAAATAAATTCCAACAGCTCCCTGTTCAAGTCCATCTTTTCTACAAACAACTGCCCAGTCTGGAGAATAGTTTCCATACGGGGTGTCTATGACGAAACCTCCCTTTTTCAATTTCGTGAATAGTACAATATTTTCGTTTGCTTCCAATTTTTCTGCAAACTCTTTTTCTCCCTGACTGTCCATTTTATAGTATTCATTTAATGCACTACTTCTATCTGCCTTAGCATGGAATACTCTCCATTGTTCATTAAAATCCTCTTCGTTAATTGTATCTGTAGCAAAAATATCCCCTTCTTTCAGGTTATAACCGTCGATTACTTCGTAAGACGATATGTTTTTTGCCTTCGTGTCATTCAATTTTTTCAGGATTTTTTGTGTGACAGTATCCAACACATCCTGATTATCCAACAATTCTCTTTTCTCCAATTGCTTAATTATTTTAAAGATTGCCAAACTTGGAAGCATTGTATGATACATAATATAATTAGCTATTTCAAAATCACTTTTAGGTAGGGTATCTGCATCCACTTGCATATCACTTGAACTACTCTTTTTTCCCTCTTTAATTGCATTTTAAAATGCTAGATTTGGCTTGCAACTACTTTTGCAAACTAGCGGTTATTATTGCAAAGTACTACATTTATGTAATTTATAAAATTAATTATAGCATATACCTATAGGAAATCGACAGAATTTTACTTTGTACGCTAAAACGTGCGTTAGGTGTAATGTATTTTTCATATACTACTAAAATAAAGGGCCCATGATATCAAAAAAGGTACTGGTATTGGGTAATCATTTGCCCAAATACCTGTATCCTTTTTCATCAGATAAACCATCGTCAAACATCTGTGCCTCACCTATAAGTTTCAATATATTTAAATGCTATCGGATAGAAAACGAACAAGCAGTTGTTGTTGAAAATGCTGCCGCTATCATTCGAGAGCTTTACAAGAATTATTTATCTGGCATGGCTCTCAGCGACGCAGCAAAGCAAGCAGGCCTCGACACTTATCATGGAACAGCTAAACGGATAATGCTAAACCGGCACTACCTGGGAGATAGCTTTTACCCGGCAATCATTGACAGGGCTACATTTGATGCAGTTCCCATCGAAATAGAAAAGCGTGCTGGTAAATTAGGAAGGCTGAACAAAGCAACTACTTCCCGTGTGAAACCTGTTCCTACCGACTTCCTTATGGGTCAGGTTGAGAAGGAACTGCCCAATCCGCTGAAGCAGGCCGAATACCTGTATAGCCTTATCAGACCGGAGGTGATTACCAATGGCACAAAGTAAGGTTATGGTCATTCCTGCCAGACGTCAGGTCGGCAACACCATCAAGTCAGCTGAGAAGCCAAAGCTCCGAGTCGCAGCGTACTGCCGAGTCAGTACCGACAGCGATAAGCAGGCCACCAGCTACGATGCACAGATTGAACATTATACGGAGTACATTTCCAAGAATCCGGAATGGGAGCTTGCAGGCATCTTTGCTGATGATGGTATTTCCGGCACCAATACCAAAAAGCGTACCGAGTTCAATCGCATGATTGATGAGTGCATAGCTGGCAACATCGACATGATTATTACAAAGTCCATCAGCCGATTTGCCAGAAACACACTGGACTGCCTGAAATTCATCCGTCAATTGAAGGATAAAAATATTCCTGTTTATTTTGAGAAGGAATCCATCAATACGATGGACGCCAAGGGTGAGGTACTCCTTACCATTATGGCCTCTCTGGCCCAGCAGGAAAGCCAATCCATGAGCCAGAATATCAAGCTGGGCCTGCAATACCGGTATCAGCAAGGTAAGGTGACCGTCAATCATAATCGCATCCTCGGCTACACCAAGGATGCTGATGGCAATCTTGTCATTGACCCTGAGCAGGCCGAAACGGTCAAACGCATCTACCGCGAATATCTGGAAGGCTACAGCATGGATAAAATTGCAGCCGGGCTTATGGCTGACGGCATTCTCACCGGCGCAGGAAAAACCAAGTGGTGGACAAGCACCATCAATAAGATTCTTCACAATACTATGTGGAAGGTAACCATGAAGCGATTATTCCAAAGGAAATCTTCATGCAGGTACAGGAAGAGCTGGTGCGCAGGCGAGTGGTGCATACCAGCGCCAATGGACGCAAGAGCAGCTACAGCAGCAACCACTGCTTTTCCCAGCTCATCTTCTGCGGCGAATGCAATGAAATGTTCCGGCGCATCCACTGGAACAATCGAGGCTGCAAATCCATCGTATGGCGCTGCGAAAGCCGCCTGACCAACACTGGCGTCGCTTGTCGGGCCAGAACAGTCAATGAGGAACTGCTGCACGACATTATCCTGAAAGCCATCAACGAGATGATTCTGGACAAAAGCGGCTACATGAAAATGCTGCAAGAGAACATCGCTACAGTCATCCGCAACGACGCCAGCGCCTCTACGGCTGAAATTGATGCCAAGCTACTTGAACTGCAAAAAGAGCTCCTGCAAAAGGCCAACAAGGGGCACCTTATTTTCATTTAACACTTGTCTGGCATCTGTAATCGATGCAATGGTACCAGGTGTCGTTCCTGCGGTACCGCTGGTTGCCTCAATAT
>SAAB01000132.1 GCA_009929615.1 Clostridia bacterium | reverse complement strand
CTTTCTCACTGTGTGAGATCGCTTACTGCGGCGAGCGGCAGTGATTAATATTGACTGCGGTATGTACTCTTTTGTAATCCCCTGCGTTCTTTCATTACCCAATGTGGTTCACTTTGCACTTTTTCGTGCACTTTGCGATTTTATTGTTGCTTTGCAATAAATTCCAAGATTTAATAAAATAATGCAAAGTGATGATTAAAGGATGTTCAGTATGGGACTCATGGATACACTCAACCAGTGCATAAGTGCTGGTCATGAAATGACGAAAGCAATCGCCATTGCACAGTTTAATGATGACAGTCCGGAAGCCCGGAAAATAACCCGGCGCTGGAGGATTGGTGAAGCGGCAGATTTAGTTGGCGTGTCATCTCAGGCTATCAGGGATGCCGAGAAAGCTGGCCGGCTGCCGCACCCTGATATGGAAACCCGTGGGAGAGTTGAGCAACGCGTTGGTTATACCATCGAACAAATCAATCACATGCGGGATGTATTTGGTACACGACTGCGCCGTGCTGAAGATGCGTTTCCGCCGGTGATTGGCGTTGCAGCTCACAAAGGTGGTGTTTACAAAACCTCAGTATCCGTTCACCTGGCTCAGGATCTTGCTCTGAAAGGACTCCGTGTTCTGCTTGTTGAAGGCAATGACCCACAGGGAACTGCTTCTATGTATCACGGATGGGTGCCCGATCTTCATATTCATGCTGAGGACACTCTCCTGCCCTTTTATCTTGGGGAAAAGGATGACGCCAGCTACGCTATAAAGCCCACCTGCTGGCCTGGCCTTGATATCATCCCGTCCTGTCTGGCACTGCACCGCATTGAAACCGAGCTGATGGGGAAATTTGACGAAGGCAAATTACCTGCTGACCCGCACCTGATGCTCCGTCTGGCCATTGAAACTGTCGCTCATGATTATGACGTGATAGTTATCGACAGCGCACCCAACCTTGGTATCGGTACGATAAATGTTGTATGCGCTGCTGATGTTCTGATTGTCCCTACTCCGGCAGAGCTGTTCGACTACACCTCCGCACTGCAGTTTTTCGATATGCTTCGTGACCTGCTTAAGAACGTGGATCTTAAAGGCTTCGAGCCAGATGTCCGTATTCTGCTTACCAAATACAGTAATAATAATGGCTCGCAGTCCCCGTGGATGGAAGAACAAATTCGGGATGCCTGGGGAAGCATGGTCCTTAAAAATGTTGTGCGCGAAACGGATGAAGTCGGCAAAGGTCAGATCCGTATGAGAACCGTTTTTGAACAGGCTATTGATCAACGTTCTTCAACCGGTGCCTGGCGTAATGCCCTCTCTATCTGGGAGCCTGTTTGCAATGAGATTTTTGATCGTCTGATTAAACCACGCTGGGAGATTAGATAATGAAGCGTGCTCCTGTCATTCCAAGACATACCACACATACTCAATCGACTGAAGATACTTCATCACCGGCGCCGGCCGCGCCGATGGTGGATTCATTAATTGCGCGCGTGGGTGCTATGGCCCGCGGTAATGCAATCTCTCTTCCGGTAAGTGGACGGGAAGTAAAATTTACCCTTGAGGTGCTCCGGGGAGACTCTGTTGAGAGCGCTTCACGCGTATGGTCAGGCAATGAGCGCGATCAGGAACTACTTACCGAAGATGCTCTGGATGATCTCATTCCTTCATTTTTACTGACCGGTCAGCAGACTCCAGCTTTCGGCCGCCGGGTTTCTGATGTCATAGAAATTGCAGACGGCAGCCGTCGCCGTAAAGCCGCAATCCTGACGGAAAGTGATTATCGCGTTCTGGTTGGTGAACTGGACGATGAGCAGATGGCTGCATTGTCCCGACTGGGTAACGATTATCGGCCGACGAGTGCTTATGAACGTGGCCTGCGTTATACAAGCCGGCTGCAGAATGAGTTTGCAGGAAATATTTCTGCGCTTGCCGATGCGGAAAACATTTCTCGTAAGATCATTACCCGCTGTATTAATACGGCCAAACTGCCTAAATCCGTTGTTGCCCTGTTTGCACATCCTGGAGAACTGTCTGCCCGGTCAGGTGAAGCCCTTCAGAAGGCTTTTGCAGATAAAGAAGAATTACTGAAGCAGCAGGCTGAGACTCTCCACGATCAGAAGAAAGCGGGACTAATCTTTGAAGCTGAAGAGGTCATTAGTCTTTTAACATCCGTACTGAAACAATCTCCCGCATCAAGAGTTAATCTGAGCTCACGTCATCAGTTTGCTCCAGGGGCAACAGCATTGTATAAGGGCGATAAAATGGTGCTTAACCTGGATA
>SAAB01000019.1 GCA_009929615.1 Clostridia bacterium | reverse complement strand
CATTGGAAGAAAAGAATGCCGGACTGGCAAGCTGATACACAATTACATAATGGAAAATTTGGTTACTTTTAATTTGTACTTTTTCTTGACATAGGACCAAACATCAAATATCCAATTCGATGCTGGAGGAAAATCTTCGACTGACATTTCCTGATATTTCATGGGTTTCTGTTCGGAAAGAGGGCATTTCACTGATTGTAAATCTGGAAGAAATGGTGAAATATAATGCCGGTGATAAAGAGGCGGTAAAACCCAGATATATATGTTCGTCAAAGGACGGGGAGATTGTTTCCATGGTTACCCGTAGTGGGGTTCCAAGGATGAGGGTCGGAATGGCGGTAGAAAAAGGTGATATACTTATAGACGGTGTTATGGAAATTCTAGATGATTCTATGATGATTTCTGAGTCTCTGCCGGTAGGAGCAGATGGTGATATATGGGCAAAAGTTACAGAAGTTTATCAGAAAATATATCCATTGAAAGAAGAAAGCAGAAACTACGGACGTGCATCCTGGAAAATCCATTTATCTGCAGGAAATTTTTCTATGATTCTTGGGAAAAATCCATATAAGGATTCAGAGGAAGAAAAGTATGACTGTCTGTCGGAGATTACCGCTTTTTGGCCGGGTATTCAAATTCAGACAGAAGCATTCCGCCCCTATGTTATTGTACCTTCATTTCGAACTGTTTCTGATGTAAAGATGAGAGCGGAGGAGGAACTGTCAGATATAATTCGTGAATTCGAAGAAAAAGGGGTACAAATTCTAGAAAATAATGTTAAAATATTAATGTATGAAGACCGGGTGGAGGCCATTGGAAATTTTGTTCTGATTGAACCAGTGGGCGAAGGTTGTGAAACCCTTCCGGAAGACATTCAAAATGACGAGATAGGAGAAGCAGATGAGTATAACAGAGATAATGATTGATATTCCTGCTGAACATGCAAGGAATGTTTTTGGACAATACGATATTTATATAAAAAAGATTGAAAGGACATTAAATGTCACAGTAATCGTCAGAGACAATACGATGAAGGTTATCGGTGAGGCATCACACACAGAGAAGGCGAAGAGCGTCTTTTTAAATTTACTGGAACTTTCTAAAAAAGGTGAAGTAATCAGTGAACAGAATGTGGATTATGCGCTTGCCCTGTCCTTTGATGATAAGGAATCGTCGATAGTAACCTTGAGTCAGGATATGATATGCCATACGATTAATGGCAAACCTATCAAACCTAAGACTTTGGGTCAGAAGGCTTATGTCGAGATGATTCGCAAGAATATGATTGTCTTTGGTATTGGACCAGCGGGAACTGGCAAGACCTATCTTGCCATGGCTATGGCCATTACTGCTTTTAAAAATAACGAAGTGAACCGGATTATTCTTACCCGTCCGGCGATTGAAGCCGGAGAAAAGCTTGGCTTCCTTCCGGGAGATCTTCAAAGCAAAATCGACCCTTATCTGAGACCGTTGTATGATGCTCTGTATGAGATAATGGGAGCGGATTCCTACCTTCGGAATATGGAAAAAGGCCTGATTGAAGTTGCACCTCTGGCGTATATGCGTGGCCGGACACTGGATAATTCCTTTATTGTTCTGGATGAAGCCCAGAATACAACACCTGCCCAGATGAAGATGTTTTTGACCCGTGTAGGATTTGGCTCAAAGGTCATTATTACCGGCGATTTAACCCAGAAGGATTTACCATCGGGACAGAGTTCAGGACTGGATGTAGCTCTGCGGGTTTTAAAGAATATTGATGATATTGGCATAAGCATGCTTTCGAGTAAGGACGTTGTACGCCATCCTTTGGTTCAGAAGATTGTAAAAGCTTATGATGATTATGAACAGCGGGCACAACGTGCATCGCGTCTGAAAAAGTCGAAAAGGAGTTGATAAATTATGGCAATTCATATAGAATATGAAACAGAGCTTTCTCTGGGAATTAATGATAAAAAGATTATTCAGGAGGTTATTGATAAGGCTTTGGATATTTATCAGTGTCCCTATGAAGCTGAAGTAAATGTCATCTTGACAGATAATGAGCAGATTGCAATGATTAATGAGTCTTATAGGAATCTTGCAAAACCAACGGATGTACTATCTTTTCCTATGCTGGATTACGAAAAGCCGGGAGACTTTTCTATCGTAGAATCGATGGCGGCGGAGGACTGCTTTGACCCGGATTCCGGGGAACTTCTGTTGGGGGATATTATTATTTCAGTGGAAAAAGTTATTGAACAGGCAGAAGCCTATGGACACTCTATAGAAAGAGAGCTTGGCTTTTTAACGGCCCATAGTATGCTTCATCTTTTTGGTTATGACCATATGGAAGAAGCAGAACGAAAGGACATGGAAGGACGGCAGGAGGCTATCCTTGCAGAACTGGGGTTATATCGTTAAATACAAGGGATGAAGGAGAGGATTAACATGAAAAAAAGATGGATAGCAGGTCTGTTGAGCGTATGTATGCTCCTTGGGCTGGCAGCATGTGGGAAAAAAGAAGAGACAGTTGCTGAAACTCAGACAACAGCTGCAGAGACCGAAACAGAAACTGAGACAGAAGCAGCTTTGGAAGAAGGCAAGATGTACAGCTATCTGACAGGTGAAGTAATAGATACAGCAATTGGAACACAGCGCCCTTTTGCGATTATGATTAATAATATTGAAGATGCTATTCCTCAGAGTGGTATCAGCCAGGCAGATATTGTTTATGAATGTCTTGCTGAATATGGCATCACCCGTATGATGTGTGAATTTCAGAATATTGACAACCTGAATAAGGTTGGCTCTATCCGAAGTGCAAGACATTATTATATGGATTTGGCACAGGATCAGGAAGCTATTTTCACTCATTTTGGACAGTCAATATTTGCAGAAGCCCGGATTGATGATGGTTATCAGACAATCAGTGGTTTGTCCGGCTATAGCGGAGATGTTTTCTACCGCAGTGATGACAGAGAATCTCCACATAATGTTTATACTTCGAAAGATGGACTTTTAGCCGGGGTTGCAGCAACAGGCATGACAAGAGATTATCCGGCCGGATATACAGGCAGTTTAAAATTCAATCATGAGGATATTGTGCCGGAAACCGGTGACACGGCGGATATTGTCAGACTTCCTTTTGATTACAACAGCCCATGGTTTGAGTATCATGCAGAAGATAAGCTTTACTACCGTTTTCAGTACGGCGGACCACATATTGATGTAGAGAATAATGAACAGCTTAAATTCAAGAATCTGATTATTCAGTATGCAGAGCGTTTTGTTATCAGTGAGCAGGATCATCAGGATTATACACTGATTGGAAGCGGTACAGGATTATATATTACAGATGGCAAAGTAAACACGATTAAGTGGGAACGTGCCACCGCGGCAGATAGAACAACTTATTATTATGAGGATGGTACTCCGGTTTCACTGAATGCCGGAAAGTCCTTTATCGCCGTTGTGCCTTCCGAGTTGTCGGCTACCTGTGAGGCAAAATAAGAGAGAGGTGTGCTATGGGCAACAGTAAAAAGGGCACGGGAAAGCATATTATTGTCCAGGGAAGTATCCTGGCAATAGCATCTATTGTCGTGCGGCTTATCGGTATTGTGTACCGAATACCATTGACGAATATTGTAGGCAACGAAGGTATGGGTTATTATGGCTTTGCCTTTGAGGTCTATCAAATCCTTGTTATTTTGTCAACCAGCGCTATTCCGGTTGCTGTTTCTAAATTGACAGCAGCCAGGGTGGCCAGACATGAATATAAAAATGCACAGGCTATATTTAAGTGTGCGGTTATTTTTGCGGCTGTATTAAGCGGTACGCTGGCTCTGTTTACATTTGTGGGAGCTCGATGGATTTCCATTGTTATGTTCGGTGGAATTACCGAAGTTGCACCGGCACTTCGGGTATTGGCACCAACGGTTCTGGTCTGTGCAGTTATGGGTGTTTTCAGAGGATATACACAGGGCCTTGGTAATATGGCCCCGACAGCTTTTTCACAGGTTGTTGAACAGTTGTTTAATGCGGTTGTATCTGTAGCAGCGGCAGCTTTATTGATTTCCAGAGGTGCAGCTTATGGTGCAGCCGGTGGAACAATGGGTACACTGCTCGGAGCAGTATCCAGTCTGGTATTTCTTTATTTTGTTTATACATCCTATCGACCGCAGCTTCTGCGTCGTATGAAGAAGGACCCGACACAGAAAGTGTTGGAAAACAAACGGATTTATCAATTGATTGGAATCACGGTTGTTCCGCTGGTTCTCACATCTACGATTTATCAGATTAGCAGTCTTTTGGATTCAGCACTTTTCAGTAATATATTAAAAGCCATAGGCTATCAAACGTCATTTATAAGTTCACTTTACGGAATATATAGTTCCAAGTATCAGCTGCTCATTAACCTGCCCCTTGGAATTACAGCGGCTTTATCCATTGCGATGATGCCGGGAATTGCCGGAGCTATTGCCTTAAAACGGCATGAACAGGTGCGTGAACAGATGGATATTGTTATTCGGGTAACGATGATGATTGCTATTCCATGTGCCGTTGGTGTAGCAGTTATGGGCGGACCGATTATGCAGATGCTGTTCCATGATACAACAACCCTTCCGGGAAGAATGCTTATTGTTGGAGCAGTAACTATTATTTTCTATGCTTTGTCAACGTTGACATCAACTATTTTGCAGGCCAGCAATCATATGAAGATTCCAGTGATTAATGCAGGAATTTCGCTGGGAGTTCATATCGTATTTACAGTTATTCTACTGGCTTTTGCGGATTTACATATATTTGCATTGATTTACGGAAATATTATTTTCTCTTTTTTCATGTGCGTTTTGAATTTGCGTTCGCTGGCAAAACTTATTGATTATCGATTAGATATTGCAAAGATGTGCGGTTCTTCAATTATAGCTTCAGCAATAATGGGTGCCCTTGCCTTTTTCATTTACAAAGGCTGCGTATTCCTGATTCATTCCAATGTGATATCCACTTTAATTGCCATTCTTGTTGCAGTTATCGTGTATGCGGTGGTTATGATTATGACTCATGGTGTGACGGAAGAAGAATTGTATTTGTTCCCTAAAGGGGATATGATTGTCCGGTTGTTATATCGGATGCATCTTCTGTAGACAGATATGAATAAAAAATAATAAAAAGCAGATACTTTCCTCAAAGGAGTGAAATCATGAAGAGGAGATGTATCTGCTTTTTGCTATGGATTTTGGTAATAGCCTTATCCTATGGCGGTGGCTATTTGTGTTTTGCCTGGCCGATTTCCGGGGCTTCTGTAGAAAAAATGCCGGAAATCATTCCGGTTACTGCGGGAAAAGAAAATTTCATACTTCCTGAAACACGACTGGTGGTTGAAACGATAAATCTAAAAACAGGAGAAAAGGTGACAGAAGAAAAATCCATGCCTTCTGTGTACCTTGGCCTGGAACGGGAAGAATTGTCGGATAAATTAAATAAATATATGGATGAAATGCCAGTTAAAGAAATGGAACAGGGTCTGGTCAGTTATGGTGTTGAATCCTATTCCACAAAAAAAGTCGTATTAAAGAAAATCTATTATCCGGATGAAAATTATAAGAAATATTACATCCTTTACCGGCAGGGGAGAATTGTTGTTTATTACAGCGACCGGAAAACAGTGTTGGAATACCCGGATATTCATTTTAGGGAACTTCCTTTGAATCTTCAGTGTGAATTGTTATCAGGGAAGGAGATAAAAGACGATGAAGAACTTTACGCTTTTTTACAAAATTATTCCAGTTAGAAATTGAAGGCTTTTATGAAGATGGAAACCATGCTATAATTATAAATTAGATTATCGGTTGAGAGGGATGAAGGATGAAAGCGGATATTATTGTCATTGGCGGTGGTGCATCAGGAATGGCTGCGGCGATTTGTGCAGCACGTCAGGGAGCGGATGTTCTCATTTTGGAGCGCATGCCACGCATAGGAAAAAAATTGCTGGCCACAGGTAATGGCCGATGTAATTATACGAATGAAGCCATGGGCGTCCAGTATTATCATAGCGAGACTCGGCAGTTTGTTGCTGAAGTTCTTGAAGAATTTAATGCAGAGGATACATTGGCTTTTTTTGCAGACCTTGGAATCCTTCCAAAATCCAATCAGGGTTATGTCTATCCTAATTCCATGCAGGCAGCGTCCGTTGTCGACAGCCTTCGCTTTGAATTGGAGCGGCTGGGTGTCAAAGTCATGGTGGATATAGATGTTTCCAGAATTCATCCAAAGGGCAAAGGCTTTCAGCTGGAGAGTAAATCAGAAACTTTTTCATGCAGGCGGGTTATCCTGGCCTGTGGTGGCCGGGCATCTGAAAAACTGGGTTCCAACGGCAGCGGCTATCAATTGGCGAAGGGGCTGGGACATCGCATTGTGCCTGTGGTACCTGCTTTAACAGGTCTTAAGGCAAAGGAAGCTGTTTACAAAAGCCTTGCAGGGGTCCGGGTTGAAGCAGAGATTGTTTTACATATTGATGGCGAAGAACGAGACAGACATAGAGGAGAAGTCCAACTTGCTGATTACGGAATTTCAGGAATCCCTGTTTTTCAGGTCAGTGGCCGGGCAGCCTATGGTTTGAATAACAGACAGAGGGTTGAATGTTTTTTGGATTTCTTTCCAGACACAACCTATGATGCTCTGGTCCGCTTTTTGGAAAAACGTAAAGAACATTTTAAAAGCAGTTCTTTGGAAGTGTTTGAAACAGGCCTTTTAAATCGTAAACTTATCCAGGTATGTATGAAACTGGCTGGCAGTGAAAAAGGAAGATTACCGAATATAAAAAAACTGGCTTCTGTTATGAAAAAGTTTCCGGCTTCCATTGTTGGAAGCAGAGGTTTCGATTTTGCACAGGTTTGTGCCGGCGGTGTTGATTTAAAGGAAGTATCTTCAAAGAATTGCGAATCAAAGCATCAGCCGGGAGTATATATTGTTGGAGAACTATTAGATGCCGATGGAATATGTGGCGGCTATAATCTTCAATGGGCATGGGCTACGGGTTGTCTTGCAGGAACCAGTGCCGGAAAGGAATGTCATGATTCACATCGGACAAATTAAAGTTCCCTATAAATTAGGAGAAAAAGAAATATATAAAACCTTATTAAAAAAATTACATATACCTGAGAAAGAAATCGTGTCCTGGTCGATTTTTAAAAAATCCATTGATGCACGTAAGAAACAGGATATTATGGCTGTATATACACTTGCGGTACAGCTCAAGCATGAAAATGCCTTTTTAAAAAAGAACAGGAATAATAATATAAGAAAAGTGGATACGAAGGGTTACGCCTTTCCCCATGCAGGAGAGATGAATCTTAAGGCACCGATTGTTATTGTGGGCAGTGGCCCGGCAGGCCTTTTCAGTGGTTTAATGCTCGCTCGGTATGGCTACAGACCTATTATTCTGGAACGGGGACAGGCTGTTGAAGAACGTCAGGAAACTGTCCAGAAATTTTGGGAAACCGGAGAATTTGACGCACAGACCAATGTTCAGTTTGGTGAGGGCGGTGCGGGAACTTTCTCGGATGGAAAGCTGAACACGTTGGTGAAAGACCCCTCTGGACGGCATCGCAAGATTTTGGAGCTTTTTGTGGAATTAGGTGCTGCTCCCGAGATTTTATATGAGAATAAACCACATATTGGAACAGATATTTTATGTCACATCGTCAAAGCCATGCGTGAAGAAATTATATCTTTAGGTGGGCAGGTCCGTTTTCTTTCAAAACTTACAGATATTAAGATGGTGGATGGCAGAGTTCAGCAGATTTGTGTAAATGACAGGGAATGGATGGACTGTGAATGTCTGGTTTTAGCCCTTGGACATAGTGCCAGAGATACTTTTGCCATGCTTAAAGAAAAACAGCTGACAATGACACCGAAATCTTTTGCTATTGGACTTCGAATTGAACATCCACAGGAAATGATTAATAAATCTCAGTATGGTATGGAAAAGGATGATACCCTCGGCAGTGCTGCTTATAAATTAACCCATACCTCATCCAATGGGCGGGGTGTTTATACTTTTTGTATGTGTCCGGGAGGCTATGTTGTCAATGCATCTTCTGAAGAGGGAGGCTGTGTTGTCAACGGGATGAGTTACCATGGTCGAAATTCGGATAATGCCAACAGTGCGATTGTCACCGTTGTCACTCCGGAGGATTTTCCTACAGATGATGTTCTGGCGGGCGTGGAATTCCAAAGAATATGGGAAAGAAAGGCCTGGGAAGCAGGCAGAGGACATGTCCCCGTGCAGCTTTTCGGGGATTTTAAGGCCGGAAGAATTTCTGAAAAGTTTGGTGACGTGAAGCCTCTTCATAAAGGAGAGATTGTTTTTGGCGATTTAAACCAATGTCTTCCGTCCTATGTGTGTGATAGTTTAAAAGAAGGTATAGAGGCCTTTGGCCATAAAATACATCAGTTTAACCGGGAGGATGCCATTCTGTCAGGTGTTGAAACAAGAACTTCATCGTCGGTGCGTATTGAACGAGATGAGGTATTTCAGTCCAATATCAGAGGTATTTACCCCTGCGGTGAAGGTGCAGGCTATGCCGGCGGTATTACATCAGCAGCCATGGATGGACTACGGATTGCGGAAGCTCTCCGCAAAATGTATTGTCCAATAGACGGAACAAAAGAAAAAGATTAGTGGAGGAAATATCATGTGTGAAAGAGCTGCACTGAAAGATAAAAAACGCATTGTTGTTAAAGTAGGGTCTTCATCCATTGTTCATGAAGAAACAGGAATGACAGACTTGTTTAAGCTGGAACAGCTTGTTCGTATTTTGTGTGATTTAAGAAATCAGGGAAAAGAAGTAGTGCTTGTTTCCTCAGGTGCCATTGGTGCAGGAAGAAAAGTTCTGGGATTAAAGGAAAGACCTTCAACGGTTCCTATGAAACAGGCCTGTGCTTCCGTTGGACAGGGCGCATTAATCAGCTTGTATCAGCGGCTTTTTAACGAATATCACCAGGTGACTTCTCAGATTCTGATGACAAAACACACCATTATCCGGGAACAGAGTGTCTTTAATGCAAAAAACACCTTCAATCAACTGCTTCATATGGGGGTTATACCTATTGTCAATGAGAATGATACCGTTTCCACGGACGAAATTGAGTTCGGTGATAACGATACTCTTTCTGCAGTAGTTGCTGCTCTGGTCAATGCAGATTTGCTTATTCTCATGTCGGATATTGACGGTTTATATACGGATGACCCGAATAAAAATATAAATGCAAAATTTATTGAATGTGTTCCAAAAATTGATAAGAGCCTGTACAATATGGCTAAGGGTGCAGGAAGTGATTTTGGTACAGGTGGGATGGTGACTAAAATAGACGCGGCGAGAATCGCAACAGATTCGGGGTGTGATATGATTATTGCCAACGGAAATGATTTCCGTCATATCCATGATATTGTCGAAGGAAAGTCCATTGGTACACTTTTCCTGGCTCATAAAAATGAAGATTTTAATTTGAAGCGTCATATAGAGGAGGGCCGCCATTAATGAAAGATGAACAGATTGCAAGAATTAATGAATTATATAAAAAATCGAAAACACCGGAAGGACTTACACCCGAAGAAAAGGATGAACAGATGAAACTTCGTGGTGAATACATTGCCTCGGTGCGGCAAAATCTCAGAGGTCAGCTGGATTCTATTAAAATCAAAAACAATGATGGCAGCATCGTTGATTTGAAGAAGAAACATCAGGATAAGTATGGACACTAAAGCATTTGATTTAAAAAAACAGCTTCGGAAACAGATGTCAGCCTTGCGTAACCAGCTGACACCGGAGGCAGTTCAGGATAAAAGCAGAGAGATATTTCATCGGCTGACAGAACTTCGGGTTTATAAAGAAGCTGAGGTTATTTATTCCTATGGGAGTTTCCGGAGCGAAGTTTTTACATGGGATTTTAATCGGAAGGTCCTGGAGGATGGAAAAACGCTCTTGCTTCCAAAGGTTATTTCCAGAGAAGACATGGTGTTTTATAAGGTGGAAAACATGAAGGATTTGACGGAGGGCACGATGGGCATTATGGAGCCGGGAGAAAAGTGCAGACCGGTGTCCGATAGAAACAGTGATGGCTTAATGATTCTTCCCGGCCTGGCTTTTGATAAAAAAGGAGGACGCCTCGGATATGGCGGTGGGTATTATGACAGATACCGTCTAACCCATCAGATATCGGGTGGAAATGTGGCAGTAGCTTTTGATTGCCAGGTAATAGAGTGTGTTCCGGGAGATGAATGGGACATCAAAGTGGACAGTATAGTGACAGAATTGAAGATATATGAAAGGACGGATGAAAAATGATGTTAGAGACTTTGGGTATACAGGCTAAAGCAGCTGAAAAAGAATTAGTTAAATTGAATTCTACAAAAAAGAACGAATGTCTTCAAGCCGTAGCGGATGCGCTGATTAAAGAGAGCAGCGATATTTTAAAGGCTAATGATGAAGACGTGCGTGTTGCCAGAGAAAAAGGCATGAAGGAAGGAATGGTAGACCGCCTTTCTTTAAATGATGATCGTATTCGAGCGATGGCGGATGGACTCATTTCCCTTATTGGCCTGGAAGACCCGATTGGCGAAATTCTTGAAGCGAAGATTCGTCCAAATGGTCTTGAAATCGGTAAAAAGCGAGTGCCATTAGGCGTTATAGGAATCATTTACGAATCCCGTCCAAATGTTACAGCGGATGCTTTCGGTCTCTGTTTTAAAACGAGTAATGCGGTTATATTAAAGGGTGGAAGTGATGCGATTCTTTCCAATAAGGCCATTGTAGCAATTATTCGTAAAGCCTTGTCTGAGCAGGGGGTTACACCGGATGCGATTCAGCTTGTTGAAGATACAAATCGTGAAACTGCTAAGAAGCTTATGCAGATGAAACAATATCTGGATGTGCTCATTCCACGAGGCGGTGCAGGACTTATCCGCACGGTTGTTGAAAACAGTACGGTGCCTGTTATCGAAACCGGAACAGGGAACTGCCATATCTATGTGGATGCTTCTGCAGATATTCCGATGGCAGTGGATATTATTGATAATGCCAAAACCCAGAGAATAGGTGTATGCAATGCCTGCGAATCCCTTTTAATTCACAAAGACATCGCTTCAGAAGTTCTTCCGGTTATATGTGAACGGTTGTTTAACAAGAATGTTGAAATCCGTGGCGATGAAAACTGCTGCCGGTTAAATAACAAAATTGTACCTGCTACAGAGGAAGACTGGGGACAGGAATATCTGGATTATATTTTATCTGCTAAAATCGTTAATAACCTGGATGAGGCTATTGACCACATTAATAAATATAATACTAAACATTCAGAAGCTATTATTACAAAGGATTATGCCAATGCACGCCGCTTTCTTGAAGAAGTGGATGCAGCAGCAGTCTATGTAAATGCCTCTACAAGATTCACAGATGGGTTTGAGTTTGGTTTTGGTGCTGAAATTGGAATCAGTACTCAGAAACTCCATGCCCGTGGACCTATGGGATTGAAAGAATTAACGACAACAAAGTATATTATCTATGGCAGCGGCCAGGTGCGTCCATAGACAACAGGGGGAACCATGATCATCGAAGAACTTACAGAATCAGAAAAACAATATTATTATATGGAACAGTGCCATCAATGGGTAGATGAACAAAGTCAGGTTTTGGGACGTCCTTTGAAGGCGGCGGTTATCACTTTTGGCTGCCAGATGAATGCCAGAGATTCGGAAAAGCTTACGGGGATTCTTGAAAAGATAGGATATGAGATGACCGATTCAGAAACGGCAGATTTTGTTATTTATAATACATGTACAGTCCGGGAGAACGCCAATACAAGAGTATACGGACGCCTTGGACATTTAAAAATGCTTAAAAGAAAAAATCCGGCAATGCTTATTGCCCTTTGTGGATGCATGATGCAGGAACCGGAAGTTGTTGAAAAACTGAAAAAAAGCTACCGGCATGTTGATATTATTTTTGGAACACATAATATTTTTAAATTTGCTGAGTTGATTTATCAGCGTATTACAGAAAAGAAGATGGTTGTTGATATATGGAAAGATACGGAGCAGATTGTGGAAGATTTGCCGAATGACCGAAAGTATTCTTTCAAAACAGGTATCAATATCATGTTTGGATGTAATAATTTCTGCAGCTACTGTATTGTTCCTTATGTCCGTGGACGGGAACGAAGCCGTCAGCCGGAAGATATTATCCGTGAGATTGAAGCTGCTGTAGCTGATGGGGTTGTAGAGATTATGCTTCTTGGACAGAATGTTAATTCCTATGGGAAAAATTTGGAACAGCCAATCAGCTTTGCGGAGCTGCTTCGTCAGATTTGCCGTATCGAAGGGCTGGAAAGAGTGCGGTTTATGACGTCCCACCCCAAGGATTTATCCGATGAACTGATTCAGGTTATGGCGGAAGAACCAAAGATATGCAGACATCTGCATTTGCCGCTTCAGTCAGGAAGTACAGAAATTCTTCGTAAAATGAATCGTAAATATACAAAGGATGATTATCTTAAACTGGTTGATAAAATCCGAAGTGCATGTCCTGATATTTCTTTGACGACCGATATTATCGTAGGGTTCCCGGGAGAAACAGAGGAAGATTTTCTGGAAACCATGGATGTAGTAAAAAAAGTCGGTTACGATAGTGCTTATACCTTTATTTATTCCAAAAGAACAGGAACACCGGCAGCAGCCATGGAGGAACAGATATCCAAAGAAGTTATTAAAGACCGGTTTAACCGTCTTCTGGAAGAAGTTCAGACCATAGCAGCAAAAGTTTGTGCACGACACGAAGGGGAAGTCCAGGATGTATTGGTTGAAGAAGTGAATCAGCAGGATTCAAGCCTTGTGAGTGGAAGACTCAGCAACAATACAGTGGTTCATTTTAAAGGCGATGCCTCCCTTATCGGAAAGATTGTTCCTGTAAAGCTGGAATCCTGTAAGAATTTTTACTATATGGGTCAAATGTGACGAAAAAAGCAAACACCTTATAGAACTAATTAGGAGAAATATACAAAAATTATTTTTTTTGTAAAAATATGTTTATTTTTCCGTTGGATTATGGTAGTCTATACACGAAGTCGAGCAAAGGTGTTCTCTATTCGTGGAGAGCACCCTTTTTTTTAATCATCTGGCAGTTTTACCAGAGATTCTTATTAAAAATTTTAAGTATAGAGGAGAGGAATTATCAATGACAAAGAAAATTGATGTAGCAGAAATTTTTGGTTCTGACGTTTTTGATGACGCCACAATGAAAGAGAAACTCCCAAAAAAGATTTACAAAGAATTAAAGCAGACAATCGCTGTCGGCGGGGAGCTTGATAGTCACGTAGCAGAAGTTGTTGCCAACGCTATGAAAGATTGGGCAATTGAAAAAGGCGCAACACATTTCACACATTGGTTCCAGCCTTTGACAGGAATTACTGCTGAAAAACATGATGCCTTTATTACACCAACAGATGATGGTGGCGTAATCCTTGAGTTTTCAGGAAAAGAATTAATTAAAGGTGAACCAGATGGTTCTTCTTTCCCATCCGGTGGTCTTCGTGCAACATTTGAAGCAAGAGGATATACAGCATGGGATTGTACATCTCCAGCATTTGTTCATGAATCTCCAAGCGGAACATCTGTTTTATGCATTCCAACAATTTTCTGTTCTTATACAGGAGAAGCATTGGACAAAAAAACACCCCTGCTTCGTTCTATGGAAGCATTAAATATTCAAGCACTTCGTATCGTTCGTGCTTTTGGTGATACCGAAGCAACACGCGTTACAACAAGTGTTGGACCAGAACAGGAATACTTCCTTGTTGACCGTGATACATATACAAAACGTGAGGATTTAATCTTTGCAGGACGTACATTATTCGGTGCTCCAGCTCCAAAGGGTCAGGAATTAGATGACCATTACTTCGGAAGCATTAAAGAACGTGTTTCTTCATATATGAATGATTTGAATGAAGAACTTTGGAAACTTGGTGTTACTGCTAAAACTCAGCATAACGAAGTTGCTCCGGCACAGCATGAGCTGGCTCCAATCTATAATACAACAAATATCGCAACAGACCATAACCAGTTAGTTATGGAGACAATGAAAAAAGTGGCACTTCGCCACGACCTTGTATGCCTTCTTCATGAGAAACCATTTGCAGGCATCAATGGTTCCGGTAAGCACAACAACTGGTCAATGTCTACAGATACAGGTTCAAACCTTTTGGACCCAGGTACAACACCTCATCAGAACAAACAGTTCCTTTTGATTCTTTCCGCAATCTTAAAAGCTGTTGATGAGTATGCACCATTATTAAGAGAATCTGCTGCAAATCCAGGTAATGACCATCGTCTTGGAGCAAATGAAGCACCTCCTGCAATTATCTCTATTTTCCTTGGAGAGCAGTTGGAAGACGTATTAAGCCAGTTATCTGAAAAAGGTGAAGCTACTTCCAGTAAAGTAGGCGGTAAACTGGATGTTGGTGTTGCTACTGTACCTTCTTTCATGAAGGATGCAACAGACCGTAACCGTACATCACCATTTGCTTTCACAGGTAATAAATTTGAGTTCAGAATGGTAGGCTCTATGGCATCTATCGCAGATCCGAATACCGTACTTAACACAATCGTTGCTGAAACACTTCAGGAAGCTGCAGAAGTTTTGGAAGCATCTGATGATCCAATCATGGCAGCTCATGATTTGACTAAGAAATGGATTAGCGAGCATATGCGTATTATCTTCAATGGTAACGGTTATTCCGATGCATGGGTTGAAGAAGCAGAACGCAGAGGCCTTCCAAACATTAAGAACATGGTTGATGCTCTGGAGTGTCTCACTGAAAAAGATACAATCGAACTTTTCGAAAAACATAAAGTTATGACAGAAGTTGAATTAACTTCCCGTCAGGAAGTTGGTTATGAAACATATGCTAAGGCAATTAACATTGAAGCACGTACGATGATTGATATGGCTAAGAAAGAAATCGTTCCAGCCGTTATCAAATACACAACAACCGTTGCTGAATCTATTGCCGCAGTTAAAGCTGTTGGTGCAGATGCTTCTGTACAGGAATCTTCTCTGAAAGAAATTTCCAAGAACTTAGTAGCCATGAATGCTGCTTTGGAAAAACTTGAAATGCTTACAGATAAGGCTGCGGCTATTGAAGAGCCAAAAGCACAGGCAATTGCTTACCGCGATGATGTCTTTACAGCAATGGGCGAACTCAGAGCACCTGCGGATGCACTGGAAATGCTTATTGATAAAGATGTATGGCCTTTCCCAACATACGGAGATTTGCTTTTCAACGTATAATCTAACAGTTAAAAATAAATGCCATCGGATTACTATCCGATGGCATTTTTGATTTGATGAAATTTAGTGAACAGGACCTTTGGTCAATATAGCATTAATGACTTCCTGTGGAAGTTCTCCAATCGATTTAGGAGCTGTCTCCGGAGCTGTATAGTCCTGAAGAGCTTTTGACATAATGGCTGTATGATGCCATTCGCCGTGCTTGAATCCTGAATTTTTTTGAACGCCTTCCATGGTGAAACCGAGTTGATTATGAAGGGCAATGCTCGCTTCATTTGGCAACGATATGACACCGTATACTGTATAATAACCTTGAAGTGTCAGCAAATCCATCAATGCAGAATAGAGTGTCCGTCCAAGGTCGATGCCCTGATACTCGCTTCGCAGATAAACGGAAAGTTCGCAACACCACTGGTAGGCTTCTCGGCCACGATAAGTGGAAGCATAAGCATATCCAACGATTTTTCCATGGTCCTTTGCAACAATCCAAGGATATTGTTCCGTATAGTGATTTACCCGTTCGGAAAAGCTTTCGAGAGAGGGAACATCATATTCGTAGGTGATGCAGGTGTTCAAAATGTAAGGTGTATAGATTTCAAGTACCTCTGCAATGTCTTCTTCTTTGATTAATTGGAGAATCATAGGTTGTCCTTTCTGTGTTTCAAAATGCGTGTGGGGTGAATGTGGTGATAAAAACTATAAACTAAGGATATGATAGCTCTTTTCATTCTAAAAATCAACAATTTCTTTTGAAAAGTGGGGAGTGGTAATAAGAATAAGGAATTATGTTGACATTATTTTGCGAAAAAGATAAGATGTTATAGGAAAAGAAAAGATTTATATAGATAGAAACCGGAGGAAAAAACAGTGGCACCATTAACACCTATGATGCAGCAATACATGGAAACAAAAAAACAATATAAAGATTGTATTTTGTTATATCGTCTCGGAGATTTCTACGAGATGTTCTTTGAAGATGCATTGATTGCCTCAAAAGTATTGGAGATTACGTTGACCGGGAAAAACTGTGGTCAGGAAGAAAGAGCACCGATGTGTGGTATTCCCTATCATGCTGTTGACGGTTATTTGAATAAATTAATAGAGAATGGATATAAAGCAGCCATCTGTGAACAGGTGGAAGACCCTAAGACTGCCAAGGGGATTGTCAAACGTGAAGTTATACGCATTGTGACCCCGGGAACAAACCTGAATATGCAGGCACTTGATGAGACAAAAAACAACTATCTTATGGCTCTTTTTTATATGGATGATTGTTTTGGAATCAGCGTTGCCGATGTATCAACCGGTGATTACTATATGACAGAGGTTGACTCGGATAAAAAGGTGATGGATGAGATTGCCAAGTACACTCCGGCTGAAATTGTCTACAATGATTATTTCCCAATGTGTGGCATTGATTTGGATGGTCTTGGAGAGCGTATGAATATTTCCCTTTCCGGATTGGAAAGCTGGTATTCAGATGAAACTCTGTGCATCAATCAATTAAAAGAGCATTTTCATGTGGCATCCCTAGATGGTCTTGGCCTTTCCGACTATCCGACAGGAACCATTGCCGCCGGTATGCTGCTGCAATATTTATATGAAACCCAGAAAAATGCGTTGCCACAAATGACAAAGATTATCCCATATCAGACAGAACGATTTATGGTTCTCGATACGGCAACCCGTAGAAATCTGGAACTTTTGGAGACATTGCGTGAAAAGCAGAAGAGAGGCTCCCTGTTATGGGTTTTAGATAAGACGAAAACGGCTATGGGTGCCCGTCTTCTTAGAAAGTGTATTGAACAGCCTTTTGTTCAGAAGGATATGATTGAACATCGTCTGGAAAGTCTCGAGGAATTGAATGAAGATGTCATTACCCGGGATGAAATTCGGGAATATCTCAATGCTATTTATGATTTGGAGCGACTTATGAGTCGAATCGGGTACAAGTCTGCAAATCCAAGGGATTTAATTGCTTTTAAGAATTCTCTGTCAATGATTCCACCTATTAAGTATCTCCTTGAAAGTATGCATACTGTAGATTTAAAAGAAATCTATAGCGAGATGGACCCTTTGGAGGATATTACAGAACTGATAGACTCAGCGATTGAAGAAGAACCGCCGATTTCGATTAAGGAAGGCGGTATCATCAAAGCTGGTTATAATGAATCTGTAGATAAGTATAGAAATGCCAAGACAGAAGGCAAACAATGGCTTGCAGAATTGGAACAAAAGGAACGTGAAAATACGGGCATTAAAAATCTCAAGATAAAATTCAATAAAGTCTTTGGATACTATCTGGAAGTTACGAATTCGAATAAAACACTGGTTCCTGAAAACTGGACACGGAAGCAGACTCTTGCCAATGCAGAACGCTATATAACACCCGAGTTGAAAGAATTGGAGGACCTGATTCTTGGTGCCGAGGAAAAATTGTTTTCTTTAGAGTATGATTTGTTTTCCATGCTGAGAGAACGTATTAGTGGTGAGGTAAAACGTATTCAGCAGACTGCAAAGGCACTGGCTAAAATAGATGTATATGCTTCTTTGGCCTATGTTGCGGAACGTAATCATTATGTGCGTCCTCAGATTAATGAAGACGGCCGTATCCGCATCAAAGATGGTCGGCATCCGGTTGTCGAAAAGATGATTCCAAATGATGCCTTTGTGCCGAATGATACATTTCTTGATGAAGGCGAACATAGAGTATCTATCATTACAGGACCTAATATGGCAGGTAAATCCACCTATATGCGCCAGGCGGCCCTGATTGTTTTAATGGCACAGATGGGCTCCTTTGTTCCTGCTGCCGAAGCGGACATCGGTATTTCAGACCGGATTTTCACCCGTGTGGGAGCATCCGATGATTTGGCCAGCGGTCAGAGTACATTTATGGTGGAAATGAATGAAGTGGCAAATATTTTACGCAATGCAACCAGAAACAGTCTGTTGATTCTTGATGAAATTGGCCGGGGAACCTCGACTTTTGATGGACTCAGTATTGCCTGGTCTGTTGTTGAGCATATCAGTGATAAAAAACGGTTGGGAGCAAAAACACTTTTTGCAACCCACTATCATGAACTGACTGAATTGGAGGGTCAGCTTCCGGGGGTAAATAACTATTGTATAGCTGTTAAGGAACAGGGCGATGATATCATTTTCCTGAGAAAAATCATACAGGGCGGTGCAGATAGAAGTTATGGTATCCAGGTGGCAAAGCTGGCAGGAATCCCATCACCGGTTATCGAACGTGCCAAGGAAATTGCTGCTAAATTGTCGGATGCCGATATCAGTACAAGGGCCCGGGAAATAGCAGATGAAGAACCCGGTACCCAGAAAGCTGTTGTGCCGGATGATATGGTTATTGCACAGATTGCGGCATTAGAGCTGGGAAAGCTGACACCTTTAGAAGCCATCAATCTTCTGTATCAGTATCAGGATGAAATAAAGAAACGGTGATATTATGGGAAAAATAGAAGTTTTAGATGAAGAAACAATTAATAAAATTGCTGCAGGAGAGGTCGTTGAACGGCCTTCTTCTGTGGTTAAAGAACTTGTGGAAAATGCAGTGGATGCGAAGGCAACCGCTGTAACCGTTGAGATTCAGGAGGGCGGAACAGCACTCATCCGTATTACAGATAATGGCAGCGGCATGGAACGGGAGGATATTTCCAGAGCCTTTCTGCGTCATTCTACGAGTAAGATACGTAAGGCAGAAGATTTGCAGACGATAGCATCTTTGGGATTTCGTGGTGAGGCACTCTCAAGTATATCTGCAGTGGCCCAGGTGGAACTGTTGACCAAGACAGCCCATGCCATGACAGGATGCCGTTACCGCATTGATGGTGGCATCGAAAAAACTATGGAAGATATCGGCTGCCCGGACGGAACAACGTTTATTGTTCGACAGCTTTTTTATAATACACCGGCCAGACGCAAGTTTCTAAAAACAAATACAACAGAAGCAGGATATATCAGTGATTTGATGGCAAGACTTGCGATGTCTCATCCTGAAATATCCTTTAAGTTTATTAATAATCGGCAGAATCGGCTGCATACATCCGGAAATGGCCGGTTAAAAGATATTATTTATCATATTTATGGAAGAGAAATTTCAACAAATATACTGCCGGTAGACAGAAGCCTGGATGGTATCCATATGACAGGGTTTATTGGAAAGCCGATTATCAGCCGGGGAAATCGTTCTTATGAGAACTATTTTATTAATGGACGCTATGTAAAGAGCCCGGTGATTACCCAAGCAATTGAGGATGCTTATAAAACCTTTACCATGGTTCACAAATTCCCATTTGCGGTCCTTCATTTTACACTGGATACAAAGGAACTGGATGTCAACGTTCATCCGACGAAGATGGAAGTACGATTTAGTCATGGTCAGGAACTTTATCAATTTGTCTATGAAACGATTAGAAACATATTATTTGGCAGGGATTTGATTCCGGAAGTCAAACCGGATACCCGCAAGGAGACGGTGAAACTACCTGAAAAGCCAAAGCAGACATTTCCTGAGCCCTTTGAAAAACGCAGGCTTGAAGCCATACAGCAGGTAAATCCGAAACCAATAATACAGAATAAGCCACAAATCAAGCCACAAATCAAACCACAGACTGCAGAGAAACCGAGAGACATTGAAAAAGCATCTGTGGTACAGACCCCTCCGGTGACCATAAAAAAACCAATAGAGGAACCGCAGGTTCCGAATAAAGTCAAAGAAACCGTGCAACAGTATGAGCTTTTTGAGGCTGGACTACTTACGAAGGAAGCCCGACTGCAGCATAAGCTTATTGGGCAGATTTTTGAAACCTACTGGATTGTAGAATATGATGGAAAACTTTTTATTATTGACCAGCATGCAGCTCATGAAAAAGTCCTTTATGAGAAGCTCATGAAACGATTTAGAGAAAGTCAGCCGATGATTCAGATGCTTCAGCCGCCGATGATTCTTACCCTTTCTATGGCAGAGATAGATTTGCTGAACCGTTATATGGATGAGTTTAAGAAAATGGGCTTTGAGTTTGAAGCCTTTGGGGGTAAAGAATATGCCCTGAGAGGTGTGCCTTCAGATTTATATGGTTTCAGCGGCAAAGAAATGGTCGTTGAACTGTTGGACAGTTTATCCGGTGAAGCGGACAGAATTCGCGTGGATGCTATAGGTGACCGAATTGCAACGATGGCATGCAAAGCAGCCGTCAAGGGAAATATGCAAATTTCTGTGAAAGAGGCAGATGCATTAATTGAAGAACTTTTAAAAGCTGAAAATCCATATACATGTCCCCATGGAAGACCGACAATTATTGCCATGACAAAGACAGAACTGGAAAAACGATTCAAACGAATTGTCTAAGAAATGAGAGGAAACAGTAATGAATCCATTGATTATTTTGACGGGGCCTACAGCCGTTGGAAAAACTGAATTATCCATTGCTCTGGCAAAGGCTGTTCATGGCGAAATCATATCTGCAGATTCCATGCAGGTCTATAAATATATGGATATAGGTACAGCTAAAATTCATCCGGAGGAGATGGATGGCGTGCCTCATTATTTGGTGGATATTCTGGAACCGGATGTGGCTTTTAATGTGGCTATGTTTAAAGATATGGCTAAAAAAGCTGTTGAGGAAATTTATAGTCGGGGACATATTCCTATTGTTGTCGGTGGCACCGGCTTTTATATTCAGGCCCTTCTTTATGATATAGATTTTTCGGAAGAAGAGGGAGATGGTAAAATCCGCAAGCATCTGGAAGAACTTGCAGAGCTAAAAGGCCCGGAGTATCTCCATGAAGAACTTCAGAAAGTGGATCCGGAATCTGCAGAACAGATTCATGCAAATAATGTGAAGCGTGTCATTCGTGCCTTGGAATATTATCAGCTCCATGGTGAAAAAATATCTGTTCACAATGAAACGGAACGGCAGAAGGAATCTCCTTACCAATTTCTATATTTTGTTTTGAACCATGACAGGTCTGTTCTCTATGAACGCATTGAAAAAAGAATTGATATTATGCTTGAGCAGGGGCTTGTAGCAGAGGTAGACAATCTGCTTAAAAGAGGTTATGATAAAAACCTTGTTTCTATGCAGGGACTGGGTTACAAGGAAATCATTCCATATATAGATGGTGAATGTACGCTGGAGGAAGCTGTTTATATTTTAAAACGTGACACAAGGCATTTTGCAAAACGTCAGCTCACCTGGTTTCGCCGTGAAAAGGATGTTCGATGGCTGGATAAAAGCCAGTTAGAATCCGAGGATAAGATATTAGATGAAATATTAAATACGATTAAAACAGAATGGAGTTTGTCCAAATGAAAGATATGTATCAGAATGCAGGAATTATGCCGGAAGTTTATAATTTCTGCGATAATATTGTAAAAAATCTTGAAGAAAGGTTTAAGGCTGTTGACGAGGTGGCAGAATATAATCAGATGAAGGTTGTTATGGCCATGCAGGCGAACAAGGTCAGTGCAGAATGTTTTCATTCTTCATCCGGATATGGCTATGATGATTTCGGCAGAGATACCCTTGAAAAGGTTTATGCAGATATATTCCATACAGAAGACGCATTAGTGCGGCCACATATTACCTGTGGTACCCATGCTCTGACCATTGCTTTATCAGGAAATCTCCGGCCGGGAGATGAGCTGTTGTCCCCTGTTGGAAAACCTTATGACACACTGGAAGGTGTTATAGGTATTCGCCCGCAGACAGGCTCCCTGGCAGAATATGGGGTATCCTATAGACAGGTAGATTTACTTGACAACGGCGATTTCGACTATGAAAATATCAAAAAAGCTATTAATGAAAAAACAAAGCTTATAACAATACAGAGATCAAAGGGCTATCAGACGCGGCCAACCCTTTCCGTAAAACGCATTGGAGAATTAATTCAATTTGTCAAATCGATTAAACCGGATGTTATTTGTATGGTGGATAACTGTTATGGTGAATTTGTAGAGAGAATTGAACCAACAGACGTCGGTGCAGATATGTGTGTGGGTTCTCTGATAAAGAATCCAGGCGGTGGTCTGGCACCTATTGGCGGATACATTGTAGGGAAAAAAGATTGTGTTGAACGTGCGGCTTTTCGTTTGACAGCACCTGGGCTGGGTAAAGAGCTCGGTGCAAGTCTTGGGGTTAACCAGGCGTTTTACCAGGGATTATTTTTAGCACCACAGGTTGTTTCCGGAGCCTTAAAAGGCGCTATTTTTGCAGCGAATATTTATGAAAAACTGGGTTTTGAAGTTGTTCCAAACAGCACCGAATCCCGCCATGACATTATCCAGGCGGTTGTTCTTGGAAAACCGGAAGGTGTTATCAGTTTCTGTAAAGGTATTCAGGCTGCTGCACCGGTGGACAGCTTTGCTGACCCTGAGCCATGGGCGATGCCGGGATATGACAGTGATGTCATTATGGCAGCAGGAGCCTTTGTACAGGGTTCATCCATTGAACTCAGTGCAGATGGTCCGATTAAGCCGCCATATGCCGTATATTTTCAAGGGGGAATCACCTGGTATCACTCCAAATTCGGTATTATGATGTCCCTCGAAAAGCTGGTGGAAAATGGCATGATTCCTAGGGAAAAGCTGGCGTAAAACACAGATTAGACACAAATTATTCATAGAATTTAAGGTATACAAGGTACACGATTTATGGTAGTATAAATTAGTGTACCTATTTGTATTTATGGTTTACTATAATTTTGTTATGTAAAGGTATCGCTTTTTAGAAAGGCGATATGAATGAAAACTAAGAAGATTTTAATTGCCCAGATGGCAGAACAGGACCGCCCAAGAGAGAAGTGCGAACGGCTTGGTGTGGATAAATTATCTGATGAAGAACTTCTGGCTTTGCTCCTGCGTACCGGTACTCGCAATTTAAGTGCTGTAGGCCTGGCGGGAGAGATATTAAGTATGGACATTCCCGGAGCCGGACTGGAAAAACTATATCATTTATCCAGAAAGGACTTATTGGCTATTCGGGGCATCGGTAAAGTTAAAACGTCTCAGATTATGGCGATTTCAGAATTATCCATAAGGCTTTCTAAAATCGAGTTCAGAGACAGACTTTCTTATTCATCACCGGATGCGATTGCCCGATACTATATGACGGAGTTTCGTGCTTATCGTCAGGAACATTTGATGATGATGCTCTTTGACAGTAAGAATCATTTAATTGGAGAACGAATGGTTTCCAAGGGGACAGTGAATGCATCTATGGCAGAGCCGAGAGAGATTTTTGTAGAAGCCTTGCGGATGGATGCGGTATATATTGTCCTTGTACATAATCATCCGAGCGGTGATACGACACCGAGTTCGGCGGATTTGGCAGTAACCCGGCGTATATTTGAGGCCGGTAGTTTAATTGGTATTCAACTGCTTGACCATATCATTGTGGCCGGCAGTCAATATAGAAGTTTGAAAGCTGAAGGATATATTCCCCTTCAAAGGGAGTGATTCTTTAGTTGTATGAAAGGAGAAATCCTATGGCAGTACAGAAATATGGTCTGGATTTAGGTACCGGAACAATTAAGATATATAAAGAGGGACTTGGCCTTGCTCTGAAAGAGAAGAATATGATTGCTATTCGTCGAAAGACAGAGATGGTTGCTTTTGGAGATGAAGCTTATGCGATGTATGAACGTTCACCATTGAATATTAAGGTTTATTGTCCGGTAAAAAACGGCATGATTGCAGAACTTCATGATATGCAGATTTTATTAGATTTATTTTTAAAAAAGATTAAATGCACAAATGGTTTTGTAAGCAGCAATGTTTTTTATTTCGCTGTTCCGTCAGATATTACAGAGGTGGAAAAAAGAGCTTTTTTTGATTTGGCAATGGGTTCGGAATTTAAAACAAAGGATTTATATATTGTTGAAAAACCTGTGGCAACAGCTGTGGGTGAAAAAATCGATGTTCTTCATACACCGGGAGCTATGGTTATTGACTTTGGACAGGATACGGTAGAGATTTCTGTTGTAGCACTTGGAGGTCTTGTCGCAAGCCGTCTTCTGAAGATTGGTGGCAATGCTATGGATGAAGCAGTCTGTGAAGCCGTGAAGGAACAGAATCGCTTGTTAATTGGTATGAAAACAGCCGAATCTTTAAAATTGGAATTGGGCTCTGCACTGAATGCTGTGCAGTCTTATAAAAAAGTTTTAGGACGAGATATGATAACAGGCCTCCCGGCAGAGGCCAGAGTGGATTCACAGGTTGTCTGTGAACCGATTCAATCTTTGTTACATCAGAGTGTACGAGTCATTAAGACCTTATTTGAACGCACACCGCCGGAAGTACTTCGGTCTATTCGGAATAATGGCATTATTGTCAACGGAGAAGGCAGCCGTCTTACGAATCTTAAAGAGTATCTTGAAAGAGAATTATCTATACCTGTGGTTATGTCAGAAAAGCCGGATGAAAGCGTTATCCGTGGACTCGCCAAGATTATGGCCGATGATAAGATGCGTTCTCTGGCCTTTTCTGTAAAAGAAGCAATATTTAGTTAAAGAAGGTTGAACTGATGAATAAAAACAAAAGAAAACAGATTAAGCCAAGATATGTGCTCTGGTTAATTATTGGGCTTTGTCTGCTTTTTATTGGCTTAAGTCTTAGCAGTGGTGGAAAACTGAATATTCAGGAAGCTGTCAGTACTCTTGTCCTGCCTATGGAAAAGGGATTAAACAGTGTTGGACAATGGGTTGATGAGCAGAAACAGCATAGTCGTTCTGTTAGTGAACTTCTGGAAGAGAATGAAAGTCTGAAGCAGCAGGTTGACCAGCTCAATACAAAGATTTCTTCAATGGAGAATAATCTTTCTGAATTGGATTCTCTGAGAGAACTTTTGAAGATGAAAGAAGTATATCCGGATTATAATATGGTAGGTGCCCGGATTATCAGTAAAGATGCTGGTAACTGGTACAATAATTTTATTATTGATAAGGGAAGTAATGATGGCATTCAAAAAGATATGAATGTTATTTATGATAACGGACTTGTTGGTATAGTTACAGATGTTTCTGCCAATAATTCCACAGTACGCGCGATTATTGACGATACAAGCAGCGTTAGTGGTATGCTGTCCAAATCCACAGAATTGTGTATTGTAAATGGGGATTTAAAGCTTTATCAGGATGGTCTTTTAGATGTTGAGATGATTTCCAAAACAGCCCAGGTAGTAGCAGGGGATGAAATTGTAACATCTTATATCAGTGATAAATATCTTCCGGGGCTGGTCATTGGTTATATCAGTGATGTTTCTATGGATAGTTCAAACCTTTCCCAGAATGCCCGGATTACACCGAAAGTAAGTTTTGATAATATTACCAATGTTATGGTTATTACTCAGTTAAAGGCAGATCTGGTTGCTGCAGAAGCAGAAACAGAAGAGGAGGAATCTTAATGCGTCGGCTGATATTTTATGTTGCCATTGTAATCCTCGCATTCTTCATGCAGACAGGTGTTTTCACCCATCTAGCCCTCGGGGGCATTGTACCGAATTTGTTTGTTATATGTACGGCATCTATCGGTATGATACGTGGAAAAACAGAGGGCTGTGTGGTCGGATTTTTCTGTGGCATTTTAATGGATGCCTTATTTGCCATGTATTTTGGATTCTATGCGCTTGTACTGGCGGTGCTTGGTTATCTGACCGGATATGTTAAACAGATTTTTTATGAAGAGGACATGACTCTGCCGATAGTTATTATCGGTGTTGCAGACATACTTTACGGCATTGCTGTTTATTTATTTAGCTTTTTGACACGGGGACGTATGGATTTTCCGTTTTATCTTGGGAAAATTATCATTCCTGAAACTATATATACACTGATTCTTGCTGTTTTTTTATATCGGCTTATCAGCTGGACAAATCGCAGAATTGAAATTAAAGGAAGTGAAAACCGTATTGATTAAGAAAATATTCAATTACATTTCAGAGTTGGCAAAATCAAGAATATTCGTAATTAGTGCCTTTTTCACGATTCTTTTTGCCCTGCTTATTTACAAAGTTTTTGTACTGCAGGTTATTGAAGGTGAAAATTATCTGGAAAGTTTTACATACCGTATACAGAAGGAGACAGAACTTCCGAGTTCCAGAGGGGCTATTTACGATAGGAATGGCAAGCTTCTGGCATACAACAGACTGGCTAATTCTGTAATTATTGAAGATAGTTCACTGCTTGATACAAATGCTTCAAGAAATGCTATGATTCATCAGCTGATTCAATTGATTGAAGCATCCAATTATGAAGCGGTTTATAATATTCCGATACAGGTTTATGAAGATGGAACCTTAGAATTTACAGCCAGTGGCAATACACTCCTTCGTTTTATTCGTAATGTCTACGGCAAGGACAATATTGACCAGCTATCAGAAGAACAAAAGAACGCCACCGTTGAGGAAGTCTTTGATTATATGTGCAATGGTGATGACACGACCTCAATGTTTGGCATTGATGACAGTTATACGACGGAAGAAGCTTTGAAAATTGCGGCTATCCGATATGAACTTTACATGAAGCGATATGAACAGTACCTTTCCGTAACGGTTGCTTCAGATGTTAATGATACCCTCGTTGCCAAGATTAAAGAGAACACAGCAGAATTGCCGGGAGTGTCGATTGAACAAGATTATGTGCGTCAGTATGAAGACAGCAAATATTTTTCAAATGTCACAGGTTATTGTGGAGAGATTTCCGAAGATGAGCTGACAGCTTTTCAGCTAGCGGGAGAAGACAGTTATGCCTCCGGAGATATAGTAGGAAAGACTGGTCTTGAACAAAGCTTTGAAGAAGAACTCCATGGTGTCAAGGGAAGTCAGACGGTATATGTAGATAGTCTGGGAAGTGTCTTGGAAGTTGCAGAGCGGGTTGAATCCTCACCGGGAAACAATCTGTATCTGACGATTGATAAAGATTACCAGATGCAGGCCTACAACTTACTGGAGGAAGAAATTGCAGGTATTATACTGCAGAAGTTATCCACCAGTGGAGAGGGTCGGATTGAAATCAATGATGTATATTACGCCTTTATTAAAAACGGTATTATTGATTTGGACCAGCTGGAAGAAAAGACGGCTTCTGATTTGGAAAAGACAGTATATGAAACCTATTCATCTCAGGAAAGTGGTAAGTTTGAAATTATCCGGTATTTGCTGGATGGAACAAATCAGAATAGCTATAATGGATGTTCTGAAGAAGAACGGGAATATATTGATCTGATTGAAAATATAATTATTAGCAGTGGTATTCTCGATACTACAAAATTATCTTCGGATGATGAAATTTATCAGCAGTGGGACAGTGGCAATACCAGTTTTTATCAGTACCTCCATTATGCCATCGGACGGGATGCTGTTAGTGTAGATGCTCTGGATATTTCCAATTCCTTTCTGGATTCTAATGAAATATATACAGCACTTTTGGATTATATTCTCAGAGATTTGGAGGAGAATAGAAGTTTTTCAAAGATTGTATATAAATCTATGCTGGATCAGGGCATGATTAACGGAACACAGATATGTCTCTTGTTATATGAACAAAATGTATTTGAAAAGGATGACCAGTATGAGAATTTGCTTACAGGCAATCTTGACCCATATGCGTTTGTTTATGATAAAATTTTGAATTTGGAGATTACACCGGATATGCTGGCATTAGACCCTTGTTCAGGCTCACTGGTAGCAACAGATCCAAAAACAGGCGAAGTGCTGGCGCTGGTTTCCTATCCAAATTATGATGCGAACCGGATTGGGGATGGTGATTATTATACATCGCTGTTGGAGAATGAATCACTTCCACTCTATAATCGTGCAATGCTTCAGAAAACAGCTCCGGGTTCAACCTTCAAGATGATTACAGCTGCTGCTGGTCTGGAAGAGGGTGTCATTACCCCGGAAACCTATATTACAGACTTGATCGAATTTGATAAAGTCGTACCATCACCAAGCTGTTGGTCAACACAGGTTGGCCATGGCTCTATTGAGGTGACAGATGCCATTAAAGAATCCTGCAACTACTTTTTCTACGAAGTCGGATTTTTACTGGGGATTGATTCTACAGGATATTATAATTCTGAATATGGAATTCAACGATTACGTAAGTATATGGCACTTTTTGGCTTAGACAGGGAATCTGGCATTGAACTGGAAGAATCACCACCAACCATGTCGGATATGGACTCTGTTCGTTCGGCTATTGGACAGGCCAGAAACAGCTATACACCATCACAGATTGCAAGATATATTACAACCCTTGCAAGTAAAGGGGATTTGTATAATCTTTCCATTTTGGATAAATTAACAGACCCGAATGAACAGCTGATTCAAGATTATGCTCCGGAAATTGTGGAACATGTGGATTTTAAAGCATCTACATGGAATTCCATTTTTAACGGTATGTATAAAGTAATTGGCAACTCCTCCTTCAATTCAGTATTTGCTGATCTGGATATAGAAGTTGCCGGTAAATCCGGTACGGCCCAGGAGAATGCGCTTCGTCCGGACCATGGTTTATTTGTTTGTTTTGCACCTTATGATAATCCTGAAATAACGGTGACTGTTGTGCTGCCATATGGCTACGGCTCATACAATTCAGGAAGCGTTGCAAAAAATATGCTTTCTTATGTATTCCATGAGAATACAGCAACTGACGGAAAACGTCAGGCAGCCAACGTTGAAGGCGTTACAGTTTCTGATTAACAAAATACCAATGATAATTCTTATTCAAAGAAATGATAACAATGGGGTTAATCGGCAAACTATTTGACTTTTAGAAAAAACTCAAATATGATGAATAGGTCATCAGCTGGTTAATTCCATGATTTATGGCATGGAGGGAATCAGTATGAGTGAGGTCATTGTTATTACATCAGGAAAAGGCGGCGTTGGAAAGACAACGACAACAGCCAATATCGGTATGGGACTAACCCAGATGAATAAAAGGGTAGTCATGATTGATACGGATATTGGACTAAGAAATCTGGATGTCATACTTGGTTTGGAAAATCGTATTATTTATAATCTGGTAGATGTTATAGAAGGTAGTTGCCGTTTGAAACAGGCCCTGATTCGTGACAAACGGTATCCAACATTATATTTGCTTCCATCTGCTCAAACGAGGGATAAAACCAGTGTTTCGCCGGAACAGATGAAAAAGCTTGTTGAACAGATGCGGGAAGACTTTGATTATATCATTCTGGATTGTCCGGCAGGTATTGAACAGGGATTTCAAAATGCTATAGCAGGCGCGGACAGGGCAATGATTGTAACAACGCCGGAAGTGGCGGCCATACGGGATGCAGACCGGATTATTGGGCTTTTAGAGGCCGGCCGGATTGGCCGTATGGATTTGATTGTCAATCGTCTTCGTTTTGATATGATTCGAAGTGGAGATATGATGTCTCTGGGAGATATCATGGATATTCTTTCTGTTGATTTGATCGGTGCTGTTCCTGATGATGAGAATGTAGTTATTTCTACAAATCAGGGGGAACCTTTGGTTGGTCGTTCAACAATGGCCGGGCAGGCTTATGCGAATATATGCATGCGAATAATGGGAGCTGAGGTTCCTTATTTGACAGATAGATATCAGATGGGATGGTTTCGCAGACTGGCACATTTCCTGGTGAGAGGGTAGGTGACCAAGAATGAGATGGCTGTTCAGATTTTATAAAAAGAAAAAAAGAGGGTCGGGTGCTGTCGCAAAGCGGCGGTTGAAGACACTTTTGATTTCGGACCGGGCAGACTGCTCTGCTGATTTTATCAGTGGCATTAAAGGAGATATCGGTTTGACCCTTTCGAAATATATGGAAATAGACACGGACCACATGGAGGTCAACATCCTTCAGCAGGACAATGGTCTTCCAAGGGAATGCTCCATGGTTTTAGTGGCACGCATCCCGTTTAAGGAGATAAATAAGGTGATTTGCTAATGAATTTATACGAAGACAGATTTCGATTTCTGAATTATAATTTAAAAAAATATAACTGGCGCCTTTTACTGCTTGTTATTGCAGCATCTATATTGGGAGTATTTGTTATTGAAAGTGCGGCGGATGGCTATGCCAGAAAACAGCTGATTGGTTTGATGATCGGGCTGGTTGGTTTAATTATTATATCTTTTATAGACTTTAATTTCATTTTAAAGTTTCACTGGCCAATTTATTTTTTGTCAGTGCTTATGCTGGTGGCTGTGTTGATTTTTGGTGTCGAAGTCAACGGTGCACGCCGTTGGTTTTCTCTGGGCTCCTTTGGAACGATTCAGCCCAGTGAGTTTGCAAAGATTATGATGATTATTGTTCTAACAAAACTCATTGTAGACCGGCGCGGGCAGATTAGCCAGCTAAAAACCCTTTTGATGATTGGGATTATTTATATGATTCCTGTTTTCCTGATTTACAGGGAGCCGAATATGTCCACCACACTGGTTTTCCTTTTTATTTTTCTTATGATGATTTTCTGTGGTGGGTTGAGCTATAAGTTTATTGGCCGGGTTTGCCTTTTTGGAGTACCGGTATTGGGATTTCTCGCCTGGTATATACAACAGCCATTTCAGATTCTGCTTCATGGTTATCAGTTGAATCGAATTTTAGCCTTTCTTAATCCGTCAGAATATCAGCAGACAACAGCCAATCAGCAGTATAATTCCGTTATGGCCATTGGCTCCGGAATGATTACCGGAAAAGGACTGAATAATAATACAATTACATCTGTTAAAGGTGGAAATTTTATATCAGAGCAGCAGACCGACTTCATTTTTTCTGTAATCGGCGAAGAACTGGGTTTTATTGGCAGTTGTATAACCATTATATTACTAGCCTGTATTGTCTATGAATGTTTGAAGGTTGCGAAAAACACGACCAATATAAATGGCAGGCTTATTGCTATTGGTGTGGCTTCCATGATTGCTTTTCAGACATTTGTTAATATTGGTGTGGCAACTAATTTGCTTCCGAATACCGGTTTGCCATTACCCTTCATCAGTTATGGTTTGAGCTCACTGCTTGCCAATATGGCGGGCATAGGACTCGTTATCAATATAGATTTGCAGAAAGGCAGGAGATAAGTGTTATGAATATAGGATTTGTTGCACATGAGAGTAAAAAGAAATTAATGCAGAATTTCTGTATCGCATATAGGGGCATACTGGCGAAGCATGAACTCTTTGCGACGGGAACAACGGGACGACTTATTGAGGAAGTTACCAACCTGACAGTTCATAAATATCTGGCAGGAACTTTGGGCGGTGAGCAGCAGATGGGTTCACAGATTGAAAATAACGATATAGACCTGGTTATTTTCATGAGAAATCCAGCTCAAATTGGTCAGATGACAGATGTACATACCCTTATTCGCCTTTGCGATAATCACAATATACCTATTGCAACGAATCTGGCAACGGCAGAACTTTTGATAAAGGCTCTTGACAGAGGCGATTTGGACTGGCGTGAGTTTTATAAATAATTTAAGAACAGGATGAGAATACTATGAAAAAACTGGGAACGGGCATAGCATGTCTATTGACTGCCAGCCTGCTATGTGGATGCAGCGGACCGGCATCTGTCATTAAGTCCTATTCGGACACAGCTTTAAATACAACAAGTTTGATTATAAATACAAACACAAGTGATGATTATGATTTTTTTGCAAAGGATTTGGTTATCTTTCCTAAAAGTAGTACGGTGAGTGTCTCAGAAACAGAAGAAACTTCATCTTCAGAGACGGATGAAACCCTGGAAACAGACGAATCCTCAGAGACAAAATCAACAACGAAAGAGACGACCGAAGAAACAGAGACAACCGCTGCAGAAACAGAAGATGAGGAAGCGGATATTGATGCTGAGACCGGACTTCTCGCAGGAACTTCAACTCTGACGGGAGTTTATGGCAAAGCTGTTTATGACCGGGTTTATCCGGCCAGTGTTACAAAAATCATGACAGCCCTTATAACCCTTGAAAAGGCCAATTTTTCGGACAAGGTGATTTTTACGGAAGATATGGTAGTTGATGAGTATGGTGCAAAATTATGTGGTTTTGAAGTTGGAGATGAGCTTACGGTAGAACAGCTTTTCTATGGTTTGCTTATCTACAGTGGTAATGATGCGGCAAATGCTTTGGCTATTCATATCGGTGGAAGTATCGATGGCTTTGCTGCCATGATGAATCAAGAGGCAAAAAATCTTGGTTGTGTGGATACCCATTTTGTTAATCCGAGTGGCCTTCACGACAGCGACCATTATACAAGTGCCTATGATTTATATCTTATTTTTGATGCATGCTTAAAATATGATAAATTTCATGAGACTATTCGCCAGACATCTTATGATATAAAGTATAAGGATGCTGCCGGGGAAACAATTGAAACAACTTATGAGACAACCAATCAGTATTTTCTGGATGTCTACGACTATCCGGATAGTGTTCGTGTTATGGGCGGGAAAACCGGTACAACCGACGAAGCTGGAAGTTGTTTGATTCTTTATGATGAGGACAAAAAAGGTAACGGATATGTGTCTGTAATTCTGGGTGCTGTGGATAGTCAGGAGCTCTATGCCGAAATGAATATTCTATTGAATAAAATTCCTAAATAGACATTGAATTTTCAGTCTGCCTATACTATAATAAATATATACGAGGGACTGATAGAGGAGGAGAACATCATGATACAGATTATAGCAGGTGTAAAAGGTAAGGGAAAAACAAAATATTTAATTCAGAAAGCGAATGATGCTGTTAAAAGTGCGAATGGTAATGTTGTTTATCTGGACAAGAATATCAAACATATGTATGAACTCAGTAATAAGATTCGACTGATTAATTTAAGCGAATTTCCACTGGATACATATGACGCCTTTTTAGGTTTTATCTGTGGACTTATTTCACAGGACCACGATATGGAAGCTATGTATTTAGATAGCTTTTTGACGATTTCATCCGTTTCAGATGAATATATTGGATTTGTCCTTTCCAGACTCCAGGATATATCTTCCAGATTTAATATTGATTTTGTTATCAGCATTTCAGTTGATGCAGAACAGTTACCGGAAGAATTCCAGAATGATGTTGTTATTGCTTTATAATATGTAAAAAAAGGGCTTCTGACTTTTTGAGTTAGAAGCCCTTTTATGTTATAGGGAAATTCGTTATAAATAGTTATTCTGCTTTCAATTTCCAAAAAAGCACCAGTGAGTAAATTCCGGCAATGCCAACAACAGCAAAAATAATACGGGTAATCATAGACATTGTACCGAAGATAGTAGATACAAGATCCAAATTAAAAAAACCGATGAGCCCCCAGTTAATGGCACCAATAATAATTAAAATAAGGGAAACAATGTCCAACCAGTTACGTTCCATATAATTCCACCTCCTGTTTTCTGTTTCTAGTATTTACGAAAATTCTGTGAATTATTCCATAAAATCCAATTTAGACTTTAAATCCTGATAAAAAACATATATAATACTAAGATATGGGTGAAAATAGTTTGTACTATAAATATTCAGATTTTTTAAAAAAGCATTATTATACAAAAGTATATAAACTTCCGGTCAATTTACCGGTCAGCTGTCCGAATCGTATCGATGGTTCGGGATGTACGTTCTGCAGTGCGGATGGTACAGGATTTGAGGCCATGGCATCTTCTATTTCTGTGGTCAGCCAGCTTGAACATACGAAAGAATATATTCATAAACGATATAAAGCAGAGAAGTTTATTGCCTACTTTCAAAATTACACGAATACCTTTATGCCTTTGAAGCAGCTTTCGGATTATCTTGAAGAGGTACGCCGGGTTGATGATATTGTAGAAATTGATATATCAACACGACCAGACTGTATTCGCGAGGACTATCTGGATATGCTGTCCGCTTTTTCTGAAAAGACAGGGATTCCGATTGGCATTGAACTTGGACTTCAATCAGCAAATTATCATACACTTGCTTCTATACAACGAGGACATGGACTGGCAGAATATGTGGATAGCTGTCTGCGCATCAAGCGTCGGGGCTTTTTTCTTTGTACCCACGTTATTTTGAATTTACCGGGAGATGAGTTGACTGATGCTGTTGAAACAAGCAAATTAATTTCGGTTCTTCAAAATGATCTTGTGAAAATTCACTCATTATATATTGCCAAGGGGACAGAGATGGGAAGGCTGTTTCAACGGGGCGAACTGGCTGTGTGCTCAAAAGAGGAGTATTTCAGACGGCTTCGGTATTTTCTGGAATATTTAAATCCGGATATTGCTATAGAACGTCTTTTTAGTCGTATTCCTGAAAAGGATGCCCTTTTTTCTAATTGGCAGACGAGCTGGTGGAAACTTCAGGATGAATTTACAGAGTATATGACACTAAACAGCAGTTTTCAGGGAAAGCAGTTCAATTATATGAACGGCCCGGCATTACAGAGATTTATTTGAGGAGTTATATAATATGGCAGACCAACGAAAAAATTATAATTTTCAACTGAATATTGGCTTTGTCGTTTTCGGAATTATTTTCATTTATTTGACCATATCCGTTGTTGTCAATTTAATGAAAGAAAATATATCTGTGTGCCGAGTGGAAGAAGGACAGATTGTTAATAGCACTTCTTTTACAGGTGTATGTATTCGGGATGAAGAAGTGGTTAATGCATCCGGAAGTGGCTATATTAATTTCTATGTGGGCGAAGGCGATAAAATTGGCAACACTGGAAATATTTATCTTTTGAACGCGAATGCACCGGCAGAAGCTGCGGATGGTGCATCTGAGGATGCCTATTCAGCGTCATCAAATTATTCGGAGATTCGTGACCAAATTACAGTTTTTTCGAAAAATTATTCAGACAGCCAGTTTTCACAGATTTATTCATTGCGTTATAATCTTCAAAGTCTTTCAACAGAGATGGTAAGTGCTTCAAAAATTCATGACTATCAAGCGGATACCTCAGGAGGTCAGGTTATTCAGACGACCCAAAGTGGTATTGTGTCTTACTGTTATGACGGTTACGAGAATTTAACTGTGGAAAATGTTAATAAACAGGTATTATCAAACAGTACCTATGAAAAGCATCAGATAGACCCTTATACTTATATCGAATCCGGCCAGCCGGCCTATAAGCTTGTAAAAAGTCATACATGGCAGATTGTCATTCCGTTGACGGAAAACCAGGCAAATCAGTTGAATGAGGTTACCTCGGTTAATCTGACCTTCAGCAAAGACAATATTCAGACCGTTTCAGACTTTTATATACAAACAGGAAGTGATGGCACCTATGGTGTACTCACTTTAAATGACTATATGGTTCGATATATTTCTGAACGGTATGTAGATATTGAAATAGTTTTTGAAGAAGCCTCGGGATTGAAGATTCCGACGTCGGCATTGATTCAAAAGGATTTTTATCAGATACCAATACAGTACCTGGTAGAAGATAATCGCTCTTATGAGTCTGGTTTTTACTGTGAAAGAACCAACGAAAATGGTGAAACAGTAGCAGATTTCAGAACATCAGGCATCTATTATAGAGATGAAAATTATTTCTATGTAAGCATGGAGGATTTTTCACTGGGTGACTACATAGGCAAGGTGAATTCCGGCGGCAAAGATGAAAGATTCCGAATTGGGGCAACCGGACAGCTTTCCGGCGTCTATAATGTTAATAAGGGCTATACCCAGTTTGAAATTGTTAATATTCTTCATCAGAGCAGCGATTACTGCATTGTTCAGGAAAACTTAAGTTATAGTGTGGCTCTTTATGACAATGTTGTTTTAAATGGTTCATCGGTATCCGAGGACCAGATTGTCTATTAATATATATTGAAATCAGGAGATGATAAAATGATTAAAGAGAATGTAGATGATGTAGAATCCCGTGTTCAGGCTGCCTGCAGCCGTGCAGGAAGGAAGCGGGAAGAAGTCACTTTAATTGCTGTCAGTAAAACAAAACCGGTTTCTGCTATCTATGAAGTCATGGAAACAGGAATTAAGGATTATGGTGAAAATAAGGTTCAGGAATTATGCGATAAGATAGACATCATTAAAGAACCTTTAAATTGGCATATGATTGGACATTTGCAGAGAAATAAAGTAAAATATATCGTGGACAAGGTGAAACTGATTCATTCTGTCGATTCTCTGCGTCTCGCTGAGCAGATTAGTGTCGAAGCTCAGAAAAAGAGTGTAGAAACCGATATATTAATTGAAGTGAATGTAGCAGAAGAAACTTCAAAGTTTGGATTGAGTACAGATGAAGTTGTTCAACTGGTCAGGGACATTGCAAAGCTCCCTGCAGTTCACATAAAAGGGCTTATGACCGTAGCACCATTCACAGATAACCCTGAGGATAACAGGCCGTATTTCAAGAATTTGAAACAATTAGCTGTTGACATTGCAGGGAAAAACATTGATAATGTTACTATGAATGAGCTGTCTATGGGAATGACAGGAGATTACGAAGTTGCTATCGAAGAGGGTGCCACCATGGTACGAGTAGGCACAGGAATTTTCGGAGCAAGAATATATGCTAAGAATGTATAGTTAGGAGATTAAATCATGGGTAAAGGTTTTGACAAATTTCTCAATATGATTCGATTGAATGATGAGGAATATGACGATTACGATGATTACGAAGATTACGAAGATGATTATGAGGACGATTTTGATGATATTCCGGCACCGGTTGTAAAGAAGAAAACCTTCAAAAAAGAAAAAGCGGAGACCGTGAAGGAAACAAAATCCCCTATAAAGAAAGCTGCAAAGCCGGAACCGGTTTTTCGTTCTGCACCAGCAGCATCCGCTAACAGAGGAAAGATTGTTCCGATGAAATCCACTGCTTCCAGAGGCGAAGTATGTGTGCTTCGACCGACAGCTTTTGAGGATTCCAGAGAGATTAGTGATGTGCTTTTATCCGGACGGGCTGCGGTAGTTAACCTGGAAGGCATTGATTTAGAGATTGCACAGCGTATTATTGATTTTATTTCCGGTTCATGCTACGCCATGGCTGGTAATATTGAGAAGATTTCAAATTATATCTTTATTGTGACACCGGAATCTATTGAAATTTCCGGAGATATTCAGGAAGTGATTTCATCAGGTATTCACATTCCTGCATTTCACGATAATTTTTAGAGGTGGGCATTTGTTCATTTATATTATAAGTACAGGCTATTGGTTTTTCCGTGTTATTGAGATTGCACTTTTTATATATATTATCATGTCTTGGCTTCCGGTTTTTCCGAAGCTTCAGGCATTGAGCGTTTATATCATGGAACCACTTTTGGCACCGGTACGGCGGATTATTGAACATTCTGTTTTGAAAATCAGAGGTATCGACCTTTCGCCGATTGTATTATACCTTCTGGCGGCATATGCATCTCAGATGTGTTATGGGTTGAGGTAGGGCTATGACGAAAGAAGAACAGATATTATTGAAACACTTTGAAGATTTATCGGATAGGGCTTATTATCAGAATCGTCCATGTTTTTCCGATTTTTTGGATATGAACGGTCAGAGTCTCTTAATTAATCAATTTAAGGGTGCGTTGAAACCGGAGCTTTATGGTGGATTTGAATTGGCAGAGCGAAAGATTGCCTGCTTTTCTGAAAGTCCCACCGAGTATCCGATTTGCTGGCTTGAGATTACACCGATGCATGAAAAATATGCAGAGAATCTCAGTCATAGAGATTTTCTGGGAAGTGTTCTCGGTTTAGGTCTTGAACGAAACTGTATTGGAGATATTCTGATTGATGGACATACAGCCAGGCTTGTCTGCCTTGAAAGAGTCAGAGATTTTCTTATCAGTGAATTAAGTCAGGTGCGTCATACCAATGTCAACGTTAAAGCGATTGAACTGCCTGAGGCTTATGCGAAACCAAAGTTTGAAGTGATACAAGGAACTGTAAGTTCTATTCGGCTGGATTCAGTTATAGGTCTGGCATACAAACTTTCACGTTCCCAGGCATGTATATTAATCGAAGCAGGACAAGTTTACATTAACAGTCGTTTAAACACGTCTAATGGAGCAAATCTCAAAGACGGCGACATTATATCGGTTCGTCATAAAGGGAAATTTGTTCTTGTGGACAGTAAAAATAAATCTAAGAAAAATAAGTGTATTATTGAAGTACACAAATATGTATAGGAGGAATTTCTATGTTAACACCAATTGATGTGCAGGCAAAAACCTTTAAATCCGGTATGGGATATTCCAAGGCGGATGTAGACAGCTTTTTAGCAAATTTGTATACAGATTATGAAGCATTGTATAGAGAGAATATGGAATTGAGAGATAAGGCAGGTCTTTTGAATGAAAGCCTGAACCGATACAAAGACATTGAGAAATCTTTACAGAAAGCTTTAGTTCTTGCAGAGACAACATCTGAAGAAACGATTGCTTCAGCAAAGACAAATGCTGCTGTTATTGAACAGGAAGCACAGGTTCGTGCAGAAGCTATTGTATCAGATGCAAAACGTGAGTTGGAAAATCTTCGTTCTACAACAGTAGCACTGATTCAAAAATATGAATCTTACAAAACTCAGTATAAATCTCTTGCTAATGCACAGATTGAATTATTATCCAGTGAAGCATTCAATATCGAACTTGCAAAAGTAGAGAATCTTGTAGCTGCTGATGCACCAACAGCACAGCCTGTTTATCAGGAAGCCGCTGCTGAAGTTGCTGCAAATGCTGCAAAAGATGCGGAAGAGGATATGGATGAAACTGTAGCATCAAATGATGACACAATGATTAAAGATATCGCAAGCATTTTTGACAAATAGAACCTAAAAACGAATATATAGAGTCTGTACGGGCTATTTAGCTTGGCAGACTCTTTCTTCGTTAATTTGTGAGGAAAGAGGTGTTTATATTTTGAAGACTATCGAAATACGCAGCCAGGAGAAAAAGATATATGACATCTGTATTGATAATTCGTATGAACATTTAGTAGAAAAGCTAAAGGAAATCGGCACAGTAGGCCGGAAAATCTGTATCGTAACAGACAGCAATGTAGCACCTTTATATTTAAAGGATGTGGCAAATCTTTGTTGTCAGGCATCTGCTAAGGTTGTTCATTTTGTATTTGAAGCAGGTGAAGCAAATAAAAATCTGACAGTTATTGAAAAGATTTATGAGAAGCTGATTCTTGAGAAATTTGATAGGAAAGATTTTATCATTGCCCTTGGCGGCGGCGTAACCGGCGATATGTCGGGATACACGGCGGCAACATATTTAAGGGGTATTAAGTATATTCAGGTTCCAACAACTCTGTTATCACAGGTGGACAGCAGTATTGGCGGAAAAACTGGGGTGGATTTCCAGCAGTATAAAAATATGGTTGGTGCATTTCATCAGCCGGCACTTGTTTATATGAATCTAAATACACTCAAAACATTAGATGACCGTCAGCTCTGTGCCGGCATGGCAGAGGTTATTAAACATGGCCTTATAAAAAATGCATCATATTATCGCTGGATTCAGGATAATGCAGAAAAAATTCTTACAAGAGATTATGATAGTTTAGAGCACATGGTGTATGAGAGTTGTCTTGTAAAAGGTGATGTGGTAGAACGTGATCCTAAAGAACTGGGAGAGCGTGCATTGCTCAATTTCGGACATACAGCGGGCCATGCTGTAGAAAAATTAAAGAACTTTGAATGGCTTCATGGAGAGTGCGTAGCCTTAGGAAGTGTGGTTGCTGCCGCGGTTTCCAGAGATAAAGGACGGATTACCGAAGCGGATTTCGAGGATATAAAAGAAACCTTTAATGCTTTTCATCTGCCGGTTAATGTCAGCGGCCTTGCGGCGGGGGACATTCTGGAAACAACAAAGTCTGATAAAAAAATGGATGGTTGTAAGGTGAAATTCATTCTTTTGAAAGCTGTTGGAGAGGCCTATATCGATAAAGAGGTTTCAGATGAAGAAATTACAAAAGGAATAGGAGCCTGTATATGAAATATTTAAAAGGAATAATAAGTGCTCTGATTCTTGTAGCTTTAGACCAGCTGACCAAATATCTGGTGCTGCTCAATGTTAAACCTGTTGGAACAATTCCCATTGTAGAAGGTGTGCTTTCATTGACCTATCATGAAAACAGAGGGGCTGTCTGGGGAATTATGCAGGGGCAGATTCCGATTTTAATTGTAACAACACTGATTATTCTTGTCGGTGTCTTGTGGCTTTATGGACGCATACCGGATGAAGCTAGATATTTATGGCTTAGAATCATTGGTGTTTTGGTTATTGCCGGAGCCATCGGGAACTTTATCGACAGAATATTCCGTCATTATGTGGTAGATTTTATATACTTTGAGTTAATCAATTTCCCTATATTTAATGTGGCAGATATGTATGTTGTTATTGCCGCGGCATTATTGATTATTACCGTGATTTTTATCTATAAAGACGAACACGACTTTGATTTTATATTGTCGAAAAAGGGAGAACATAATGAATAAATGGATAGTAGCCGCTGAAGAGAATAATATCCGTATTGACCGGTTTATCAGTGACAAGATGCCGGATACATCCCGTTCCTATATACAGAAGCTGATGAAAGAAGACTTGATAACAGCCGATTTAAGGCCTGTTAAAGCTAATTATAAGGTTAGAGAAGGGGAGAGTATAGAAATAACCCTTCCTGAGCCTGTCAGCCTGGATATTGAGGCTCAGGACATGAAATTAGATATTATCTACGAAGATGATGATGTGTTACTGGTAAATAAGCCGAAGGACATGGTCGTTCATCCCAGTGCGGGACATAGCGAGGGAACATTAGTGAATGGATTGCTTTATCACTGCAAAGATTCACTTTCCTCCATTAATGGCGTCATGCGTCCGGGAATTGTCCATCGTATCGATAAAGATACGACAGGAGTGCTTATTATATGTAAGAATGATAAATCCCACAGCAGCATTGCAGAGCAGTTGAAGGTTCATAGTATAACCCGCAGATATCATGCAATCGTATGGAATAATATTGTACAGGATTCAGGAACCGTAGACGCGCCTATCGGCCGCCATTCGGTTGATCGAAAAAAAATGGCAGTTAATTATAAAAATGGTAAATCAGCCATTACACACTTTAAAGTACTGGAACGTTTTGGACAGTATACTTATATAGAATGTGAACTTGAAACAGGCCGTACGCATCAGATTCGTGTACACATGGCATCCATCGGACATCCTTTACTTGGTGACCTTGTTTATGGCCCGGCCAGACAGCCGTTTAAACTTCAGGGACAGGTTCTTCATGCAAAGGTATTGGGATTCGTTCATCCAACGACAGGGGAATACATGGAGTTTGAAACACCATTACCGGAATACTTTGAAAAATTACTTGAAAGACTTAGAAACCTATAAAAATGGAAAAAGAGGAGCTGTAGATAGTTATGCGGCTCCTTTATCTGCTATTTATAACTATTCGTTAAACACAGCTTTTCCGAAAAGATATTGCAGATTTCCTAGGATTATGCTATACTATGTACAGAAACTAAGATTTTCATCGCTTGGTTTAATTTATTGCAGAAAGGTTTTATATCTCATGAAATTACAACAACTCTTAAGCTTCACTCGTAAAGCCGTGGACACTTATCAGATGATTCAGCCCGGTGACAAAATTGCTATTGGTATATCCGGCGGCAAAGACAGTTTAACATTACTTTATGCCTTACATGGTTTAAAACGATTTTATCCGAATTCTTTTGAAATTGAAGCCATTACTGTTGATTTGGGTTTTGAAGGTTTTGAAACGGAAAAGGTTGCAGAATTATGTGCATCCCTGGATGTCCCATATACTGTTGTAAAAACAGATATTGGACAGATTATCTTTGAAGAACGTAAGGAAAAGAATCCGTGTTCTTTATGTGCTAAAATGCGAAAAGGTTCTCTGAATGAGGTCGCTAAGGCCCACGGGTGCAATAAAATCGCTTATGGACATCATAGAGACGATTTGGTTGAAACCATGCTTATGTCGTTGATGTTTGAGGGACGTTTTTATTGTTATTCGCCAGTGACCTACCTGGATCGTATGGACCTGACCGTTATTCGCCCGTTACTCTTTGTTTATGAGGCGGATATCATTGGGTTTAAAAAGAAATATGAACTGCCTATCAGCAAGAATCCCTGCCCGGCAGATGGAAATACGAAACGTGAATATATGAAACAATTACTTAAACAATTAAACTCTGAAAATCCGGGTGTTATGAATAAAATGTTCCGTGCTATCTTAAATGGAAATATTTCTTCATGGCCAAAGCTAGATGCGGATGCCATGGAAAAACTTCAACGTTTATAAAAATTGATATAAAGGAGGTTTTTAAGTGAAAGAATATACGTATCAGGAACAAAATAATATTGAAAACCAGCAAAAACTTCGCCAGGTAATCCAGGCACTCCCCTCTTTCACCCTCTCTTTTTTTCGCGGCATTGAGCCAAGAACTTCCTCAAGAACCCGTTTGGGTTATGGCTATGATTTGAGGATATTTTTCGAATTCCTACAGGAATATAATCCAGCCCTGGCCAAAATGAATATTCGAGATATTCCTATGGAAACGCTGGACCAGATAAAAGCTTTGGATATTGAAGAATATCTGGAATACTTGAAACTTTATGAGCGAAATGGCCAGCAATATACCAATACTGAACGGGGAATGGCTAGAAAACTGGCATCACTTAAGACTTTCTATAATTATTATTTTAAAAAGGAAATGATTGTAACAAATCCAGCTGCCCTTGTATCGGCCCCAAAGCTTCATGATAAAAACATTATACGATTAGACGTTGATGAAGTTGTCAGGTTATTAGATAATGTAGAATCAGGTGACCAGTTAAGCGGTAAGCAGCTAGCTTATCACGAACGGACAAAAGTAAGAGATCTGGCACTTATGACCCTCTTCCTAGGCACGGGTATACGAGTTTCAGAGTGTGTTGGATTAAATATTGAAGATATTGATTTGAAAAACAATGGAATAAAAATCCTTCGAAAGGGTGGAAACGAAGTCGTTGTTTACTTCGGCGACGAAGTCTTAGATGCACTGCTCCCCTACCTTGAGGAACGTAAAGGTATTCAGGCTGTAACAGGTCATACCAATGCACTGTTTCTTTCGATTCAACGAAAACGTATGTCTGTTCGTTCAGTTGAAAATCTGGTTAAAAAATATGCCCGTACGGTAACGACCATGAAAAATATCACTCCTCATAAGCTGCGAAGCACTTACGGCACGAATCTTTATAATGAAACTGGTGATATCTATCTGGTAGCTGACGTATTAGGTCATAAAGATGTCAATACAACGAAAAAGCATTATGCTTCATTGGAGGACAGCCGCCGTCGCATGGCTGCCAGAGCAGTTACTTTGAGAGAAAAACAATAAATAACAGAATGTACAGAAGGCCCGGAATATCCGGGCTTTTCTTAGGTTCTGCTTTAGATTAATTAATTTAAACCTCATTTACCGGGGCATCTGCATAATAAGGAAGAATGAGCATCTGACCCTGCTTAATACGTGTGTGTTCTAAATGATTACTTTCCATCACTTCTTTAATGTAACTATCTATGCTGTCATATTCTTCTGTCATATAAGTTTCTGCAATATTCCAGAGGGTATCATCTTTTTCAACAACATAACTTGTGAAATACTTTCTCTCATTCATACGCAGCGAATCGTTGGCCTGAGCCTCCGCAGCACTCCATGGGAATAAAAAGACCATACCAAATACACCAAGAACAACAGCTAAAACAAATAATTTTTTCATAAATAAATACCTCCCTCTTCTAATCTATCTAATAATATTACTAACCATATTTTTTGCAAAAAATCGAAATATGAACTGTAATAAAATTATGTAGATGATTATTTCTATAGAATGTAGCTTTTAAAGAACATTTGTTTGTATATTTGTATTATATTGAACATCTGTTCGTTTGTCAAGGGATAAATGCAAAAAAATCAAACAAACGTTCGTATTTTATTTGCAAAGGTAATAAAACTATGATATTATAATACCAGTATAAAATATAAAGGGGGTTCCGGAATGTCTGGTACATTAACTGAGAAACAGAAAGAAATACTTGAATATATAAAGTCAGAGATATTATCAAAAGGTTACCCACCATCAGTACGTGAGATTTGTACAGCGGTTCATTTGAAGTCTACATCTTCTGTACATGCTCATCTCTCATCTCTGGAGGATAAAGGCTTTATACGTCGTGATCCAACAAAACCCAGAACGATAGAAATCATCGATGATGATTTCGCATTAACCCGTCGCGAAGTGACGAATGTGCCTATTCTTGGAACGATTACAGCAGGGCTGCCGATTTTGGCCCATGAACATATTGAGGATTATTTTCCTATTCCGGTGGAATATCTTCCGAATGCAGTTACCTTCATGTTGAAGGTACGTGGTGACAGTATGATTAATGCGGGTATCTATAGTGGAGATACAGTGATTGTTGAACAGCGCTCTACTGCTAAGAATGGCGATATTGTTGTGGCATTGATTGATGATTCGGCTACAGTAAAGACCTATTATAAAGAAAGTGGTTATTATCGTCTTCAACCGGAGAATGATGCGATGGAGCCGATTATTACGGATCATCTTGAGATACTCGGTAAAGTTATCGGTCTTGTACGTATGGGCATGTAAGCAACATAAAAAGCCTTCCAATAAATCAGTTCTATTTTTAAGCTGATTTATTGGAAGGCTTTTTTGCTATTTAATTCTATAGATTTAGTTTTCTGCGTTAAATTCTGTGGTTGCTACAGCCTTGCCATCTTTCCATATTCTTTCAATATCATAGAAAAGGCGGTCTTCTTCGGAAAAGATATGGATAATAATATCATTATAGTCCATTAAAATCCATGCAGCTGTTCCGTAACCTTCTAATTGTCTTGGCTCAAATCCTGCACGTCCAAGAACTTCTTTAACATTATCGGCCATAGTCTGAACCTGATTCCGGTTGCTTCCGCTGGCAATAATAAAGTAATCAGCAATAATGGATACTTCCTGGATATCAATCACCCGGATATCACTGCCCTTTTTATCTTCCAGAGCTTTAATTGCTAAACGTGTCATTTCTTTAGAGTTGTTCATTTGTTACTCCTTAATAATTTTTTTATAATAATCTCTTGTCATTATGGTATGTCGGTCGATTTCGCGTCCGGAAGTTTCAAGATAAGACAAAGTCTGCTCTAAAATCATCAGCAGTGTTTTATCCAAATCTTCGAAAGCCATTTGACGTAGTTCTTTTAGATTATCCGCTTTTTTTCGGCTTGGTTCAATATAATCTGCTACGAATACAATTTTTTCAATAATATCCATCTCAGGACGTCCTGTTGTATGGTAGCGTATAGCATTAAGAATCTTTTCATCATTAATACCGAATTTTTCCCTGGCTATGCAGGCACCGGCTTTTCCATGCAGTAAAAACGGATTATCATATTCCATTTTTGAAATCTTTTCACCATATTTACGGCATAGTTGAAGAATTTTTTTCTCTGGAAGCTGCTTTGCACAGTCATGAAGCAGTCCAGCCACTTCTGTTGCTTCTAAATCAGCACCATATTTCATAGCCAGACAAACAGATGTGTATTCTACGCCAAGCGTATGAATATATCGACTGTTTTTCAATTTCTTTTGAAGGCTTTTCTGTATTTCTTCAAGACTGTATTTCACGCGTTTTCAGAGCTCCCCTCATATAAATGATGTTCGATAATATATTTTCGAATCCTTTCAGGCACAAAAAAGCGAATAGTCTGCTGCTTCTCCACTCTTTTTCGTATTAATACCGACGATAAATCAACCCCGGGCATATCCATCAATTGAATACGTGCATTATATTTGTTCTGCAGATAATCAATTTGCTGGTGCATTTCTTCTGTAGAATGATGGTCCCGTACAGCAACAAGAAGAATTGCCTGAGCCATAACTCGCTCCGGCTTATACCATGTTTCAAGTTGGAACAGGGAATCTGCACCCATAATGAAATAAAATTCGGTATTTGGATATTGCTCGTGAAGCAAACGTAGTGTTTCTGCTGTATAGCTTGGTTTACTGCGTTGCGATTCAAAGTCAGATTTTATAAAATATGGGACATCCCTGATGGCAAGTTCTGTCATCTCACTTCGATAACTGTAAGGCAAAATAACCTGACCGCTTTTGTGTGGCGGGTCTGCAGAAGGCATAAACCATATTTCGTCTAATTTCATAGAATCGTAGGCATTTTCTGCCAGCATCAAATGACCATAGTGAATCGGATTAAAGGTTCCGCCCATAATGCCAATTTTTTTCACAGAGCATCCTCCTTATCTATTCTGGAAGAATAATTTGTTTCTTTTTATCTTTTCCTTCTCTATAAAGGACAATTTTCTTGCCAATAACCTGAACAACTTCAGAATGGGTTCTTTCACTTAAATATTCAGCGATTGCTCTCGGATCATCCAGGCAATTTTGAAGAACAGATATTTTAATTAATTCGCGAGCGGCCAGTGCTTCTTCGACAGCCTCTGTTAATTCCGGTGTCAGACTGGATTTTCCAATCTGAAATATTGGGTTCATAGTCATTGCAAGACCTTTTAAATATGCTCGCTGTTTACTGTTTTTTATCAAAATCCTACCTCCTTTTACTTATAGTAGTCAAATTCGTGAAAATATACCTTGACGGTATCGCCATCTTCGATGCCTAAAGCTTCCAATTCATCCAGAATACCATTTTCTTTCATGAATTTCTGGAAGAAATCAAATCCTTTTTCGGACTCTAAATTGGTATAACCAAGCATTCGTTCGATACGAGGACCTTCAACATGGTATACATCCTCTTCCTCTTCGTCTTTAAAAACAGTGAATGGAAGGGTCTCTTCGATTTCTTCAGGGAAGTATTCGCGTTCAAAAGTAATTTTCTCTTCGCCTATTTCTTTCAGAAGGTTATTGACGTGGTAGAGGAGCTCACGAACGCCCTTGCCACTGACAGCAGATATAGGAAATACTTTCATGCCTTCCGGCTCAAATTCTTCACGAAGAAGCTGAATAGCATCGTCATCTTCACCATCAAAGAAAACGTCAATTTTGTTTGCTGCAATGACCTGAGGTCTGCCTGCCAATTCTTCATTATAAGCAGCTAGTTCCTTTTGTATCATACGGATATCATTTATTGGATCACGACCTTCTACACCTGCAGCATCTACGATATGAATAATAACTCTGGTACGTTCGATATGACGCAGAAATTCATGACCAAGACCAATACCTTCAGAAGCGCCTTCGATGATTCCGGGAATATCGGCAATAACAAAGCCGTCGTTTCCATCTAAATCAACAACACCAAGATTTGGACTCAGAGTTGTAAAATGATAGTTGGCAATCTTTGGCTTTGCATTGGTTACTCTGGCCAGAAATGTGGATTTACCAACGTTTGGGAAGCCTACAAGCCCCACATCGGCGATAACTTTAAGTTCCAGTACAAGATTAAGCTCACGTGACTTTTGTCCTGGCTGGGCATATTTGGGCGCCTGCATGGTAGGCGTCGCATAGTGCTGATTGCCTTTTCCGCCTCGGCCACCCTTTAAGAGAACAATACGGTCGTTTTCACCAGACATATCGGCAATAACAAGACCGGATTCCTCTTCTTTGATAATTGTTCCCTCAGGAACTTTGATAATGATGTCAGCACCATCAGCACCATGACATCTGTTTTTGCTGCCTGGTTCACCATCACCGGCAACATATTTACGGATATGACGGAAATCTGTCAACGTGTTTAAACCTTTATCAACAACAAATATGACATCTCCACCTTTTCCACCATCACCGCCATTTGGTCCGCCGGCTGGTACATAGAGTTCCCTGCGGAAACTCACATGTCCATCTCCGCCTTTCCCACAGCGTACATATATTTTAGCTTTATCTACAAACATCTTTTCACCTGCCTTTTCTAATTAATAAATCTAAGAAAAAACGACTTCAAATATAAAAATCTGAAGTCGCCTTGTTCACTCTTATTCGTTTGCTGCTGCTGGATAGATAGAAACCTGTTTTTTGTCTCTGCCTTTTCTCTCAAATCTTACAACACCGTCTACTAAAGCAAATAATGTATCATCGCCACCACGGCCAACATTTGTGCCCGGATGAATTTTAGTACCACGCTGTCTGTAAAGAATATTACCGGCTTTTACAAACTGTCCATCTGCTCTTTTCGCTCCCAAACGTTTAGATTCAGAATCTCTACCGTTCTTTGTGGAACCAACACCCTTTTTATGAGCGAAAAACTGAAGGTTCATTTTTAACATCGTCTACACCTCCCTGAAATTTACGTGTATATATTCCTCGTTATAATCATTTTCAATGGTTCGCAATCCAAGAATCATCGTATTTACCAGAAGTTCCGCATCATGAGTTAAAGGTTCTGGAAAATTCACTATAATAGTACCACTTTCCTCTTCAACCTCTGTTTCAAAAACCTGTGAAGTATACATAGACAAAGCATTAATTGTATTAATGGCAAGTACAGAGACTGCACTGCATACAATATCCTGCCCGCTTTCAGCATACTCGGCATGTCCGGAAATCTGAAAAGACTTAATCTGGTTGCTCCCGGTTCTGGATATCGTTACCCGAATCATAACTGGGTCACCGGATTAAGCGTTGATTTTATCAATCTTAACCTGTGTATACGTCTGTCTGTGACCGTTTTTCTTGTGATATCCGGTTTTTCTCTTATATCTGTAAACGATAACTTTTTTTGCTTTTCCTTCACACATAACTGTTCCGGAAACTGTTGCATCAGCTACAGTTGGATTACCAACTTTCACTTCATCACCGCTGACAACAAGAACCTGATCAAATACAACGGATTCACCGGCGTCAACACCGAGTTTCTCAACACGGATTACATCGCCTTCAGACACTTTGTACTGTTTACCACCTGTTGCTATAATTGCGTACATATGGCACCTCCTAATATTAAACTCGCCAGCTTCGGTGTCTCATAGAGAACTTAAAACCCCACTGAGCGGCACACTAAGATAGTTTATCATGTGGATATCATATTGTCAATGATTTTTCTCCAAAAAAGAAACAAAATTATGAACCATTTATGATAATGTCCTAATATACCACACGGGAAAATGTCCCGATGTGATATGATACTCCTAATGAAATTTAGGAGGTACTTATTATCA
>SAAB01000067.1 GCA_009929615.1 Clostridia bacterium | reverse complement strand
CTGATAATAAGTACCTCCTAAATTTCATTAGGAGTATCATATCACATCGGGACATTTTCCCGTGTGGTATATTAGGACATTATCATAAATGGTTCATACTTGGTGCAAAGATTGAAATTTAATGCTTGACATTAGATTGAAAGTGTAGTATTCTATTTCAAGTGTGTAGAACACAAAAAGAAAGCAGAGTACTCACTCTCACCTTAGCATTTTGAATGACTTGGGTTTATATTTAAGATAATTAACACTTAGTGTGACTTAAATGGTGAGTAGTATACTGCTCACCATTTTTTTATTTATAGAATAGGAATTTCCTATTTATCATGGACATGGAGGTGTCAATTATTAGCGATTTAATGATTAACGAGCAAATCCGCGACAAAGAAGTACGTCTGGTAGGCGAAGACGGTGAACAGTTGGGAGTTGTACCAGCTAAAGAAGCCCTTAGATTAGCACATGAAGCTAATTTAGATTTAGTTAAGGTTGCCCCACAGGCAAAACCGCCAGTATGCAAGATCATTGATTATGGTAAATACCGTTATGAGATGGCGCGTAAAGACAAGGAAGCAAGAAAGAAACAGAAGGTTATCGATATCAAAGAGATTCGTTTCTCACCGAATATTGATGTGAACGATTTGAATACAAAGATGAACCATGCACGTAAGTTCCTGAGCAGTGGAAACCGAGTGAAAGTTTCAGTACGTTTCCGTGGTCGTGAGATGGCACATACCGCAACAGGCAGAGTTATTTTGGAACAGTTTGCAGAAAAGTTGTCAGATATTGCCGTAATTGATAAACCAGCCAAATTAGAAGGCCGTAGTATGGTCATGTTTTTATCAGAAAAACGCAGTTAAGTATTTGTAAATATTAAGGAGGATATGAACTATGCCAAAAATTAAAACAAGCAGAGCAGCCGCAAAGCGTTTCAAAAAAACAGGTACTGGTAAATTGAAAAGAATGAAAGCTTTCAAGAGCCACATTCTGACAAAGAAGTCAACAAAGACTAAGAGAAATCTTAGAAAAGCAACAATGACTGATTCAACCAACGCAAAGGTAATGAAGAAGATTTTACCTTATCTGTAATAGAATGAAACGGAGGATATAATAATGGCAAGAGTTAAAGGTGCGTTAAACGCTAAAAAGAAACATAATAGAACTTTAAAGCTGGCTAAAGGCTATAGAGGAGCTAGAAGTAAACAGTATAGAGTAGCAAAACAGTCTGTAATGAGAGCTTTAACAAGTTCTTTCGCAGGTAGAAAAGAAAGAAAACGTCAGTTCAGACAGCTCTGGATTGCAAGAATCAATGCTGCAGCAAGAATCAATGGACTTTCTTACAGCAAATTGATGCATGGTCTTAAGTTAGCAGAAATCGATGTAAATCGTAAAATGCTTTCTGAAATGGCTATCAGCGATGCTGCCGGATTCACAGCTTTATGTGAAGCTGCTAAAGCAAAATTAGCATAATATTAGAATAATTAATGCATATTATACAAGATATGCCTGAAGAGATTCGGGCGTGTCTTGTATTTTTTTGTTTTGCGGCAAATCGAGCATTTTCAGAGGATGGTTTATACTTGCAGTTTGTCATCTATGGGGATATAATTAAAGTAATAAAATGTGCATAAACACAAAATCCGGGAGGTTCCATGCCGGAACTATTGCAGAGTTTGACACTCTTACGGGAATTTATAATAAGGCAAAATTCTTTGAAGCGACCCGCAGGATGCTGAATGAGGGACGTCAGGAGAGGTTTGCCTTTATTCATTTGAATATCCGGCACTCAAGTTACAAAGCGGATTGTAATGTGAATGGAATTAGATAGATATAAAAAATGAACAGAGAGGGATGAGAACTATGGAAAGCGGACTTAAAGGACATTTTGCGACATGTTTTGATAAAAACCCATGTGCTTTTTGCGTTTTGAGCCCGATAGGGGAAGAGCTATATATTGAGTATGCGAATGAGGCGATGGCCAAAATGACAGGCATATCTTTGGAAAGTATGCAGGACCATTTGTATAGTGAGGTCTTTGGAATGGTAGCTCCTGAATGGTCTGACATATGCATGGATGTTATTAAAAATGGCACATCCGGAAGTGCGGAAGGGGAACATATTCAGTTACAGTACTATTCTCCGGAACCTGGTTATTGTGCCTGTATCATGACGCCTGTCAGACAAGCGTCTACATTAGAAAGTGTTCTCGGCCGGGCTATAGAGGGTTACGATGTTTCTGTCTGGGAGTGGGATATTCAGAAAGAGACAGCTTACCAGTCGATTCATTCTTCAAGATGTGGCGGCAGTGGACTTCAAATTTATCGTGATTTTCCGAAGAGCCTTTTTGAGAGCGGTCATTATCATGAGGACTCTGTTGAAAAGGCAAAAGATATGTTTGCGAGAGTTGTGGCCGGTGAAGAAAAGGTCACAGCCCTCCTTCATACCTATGATGATGCAAGACAGGAATATTGGTGGGAAGAAGTCTGTTATCATACGTTATTAGATGAAAACGGGTATCCTGTCAAAGCTGATGCCGTTGGACGGGATGTGACAGAGCGGGTTGAGGCTGTAAGACGTGCCGAAACAATGAGTATAGAGATGAAGAATATTGTCGATGCCATACCGGGAGGTGTGGCTATTTATCGTATGGCAGATACCTTGGAAAATACCTATTTCTCAGCAGGGGTTCCGGCGTTGACAGGTTATTCTGAGGATGAATATAGAGAATTGACAAGAGAAGATGCACTGAGACTGGTTTATTCGGAGGATATCGAAAAGGTACATCGGGAGATGCTCTATGTTTGTGAGCATGATACTGTAGCAGATTTCGATTTTAGAAAACAGCATAGAGATGGAACTATCGTCTGGGTTCATATTCAGGGACGTAAGATTGGCGAGAATGATGGGGCATCCTTGATACAGTGTGTTTTTCATAATATTACCAGGCAGAAACAGACAGAACAGGAGCTCCTTGAAAATAAGGCGATATCGGATATTGCTATTCAGAGTGCGGATATTAATATGTGGACCTATGATATTAAAACCCACACCCTTTATGAAACAGAAAGTTCTCTGGCTGTCCATCCGGGTGAGAGCGATAAAGTTGTAAATTTCGTAGAGTATGCTATAGAAAATGGTTTTGTCAGACCGGAAAGTATTAAAGACTTTAGAGAATTATACCGCCGGGTAGAGGCCGGGGAACCGGAAGTGGTTCAGGATATATGGTTTGCGGACGCCAGCAGGAGCGGGTGGCGCTGTGAACGTATTTTTTATACGAATATTTTTGATGATGAAGGCAAAGTTCTTCAGTCTATTGGTGTGGGTAAAAATGTCACGGTTGAAGCGGAGACTATGGCTGAAAAGCAGCAGATGGAGATGGCACTGGATTCAACTTCCATAGTTCTTTGTTCCTATGATATTCAAAACAAAACCTTTTTAAACTGCAGTCCCGGAGCAGAGCAATTTGGATTTTATGTTGGTGAAGAGGGCGGATATCAAAAACAGATTCAGGATGGATATATTCTGCCAGACAGTATCGATAAGTATAAGAGAATGTATGAAATTTTAGAGCGGGGCGGGAAAAAGACTTCGGCCATTATTCACTATGACAAAAGAAAAACAGGTGTTGAGTGGCAGCGAATAACCTATTCCGTCATTTTTGACAGCAACGGGACTCCGGTTCTTGGTGCGGCTATTGGCGAAGATATTACGGAATTTATGAATGCACAGAAGAAATTTGATGAAGAAGTGAAAAAGCTGGAAGAAATCCAGAGTGATGCGCTGAAAGGAAAATGCAAGGTCAATGTGAGCCGTAACCGGATTGAAGAATACTTGTGTAGTGATAATATGATTTATCTGACACAGAATAAGGTGTATTCGGATACGGTAGAAATGATTGCAAATTTATGTGCGACCAGAGAGATGGGAGTGGAGTTTCGGGAACGGATGAATCCTCATAATCTTTTAATAGATTATGGAAAGGGCATACATTCTTTTTCTATCGAATATCAGCGAAAGATGATGGATGGTGGACTCTGCTGGGTTAAAACGGTTGTTAAAACCTATGAGAATCCGGGAACGAGTGATATCATGTGCTTTATGTACACTTATGATATTAATGAAGAAAAAGTTCTTGCAACCATCATTAATCGGATTCTGGACTTTGAATATGAATTCTTGGGCTTGTTGAATTTATCAAGTGGCCATCTGACCTGCTATCGTTATACCGAATTGGAGGAACGACTCGATATTGGTATTGATGTGGATTATAGTGCGGCACTTCCTGAATTTATCCAGACGAATATACCGGAGGAATCAAAAAAAGAGGCACTGTCGGTACTCAGTATAGAACGTATTGTCAAGGAACTTCAGGCAAAGGACTCTTTCAGTTGTTCTCTTCCGGTAGAATTTGACGGAAAGAAATACCGGAAGAAATGGCAGTACATGTATCTGGACCCAAGCCACAGTGTGGTTATTTTTACACGAACAGATATTACAGAAATCAGCGAACGGCAGGAACAGCATCAGAATATGCTCAAAGAAGCCCTTGTACAGGCTGAGCAGGCCAACGTTGCGAAGACAGAATTTTTATCCCGTATGAGTCATGAGATTCGGACACCGATGAATGCAATTATAGGAATGTCAACACTGGCAGCCCAATGTGCAGGCGATTCGGAACAGGTGGCAGATTATCTGGCGAAAGTAGGTATTTCAGCACGTTTTCTCCTGTCACTTATCAATGACATTTTAGATATGAGCCGTATTGAAAGTGGAAAACTCACATTGAAGAGTGAGGATATTCCTTTTGAAGAATTTTTACATGGCATCAATACCATTGCCTATGAACTGGCGGAGAATAAAGGTGTTGGCTATGATTGTATTGTCACAGGATTTATGGAAAGTGCTTATGTTGGCGATTCCATGAAACTTCAGCAGGTTTTGGTAAATCTTATTTCTAACGCTGTGAAATTCACACCGGCAGGAGGAAAAGTTCAGTTTATTGTGAACCAGGGGCGTACGGACGGTAAGCGAGTCCACCTGCAATTTACAGTAAATGATACAGGTATCGGTATCAGTGAAGAATTTATGTCAAAAATGTTTGAACCTTTTGAGCAGGAGCAGACGGGGACAACAAATCCTTATGGTGGAACAGGGTTGGGGCTGGCTATTTGTAAAAACCTCGTGGATATGATGGGTGGGACCATCAGTGTCAATAGCATTGAAGGTATTGGAACAGAATTTGTCGTGGATGTTGCTCTTGGAATTAGTGAAGACACAACCCACTATTCTAAAATTCAATGTGATATGAATTGGAGCAGGCTTTCGGCATTGATAGTAGATGACGAAATTCTCATCTGTGAGCAGACTCAAAGAATTCTGATAGAAATTGGAACAAAGGCTGAATGGGTAGACAGTGGAAGAAAAGCGGTGTCTATGGTTCAGGAAAAATGGCAGAAGGGGGACAAGTATGATATTGTTCTTGTCGATTGGAAGATGCCGGATATGGATGGTATTGAAACGGCAAGGCGTATACGACACATTGTTGGCCCAGAGGTTACAATTATCATTATGACAGCCTATGACTGGGGTGTTATTGAGGCTGAAGCGAAAATGGCAGGTGTCAATATGTTAATATCCAAACCTCTCTTTAAGTCTTCTATCTGCTCGGCTTTTGAAAAGATATATATACACAAAGAACAGGAACAGAAGGCAGCGGCTCCACGTCAGTATGATTTTACCGGACGAAGAGTTCTTCTTGTTGAAGACCATGTGCTGAATGTGGAAGTTGCAAAGCGACTGCTTACAGTTAAGGGTTGTGAAGTTGAAGTTGCCGAGAACGGATTGGCTGCGATTGAGATGTTTACCTTGTCTTCGCTGGAATATTATGATGCCATATTAATGGATATCCGTATGCCGGTTATGGATGGCCTTACGGCAACAAAGGCAATCCGACAGCTGAAGAAAAAGACAGCCAGAACGATTCCAATTATTGCCATGAGTGCCAATGCTTTTGAAGAAGATGTGGAAAAGTCGAAAGCGGCTGGTATGAATGCCCATTTGGCGAAGCCAATTGAACCGGAGTTGTTATATACAACCTTAGAAGATTTTTTTAATGCAGACCCATCACAATGGAATGAGTAGTGAAGTGAGAAAGCAGGAAATGATATGGCGGAACGCAGACAGATTTTAATTATTGATAATATAGATGTCAACCGGGTGTTGATTAAAAAAGTTCTAGAGAGCGGTCCCTATATCTTTTTGGAGGCGGAGAATTGTAAGACAGGATGGTCAATGCTGGAAAAGAATAGAAATATCTCTTTAATTTTAATGGGCTTGAACCGGGAAGACAGAGAAAGCTGGGACTTTTTAGAAGGTAAGGAAATTCCGATAATTGTATGTCTTGATAAGGGACAGGAAGATTTGGAACTGGAAGTTTTAAAAGCAGGGGCTTTTGATTGTATTCTTCGTCCATTTAAGCCGGGAGTATTTGCTCAGCGGATTAAAAAAATAATTGAATTCACAGCAGAATCCGGAGAGAGAGCCGTCTTTTCAAATAGTGGAGAAGAGATGAAAAGGCTGGTCGAAAATCTTCCGGTAGGAATTGGTGTCTATGAAATTGGACAGGAAATTTATCCGTCTTATATTAACCAACAGGCGATAGACTTATTTGGCTTTAGTCAGGGGGCCAAAGAAAAACTGCAGGCCATGGATAATTCAGAGTTTGTTAACATTGATGCGTCTGTCCTTGAAGCTATGAGAAAATCCGGAGAAGAAATGATTATGGATCATGTGGACAAGGCTTACAGGGAAAATGGTGACCCTTTCTGGATGAAGTCTGTTGCAAAGATTATTCCTAATTCCGATGGGAGTCTGGAATGTTACACGATTATGCAGGATGTTACAGAAGCTGAGAAGATAAAAATCGAGCTTAAAAATGCAAATCAAAAAATAGGCGGTATTATCAGTAATCTCCCTGGAGCTGTGGTAGCATTTGAGGTCAATGATGGAAATATCTGTCTGACCTATACTTCAGAGAATTGCGTTAAAGTGATTGGTTATACAGCAGAGGAAGCTCTTGCACGTTATCAGCAGGATGCACTTATTGATATTCATGTAGAAGATAGAAACTTGCTCAAAGACATATTTTATAGAAATACAGAAGAATGGGAATCAGCCAGCTATACTTTCCGGATGCGTGGAAAAAATGGAAATTACAGATGGGTTGCTTTGAATCTATCTCCGGTGCTTATTGATGATAAGATGACGTTTTACGGTGTATTTACAGATGTAAATGATGAAAAAGAAAAAAGCACTATGCTGGCACATCTGGTAAATGCGTTGCCTGGTGGTGTTGCAATTTATCGGATTGGAAAAACAGTAGAAACTTTATATTCCAGTGATGGTGTGCCAAGATTGAGCGGGCGGACGATGGCGGAATATAAAGAGTGGGTTAAGGGTGATATTTTGGGGAATGTGGTATTTGAGGATGACCTTCCTGAAGTGCGTCAGGCAGTCTATGATGCGGTTTCCAAAAATGAAAGTCTCAACATTACTTATCGTATTGAACATAAAAATGGTGAGTTAATCTGGATACAGCTGACAGCAAATAAAATCAAAGAAGAGAATGGTGCTAAGATTTATTATGCCATCTATACAAAGCCTACGGAAGAGGCTGCATTATACCAGAGTCTGATTGAAGATGCAACAGTAGCAGTGCTGGTCATGGAGAAGGCAACGGATAAAATACTATATGCTAACGGTGCATGGCGTAAAATCGAAGATATCCCGCAGGAGCAAATCATTATAGGACGACGCATAAATGATGTTGTACCAGAGCGGCAGGTGGTTATACCATCGGAAGAAAAAGATTTACTGAATACAGAGGGCTACCGGGAAATGCATAAAATACGACAGGATGGCACATGCCTGTTAATTAATGGTCGGATGGTTCAGTGGAATGGGATTGATTCTTATATTTTCTATATCAGTGATGAAACAAGAGAATATAATCAGCGGCAGCAACTGCAGACACTGATAGATAAAGTGCCTGGAGGTGTTGCAATTTATGAAATTATTGATGGAAAAATCAGCTTAAATTATATCAACAACAGCTATTACCAAATGGTAGGTTTTAGACGGGGAGAGCGGGAAAACTATCTTGGCTTTAATACACTGAATGCAGTTCATCCCGATGATAGAACATTAATGGCATCAGCAGTCATGCGTCTGTCAGAGGGTGATGATTATGTCGATGTTAATTATCGGGCTCAGACGAGTAGAGGGGATTATATATGGGTACGGTTGATTGGTTCTGTCGTGGAGAGAAAATCGGAAAAAATACTTCTATATGCCAGTTTTTCGGATGTCAATTCGTTAATCAATACCCAGAGAGAATTGCAGAGTAATCGGGCGATGCTTGATGCGGCTATGGAAAATGCCCATGTTATTGCATGGAAATTGGATGTCAAAAAACATTGTCTGGTACAGACAGAACAGGCGATGAACAGGGATGGAATGGAAAAGAGGATAGAGAATGTTCCTGATTCTTTAATTGAAGCAGGTCTTATTCATCCGGACAGTGTGGAGAACTATAAAAAACTGTATGAGGAGATATATGCAGGGAGAACAGCGAAAACAGATTTTCGTGCAAGATATACGCCGGACACACCTTATGCCTGGTTCCGTTTCATTTACACACCCGTTTATAACAGTAAAGGTAAATTTGTTGAAGCTATTGGTACTTCGATGGATATTACGGAACAGAAGGACAGAGAACAGGCTTATGAGGAGCAGCTGAATCTGAAAAAAGCACTGGCGAGAAATGCTCTTGCAACCCTTTCGATTAATTTATCTCAGGACCGGATTTCTGAAGTGGAAAGTGGCAATGAGGAACTGATGAAGCTCGTATCATCGGATTCGGCTACAGATTTTTATCATTCCGTTATTGAACAGATAGATGATATCGAAGAAAAAGAAAGATGTTCAAAGATTTTGAGCAGTGAAGCCATATTGGATGCCTATAATCGAGGGGAAACCCATATAGCAGTGCGTCATCACCTTTCCCTGTTGACAGGGTGGGTGGAAACAAGCTGTGACATTATTGCAAATCCCTATTCCGGCGATATAGAAGCCTTTGCTATTCTCAAAGATATTAATGAGGAGGTCCGGGCAGAGGAAGTCATAGATACCCTGGTATCTACAGATTATGATTCCATTTTAACGCTGGATGCAGAAAGCGGTGAGATTCTACCGTTTCTTCATACAGACCTGGACCCTCTTTTTAAAAACAATTCGGTGGGAAATGGTGAAATATCCGGTGTTGAGGCATTTCTAAGGGCAAACAGTATAGATGTAGATATTGAGCGGGTAGTAAAAGAAAACAATTTTCTTTATATTAAAGAGTGTTTGAAAAAGACATCTCTTTATACGACAACCTATTCCCTTAATATAGCAGGTAAAATCGTGCATAAGCGCGCTATTTATACGTATTTGAATGGAGATAAAAAAACCCTTTTATGTGCAGTTCAGGATTTGACAGAGGCCTATGAACAGGATGAAAAGCAAAAGCGCCAGTTAGAGGCGGCCCTGCTGGAGGCTAAAAATGCCAGTGGAGCAAAAACAGAATTTTTATCAAATATGAGCCATGAAATTCGGACACCAATGAATGCAATTATAGGAATGGTAAATCTTGCGGAGGGAGTCGATGGAAATCCCGAGGAAACGAAGAATTATCTTGAGAAAATTGATGCGTCCAGTAATTACTTGCTTGGACTTCTAAATGATGTATTGGATATGAGTCGTATTGAAAGTGGTAAATTGGAACTGCATCCGGAGTGGATGCGGGTAGAAGGTATTTTTACACCATGCATTAATATGATGCTTCCTGTTATGGAACAGAAGCATATCCATTTCATTTATCCGGATTTGGAAAAAGTGAATAATATAGAATATTATGTGGACCCACTGCGTACGAAACAGATATTAATGAATCTTCTCAACAATGCAGCAAAATTTACACCTGCCGGAGGTACAGTGACTCTGGGGGTAAAAAACATTTATCATGACGATACAAAAAGTATTGACCGGTTAACGATTAGAGATACGGGATATGGCATGAGTGAAGACTTTTTGAAACGTATTTTCCAGCCTTTTGAGCAGGAGCGTATTTATTATGCAGAACCGGTTCAGGGGACCGGCCTTGGGCTGACTTTAGTAAAACATATTATTTCGGCTATGGGCGGAGATATTTCTGTTGAAAGTGAATTAGGAAGGGGTTCAACCTTTTCACTTACATTCCCATATTTATATCGCATAAGGGAAAAAGGCGAGGAGGAAAAACAAAAAGTTATTTCACAAGCATCCCTTGGAGGAAAGCATATTTTATTAGTGGATGACCACCCGTTAAATCGAGAGATTGCCCGGAAACTTCTTGAAAAACAGAATGCGCTTGTAGATATTGCTTCTGATGGAAAAGAGGCTGTGAATAAGTTTGCTGCATCTCCTATGGATTTCTATGATGGCATTTTAATGGATATCCGGATGCCGGTTATGGACGGGTTGGAAGCAACACGTATTATACGAAAAACAGACCGGCCCGATGCGAAGGATGTGCCAATTATTGCTATGACAGCCAATGCCTTCGATGATGATATGCAAAGCTGTCTGGATGCCGGAATGAACGACCATCTTTCAAAACCGACCGAACCACAGATACTTTATGATACATTGATAAAATATTTTTCACTTCGTGCAGAAAAAAAGAGGTAGTACCTATGAAAAAGAAAACAAACTTATTTTTAATCGGATTTCTTTTACTTGTTGTTTTTGCAATCGTTTCGATTTTCACCTTCTATCATAGTAACCAGATGATAGAAAAGGGATACCTTGCCTCAGAGGGAAGTGCGGCGGAGGATTTTGCCGTACTGGCAGCTTCAAATATTAAATTGACGGATGCACAGGTGGAAAAATTAAAACAGTATAGCTATGAAGAACTTTTTTCATGTGAGGAAAATGAAGCTCTGCGGGATATGATGGATAATGAAAATTTTACAAGCAGGGTCGATTATGCCTATATTATGGTTCATCTTAATAAAGATGAGGTGAAATACCAGGTTACTGAGGAAAATAAGGAGTTGTTTGATGCACCTTTGGGAACACCACTGGATATTATGTGGCTTTTGGATGTCAATGTCAGTCCGGAAAGTGAAGAGCAGGCTGAAGGCAGCGGGGTAGACCGGAATGCGGAAGTAAGACGGTATTCTTATTATATTGAAGAGGATGAAGTTATTTTCGAGGATGCACCGACCTATATTTTCAATTCCAGTGAATGGGGTGACCATATATGTGGATATGCCCCTTTATATACGGTAGAAGGTACATATATAGGTGTTCTCGGTGTCGAATTGCAGACCAGTAATTTTGATGGTTATCGGATAGCGGCTGTGCGGAGTATGGGAACCTTGCTCTTTGTATCGACAGTAACCATCCTGCTGTTGTTTGTTGTCCTGTATTTTCAGTATAAGAAGATTCAATTCACAAGAATCTACACAGACCCACTGACAAAAATCAGCAACCGGAGTTATTATAATGACCAGTTTATCAAACGAATGAATGGGGAATATCCAAGAGGTGAATATTTTGCACTGATGATTGCAGATATTGACTGGTTCAAAAAGGTTAATGACACCTTTGGCCACGAGATTGGTGACCAGGTGTTAATGGAAATGGGTCAGATATTGCTGGATGTTTATGGAAAAGGCCATGTTATCCGTTTCGGCGGTGAGGAATTTGTTGTAGGTATTTGGATAAAAAACGTCGATGAATTGGAAAAGAGCATAGAAAAACTCTATCAGACAATACGGACGCATCATTTTAGTTCACAGGAAATTGAGGTAACGATATCTTTGGGATGCGGTTATCGGAAAACAGAAGAAATAAAAGGCTGGCTTGTTTCAGGAATGCTGAAAACAGCAGATACGAAATTATATGAATGTAAGGAGAACGGAAGAAATCGATATTTGATAGAAGCCTATGAAGACGGTAGATAAAAATGGCTGGCAGTTTCACATTTTTTATTCGTCTGTGGCAATGAAGCTTGAGTTTCCGCAAAATGTAATTAAAAAATGAATATATCCTTCCAAAGTACCAATCTATCGAATTTTTGAATTATTCAGAGTGACAGTGACTGGAGT
>SAAB01000131.1 GCA_009929615.1 Clostridia bacterium | reverse complement strand
TTTTCCCGGTTTTATGGTGATCGCAGACTGAAATCTTACTTCATTCACTTGAGTGCATAGCCATGCAGGTACGCAGAAATCATCAGCGCGTTTCTGAGCTGTTTTCAGGGGGTAAGATGTGTTCTTTTGCAGGTGAGGTCGTAGAAATGCCCTGAGAGCCTCTCAGGCGGTGCGGGCAACGGATGTTATGGTAAATCGTGGTGAGATCGACAGAAGCCTGCGGACGGTGTAACGTTAACCCCAGAAAAAACAAAGCCCCGGAAATCATGTCATATCTTGGCGGATCGCATGATTACCAGGGCTAGGTCGAAACCTTGAAAGGATATTAGCACATGAACCGTGCCAGAAAACAGCCCGCCATAAGCGTAGGGCGCATTGCATAACGCCGCACTCGGACTTTTTAACGACCGACTCCCGCACAAGCCGTACTTCTCGGACGATCTGCACTTCGGTGTGCGTATCGCAGGGAAAGAACGCGCACTCTTGGCAAAGTACATCCAGTTTAATCAGCCGCATGCCATGTTCTGGCTGGGCTTCGACGTCGATCGCGCCGGTGCGGCCATCGACTGGAGTGACCGGAACGCGCCCGCGCCCACGCTGACCATCACCAACCCGGAAAACGGGCACGCGCACCTGCTATACGCACTGGAAACCTCGATACGTACTGCGCCGGACGGCAGAATGAAACCTCTGAAGTATGCAGCTGCCGTGGAAAACGCGCTGCGTAAAAAACTGGATGCTGATACAGGGTATTCTGGCCTGCTCTGCAAGAATCCGAACCACGGTCACTGGAAAATTGCCGTTTGGCAGCCAGAACTCTACACGCTGGACTGGCTTGCTGATTTCCTCGATCTGAACGCGGCAAACAACAAAGAGATCGTTGCCGACTATGGCTTAGGCCGCAACTGCACTCTGTTCGATAAAACACGGAAGTGGGCTTATCGCGCTATCCGTCAGGGCTGGCCTGAATATGACCAGTGGCTGCAAGCTTGCTATGAACGTGCCAGTGCTTACAACCTGCAATTTTCATCGCCTCTGGATGATAATGAGGTGATTGGCATAGCTAAAAGTATTGCGAAATGGACTCGTGCTAATTTTAGTGAAGGTACTTTCAGTGATTATGTTTTTCGTACGCATTCATCTGAAATACAAAGCCTCCGAGGGAGGAAAAGCAAAGGTGGGGGGAGGCCGTCATTAAATGAAGTGTGGGTTGATTTGGGTGTTAGCAGAAGAACATATTTCAGAATGAAGTCAAAACTAAAAGGTTAGTGGCTGGGATCAACCAGCCACTAACTTTGTTATTCAACAGTGACGTATATTTGCCCATCACTAAGTTCTTTGATAGTGATATCTTTTACAGATCCGTCAGATATCTCAGCTATGCCATAGTGATTTTTCCCTTCACTTTCTGTGATCGTCACAGATTTGCAAGTTAGTCCTGGTTGATGGAACTGTGTTCTGTATATGTCGCTTACGACTCCACAGGCTGCACTTTCCACTGTAGACTTACCGCCAGCAAAGATTAAGCTACTAGCAACAAAAATAATGATTATCGCCATCCACAAAGAGAAGAGTTTTTTACTTTCTTTCTTTGCATTGGATCTTTTAAATAAATAAACAGGTGATATTAATACCCACCACTTAGAAAATACAGCAAGGTTGTTTTTTTCTAATATTTTCCAGTCTTTATAAAGCACAAAAATGGTCAATATGTTCACTATGAAACTAATTACATAGTCTACTTGTGTGCTAACCACTAATGATAAAGAGAAGTTTAAAACCAACAGGAAAAACGCGGCGTATATGTATGAGTTATGCAACTCCCCATTATCTAAGTTTTTTATCTGTTCAATGTATAAACTTTGTTTTTTTTCATCTGCTTTTCTTGATGAGTCACCATTATTTATCAAGTATGATATTAATTTCTCATCATATTCACTTTTGAATCGCTCATTAAGTAAGATTGATTTTATCTTCCTTATTCTAGCTTCATCATTATTTTTGTTTAGCTCAATAGCATCTCTGATTTCATCGATTGAAGCAGACATGTCAAGTTTCAGGTATTCGTAATGATTTTCCATGTAATTCCTTGCAGTAAGTACCTTCTAAAAGGTTGATTATACGCATTAAGAATAGTCTTAAAAAGGGTTCTCGGCAGTTGGCACTAAACAACCTATATCAGATAACAGCCCTCTTTTGTCAGATGGCTGTTTTTTGCAGCAATTCCTACTCAGTCATGGGAGCGCAGCGTCACCATTAAGCCAGTATACACTCCGCTAGCGCTACGTGACTGGTTCAGGGCTGCGCCCCGACACCCGCTAAAAGCACTGACGCGCCTGCGGCTTGCCCAACCC
>SAAB01000130.1 GCA_009929615.1 Clostridia bacterium | reverse complement strand
GTATCCGGATCGACTTCCGGAATAAGAAATACTGTCTTGAGGAAAAGGCGGGAAATGCTCGCCTTCTCTTGACATGCAAAGATATCTGAAGTATATATATAACAAGAGCTGGAAGCTAATTCCTTAGCTTACCAGCTCAACACTTATCATAGAAGATCTGTATTTACAGACTTTTCTTCACACACTCCATCCTTCCGATTGGACGAATATGACCTATTTCCATAGCATCCTCCAGCGCATACTGTCTATGTAAGCCCAGCATATCATCGAATGATTTTTGAAAATCTAGCCAATCATCAAGCAGATCCTGTATCTTGTGATGCTTTATCTTTTTCACACGCATTTCTCTTACAAGTTGATAATAATCCGAATCACTCCATGAAAGTATCGTTACAGATCTGTCTCCTATCCACTGTACGAACTTCATAAGTGCAGTTCTAAGACATGGTGCTTCTTCTAACTTGTCCTCTGTGATTTCTGTAAGTTCAGAGATGAAATCATTTAGTTTACCAAACTCTGGTTTTACATAAGTGGAAAACTCATCAACGATATGATTTTCTTTATTCAGCAGAACTGCACCTATCTGAATTATTTCTTGTGTCATACCATGCATTTTCTTCTTTGCACTGCCCTTTACCATACACATCTCCAGATCAAGCACTAAATAGTAATCCATCACAAGAACCTCCCTTGAATCAAATTATCTTAGAAAACAAAAGTTTCTTTGTTTCATAGGACGATTATCTCAAAGTATCTGTCATGTTAATGTGACTTGAAATAAAATAATAAAAAATCTTGTATAGTAACTTCTTTAACGCTTCTAGTTCCTCTTCCGTCAGTGTTACACCTTTTCCCATTTTTTCATGTTCTGGTGCCCAATCTCTGATATCGTACTTTGGTGCACCACCATTCCACGAAATTAGATTCAACTCTTTTCTCCATCCTTTTGCATTTTCTGATAAAACACCTAGTTCTTTTACCATATCGTATTTGAATTCTGCTGCCATTATTTTCTCCCATCTGTTAGTTTGCATACTTTTTAAAATTCTCTGCCTGCTCTAATACTTCCTTATAGACATCATCAATCGTCACTGGAGGATATCCGAATTGATCCAATAAAATAATCAAATCCACCTGAAGATTCGCCTTTATATCTTCTCTTGTTGACCAATCCGTATATTTTGCTTTATCATCCACAACCTTTTTGATTTCTTTCGATAACTCTATCATTTTGTCATCTTCATTCAGCATAAGAATCATGTCTTGCCAAAATCGTCTGCACAAGCGGATCTGTAAGCTCTTTATGGTCGATGTCGATGAAGTAATAGCCTTTCGGTATCTTGAAACCGACACCGGCTGCAGCAGAATTGTGCTCCTTAGCTTTTACTGCCTCACTGTATGTGACCCATGTATGAGACCATTTATCATCAGTTCCAGTCGCACCGCCTTTAGCAGCAAAAGGTTTCTTTGTCGGTTTGCCTTTTTGATCTGTTGCCCATCGCCACAGCATCCATATCTTCATATCCATCAGTTCCTGCATTGCATTCGCCATCTCGTTCACCTCCTCTCCGTAAAATTAGCTTGTTCATTATCTGTGAGCCGAGTTTTTTAGCAGCCATTCCTTGTAGGCATCAACCGGAATCAATATCCTCGTACCTATTCGTATGGTTGGGAATCCCGCCGATTTTACAAGTTCATAGGCTTTCGGTAGGCTTATGCCCATCTGTGCCGACAGCTCCTGCACACTCATGGTCGTTTTTTCCATTTGCTCTTTCCTCCTTATCTTGATAGTTGTTTTGGTTTCTACATCCACCATTTGCTACCGTTCCTAAGGCAGCCACCTGTTCGTGGTCTCCTCGTATCCGATTGCAGTAGAGGCGCTCCGGTTTTCACCATCGTGGCGGCAACACTGCAAAAGTATCACTTGCGGGTGGACTATTCAGTTGTCAAGGAACTCTGAAACAAGGGGTTTTACAATTTGCTCTTGTTTTCAATGCCATTGTATAATAGAATGTAATCGATGTTAAATTCTCAACGCCTACATATTCGGTTACATTCAAAGGGTGGATATAATGAAACAATTACCTGTAATAAATCTCAGTTTTGTCGAGATTGGCGGCGTAGGTGAAATGGTTTATAGGGCTGTGCGGTTTCCTGAGTATATCCCGGACTATGACGATGACGGCGAAATAATCAAGCCTCTTTTCACGGGCGGTCATGCTCCGGTAAGCGGAACTGACTATTCCTTAACCGGGCAAGATCTGTTGGTCAGCTTGTGCAATCTTTATGGCAAATTAAATAACCCAGACAGCACTGAATCGATTTCAGATGCCGTCTGGGATTGGTGTAGAAACAATATTCATCCATATGATA
>SAAB01000066.1 GCA_009929615.1 Clostridia bacterium | reverse complement strand
GAGTACCTTTAGCCATAACCATTCCTCCTGTAAGACTATCATATAATATTTATTGAAAATGGTCATGTTTAATTTGTACTACTTACATACTAGCACCAGAATTTAAAAAGCGAAACGTAAGCAACGATGACTATATCAAAATTCTCTATAAGGCTTTCTTTAACCGGAATCCGGATGCTTCCGGGTTTAAAACCTGGCAGAAAGCTTTGAACGATGGTATGTCCCGCCTCTATGTATACAAGGGCTTTGCTGAATCCGCTGAATTCAACGACCTATGTAAAAAATATGGTATTCAGCGGGGCAATGTGCCACTGTCCGAGCCTATGGACCAGAATGAAGGCGTCACCCGTTTCGTTGTCCGCTGTTACCGGCTCTGCCTAAACAGAGATGCTGATAAGGATGGCTTAAATTACTGGTGCAGCAATATACTGTCACATACAAAAACAGCCAAAGAAACGGCCTGGGGATTTATATTCTCAAGCGAATTTCTCGGAAAAAATGTATCTGATGCCGATTATATCCGCATCTTATACCGAACCTTTTTAGACCGTGAGAGCGACCCTATCGGTCTACAAACATGGCTGGATGAATTAGCATCCGGTCAGAGTAGAGAACACGTATTTAACGGATTTGCTGACTCCAGTGAATTCCGGAAAATATGTAACAGCTATGGCATACAATAACTTAAGGGAGAACATCCGACTATGAAATCAAAACTGTCCAACAAAAAAATACTCATCATCTTAAGCCTTGCTTTTATCCTGAGCATCCTGGTCCGCTTTTACTTTGCGAACTTTGCCAAGGTCATTGCTGCCTATCCTGATGAATTAAGATATCTGGCCATTGCACGAAATATTGCCAATGGCCACGGTATCATGCTTCATCATGTTGCCTCTGATTTTCAAAAAATCCTGTACTCTCTGCTTATTGTACCTGCTTTTTGGATACCTACAACCATTCACCGGCAGATTCAGATTATTGCTTTATTGAATTGTATCTATATGTCTTTATCCGTTTTTCCTGCCTACTTTCTGGCAAAGAATATCTTTAAAGACAGTCGATACAGCCGGTTATTTATTTTACTTTTACCGCTATTTGTATTATTCATGCCTGATTTTATATACACCATAACTTTTATGAGCGAAGTTATCTTTCTACCCCTTATGCTCCTCTTCGTTTATCTGATGTATAAAATCTTTGCTGAAAAGGACTTTAAAAGAAAGAATTCACTCAGTGGTGTTGCTGGAATTTTACTCTATATTTTGTATATGAACAAAGAGATTTCTCTTTACTTCATTATTGCCTATTTTCTTGTATGCAGTATTTTACATTTTACAGAAAAATCCGAGCGAAAAAGCAACTGGGCTTCCTTCTTCATCTGTGCTGCCCTTTTTACCCTCTGTTTTTTAATCTTCAAAGTGACCTTGTTTAACGGCATGGGCTCATCCTATGACCAAACCAGTCTGGATGCTATTTTAAATCTCCACAATTTTGCATTCATGATTTATAGTTTCATATACAGCCTGTTTATCATAGGTATTGGCTTTTACTTCTTTCCTCTGCTTCTTCCCGCCTTTTCACTTAGAAAAATGGAAAAGCCCCAGCGGAATTTATACTTGCTTTTAATATTCTCTATTTTCATAGGTGCAGCTGTTATTGCCTATACGATTTCTGTTCGAGAAGATTTAGATATGCGCTCACCACGGCAGCATTTACGATATTTGATACCAATGTTTATTCCGCTCTTAATGATTATGCTGAACAATTTCAGAGATATCAAAGAATCCCTTGTTAAACACAAAAAAATATTTTGGGGATTCTCCATACTGTTCAGTTTTCTTTTTATTATATTTATAGAGGATATTGCCCTTGGTTCTCATGTGGACCAGACAGCTTTAAAATATTATATTTATCTGCCTGAATTTCTTCTGAAAACCTTTAATATTCCTTACAACACCGGCCTTATTCTTTTAAGGTGCGCTATTGTGGCTGTGATTTTCCTTTTTTGTTTCTTATTTCTTCGTGCCGAAAAAGAAAAATCTATCGTTGTCTTTGCCAGCTTTTTACTTCTTATGAATCTGATAAATACGGCTTTGGGGACAAAGGAATATCATAATATTTATGCCATTGAATATGAGAATGTTCATGAAATGGAATTACTAAATGACTTCTGTGATACAGCTTCCGGTACGGTTATCGGTATAACAAGTATGAATTTTACCCAATATGACCGGCTTCTCGATACCTATATGCAGGAAGACCTCTATATCACGTCAAACTATTTAATATCATTGGATATTGCTGAAGGTTCCAAAGCTTTTGATTTTACTACAACAAAATTAGCAGTAAAATTTCCGTGGGTAACTTATCAGAATCTCACCCAGGCAGATTACATTATTGCTGCTGAGGATATCGTGCTGGACAATGTTGAGAAAATTGATATTCCGGGAGTGACACACTTTTCTGTCTATAAAAATATTGAACCTGCAAAAATCTACTCTCATTACTAAAAAACAGGGTATACTTTTCAAAACTGAAAGTATACCCTGTTTTTATTTTTAATCTCTTACAATACCATAACTGCTGCAAATCTTTGAAAATTCTGCACTGCCCACAAAGCCATCAAATACCTGTTCTCTGGACCAGCCTTGATTTTCCATTCGATTCAGCCAGTCGGCTTTTCCTGAAGCATCTGATGCCCGCCCCATAAAAGCCTCATAGAGATATTCTACATACTGACTGTTGCTATAACCTTTATCAATAAATTCCCGACTGAAGATAAATCCATAAGCCACACTTCTTCCACTACTGCTGTGCGACCGGAGTTTATTCGTCCAGTCAGCCAGTCCGGCTGCATCCGGATTTCGGTTCAGGCATACTTTATAAAGCCTTTTTACAAAACCTGTAACACCATCCTCTTTTCCACATACACTGCAGTTTCCTGTAGGCACCGTTCCATATCGTGGTACAGCAATTCCATTTCCCTGCTCAATACCATAACGCTGGCACAATTCCCGAAATTCCTGACTCATTGCAAACCCATTAAAAACGGCTTCTCTGGTTGTTCCCGTGTTTAACTGATTCACCCAGTCGGCGCGGCCGCCCGGGTCTGCTGTACGTCCAAGAAATGCTTTATAAAGCTGTTCAATATAGTCTTCATTACATAAATTCTTACCTTTAAATTCATCGCTGAATATAAAGCCATAGGCTGTTGTCACGCCTGAAATTTCTTTACGCTTTAACCGACTGGCCCAATCGGAAAGTCCTGCCTGATCTGGATTTCGATTCAGGCATACCTTATAAAGCTGTGCCACAAAGCTCTCTACTTCATCGGCAAAACCTTCTGTCCAGTGAGCATATAAGGTCATATTCCCGGATACAGTCGTTGATGAGGTAATCTTTGTTCCGCCCTTTGCTGCCGTATACCAGCCATCAAAGAGATAGCCAAACCGGGTTGGTTCTATCAACGTTCCTGCTGTCGGATTTCCCCACTGGGCATAGAGGGTTGCTGCACTATTTAATGTGTATCGGCCGCCACTATTATAGGCTGTTCCTGTTCCATTTGTCTGAGTATTCCAATTCTTAAAGGTTGCTGAAACCGTTTTTCTACTGCTGCTTACGCTTCCTCCACCCGCATTATAAGTCAGTGTATATGTCCTTGTCGGCTTTGTACTGGATAAGGTCAGAGCCACATTATAGGATTTTGTCTGAGCCGAAGGAGCACCGGTTCCGCCATTGGCATTATAGGTCACCTTATAGGTAAGCGGTGTCCAATGAGCATACAGGGTCTGGCTTCCACGAATCTCTGAATTTGCCGTAACCCTTGTTCCTCCGGAAGCACTGGTGTACCACCCATCAAAATTATATCCCGTCCTACTTGTTGTCGCCATAGTTCCCATGGTTGGATTTTTCCATTGTGCATATAAGTTCAGGTCTGCATTTTGGTTATATACAGCTCCCGCACTATAACTGATTCCGTCCCCTGATGCTCTTGTATTCCAGCCTGTAAAAACTACCGAAAAATTTTTTGAAGCATTGGAAGGTGTTCCACCACCATTTTTATCATAAATTACACGATAGGTTTTTCTGGGAACACTTGTTGACAGAATTGCATCCTCTCCCAGCACCTTAACCTGCGATGTCGGAGCCCCGGTACCGCCATTCCCACTATAGCGAATAAGCCATGTACCGATTTCTCTCACTGTATAATCCCAGTCTGACATCGGATATGTGCCATAAAATGCATCCGTTGAATACTTAGCTTCCCTTACATGTCCTGTGAAATTCTCATCACTCTTTAAAAAATATCCATAGTTTGCCATACCTGCATCCCAGGTGGAATCCACATCATAATACAGGCCATCAATACCAACTATATTCCAGGCATGAGCACCGCCGTTACCAGTTCCTGCAATGACCCGAACTGAAACACCGGATTCCCGCAACAAACGATAGACAAGCAGTGCATACCCCTGGCAGACACTGGTTCTGTTGATTAAAGCCGCATATGCGGAATACTTCAATGTATAATTGCTGTTATTTAAATTCGTATAATCATATGTAACGTTAGCACATACCCAGGCATAGACCCGTTTAATCTTGTCATAATCCGAGGCATCAGAACCAAAATTAAACTCCGCAAGAAGTTCATTCACCTTCTGAGTCACAACCTCTTCCTGCCGGGCTGTCGTGTAATAAGCAAAAGTAAATTCCAATTCATAATAATAAATTCCTGCCTGTACATAACCGCCATAGGATATACGGCATCCACCGTAATTAAAAAGAAGATAATCTCCCTGAGTTGGTGAGCCTGTTTCCGCTGCAGCCATCTCAACCCATCTTCCAAGCCATCCCCCACCGGATAATAACGGACTGTCTGTTTTATAGTATAAGGTAACCGCTGTGCTTCGGGCTTCCATAGCTCCCCGAAGGGCTGATGCCAGCTGGTCCTCTGTCGCCAGATAATCAGAAGCGGCAAAAAGTGTATACCCGCTATGACTGTTTTCCTGTGGTGCATTTTCTAAGCTATCCTCAGAGAATAAGCCCTCATAGACAGGATTAATATGGATTTCTGTCTGCTGAGGAATTTCTTCTTCCTCCGGTTCAACCGTTTCCTGACTGCCTTCTGTTTCTAAAGATTCAGCTGTTGTCTGGACGGATTCTGTTTCCTGTACACTTTCTGTCTCCTGAACGCTCTCTGTTTCCGGAACGCTCTCTGTTTCCTGTGCACTTTCTGTTTCCTGTGCACTTTCCAGAGTTTCCTCTATACTTATAGTTTCTGTTTCACTGTCTAAAGCGTAGGTATTTATCCCGCCTATACTGGAAAAAACCAGAACGCCCGATAGAATCAGTGCCAATAGCTTTTTCTTCATATGGCTTCACCTCATCCGGGTTGCTGTACATTAACGTTTTTCCTCTTTATCCCTCAAATCTTCTATAATAAATGGTGGGCGTTTTCTTGTAGCATCAAACATCCTCCAGATATATTCACCTACAACTCCCATTGATAACATGATAATTCCAAATGACAATAAAATCAAGATAACAATCGTTGTATAACCTTCAACCGTGATTCTTCCAATAAATTTCTGGCATAACAGTACAATTGCCCAGATGACCGATATTATACAGGATATAATACCAACGCCTGTAATACACTGAATCGGGAAATAGGAGAAACTTAAAATAGAATCCACAAATAATTTGATTTTCTTAGACAAGGTCCATTTGGATTCTCCGGCCGCTCTTTTGTGCCGCACATAAGGAACTTCCGCTGTTTTATAACCGCTCCATAAAATCTGCCCCATGAGTGATGTATTCTTTTCACTCATATTCAATAAATGGTCCACAACCTGACGGTCTATAAGAAAACTGTCAAATCCGCCCTTTGGCATATTGCTTAAAGCAACCTTCTTCATAATAGACGCATACATATTGGAAAAGAACTTCTGGCTGGCGGATTCCTCTCTGTCCGTACGTACAGCTAAAACGACATTATAACCCTCTTTGTATTTTGCCACCATATCCAGAATCATCTCCGAAGGTTCCTGCAAATCTGCCGCCTTACGAATCGCACAGTCTCCGCTGCACAGAGACAAACCGGCTAAGATAGCTGCATGTTCCCCAAAATTTCTGGACAGATGGGCAATCTGTATATTCTTATCCACCTTTGCCAGCTGCTGCATCACTTCATAGGACTTGTCCTTAGAGCCGTCATCCACCATGATAATCTCATAAGTATCTCCTTTTAACCGGTCTACGACTTTTTCCTTTAAATCCGCATATAGAGGCAGTAAATTCTCCTCATTATAATACACGGGCACAATAATTGATATCTTGCACATCTTTTTTATCCCTCGTTTTTTGTCACTTTAATCTGTTTCACATTCATCAGTGTTCCTTGCAGTGAAGTCACCCGCACCTCGGCAAAATGATACACCTCATCGACCTTAATATTTTCCATAACAATATGGGTATCATCTTTCATGATATCTACTTCCTGAATCATTTTTCCTCCGGTATTGCCTGCAAGACTTGCCCGTCCCGCAATATCCAGAATAGAATCCTGAACGCTCAGTTCGATTTCAATGGTGTAGGTTCCCGGTTCCAAATCCACAGTCGGTCCGGCCGCAATACATGCAGACTGTCCGTCAGACTGGAAAGAACCATCTTCCGTCTGAATAAACTTATCATTATTGACTTCCTGATACATCCCCGGTGTATTCAGTGTATAAATCACCGATTCGCCGTCAGCCTTTGGAAATGGCGTTGAAATACTTTCATCATAGAGAATATTATGGTCATATACAAGCACCGTATAGGATTCAAATACGTACTGTTCTTTGACAGCATCCATCAACGGCTTCTGCACCCGGTACAGACTTTCTGTTGGAATCATTATAAAGGTCCGGCCATCATAATAATCCGATGTATAATGCTCGGAGGCATTCAGCCACAACTGAGGTTTAATATAGCTCTGCATCACTGCATTCAGCTCATATTTTCCATTGGACAGCATCGTATTACTATAAGCCAGCCAATACTCCGTATATCCAAAGTGTAAATCATGTTCTTCAAGAAATCCGGTAAAAGCTTCCCGGCTGCTAACACCCGGCTGGGTATTAATGGTCGGATATGCCGTCCAGGTAATATAGGTTCCCAGAGTCAGCGGAACAAAAAAGCAAACCACGGCCAAATAGGCCAGATTGATATTCTTCCGTATGAACTGCTGATAAAATAACGCCAGCATAATAATGCCGCAAAAATACAAAACAATGATATACCGCTCATTACCGGATAAGGAACCAAAAACAAGCAGATATAAAATAATCACTTCAACGACACCTGTGAAGAGAAGAAATATCTTCTGAAATCCCGATGTCAGTTTACTATAATTCTTAGCCAGCATAATCGGTGCAATAACACAGCTGATAACCATATAAACAAATTTGAGGAAAATAATCATCCCCCGAATTGTCAATATGCCATTAATGCCTGCTGCACCATAAAGTTTAAAATAGCTTGCCAGTACTGCCAGAACTCTCTTGGAAGCATCTTCTGCTGAAACAAAGCTCATCTCTACCTGTCCCGGCATATAATTCAAATGTCCGCATAAGAATACATAAACGCCAAGTCCCAAAACCGTTCCGCCACAGATAACAAGTATCTCAAAGATATATTTTTTATAATCTTTAAAACATCTTATAAAATCAAACTTCGTTTCAATCAGAACATATAAAGCCAATGCACAAAGCAAAGGTACAATAAGCACTGCCAGATACCGTGGTCCGTTGGAATTCAGATTAATCATCCATAAAACCAACAGTATATTATATAAAATCTTTTTATTTTTACTGCACTCCTTCGCCAGCAGTGGATATAGCAGCAAAAAAGCTACCAGCATTTCCAGCCCCTGGGAATTATAAGTTGCCTGGTAAAAATAATATTCGGTTACTGCCGCTGAAATCGGAACAACTGCAGCTACAGCCGCCAGAAGTCCTGCTTCTTTAGATGCAATCCGTTTAACAAACTGATACATCAGCACAAGAATAATAACCGTCTGGACAACAACCGCTAACTCCCTGCTGAGGACCATATCCTTTAAAACTGCCAGAAAAGGCAGAACAATCAGGTTTAAAGACAGCACCCATATATCCTGTCCATAATTCCAGCTTGAAGAGAACCACTGGCCGGTTCGCAGCTGCTCTTTAGCAAGCAGCACTGCTGTCGCTGTGTCTGAATGAACATTGGCTTCTGTCCCTTTAAAAATCACCAGACAAGTTCCTATAAAACACAGTATCAGAAGAGCCATTAAAATCTTCGTCAGTGTCAGTTTTTTTAAATACTTCATCCTATCCCCTCGTCTACATATAATAAACCATAATGCCCACAATAATCAGGGCATTACCCATGATTTTCTTTTTTGTAATTTTCTCACCTAAAAACATCCGACTCATGAACATCACAAAAATATAGCCCAGACATTCAATTACCGGCACATTACTATAGGCCATTCCCCTCAATGCAATAATCGTTAATATGGTGGATATGACCATCATACCATATCCGACAATAACATATGGGTTTAAATATTCGTATATAGCCGATTTATATTCTTTTAAGGCGCTTTTTTTCAATAATATCTGTGAAACCGCCGCAATAAACACCGACAGAATCAACACCATATAACTACTGTTCATCCTGATTCACCACAACAATCCCTATAAGTATAATAACAACACCCAGTACATTCTTAATCGTAACCACTTCTTTAAATATCAGTGCTGCCCAAACCATCGCCCACAGCAGCGTCGTTGCCCGGTTCACATAGGCTACCGAAAGCTCAAACCGCTTAATCATCTGCTGCCAGAGCAGGGCGTAAATTCCAAGGAAAAGGATTTCCAAACCGTAAAATCCGATAAAGGGCAGGGACAAAAATTCATAACCAGAGGCAAACTTTGCCACAACGGTTGATAAACTATAGATGACAATAACTGCCTGAAGCAATAAAACTGCTTTTAATTTACTGCTTTTCTCCGTCATGAAAAATCCCCTCCATTTCTCTTTTGTCTCTAAATTTCATAATATAAAAACCATACCGGGAACTGCTGTCCACTACAGGTTTACTCAGGTCCAGATCTATATGGCTGACCTCTTTGATGCATTCCGGATGCTCTTTCTGAACCTTTTGAAATTTACGATAATCTTCATCCTTCAATAAAAACTGAATCCGGCTCACACCGCCTTCAGATATCCGGTTCATATCCGGTTTTTCCCCAACTGCTGTGTGGATAACCATCTTCATAAAATCATAGCCTGTGGATAAGGGCACCAGATGGGAACCGATACAATCTCCCCCCATGCGGGCACCAATTTCAATAATGCCAACCTTTCCTGATTCGGATACCCGAAACTCGGTATGGGATGCTCCGTATTGAACCCCCAATGCATCTAAGGCTTTAAAAACTTCTTCTAAAACAGACATTTTCATTGTTACAGATGAAAATTCAGCTGGCTCAATATGACCCGTTTCTATGTAATGAGGTTCTCCGGTTGTCATCTTCTCTGTAATTGCCAGAGCTTTATGCTCACCTTTATAAGATATACACTCACAACTGTATTCTTTTCCCTCAATAAGCCCTTCAACAATGGCTCTCTTTTCAAACGAAACCCGACAAGCCGCTTCAACAGCGTCTTTCAGCTCCTCTGTTCTTGTCACTTTCATGATTGCCCGACTTCCGGAGCGGTCCGTTGGTTTTACAATCACAGGAAAAGACATCTGCCTAATCTGCTCCATATTCATCTGTCCATCGGTCACATAGAATTCCGGTACCGACACCCCCTGTTCTTTAAAACACTGACGCATGGCATATTTATTGGATGCCCGGTACTCACATTCGATGGAATTGGCCGACAGACCAAGGCCATTAGCCACATAGACTGCCGTCACCATTCCCAAGTCGGTTCCTATGGTCGTCACTCCATCGGGTGCAATCTTCCGGCACATCTCTAAAATCTGCTCCTGTTCTGTAATGCTGACCGGATAAAAATAATCTGCTGTTTTTTCTCCGATATCCCCACACTTCCATGCGAATACATGGGTTTCATATCCCAGCTCTTTTGCTTTTAAAATCAATGGATTCTGAAAGTCACTGGCTCCAATAATTGCTAATTTTTTTTTCATCTCTACAGCCCTCAAAGGGGATAGCCAAAAGTCTATCCCCATCTGTTATCTCATTATTTTATGAAAGTCCAAAGGAACGTAAAATATCCCCAAACTCTGCTGATTTAGAAAAACCATACATGACATCTTCTCTGCTTGTTCCATTTTTCAGACGGCCTGTCCAGTCTGTCAGCCCATTCCCATCCGCTTCTCTGTCGAGAAATACCCGGTACAAAACTTTGACAAACTCTGCATCAGACAACCCCTTTTTTCGCATTTCATCCGAAAAAAGGAAGCCATGAGCTACGTTTTCCGGTGTGGATTCATTTCTTATAATCTGACCTGCCCAGTCATTAAGTCCGTTAATATCCGGAGTTCTGGATAAGGCTTTACTGTAAAGTCTTGATACAAATCGAGTAACACCGGCATTTTGGTCTCTTGCTTCACCCAGTCCTACAGAACCTCTCTGAATACCAAAGCTTGTGCATAAATCTGTAAATTCCGCTGATTCAGCAAAGCCATGATAAACATAGGCACGGGAAAATCCGGTTTTCAAATCCTCCTGCCAGCCCTGTTTTCCGCCAGGGTCTGAAGAACGGTCAAACATTGTTTTATATAAGATTTCAATATAATCCCCGTCGGATAGATTTCTATTTTTAAATTCATCGCTGAAAACAAATCCCTGAGCCACACCGGCCCCCGTATTCTCACCATTAACCAGCTGGTTAAACCAATCTGCCAGCCCCGCATAATCCGCTTTTCTCCCAAGAACCTTTTCATAAAGGCGAATAACAAAGTTCTTTATCTGACAGCCGGCTTCTGTTCCAACTGCTTCAATAATCTGGGTAACATCTTCTAGTCCGGATTTTGCATATTGACCATCACCGTCGGATATGCCAAAATTCTGGGACCAATAATATTCGTAAGAACCGTCATTAACATAGCTCACACTCACACCCATGGACTTATAATTGGGGTTTAAAATGTTTGCCCGATGTCCATCCGAGTTCATCCAATTTGCAACAACTTGAGTAGCAAGCCATGGTCCTGCAGCAATATTTTCACCATTCATCCTGTCTGTCAGGCTTGTGCAGCTCTGTCCATTTGGACGTGTATGATCAAATACTATGCTACATTCTGCTGCCCGAATACATGCTGCCATCTCAAGTTCATAATCCCAAACCAGCGGTGCAATGCCATTTTCAGCTCGAATCTGATTTACCAGTTCCAAAACTTTATGTGCCTCATCATAGTTATAGTAAGATGACCAAGTTATAGGTACAAGTCCAGAATTGACATCCGTCACATCCAGAGGTCCACTGTAGAGTGCATACCGTCCCGGGTCTTCTTCTGTCACGGTTCCTATTGGAGTGGCATTTTCTTCAATAAGCTGCTGTTCAAAAGACAGGGTCTCCTCAACAGATGCTGTCTCTTCAATAGACGTTGTTTCCTCCTCTGTATAAGACTCTTCTGTGTAGGTCTCTTCTGTGTGGGTCTCTTCTATGTAAGTCTCTTCAACGGATTCAGTTTCGCCTTCTGCATAGACAGCTGTCGGCAATGTCAATGCCATAATGACTGCTAACATCAGAACTTCACTACGTTTTTTCATCTTCTTTCATCCCAATCCTTATTCTTAAAATCAAAACCTTATCTATAAAATTCCAATATCTTTTCTACAACCCATTTCGCATCCCTGCGTTCCATGCCATAATACAACGGCAGCCGCATAAGACGTTCACTCTCTTTGGTCGTATATATGTCTTTACCATGAAAAGTTCCGAACTTCATGCCTGCTTCAGAGGTATGAAGAGGGACATAATGAAATACAGTCTGTATCTCATTCTCCTTCAAATATTGAATAAGTTTGCTTCGTTCCTGCAAATCCTTTGCCTTTATGTAATACATATGGGCATTATGTACGCAGCCTTCCGAGATAAATGGTCTTTCAATCTTTCCCTTATCTGCTAAATCTTTCAGTGACTCATGATAAAAATTCCATGTGGCCATCCGGTCATCATAAATCTCATCGGCATTCTCTAACTGCCCCCAAAGATAAGCCGCATTCATATCACTTGGCAAATAGGATGAACCATAGCTTACCCAGCTGTATTTATCAATCTGACCTCTGAAAAACTTGCTTCGGTTCGTTCCCTTCTCCCTGAGAATTTCTGCCCGTTCTGCATCTTCTTCCTGGTTAAAAACAAGGGCTCCGCCTTCACCCATGGTGTAATTCTTTGTTTCATGAAAACTGAAACAGCCATAATCGCCAATAGCTCCCAGAGGTTTTCCTTTGTAAGAAGCCTTAATTCCCTGAGCTGCATCTTCAATCACCTTTAAATGATGCTCTTTGGCAATCTCCATAATCTTGTCCATTTCACAGCTGACACCGGCATAGTGAACAACGACAATAGCCTTTGTCCTCTCGGTAATAGCTTCCTCTATCCTACTTTCGTCGATATTCATCGTATCGGGACGAATATCCACAAAAACAAGTCTTATAATGGTCTCATAAATTAAGACACTTTTTAAGACAGTTTTTAATGAATCTGATATACTAAAAACAGTATGAAAGAAAGGATTCATTGCTATGTCCA
>SAAB01000065.1 GCA_009929615.1 Clostridia bacterium | reverse complement strand
CTGATAATAAGTACCTCCTAAATTTCATTAGGAGTATCATATCACATCGGGACATTTTCCCGTGTGGTATATTAGGACATTATCATAAATGGTTCATACATCAGATTTATTAATAAAAAAATCAGTTGACACAAGGCTAAATATAGGGTAAAATACCACCTGTAAAGTAAAAACACTTTACAGGTGGTGTCTTTTATGGATAAGATATTAAAGCAAGCATTGCTTTATGATTTTTATGGCGAACTGCTCACAGAACATCAGAAATCTATATATGAAGATTTTGTTCTGAATGATTACTCGCTGAGTGAGATTGGTGAGGACCGCAGTATAAGCCGACAAGGTGTTTATGATATTATTAAACGCTGTGATAAGTTATTAAATGGTTATGAAGAAAAGCTTCATTTGATTCAGAAGTTTTTAACAGCCAAAGAACAGGTTGCTGAGATTCATGCTTATGCGAGCGGTATCAAAGAAACAGACTGCACACCGGAAAAGATGACGGAGTATTTACAGCACATTGAAAATATTTCAAACAGTATTCTGGAAGAGATGTAGTCGAAAGGAGGTTTTCCATGGCATTTGAAAGTTTGTCTGAGAAATTACAAAATGTCTTCAAAAATTTACGTAATAAAGGACGTTTAACAGAAGCCGATGTGAAAGCCGCTTTAAAAGAAGTAAAGATGGCATTGCTTGAGGCAGATGTTAACTTTAAAGTTGTTAAACAGTTTATTAAATCTGTTCAGGAACGTGCGGTAGGACAGGATGTTCTGACCAGCCTGACACCGGGACAGATGGTTATAAAGATTGTTAATGAAGAGATGGTTTCCCTGATGGGAAGTGAAACAACAGAAATCTCTTTAAAACCATCAAATGAGATTACAATTATTCTCATGGCAGGTCTTCAGGGTGCTGGTAAAACAACAACCTGTGCCAAGATTGCAGGAAAGCTGAAACAGAAGGGGCGAAATCCTTTACTGGTTGCCTGTGACGTCTATCGGCCGGCAGCTATTAAACAGCTTCAGGTCAATGGTGAAAAGCAGGGAGTGCCTGTTTTTTCCATGGGTGAGAATCAAAATCCAGTGAATATCGCAAAAGCCGCAGTTGAACATGCTGCTAAAAACGATAATAATGTTGTTATTCTCGATACTGCCGGACGTCTTCACATTGATGAAGATATGATGGCTGAACTTCAAAACATCAAAGAAGCACTGGATATTGATGAAACAATTTTGGTTGTTGATGCGATGACCGGTCAGGATGCAGTTAATGTGGCTAAATCCTTTGATGAAACAGTTGGTCTTGATGGTGTTATTTTAACGAAGCTGGATGGTGATACCCGAGGCGGTGCAGCACTTTCTATTCGTTCGGTTATTGGCAAACCGATTCTTTATGTTGGTATGGGTGAAAAACTTTCTGATTTAGAGCAGTTTTATCCAGACCGTATGGCATCCCGAATTCTTGGAATGGGTGATGTGCTTACACTGATTGAGAAGGCAGAAGCCCAAATTGATCAGGATAAAGCCCGAGAGATGACCCGCAAGTTTAAAAAAGCGGAATTCACCTATGATGATTTCCTTGAAAACATGGGCCAGGTAAAGAACATGGGAAACATTCAGGATTTAATTGCTATGATTCCCGGAATGGGAAGTCAGTTGAAGAATGTTGATTTAAGTGGCAGTGAAGCTCAGATGAAACGGACAGAATCCATTATTTTGTCAATGACATTGGAGGAACGTGCAAATCCGGACTTGATGAATATGAGCCGGAAGAAGCGTATTGCAGCTGGTGCCGGGGTTTCTATTAATGAAGTGAACGCCCTTGTCAAACAGTTTGACAGTATGAAAAAGATGATGAAACAATTTTCCGGCCAGTTATCTGGTAAAGGCGGAAAAAGAGGAAAATTACCATTTTCTTTCTAACTATCGGTAAACAGGAAAGTATTTCCTTTTTATAAATATACAGTAAATTTTCAGGAGGTGAAAAACATGGCAGTAAAAATTCGTTTAAGAAGAATGGGTCAGAAAAAGGCTCCTTTCTATAGAATTATCGTTGCTGATTCCCGTTCTCCAAGAGACGGTCGTTTCATTGAGGAGATTGGTACTTACAATCCAAACGTAGAACCAAGTGAAGTTAAAATCAATGCTGATTTAGCTCAGAAATGGTTAGCTACAGGTGCTCAGCCAACAGATGTTGTAGGTAAATTATTCAAAAATGCAGGAATTACAAAATAATTCCAGGTGGAGGTGCCGGGATGAAAGAATTAGTTGAAGTTATCGCTAAAGCTCTTGTTGACCATCCGGAAGGTGTTGTTGTCACAGAAACTGTGCACCCGAAGTCCGTTGTTTTGGAACTCAAAGTAGCTCCTGACGACATGGGCAAAGTAATCGGCAAACAGGGACGTATTGCAAGAGCTATACGTACTGTTGTAAAATCTGCCGCATCTAAGGATGACAAAAAAGTTATTGTTGAAATTCTTCAGTAATTTAACATTAAAAAGACCTCAGTCCTGAGTGGATTGAGGTCTTTTGAGAATGAAGAAGGAAAGGAACCGAATGGAAGATTATTTACGTGTCGGTGTTATTGCAAATACACACGGTATCCGTGGAGAAGTAAAAATTTTTTCGACAACCGATGATATCACTCGATTCAAAAAACTCAAAGAGTGTTTTATTGATACCGGAAAGACAAAAATTCCGGTAGAAGTCGAAGGCTGTAAATTTTTTAAGCAAACCCCTATTTTAAAATTCAAGACAATAGACCGTATAGAGGATGTTGAAGGTTTTAAAGGAAAAGATTTACTCGTAACCCGGGATAACGCTGTAAAATTACAAAAGAATGAATTTTTTATTGTTGATTTGATTGGCCTGGAAGTTGAAAGCGACGAAGGAATGTCCATTGGAATCCTGAGTGATGTTCTTCAGACAGGTGCCAATGATGTGTTTATCGTAAAAACAGAAGCCGGCGAAGAAGTACTGATTCCTTATATTGAGCAGTGTGTTCCGGAAATCCAGCCGGAGACAGGCAAGATTATCGTACATCTCTTACCAGGTCTTCTGGATTTAAACCGCAGGTGATTTGACTATGCGATTTCATGTAATGACACTTTTTCCGGATATGGTATCCAATGGTCTGAATACAAGTATCACGGGAAGAGCTATCGAAAAAAATATATTTGAACTGAATATTGTCAATATCAGGGATTACACAAAAGACAAACATAAACATGTCGATGATTATCCCTATGGTGGTGGTGCAGGCATGGTGATGCAGCCGGGACCTGTTTTTGACTGTTACCAGGATATTGTTAAGAATATGGTTAAAAAGCCCCGGGTTGTCTATATGACGCCACAAGGCAAGGTTTTCAGCCAGGCAATTGCTGAAGAACTTTCTAAAGAAGAAGAACTCGTTTTTTTATGCGGTCATTATGAAGGTATCGATGAACGGGTATTGGAAGAGATTGTTACAGATTACCTTTCTATTGGTGATTATGTTTTGACCGGAGGTGAACTTCCGGCAATGGTTATGATTGATTCTATTTCCAGACTTATCCCCGGTGTGCTTAATAATGATGACTCCGCAGAGTATGAGTCTTTTCAGGATGGTCTTTTAGAATATCCGCAATACACCCGTCCTGAAACGTTCAGAGACAAAAAAGTTCCCGAGGTCCTTTTATCCGGTCATCACGGAAATATTGATGCATGGCGGAGAGAGCAGTCCCTGAAACGCACTTTCGAACGCCGTCCGGAATTGCTTGAAAAAGCCGAGCTTTCTTCCAAAGATAAAAAAACACTGGAAAATATAAGGAAAAATCTTGCAATTCCTAAATAGATGTGATATATTATTTTGGTATGAATTTTAGCGGTCCTCTGTTACATTCTGTATTAAGAACGTTGATTTTATTTACTAACATACCCGAGAGGGTACAATTTTAAGGAGGTTCACAAAGATGAACGATATTATCAAAAATATTGAAGCTGCTCAGTTAAAAGCTGTAGTACCTGAGTTCCACGTAGGCGATACTGTACGTGTATCTGCAAAAGTAAAAGAAGGAAATCGTGAAAGAACACAGATTTTCGAAGGAACTGTTATCAAACGTCAGAACGGAAGCAACCGTGAAACATTTACTGTTAGAAAGAATTCTAACGGTATTGGTGTAGAAAAAACTTGGCCAGTACATTCTCCAATCGTTGAAAACATTGAAGTTGTAAGAAGAGGTAAAGTAAGAAGAGCTAAATTATTCTACTTAAGAGATAGAATTGGTAAGAAAGCTAAAGTTAAAGAACTGGTTAAATAATTCGTCATTTTATTAATGGGACAAATACTTAGGTAGTTGTCCCATTTTTATAACTTTAGACAATTAAAGCTTTATGTTGTAAAGGAGCTTGCCATGAAAAAACTAAGACGAAAATGGAAACGTACATCGAAGAAATTAAAAAAACTTGGCGTTGGCACCCGGGCAGTAAATTTAGGAATGTTTATCATCGGGTGGCTGCTTGTTATTTTTATTGCTATTATGTGTATTCGTGGATTTGGTATGAAAACAATCATTTCTGATGATTCCATGATGCCAACATTTCACGAAGATGAAATTTTACGAATTAATAAATTTATCTATAACATTTCTTCGCCAAATCGTTTTGATACAGTGGCTGTCCGCGTCGGAGAAACCCAGTCTAATGTGTATTATGTTTTACGCATCGTTGGTCTCCCCGGTGAGAAAGTTCAGATACAGGATGGAAGAATATTCATTGATAATAAAGAAATTGCTTATCCGGCAAATGAATCTCTTATCGATGATGCAGGTATCGCAAAGGATATCCTTTTACTCGGTGACGATGAATACTTTATGCTTTGTGATAATTATAATAATAGCAGTTACGACAGCCGTTCCTCCAATATAGGTATTGTTGATGAAGCCCATATTGAAGGCAGGGTAAAATAGGAGGAAACACAATGAACATTCAGTGGTATCCGGGGCATATGACAAAAGCCCGGAGAATGATGCAGGAAGATATCAAACTTATCGATATCGTTATTGAACTGGTAGATGGGCGAATTCCCTTGTCCAGTAAGAATCCCGATATCGATCAGTTGGCTGGCCAAAAGGCCCGGCTGATTCTATTAAATAAATATGATTTAGCTGATCCGGCAAAATCTGCCGAATGGGAGAGGTGGTTTAAGAGCAAAGGCTATTATGTCCATAAACTCGATTCCAGAAAAGGCGGTCAGATGAAAATTATTACAGGCATTATTCAGGAAGCCTGCAAAGATAAGATTGAAAGAGACCGCAGACGAGGCATCATTAATCGTCCGGTACGAGCTATGATTGTTGGCATTCCAAATGTCGGAAAATCTACCTTTATCAATACCTATGCCGGTAAGGCCTGTACAAAGACCGGGAATAAACCAGGTGTTACAAAGGGCAAGCAGTGGATTCGTCTGAATAAAAATGTTGAGCTTTTAGACACACCGGGAATTTTATGGCCAAAATTCGATGACCAGCTGGTTGGTGAGAGACTTGCTCTTATTGGCTCCATTAAAGATGAGATTCTTAATATTGAAGAATTATCAATAAAACTTATTGAGTTCCTCAAAAAATATTATCCGGGAATTTTAGCTGAAAGATATGCAGTTGATGAAAATTGTGATAAAATAGAAATATTAGAGGGCGTTGCCCTTGCACGAAATTGCCGGCAGAAGGGGAATGAACTCGACCTTCCAAAAGCATCTAAAATTTTAATTGATGATTTCCGTTCGGGAAAACTTGGACGTTTAACCTTGGAGTTTCCACAGGAGTAGATAATGAGCAGGAAGATATATTCAGATAAAAAAACAAAACCAGATAAAATTGAACAGAGCAAAGGCCGTGAGATAGCCGGCCTGGTTGTCTATTGTGCCGCCGTTCTTATCATCATGCTTTTAGTTGTAAAGTATGTTGGTCAGAGAACCATTGTTATCGGACATTCTATGGAGCCAACCCTTCAGGATGGTGAGAATCTTATCACCGATAAAATAAGCTATCGCTTTAGTGATCCGAAACGTTTTGATATTATCGTTTTTCCTTATCGGGATAATACTTCCAGACTTCTCATTAAGCGTATTATTGGTATGCCGGGTGAGACAGTTCAAGTTATCGCCGGAGATGTCTATATTAATGGTTACGAACTTAAAGATGTCTATGGCAATGCAGTCATGACGGACCCGGGACTCGCATCTGACCCTATTGTTTTAGCCGATGATGAATATTTTGTACTTGGTGATAATCGCAATAACAGTCAGGACAGTCGGTTTGCTTCCGTTGGTAATGTCAAGCGCTCAGAAATTATCGGACGTGCATGGCTTAGAATATGGCCTTTGGATAGAATTACGTTGTTAAAACATCAATAATTTTTGTAAATTTGATTCTCCTGCTTTTTGGCAGGAGAATTTTAGTATATTAAGAAGGAAAGAAGGAATACCTATGGCAGCCATTGGAGATATAAAAAAAGAATTTGACCAGACTCCGACTGAAGATTTGGAAACTTTTATAAATCGTTACAGAGATGATGAACGGGCCGGTGTAAAAAAAATTATTGAAAGTGCTGAAAAAAAAATATGCAGGGCTAAGGCGGAAGATGAACGTTTAGAAAAGATGCTTGTTTATGAAAAAAGGTTTGGCGTCAGTTATGACTATATCTGTGGTATCGATGAGGCTGGCAGAGGACCTCTTGCAGGGCCGGTCGTTGCCGGGGCGGTTATTCTCCCAAAAGACTTGAAAATTCCTTATCTGAATGATTCTAAGCAGCTCAGCGAGAAAAGAAGAGAAGAGCTCTTCGATATCATTATGAGCTCAGCCCTTGCAGTTGGTACAGGCATTGTTTCTCCGGATGTTATTGATGATATCAATATTCTTCAGGCGACATACGAAGCCATGAGACAGGCTGTTGCAGCCTTACAGCCCCAGCCTCAGATTTTATTAAATGATGCTGTAATCATTCCGGAAATCCACCTTCCTCAGGAGAAGATTATAAAAGGTGATGCCAAAAGCCTTTCCATTGCAGCCGCCAGTGTCATTGCCAAAGTTACCAGGGACCGGATGATGAAAGCCTATCATGAACTTTTTCCGGAATATGGTTTTGATAAACATAAAGGCTATGGTTCTAAAGAACATATTGAAGCTATCCAGAAATTTGGGCCATGCCCGATTCACCGACGCAGCTTTATCACCCATTTTATATGATAAATAAACGTAAATTAGGAGCCAGCTACGAGGACAGTGCTGCAGAATATCTCATCTGTAATGGATATAGAATTATCGAAAGAAACTATCGGATTTCATGTGGCGAAATTGACATCATTGCCCAGAAAGACTCTATATTAGTTTTTTTTGAGATTAAATTTCGTAGGAATGAAGCCTGCGGCGGACCATTAGAAGCTGTTGACCTGAGAAAGCAGCGAAAAATCTGTAAAACAGCTTTATACTATTATTCCACCCATGGCTATAGTGAGAATATCCAGTGTCGATTTGATGTTATTGGAATTTATGGTAATGAAAGCATCCATCATATAGAAAACGCCTTTGATTTCATATAACTATTTGCAAAACAAATAGATAGTTGTATAATATAATTAGACAATATGCTAAAGCATAAACGAGGTGGGGTTATGGATAAAAAGCAAAAAAATCACGAGTCTGGCTTTTCTTTAGTTGAATTAATTATTGTAGTAGCGATTTTGGCAATATTAACCGGTATTCTTGTTCCGTCTTTTACCGGCCAGATAGGCAAGAGCAAAGCTGCTACTTGTGCAACAAACCGGGATAACCTGAGAACCGAGATATCCGGAGATTATTCAGATGGAGCGAAGGAGATTGACGACGGACTTCTGACAAGTTCATGGTTGAAGGATAATTATGATATGACGAATTTATGCCCGGAAGATGGTATTATAACGGCCAGGTGTGACGGCGGTGCTATTACCGTTTCATGTTCGATACATACCGATGGAACCTCCTTTGCAAGCCAGAAAACGATGAGCGCTATCATTGATGCTATGAAAGCGCAGCTGGTATCCGATGGAGTCAATATAGATTCAGGAGCTTTAGGTAATGATACTTCAAAAGCAGCATTGGCCAATAAACTGCTCACAGATGCAGGTGTTAATTTAGATGCTATGGGTGCAAAAACATGGCGCTATCTGAAGGTTACTAACAGTTTTTATTGGACGACATTAGACATAAATCAGTATAAAACGGGGGATACTGTCCCTGTCATAAAATATAGTGCTAATAATAATACATATGCTGTTTATAATGCCCCGGTTGGTTCAGTCAGCACCTATAATACTATAGGCAAAACAGCTTTTAGTGAAAACGGAATGACGAGAGTGCCTAATTCGACAAGTTCGAGTTATGAAGAAGCGCTCAACATATTAAAGAAAGAAATAGAAAAAATGTCATAATAAATAACCGGCACCTGGCATATCATAACCGCCAGGTGCTTATTTTATCGAAATATTTGAGAAAAACAGACGATTGTGATATACTAAACTGTCAGTTATTTATTAATATCACTTTTTATGGAGTAGCTAAATGAACAATAATACCGAAAAAGAATATGTGGACTGGAATTCCGAAATTCCGGTTCTTCAATATAAGGCATTAGAAGAAACCGGCTGTGTTGAACATGGCTTTTCGACCCGTTTGGGCGGCGTGAGTCAGGGAATTTATGAGTCCATGAATCTATCCTATACCCGTGGCGATACACCCCTAGCTGTGAGCAAAAATTTTCGCCTTTTCTGCAATAAACTTCATATGGACTGGAAAAAAATTGTATCCACTGACCAGACTCATACAGGGAATGTGCGGGTAGTTACGGAGAAAGATGCCGGTCATGGCATTACAAAACCAAAAACCCATTATGACATTGACGGTCAGATTACAAATGTACCAGGGCTGCCCTTAATTACTTATCATGCAGATTGCGTCCCACTGTTTTTTGTTGATCCTGTTAAAAAGGCTATTGGACTTACCCACTCCGGATGGAGAGGCACTGTAGCCCGCATCGGTAAAAATACTATTGAAGCAATGCAGCAGACCTATGGTTCTAAGGCTTCAGACATTATAACCGTTATAGGTCCCTCTGTCTGTCAATCCTGTTATGAAGTCAGCGAAGATGTAGCCCTTGCTTTTGAAAAAGAATTTACCGATACAGATAATATAATGTACAAAAAAACGAATGGCAAGTTTCAGCTTGATTTATGGGAAACTAATCGTCAGATTATGCTGGATGCGGGCATTCTTGAAGAACATATCACCGTTACAAAGTGGTGTACCAGCTGCCATCCGGAGCTTCTTTGGTCTCATCGACGTTTAGGAGCTGACCGTGGAAGTCTGGCAGCATTCTTATGTTTGAAATAATCGAATAATTATAGAAAGGGGAATGTATTATCCCATGGAAGCAGGACATATTATAAAAAAGATATTGCCCGGAAGTATTGCTGAGGAAATGGACCTGGAACCAGGTGACAGTGTCATTGCTGTCAATGATGAACCTATAAAAGATGTTTTTGATTATCACTATCTTATAAATGATGAATATATTGAACTCACTGTGTTAAAGAAATCCGGCGAGGAATGGATTCTTGAAATTGACAAAGAAGCAGAAGAGGACGTGGGCATTGAATTTGAATCCAGTCTTATGGATGACTACCAGTCCTGTTCCAATAAATGTATTTTCTGTTTTATTGACCAGCTCCCAAAAGGAATGCGTTCCACCATGTATTTTAAAGACGATGACTCGCGGCTTTCTTTTCTTCAGGGAAATTATATTACACTGACGAATATGAAGGATGAAGATTTAGAGCGTATTATAAAATATAAATTATCTCCCATCAATATTTCCATTCACACAACGAATCCGGAACTTCGTGTAAAGATGCTTCATAACCGGTTCGCAGGGAAAATCATGGACCAGATGAAAAAGCTTTATGAAGCAGGCATTATAATGAATGGTCAGATTGTCCTCTGTAAAGGTGTCAACGATGGCGAGGAACTTAAAAAAACCATTCGGGATGCCGGCTCTTTTCTCCCTTATATGGAGAGTCTTTCCGTCGTTCCGGTAGGCCTTTCAAAGTACAGAGACGGTCTATATCCATTAGAACCATTTACTTCTGAGGACGCTCGGGAAGTTTTAAATATTATTCATTCTTACCAGGAACAATTTATGGATGAGTATGAAACCCATTTTGTACATGCCAGTGATGAATGGTATATTCTGGCAGACGAACCTTTGCCGGATGAAGATAATTATGATGGTTATGTTCAGCTTGAAAATGGCGTTGGCATGCTTCGTCTTCAAAAGCAGGAATTTCTTATGGCCCTTCATGAAGATTCCCAAAAGACATCTCCGGCAAAGCACTGTACTCTGGCTACCGGTAAGCTGGCCGGACCTTTTATACAGGAACTTGTCAATCAGTTCAACAAAAAACACCCGGAGATACAGGCAGATGTCGTTGAAATAACCAACCAGTTTTTTGGACCTCGAATTACCGTATCCGGACTTTTGACAGGGCAGGATATTATTTCTGAATTAAAAGGCAGAGACCTCGGAACTCAGTTGCTTTTGCCTGTCAATGTGCTAAGAAGCGGAGAGGATGTCCTCCTGGATGATGTCCATTTAAGTGAAATTGAAAAAACTTTACAAGTTCCGGTTCGTATTGTACAATCAAACGGACAAGACCTTTATAATGCCTTATTATCCTAAGGCAAGAAGGAAATATCGGAACCACAGATTGAAAAGGAGAATTTATATATATGAGTAAACCAATTGTAGCTGTTGTCGGCCGTCCAAACGTAGGTAAGTCCACACTCTTTAATGTTTTGGCCGGACGCAAAATTTCTATTGTTAAAGATACACCCGGAGTTACCAGGGACCGTATTTATGCCGATGTTACCTGGTTAGACAAACAGTTCACCCTCATTGATACCGGTGGTATTGAACCAGAGAGTAAGGATCTGATTTTATCCAGTATGCGGGAACAGGCGGAGATTGCCATCGCAACTGCAGATGTTATTATTTTTGTAACAGATGTTCATCAGGGACTTGTTGATGCGGACTTCAAAGTTGCAGATATGCTTCGCCGTTCCGGAAAACCTATCGTGCTTGCTGTAAATAAAGTCGACAGTTTCCAGAAATACGAAGCAGATATCTATGAGTTTTATAATTTGGGTATCGGTGACCCTCATGGTGTTTCTGCAGCCTCGCTGCTTGGCTTGGGCGATTTGCTCGATGAAGTTATCCAGTATTTCCCACAGGGTTCCATGGAAGAGGAGGATGATGACCGTCCGCGTATTGCCATTATTGGTAAACCTAATGTAGGAAAATCTTCACTTATTAATAAACTTTGCGGAAGCCAGAGAGCTATTGTTTCTGACATTGCCGGAACAACCCGTGATGCTGTTGATACAGCAGTTAAATTCAATGGACAGGAGTATATTTTCATTGATACTGCCGGTATTCGACGTAAAAGCAAGATTAAAGAAGAACTGGAACGCTATAGTATTATTCGTGCTGTAACCGCAGTAGAACGCGCAAATATCGTTATCTTAATGATTGATGCCAACGAAGGTGTTACCGAACAGGATGCTAAAATTGCAGGTATTGCCCATGAACGTGGAAAAGGCGTTATTATAGCTGTTAATAAATGGGATAGTATTACAAAAAATGATAAAACCATCTATGAATATACAAAAAAAATCAGAGAAACCCTGTCCTATATGCCATACGCAGAATTGATTTTCATTTCAGCTGTGACAGGACAGCGTCTCACAAAGCTCTATGAACTTATCGATATGGTTATTGAAAACAATTCCCTGCGAATCGGCACAGGTGTTTTAAATGAAATCATGGCTGAAGCAGTAGCATTAAAGCAGCCGCCTTCAGATAAAGGCCGCCGGCTGAAACTTTATTACATCACGCAGGTTGCTGTAAAGCCACCAACTTTTGTTATTTTTGTCAACGATAAAGAATTGACTCATTTTTCATATACACGTTATATTGAAAATAAAATCCGTGAAGCTTTTGGTTTCCGTGGAACACCTTTGAAATTTATTATTCGCGAAAGAAAGGATAAGGAAAAATAAAGATGTTACGAGATATCATTCTTTGCCTTCTCATTGGCTATGTATTCGGCTGTTTTCAAACCGGTTATATATATGGAAAATGTCATGGTATAGACATCAGAAAATATGGAAGCGGTAATTCGGGAACGACGAATACCCTGCGTGTTTTAGGCAAAAAAGCCGGATATATTACTTATGCTGGTGATGCCTTAAAGGCAATTTTTGCTATTTTACTGGTGAAGTATATCATTTACTCTTTGTGGCTCACCCCAAATCTGGACAGTCAGCTGTTATTAGCTTATACCGGTTTGGGCGTTGCACTTGGACACAATTACCCATTCTATCTTGGGTTTAAAGGAGGAAAGGGGATTGCTGTTACTTCCGGTGTTATGCTTGCACTGGATTTACGCATTGGTCTCATCGGAATTATTGGGTTTGCCCTACTGTTTTTTACAACCCGATATGTTTCTGTTGGTTCCCTGTTTATGAGCCTTGCTTTCCCTGTTTGTGTTTTGATTTTTTATCCAGGAGAATGGCATCTTTTTGCAGTCAGTGTCGTGTTCTGGCTGATGGCCTGGATACGCCACCGCTCTAATATTAAACGGCTTATTCAGGGCAATGAAAACCGTTTTGAACGCAAGAAAAGGAATGTCAACCGTTTTTGAAAATGTCCCAAAATAAGTGAAACATTAGCCCCAGCGTTGCTGGGGCTTTCTAACCCTTATGCAGACCATTCTTCACATTCAT
>SAAB01000129.1 GCA_009929615.1 Clostridia bacterium | reverse complement strand
TGCAGGTTCCACCGCTTGAAGAACAGCAGAAAGTTGCAGGCGTTCTGAGAGTGTTGGACGATAAAATTAAGCTGAACAATGAGATAAACAAGAATTTAGAAGCGCAAGCGCAGGCTCTTTATCGTGAGATGTTCGTAAACACAACAAACGAGCAACGACGCACTTGCCGAGCGGAAGAATACTTCGATATTGCCATCGGGAAAACTCCTCCACGCAAGGAACATCAATGGTTTACGACGAATCCCTCCGATGTTACATGGGTTTCCATTTCGGATATGGGTAGCTGTGGCACCTATATCAACAGGAGTTCCGAACAGCTTACGCAAGAAGCCATTGACAAGTTCAATATAAAAGTTGTTCCCAGCAATACGGTTCTCTTGAGTTTCAAGCTCACGGTAGGTCGAATTGCAATCACTCACGGTGAAATGACTACCAATGAGGCCATTGCCCACTTCAAGACGGATAAGTCTTTTATCAATGAATATCTGTACTGCTATCTGAAAGATTTTAACTATCAGACTATGGGAAGCACTTCCTCAATAGCAATCGCAGTTAATTCAAAAATCATCAAGGCTATGCCGTTTGTTATTCCTGCGGATGATGAGATTTCTCGTTTCCACTCCGTTGCCGGTCCGATGTTCGAGCAAATTCTTAACAATCAGCTCGAAAACGACTCGCTTGCGGAAATGAGAGATACCCTATTACCGAGGTTAATGTCAGGAGAACTGGATGTTTCCAGCCTTGACATTTAAGCCGCTAAATTCTTGTTTAACATAAAACCATTACTCTTGCGAGTGGCAAGAGCTAAATTGAGGGACTGCCACTCCGTAGTCATTCTCTATGATAGAAAAAAGGAGAAATGACTATGAAACAAAAACTAATTAACGAGGTTATGCAAGAAATGTTAGGTAGCCTCAACAATGCGCAGCTCGAAAGGCTGCAGGAGGTATTGGAACATGCATTGTTCCATAAAGAGATAACAGAAACTGAGCAGGGCTCGGGAAATGGTACAACAAATATGCAATTACTTGAATCCTTTTTATCATCAAAACGAATTGAAGGATGTTCGGAAAAATCACTGACATATTACAGAACAACGATTGAAACGATGTTCGTTAAAGTTGAAAAAAACGTCCGAGAAATGGCAACAGATGACCTTCGGGCGTATCTGACTGAATATCAAGAGAAGAAACAGTCCAGTAAGGTTACGGTTGATAACATTCGTCGCATACTTTCAAGCTTCTTCTCGTGGTTGGAAGATGAGGACTACATCCTGAAAAGCCCGGTACGTCGGATTCATAAAGTGAAGGCAGCATCAACGATAAAGGAAACCTATACAGACGAGGCATTGGAAAAAATGCGCGATAACTGTTGTGAATCAAGGGATCTGGCACTGATTGATATGTTGGCTTCTACGGGGATGCGTGTAGGCGAACTGGTTCTTCTAAATCGCGACGATATAAATTTTGCAGAGCGAGAATGTGTGGTATTTGGTAAAGGAAGTAAGGAGCGAATGGTTTACTTCGATGCTCGTACAAAAATCCATCTGCAGAATTATTTGCAGGAGCGTACGGACGATAATCCAGCGCTATTTGTATCATTGCGAGCGCCGTATGATCGGCTGAAAATCGGAGGCGTTGAGTGCAGACTAAGAGAATTTGGCCATAAATTGGATATACCAAAAGTGCATCCACATAAGTTCCGTCGGACACTTGCTACAATGGCAATAGATAAAGGAATGCCAATAGAGCAGTTGCAGCAGCTATTAGGACATAAAAGAATAGATACGACGCTTCAGTATGCGATGGTCAAACAAAGCAACGTTAAGTTGGCGCACAGGAAATACATAGGTTAGGAAGGTACAGAGAATGGGTAAATGGATAGAATGCAAATTATCAGATGTAGGAGAGATTGTTGGTGGAGCTACACCATCCACAAAAAAGTTGGAAAACTATGATAATGGTAAAATAGCATGGATCACACCGAAAGATCTCTCCAATTTTACTGGAAGATTTATTTCACATGGAGAAAGAAATATCACAGAGTTAGGATTGAAAAGCTGCTCAACTCAATTAATGCCACCTCATGCCATTCTCTTCTCTTCACGTGCCCCAATTGGCTATATTGCGATTGCAGAAAATGAAGTTTGCACAAATCAGGGATTTAAGAGTATCGTTCCCAACAAGAACACAGACTATTTATTTTTGTACTACCTGTTGAAGTATAACAAGGAAAATATTGAGCATGTGGGTAGTGGCACTACTTTCAAAGAGGTGTCTGGGTCAACAATGCGTGGTATCTCAGTACAGGTACCGGTTTCATATGAAGAGCAAAAGAAGATTGGAGCATTTCTTGGAACCATAGACGACAAGATTGAAGAAAACGAACGTATAAACAAGAATTTAGCGGCTTAGAACTCGAGGTTGGAAATATCGATTTCTCCTGACATTAATTTAGGAAGCAATAAGTCTCTTGTTTTAGCAAGTTTT
>SAAB01000128.1 GCA_009929615.1 Clostridia bacterium | reverse complement strand
TGGCGCAGCAGCGCCAAGATCGGCGCGGGCAAGTTCAGGCCGCTACGGCCACTGCAACCGGCTTAGCGTGCTTTATTTTCCGTTTTCTGAGGCGACCCCCGGTAGGCGCAGAGCGTTACCGGGTAACGTCTATCAAGATGCGCGAGGACGGCAGCAAGCAAACCTTCATCCTCGACAAGAAGGACGGCATCACGCGGGGCTTCACACCGCAGGAGATCGAGCAGCGCACGCCGGAGATGCAGCGCCTACAGCGCCGGGGCGAAAACCTCTACTACACGCCGCTATCGGACAAGAAGCATCACATCCTCATCGACGACATGAACCGGGAGAAGCTGGAGCGGCTTATCCGCGACGGCTACCAGCCCGCCGCCGTGCTTGAATCCAGCCCCGGCAACTATCAGGCCATCATCACCGTGCCGAAGCTGGGGACGGCCCACGATAAGGACGTGGGCAACCGGCTGAGCGATGCCCTGAACCGTGAATACGGCGACCCGAAGCTATCGGGAGCCATCCACCCGCACCGTGCACCCGGCTACGAGAACCGCAAGCCCAAGCACCAGCGGGAGGACGGCAGCTATCCCGAGGTGCGCTTGCTCAAGGCCGAGCGCCGGGAGTGCATCAAGGCGCTGGCCTTGTCCAGCCAGATCGACGCCGAGTATCAGCGGCAAGCGGCCTTGAAGGCGCAGCAGCCCGAGCGCAGCAAAGCCAAGCCCGCCTTGGAGCTTGCAGCGGCCAGCGGCAGCGCGATCGACGCCTACCAGCGGCATTATCGCGACGTGCTCAAGCGGCAGCGTGGCGGCGAGGTGGACTTGTCCCGCTTGGATTCCATGATTGCCGTGCGTATGCGCGTCACCGGCCACGATCAAGCCGCCATCGAGGGCGCTATCCGCCAGTGCGCCCCGGCCACCCGGCAGAAGGACGAGGGCCGCGACTGGAACGACTACGCGCAGCGCACCGCCCGCTATGCCTACAGCGCCGCAGGCGACCGCCAAGCCGCCGAGCTTGGGAAGTACCGCCAGCAGTGGGAGAAGCTGGAAGGGCGCGAGCCTGTACGCCAGCAGGAGCAGGCCAAGGCGCAGAAGATCGAGCGCGATAACTCGCCGGGGATGAGTCTTTAAATACCTGTTGCATGTAACTTGCGAGGTGCGTACAATGTTGCATGTAACTTAATTGGAGGCTTGGAAATGGCAACAGCACACGTTAATCAGCGGGTTCAGAAGCATCGCGATGCATTACGCATGGCGGGGCTTCGTCCGGTTCAAATCTGGGTGCCGGATACGCGCCGCCCCGACTTCGCGGAGGAGTGCCGCCGCCAATGCCTGCTTGTGGCTCAGGCCGACAGCGCCGACACCGCCATGCAGCAGTTCATGGATGAAGCCTTGGCAGACGTGGACGGCTGGACGGAATGATGCGCGGCGACCTTGTGACCATCGCCATGCAGGGCGACTTTGGCAAGCCACGGCCTGCGCTTGTGGTTCAGGCCAACCAGTTCAGCGAGCACGGCAGCGTTACCGTGCTGCCTGTCACCAGCACACTTAATGCCGCGCCGTTGCTGCGCGTCACGGTTCAGCCGAGCGCAGAGAACGGTTTGCAGAAGCCATCGCAGGTGATGGTCGACAAGGCGATGACGGTGCTGCGCAGCAAGGTAGGGCCAGCTTTCGGGCGCATCGACGCGGACGCACTGCTTGAGGTTGAGCGTTGCTTGGCCGTGTTCTTGGGGATTGCGAAATGAAAACGATCTACACCATTCCCGCCCCGGATTCCTTGGGCGCGATGATCGAGGTCTACGGCGAGCCGGAAAACGCTTGGTACGAGTGGCGCATCATCGACGGCGGGCGCACCGTGCGGGACACCGGCACGGAAGGCCACAGCGCCTTTCAGGGACGCCAGTACGGGCAAGCAGAGATTGCCCTACGTGATGCGCTCATGTTCGCTTCTGGCCTGCCCATCGACGGCGACACGCCGACCGATGCCGCCAGTCTGGAAGCGGGCTATGCCGCCAAGGCGAAGGCAGAAGCGGCGCGGCAGGGTGCGGGAACACCCGGCAGCGCCTAACCATAACCGTTCTACACAGGAGAACAGCATGGCTTTAGACATTATGGCGGCCTTCACCAATGAGCCGCCAGAACTTGATTTCATCTGGCCCGGATTCTTGGCCGGAACCGTGGGCGCACTTGTTGCACCTGGCGCAACTGGCAAGAGCTTTTTTGCTCTTGAAGCGGCCATGTCAATCGCTTGCAGTGTGGCAGGCGGCGACCTTGTAGGACTGGCCCCGGCGCACACCGGGCGCGTGGTCTATCTCGCTGGCGAAGATCCACAGCCCGCCCTTGTGCGGCGTGTCCACGCCATCGGCCAGCACCTCAACCAGTCGGCCCGCGAAGCCATCGCTGAGAACCTGATGCTTGAGCCGATCATGGGCAAGCGGTTGAACGGAGTGCTTGCGCAATCTCGCTCCTTTAGGGGCGAGTCAAGCAAGTGGTTTCTACTCTTTTCTTTGCTTCAACGCTTGTGATGTCTTCATGGC
>SAAB01000127.1 GCA_009929615.1 Clostridia bacterium | reverse complement strand
AAAACACTGGAGCTGGAGCGCCAGCCGCAGAAAACCTACCGCGGGCCGACACTTTAAACCATCCAGGCAGCTGACAACCCGCACGAAGAGGGGCTCTTACTTCTCCCGCTAAATAGGTTCGTGATCAAAAAGATCACGGCCTATACCTGGGGGGGAATTATGAAATTGCTTAACGTCATTGAAGCTGTACTTAACTGCCTGTATCTGGCGGCCGGGCTGTGGGACTGGCTGGAGAAGCATTTACCTGTTTTTAAGGCGTTCGCGCTGATTTTAGTGTGACTTTACACGCCATGCATCTGGCTGCATGGCTATGCAGCCGGGTAAAATTTATCTGTCACGAACGGGGCGGTGTATCGGGTGGTTTGTTGCCGGTTTTACCTGACTGCCGCCCCGTTTGTGGCGAACCCGTCCGGAGCGGTGCCGACAAGAACTCTTATGTTAAATGCGGCGGTGTGGCGGGTTCATACTTCACACATCATGTTGTCACTCAGACTGAGTCCAGAGAGAAAAAGCCCTCCGGCCGAAGTCGAGTAGTGTTTTACTGGTTTTTTTGCAGCTCTAGGAGTAATGGTTGTAGTAGTTAAGCTAGTTATTTGTATATATCTTGTAGTTTAGTGTTGAGCTCTTCCGTTTTTGATGCTAAAAAGATTGTCATTACGCGGTGACTTGCCTTTTTTAAAACAAAAATGGAGATATCTATGTTTGATACTGACTGCATTACTGTTCTTACAGCTAGGGGTATTACTGAGATTTTAAATAGTGGAGGAAGCCAAGCTTGGAGACTTGATGCTACTCACGTAGCTAAGCTTCCGTACCTGGTTTGCGTCCAAAATTCGAAAAAAGACTGGGGTAGTCAGGAGGCTAAGCATCATCATGCATTTATGATCGGGAAAATATCCGGAGTAAGTCGAGCCCCTGAAAACCCTAAGCGCTGGATCATAAATATTGATTCCTATGCTGAAATTGATATCCCTGGGCAGTGGGACGGCAATCGTAATCCAGTCTCCTATAGAAAACTTGAAGACATGGGAATTGATATCTCTAAAGTGGATTTCCAACCCCTACCTAAAGAGGATTCCTTAGTCTTGAATACGATAAAAGGCGGGGATGAATATGATGAGTATGAGGAGGATAGCAACAGAGTTAGGCCGATAAATCTAAAAGAGGCTAAAGCAGGGTTGGCTTTATATTTTGGTGTGAATGAGGATGATATTCAGATCACAATTAAGGGATGACCTTATGCCGTCACTCTCTGTTGAGCGCTGGTTAGCACTAGCTACTGCTGGAGATAGCCAGGCTAGATTTCATCTGGGTAAGATATTCTCATGCGGTCTTGGTGTGCATCAGGATTATAAGCAGGCTATATACTGGTTTCAGCTTGCAGCTGAGCAAGGCCATGATGATGCCCAGTTTAGTCTTGGTTTGGCATATCATCTGGGGTTAGGTGGATATAAAGATGCTCAAAAAGCTTCGGAATGGTATCAGAAAGCTGCTGAGCAAGGTCATGCAGAGGCTCAGTTTCAGCTTGGAAGGCTGTATACTTTCTCTGATTTAAGAAATGATGCGTTAGCAGTCGAATGGTTTCTCTGTGCTGCGAAGCAAGACCACAGTAGTGCCCAATTTAAACTTGGCTGGATGTACCATCTCGGTATGGGCGTTGAGCAAAGTGATAGGCAGGCTTTCCATTGGTTTATTCTGGCCGCTGAGCAAGATCATGCAGGAGCTCAGGCATCTCTTGGTGAGATGTATAAACATGGATGGGGGGTCGAGCAAGATGATGTTGCTGCGCAGGATTGGTTTTATCGTGCCAGAACCATGCACTATCCCTAAACCCGCCCTGTGCGGGGTTTTTTACGCCTACGTGTAAGAGGCTTGCGGAGCTGGCTTCTGCCGATTCATAACAGGGATGTTATGGTAAATAACACTTAATCATTATCAACGGAGTTATTAAAGGTTGCGGCGAAGCCTTTTAATGGGGTTTCTGATATGTAATTAGCAAACTTGACCATGTGTGGGTATTTTATTGCTATGTTCCTACATATTGCGTCAAATGTCGGTGTTGAATACTCTAACTCTTCAACGGTTTTTTTGACCATTGAATACTTGCTGGGATATCTCCCCCCTCTTTTAATAAGATATTTTTGAGGATGATTTTGTCCGTGATAGTTCATCTGGAGGCAATATTTCACGGTGTAGTATCTAACAACGCCATGACCATGGTTGTATGTGGATGTTATTAATCCATTTGAGCAAGAGTATTTTTCTAATTTATCGTAAAGCTCTTTTGTAATAACTAAAGAACCAATACGCCCCTCACGCACTTCTGTTATTGAAAAAGTCATATTTAAGCTCACTTTTTTACTCTGAATATAACCTGTTAGAGAGGATTTTCTTGAGATCATCCGTCTGTCGTCGTAGTCTCTTATCCAGAAACGAAAAAACCACCTGGGGAGGTGGTTTTTCGAAGGTTCAGTAAGTTGGGGAACTTCTGAACCGTGGTAACAGGGTGTACAAGACCGCTGCCACCAAATTCGT
>SAAB01000126.1 GCA_009929615.1 Clostridia bacterium | reverse complement strand
AAGGGAGGTTGGCAGATACCAGTAAATCAGGTCGCGTAGCCAGGAACTGCCCCGCCCTTTTTTCAGTTTCTTGATACCCCAGAAAACCAGTGCCGCTGCGGCCATACCAAATAAGAACTTACTGGTCCAGAAACCCCAGCCGAGACAAATCACGGCCGGGATAAGTTCATCAAGATATAAGCCAAACCAGCGGCTCTGGTTAGTCAGTGTTTCCGGGAAACGGTATTTCTTTAATTCGTCTCCCGTCATCACGTATTCCCTGTCAGTAACCGGCGACCGACATACCGATGGTAATAAAGGTCGAAATGATGGCGAAGCCGAACAGGAACTTCACATTTTTGGTCATCATGTACATGATGCCGCCTGCTACGACTTCAGCCAGAACCACCCACTTGACGACGCTGGAAGACTTACCGAACGTGCCTTTAACGGTAGAATCCCCGGATTTCATCAGGTCGGTTGCCGTGGTGGTGGCCATCGCAGCGTCCGGGAAGAACGCCGCCACAGCAGCAACCGGCAGCGCAACTTTAGCGACTTTCAGGGCTTTCTTTTTATTGAAAACGCGGGACAGAAAAGACGGTTTGGTTTCTTCAGAGACAGCAGTACCCTGAACACTTAATACAGCATTCATATTTATTTCCTTTAAAGAGAATGTATACGTTAGTAGAAAATCACATCTAAACCTTATTTTTTATATCTTTACCTTCCTTCCTCCTCGCTCTGTTCAGAAAAAATATAATTGGGGAAGCGTCTTAGATGATCTTTAAGTCGCATCGCCACTTCCGTTGACTTCGTTCTGCCACTACGGTTCTTTGCGCTAACTAAAAGTGCATGAGTGTCGTCATCAAGGTAAACGGAAACAATATTCTTATTTCCAGTGTTGGTATAACGCTTTGACACACAACTTCTCCGATTCGAGACCTTATAGACAAATCATTACACAGAAAGGCACAGGAAATAAAGGGGCTAAATAGCCCCAATTTATTTAACACTTCATTAACATTATATATTCGTAAACATTCTCAATGAAAAAATATATTTTCCTGGTCTTGTAACAATCCGATATAAATGAGTTAAAAGAAGGATAGATCTCCAGTACTTTCTCTTTCGAACGATCGATTCTTTTTTTCACAATTTTTTCAGACACACAGATATAACTTGATATATCCAAATAGCTAAAGCCAAGAACATAAAATGAAAGAGGAATTATATTCAAATCACTTATCTTTGAAATAGCCTCATCAAAATCTGAATTACCATTTGATTTGATAACCTCCATTTTCCGGCTGGGTAATGGAACCGTTATCAGAAGATTTATTTGCCAAAAAAAATAAAAATCATCATCCAAAAGACTGATACACTCAATCCGAATTTGAAAATTCGATTTTCCACACGAAAAAATTTTACTTAAAACACAGCCTTTACCTAGCACCATGCAATCAAGTTCTAATTGGGAAAACATCAACTCCAATTCATAAAACGTTCCAGAGAAACTACCTGCTACACATTCTGTTTTAAAAAAGTCATACATTTGTTCAAATGATGTGTTGGAATATAGTACATCACGTTGTTGGTTTCTTACGCAAACAGAGACAGGTGAGATGTTATACAACCCCTTTATGTGAAGAAGAGCATCCCTAACCGATTGACTTAAGCTGTCATCACTACTACGATCCATCGCACACATAGGTTCCTCCTTAGAAGGTTTCTATGGATAGTTGGTGTAGAGAGGGTTCGACTCTCTACACCAATGATTCTCAAATTTTCAATTACACCTAAATTATAAATCCCATTGAAAAGGATGTCATCTGATTAGCTTAGATCATTCTTCCAAATATTCACCAATAAGAAGAACAATAATTCATTCTACAATAAATAAGCCAGCCCAACCAATGATTACATTTATATTACGTAAAATCTTACGCTATTCATCCTCAATCTCACTTTCATTCGGAAAGAACTTCTCCATCACCGCACTAACATCGTCCCGTATGTTCTCTATTAACCCTGACCATTCCCACTTTGGATTGCCATTAACATGAGGACTTAGACACTCGATCCCCAGCACCTTATTTACAGTAAACTGAGTTTTAACCATGCTTTCTAGCAGTGCTCTATTGAATGCCATCTGATTAAATCCGGATTCTTTACGTTCCATCTGGGCTTCATAGACACGCAAACCAAGCTCAAGCAACATAGATGCAATACTTGAATAGCTTATATCTTTCTCTTTCGCACCTTCAGCACGACGCTGAACTGCTATCGCATTAATTTTTTCAGCAACATTGTCATTTACATAAACCTGGATCTTAGCCATAGTCCCTCACAATTATAATCTCGTATAATCCATAAAACCCTAAGAGCTAAAACTACGCATGTTGCGCGATTCACAATTAGAGTCACTATGATAGAAATGAAGATTCACTTCACGAATCACTATCCTTTTAGCCACGAATCTAATATAGATTCATGGCACTTGTAAATAAATGTTTTACAAAAAAATAGTCTCTACTGAATCTCATGCAATTCGTTAGTGAATCTATATAGATTCATAGCCGATTCGCATTAACACATTAAATAAATGTACT
>SAAB01000125.1 GCA_009929615.1 Clostridia bacterium | reverse complement strand
CTCCAGTCACTGTCACTCTGAATAATTCAAAAATTCGATAGATTGGTACTTTGGAAGGATATATTCATTTTTTAATTACATTTTGCGGAAACTCAAGCACATTTTGTCATTGACGAGAGCTCTAGTGTTGTTGCTATGTTTTGCCTGGCCCATAAGGCAATTGAAATTTCTAGTTTTGGATTAACAAAAACAATTCAAAGGAAGATGACTAGGTTTTCTGAATTATCTGAGGAGGATAAGTCATATAAGATTTCTGCATTTCTGATAGCTCAATTCAGCAAAAACTTCGCATGTGAGAATTGTCCAATTACTGGCGATGAGCTTATGAATCTTGCGATCGAAGTACTAGAAAATGTTCAGAAACAAATTGGGGGATGTGTTGTTTATTTGGAATGTGAGAACAAAGAAGAATTGCTTGCTTTTTACCAAAACGACCAGAATAGATTTAGGATTTTTGATATAAGAGAGAGTAAGGACGGAACTATATACCAGCAATTATTCAGATGGATCTGATTTAACAAATTGAGATATTATACGCGAAAAATTTCTACATAAGAAGATAGAATGGCCTACATAAATCTGGCGGGATTAGTGGCCATTTTATTTTAGAAATATCTGTGCTTAGCACCGTATAAATATGCGCCAGATTATAATGAAAGAAAAACACCAAATAAACCACCTCTATATTTGTACAAAATATAACTTGATATCCTAGCGCGGTAGAGTGATTAATATGACGACCAAACAAGGGAGGTGGCGCGCATGAATTACACAATTAACGAGGCATTCGGAAAATGAACCGGATGTCTCTTTTTTTAGCCCTCAATAACAGTTAAGGAAAGCAAAAGGGCAGCTTTCGGGAAGGAGGAATAGCGATGAGAACAATGAAGGTCATTCACCACAATGTTGTGGCCCAAAGAAAAGATACTCCAATAACCGGCGCCCATAAGATAAGAGTGGCAGCTTATTGCCGAGTATCAACACTTGAAGAAGAACAGGAATTATCCTATGAAGCCCAGCGGGATTACTACACAGCACTGTTTCAAAATGATCCAACCAAGATGCTGGTAGGAGTTTATGGAGACAACGGTATTTCTGGTGTCCAGGCCGCAAAACGACCAGGTTTCATGGAAATGATACAGAACTGCAGGCTTGGCAGAATTGAAGAGGTTTACACAAAGTCCATTTCCCGATTTGCCAGAAACTTTGCCGAATGCATCCAGTACACCCGTGAGCTTAAAGAACTTGGTGTGATTGTACATTTTGAAAAGGAAGGAATCACAACCCAAGATGAAAACATCGAGATGGTCTTAACCCTTATGTCCATTGTAGCCCAGGAAGAAAGCAACTCCATCTCACAAAACATCAGCTGGGCAGTTGAGAGAAGAAACAAGGCAGGTGACCCAATCAGACGAGCAGTCTACGGTTATACAAGAGACCACTTCACAACCGATGGCGTGCATCAGTGGCACATCAATATGGAAGAAGCCAAGCGGGTGAGGATGGTGTACAGGTATTTCCTGGATGGCAAAAGCTGCGGTGAGATTTGTAAGACCATGATTGCATATGAAGCAAAAAAAGGCGCGACAAGGAAATGGAGCGATCTTGCTATCCGCAATATGCTCAAGCATGAGGCCTACGTTGGTGACCTGCTCACAGCCAAAACCTACAGGGTCGATTACCTGACAAAAAAGGACAAGGTCAACAAAGGTGAAAGAGAGCAGCATTATATCAAAAACCATCACCCAGCAATTGTCTCACGGGAAGATTACGACAAAGTGCAGCAGATATTTGCAGAAAGGAGACGCGCATGACAAATATTGTAAGAGAACAATCCAATATCGCCAGTAATGTAACTATCATCAAGCAACAGCGGTCAGGAAATAAGCCCCTGTTTGAAACAAAAAGGGTAGCTGCATATTGCCGTGTCAGTACGGACCTTGAAGCACAGCAAACCAGTATTGACCTTCAGATGAGTTCTTACAAAAGGATTATTGAAGAACATCCTGGCTGGGTGCTGGCTGGAATCTATGCCGATGATGGGGCGACCGGTACCAGTGTTAAAAACCGTCCGGAGTTTCAAAGAATGTATGCGGACGCCAAGGCAGGCTGCTTTGACATACTTATGGTTAAGTCGATATCACGATTTGCTCGAAACACAAAGGACTCTCTCAAATACACAAGAGAGCTGAAAGAATGTGGTGTGGGCGTATACTTTGAGAAGGAAGGATTGGATACTACCAACCTCACTTCTGAACTCTTGCTTACCATATTTTCCGCAATGGCGCAGGAGGAAAGCCGCTCCATTTCCGAAAACGTCAAGGTCGGTATCAGAAGCAGATACAAGATGGGTAAGGCACCATGGAGAACAACCTATGGCTACAGAAAAGGCTATGTGATCTATGAACCGGAAGCTGAAGTGGTCAGAGAAATCTTCGACCTTTACAATCAGGATATCAGCGCAGAGGAAATCGCACAGATTCTCAATGAAAAGAAAGCACTTTTACCAAATGGCTCTAAGAAGTGGGTAAAGGGAATGATCACCCGGCTTGTCAGTAATGAAAAGTACATCGGTGATGTGCTGATGCAGAAGTCCTATTGCGAAAACTTCATAACCCATAAATCCGTCAGCAACAGCGATTCAAAAATTGAGCG
>SAAB01000018.1 GCA_009929615.1 Clostridia bacterium | reverse complement strand
CATTATACCAAAAAAGGGAGGTCATTGCTCTTTTTATTGCAAACTCCCATAAAATCAAGGTTTAGAACAATAAAACAAGGTAGTTATTTGACACTACCATTTTTTACTAGGAGGTATACAAAATGCGTTCAAACCCCCGTGTTGATAATTTTTTTAAATGGGTCTATTTTCATAGAAAGCCCGTGGCTGTTGTTTTTGTCGCAGCTATGGTTTTTTCCATTGTTCTCGGTGTTTCTTTGACCAACCAGAACGAACCGGTGCAGGCCGCGAATCGTCAGCGTGCCTATGAGGAACAGTCGGAACTTATTGAATCGGAGCAGAATCATGTGAATGATATTAATTCACACATGACCTCTTTTCTTTCCGATGTTGACAATGGCAATTACACGTCTGCTCTTGATAATATCACGTATATTATTGACAATGATGTTGCCACAGCAGATTACTATCTTAAAAGAGCCGGCACCTATGTTCTTCTTGAAAACTATGAGCTTGCCATGAAAGATTTTGAAGAGTCTTTGGTTCTTAACCCTTCCCAGCCTGATATTCTTTCCCTCATGGGTCAGATTTATATCCAGCAAGAGGATTACGCGAAAGCACTTGATGTTTTCAACAGGTCTCTGGAATTATCGTCCGAACAGCCTGAAGTCACCTTTAATAAGGCTCTGTGTCTTCTTCTCACCGAAGATTATACCCAGGCTGCCGATTGTTTCCAGCAGGTCATTGATAGTGATTGTGATGAATCCTTAAAAACGGATGCTCAAACTTCCTTAGATTCATTACGAGAAGCAGGTATCATTTCTTAACAGAATATGCAAAAGGCGTCTGAATGATTCAGACGCCTTTTTTATTTTAAGACAACATAAAAACGCTGCACCCTTCTTTTAAAGGATGCAGCGTCTTAAGTTTACTGCCGGCAGCGGGACTTGAACCCGCACGTGGTTGCCCACAACAGATTTTGAGTCTGCCTCGTCTGCCATTCCGACACGCCGGCAAATTATCAAGTTCAAATTAACTCAACAAATGATATTATACATAACGGTTTAAGCTTTGTCAAATGTTTTTTCCACATTCTCCGGCTTCACCTTTTAAAATCTCTATTCCATGCTTTAAAGGTCCTAAAATATATTCAAGATTTTCTTTCACTGCCTTTGGACTTCCCGGAAGATTAATAATCAACGTATGTCCGCATATCCCGGCAATTTGTCGACTGAGCATTGCTCGAGGTGTAATTGACAGACTATGGAACATCATAGCCTGACCGATTCCCGGTGCCAGCCGTTCTACAACATCCCGGGTAGCTTCCGGTGTCACATCTCTCTCTGAAAAGCCAGTGCCGCCTGTAGTCAGTATCAAGTCAACAGACTCTACACACAATCTACGCATCTCATCCGCTAAAACCTTTCTGTCATCCGGCAGGATTACTTTGCAAACAACCTCATAATCCTCATCCAGCATAGCTTCAATTAAAGCTCCGCTTTCGTCCTGTCGTATGCCCGCATATCCTTTATCACTCGCTGTTATTATAGCTGTTCGAAACATCTGAAATCTCCCTTTATTTCTTCAGCCATTCTTTATAAGCTTCCGGGCTTATTTTGCCCTGTCTGGCTAACTCAAGGCCTTCCTTCGCCTCTTTATACCAGGATTCAAATTCATCCCTGGTCATGTTCGCCATTCGCTTTCTAGGCTTCGTCATTCGGGCATAGTGAGCCTTATAAGCTCTTGTATAGGCCTGAAGTAATTCATCTTTTTTAACCGCCTTGGCAAATGTCTTCATATAGCCCACATCAGAGCAGGTTCTTCCATCTTCTGAAAATACTCTTGTACAGTAATCCACATTGCTTCGCTTCGGAATAAAAAATCGTCCACAGTTTTTACAAATCTTCACATTCATATGACGACGGATAATCTCCATCAGTTCACACATCAGACAGTCTTCAAAGCTCATTAGGAAATAATCAACCATCCAGTGGTTTTCATTTTCAACCGTTCTATTCGTCAATGTTCCGCTTGAATAAAAGGGGTGACGCAAAAGATAGTGTGAAGCTTCTTCATTCGCATCTGTAATATCTCCAACCCATGTATCCAAAAGTTTTTTATAGATACTCTGAAGATGTTTTAATTGTTCAAGGGTCAGTCCCTTCTTCTCGTCCGTCTGTGCAAAAAGTGACTGCGTCATCTCCTCTGTCCAGAGAGAAAAGTAAGGATGAAGTTCCCGAATACGTTCCGGCTCTGCCTTTATCCGGTCAACATCCCCATAGACAAAGTCCAACAGCACCTGACCGAGGGCATATGGAGCGGACACAAAATGATAATACATAATATCATCTGTTAAATCCATATAAATATGTACATAATTTCTTTTACTATCATTAAGCATCCGCTCTGCCTCCAAATTTGTAATTCCACCTACAGCGGCTCACAAGTCTTTGAGCATCGCCATTAAATTTCGAACTTCGTTCGAATAGTCTCTGCGTAGGCAAGCCGCTTACAGCGGCTCACAAGTCTTTCGCAATCTTTCAATAATGTCCTCTGCCCGGTCTGCTTCCGAAACTTTTATGGTTTCTCCAGCTACCTGAATGGCTGATATATCAGCACATTTCGAAGGGCACCCACAGATAACAAGTAAATGTTCGTATACAACATCCGGCTGAACATATTGAAATTCGATATTCTCGCAGCCCTGTTTCACAGTTTCAAAAAATTTTGTTCTGTTATATCTTGGATTACATCCACCACAGTATTTCACGCCAATATTCATAAGCAGCCTCATACATGATTCAAAAGACTTTTTGCAAAGTCTATCATCTCATCACTGACGCCGGCCTCCAGACGAACTTCCTTAACCTCTTCCACCTGCTCAACAACCTCTTTTTTAACAATATCTTCTGTTGTAAACAAGGATGATGGACAGTTCGAGCACATACCTGTAAGCTTGAATCTCAAAATACCATCTGTAAAATCCAGAATCTGTATATCTCCGCCGTGGCCCTGTAAATAGGGCCGCACCGAAGTATCTATGACTTTATTGATTTTTTCAAGAACTTCCATCAGCTTTCAGCTCCTGTTCAGTCTTTAATATGTACAATTGCCTTTGCAAGTTCTTTTTTACCAGGCATATTGCTCTGTCTTGCAATCATAACACGCTGAGCCTGTGGGCTTCCTGCGCCATGAAGAGATTCTGTCAGGTAACCAACTGCTGCTGTACCAAGTGTCAGGTTCTCAATAAGACGCATAACTTTGAATCTGTCTTCTAAAGAAGAAGATGCTGTTCCTGCAAAGTATTTCTTAATATATTCACCAGCTACCGGATGGTTAATATCTTTTTCAGATGGCAGTGTTACCATCAAGCCACCAGCGATATCCTGTGCAATACGTGCGATTTCATATGGGAAACGTGTAACGTTCTGTTTACAAACATTCGCAAGCATTAAATCGATAAGGTAATTACCGGATGCTGTTTCTGTACCTTCTGCAGAACAGGCAATACCACAGCAATAAAGTGTCTCATTCAAATGAGTCATCTCAATAAGTTTATCTTTAATATGGGATGCTTTTTCAGCACCGTTATATTCAGCTGCCAATGCAGATGCACCGATTAAAACATCGCCAACACCTACTTTACATCCGCCGTAGCTTTGTCTGTGGTATCCGGCAAATCTCTCAACAAGCATTCCTGCAAATTCAGTTTCTCCATTCAGGAAAATACGGTCATTTGGTACAAATACGTTATCAAACACGGTTAACGCTTCCATACCGCCATAAACATCGTTACCAACATCAAGATTGGAATCTTCAAGTTTTCTTGTATCACAGCTCTGACGGCCAACAATCATAATCAGGCCTTCTGAATCCAATGGTACTGCAAAGGATACAGCGTAATCTTTATCATCCGGACCCATAGCAATTGTAGGCATAACAAGAACTTCGTGGGAATTAACGATGCCTGTCTGATGAGCCTTGGCGCCACGGACAACGATACCATCCGGACGACGTTCAACAACATGAAGGAATAAATCCGGGTCAGCCTGTTTTGATGGTGCCAGACTTCTATCACCCTTTGTATCCGTCATCGCACCGTCTACAACAAGGTCGTTACTCTGAACATAAGCTGCAAATTTTCTAAAATTCTCATGATAATTCGTACCGCACTTCTGGTCTACTTCATAAGTTGTACTATATACAGCATTGAAAGCATCCATACCTACACATCTCTGGAAACAAGCTGCTGTTTTCTGTCCGAGCATACGCTGCATCTTAACCTTCTTAACCAAATCAGATGCACTCATGTGAATGTTTGTAAAACGATTAATCTTTTCGCCGGTGATATTTGAAGTTGCAGTCATCAAATCTTCATACTCCGGCATCTGAGCATAATCATAGGTTGCCTTAATAGAGTTAATGGAAGGCTGCAGAATCGGATGTCCTACTGCTGTTTCAATCTCTTCGCCAAAGAGAAAGATTCTCATCTTCATCTTCTTCAAACTTTCTTCATACTCTTTTCCTGTCATCAATGCCATACTAAAATCCTCCTTAAATTTAAATCAGTTTATATCATTTTAATATAAAACCACTTAAAATTCAAGGCGAATGGAAATAAATGGTATAGTAATTTTAAAATCAAAGTATTATCTATCTTTTTAAGTCAAACTTTTTCAAACACAAAGAAAAAACGGAATGCAGATGCATTCCGTTTTTCCCGGGTTGGACTATTCATAATAAATAGTTACAGCCTGTAGGGGAATCGAACCCCTGTTTCCGCCGTGAGAGGGCGGCGTCTTAACCGCTTGACCAACAGGCCATGTACTTTCGTACCGACTTTTACTATTTTATACTAGCTCACCCAATAAATCAAGTCTTTTTTATACTTTTTCTACTTCTTTTTTCTTACTGACAAGTGTGCAGCTTATAATCAGTGCAATCACATACAAAACACAGGTCACAATAAGCACGGTCTGATATCCCACCGGGTTTACCATATTTCCATGACCATCATCCACAAAACTTCCTACACGATTTACAATCCATACGGCTAACTGGTTTCCTGTGAGACCGGCAAAGGCCCAGGCTGACAAAACAAGCCCGTGAATACGACTGATGGATTTCATGCCAAAATGGTCTGATAACAATGTCGGGACATTGCTGAATCCACCACCATAGCCTGCATTAATGACAAAAAGCAGGGGAATAACAATAAGCGTATAACCATTGACAATACCCTTCGTAGCAATAACAAGTCCGTTAAAGACTATGGATAATATGAATATAGCTTTGTATACCGTATTTCTATCTTTAAGTTTATCTGCCCATGCAGAGAAGCCAACGCGTCCTCCTGCATTAAAAACAGCCGTCAGGGAACTGATAAGTCCAACCATTCCTGCCATACCAAGGGCTTTAACAATACTCTTTTCCTGAGAAATAAGAACCAGTCCGCAGGTAATATTAATATAGAACATCAGCCAGATTCCAATAAAGGTTCGATTTTTGAAAATATCAAGAACACTGACACCCTTGGTTTTCTCCTGACTCTCTACCCATCCCTCCGGCTTTGCCAGTAAAAGATGACCTGCAAACATCAAAACAAAATAGACCGCTGCCAAAATATAGAACATGCCAACAATCCCTACCTTGGCCTGAAGAAACTCCATAACCGGGCTGGCAATGACCTTGGCAAGTCCAAAACCGGCAACAGCAAGCCCCGTAGCCAGACCTTTCTGGTCACTAAACCAAAGCATCAATGTCTTTACTGGCGACAAATATCCTGTTCCGAGACCAATTCCCATAATCACACCATAACAGATAAATATACCTATCAAAGATTTCTGTGATATGAAAAAACCAGTTCCTACCATACCGACTGCAAAACATATTGTTGATATCAAAGATGATAAATGAATATCTCTTTCTACAACATTACCAAGGAAGGCTGCAGACATACCTAAAAAGAAAATGGCTATACTAAATGCCCATTCTACCGCACCCTTTGAACTTCCTATGTACTCTGCAATCGATTCGCTGACCAATGACCAGCAGTAAACAGTACCGATGCTGCAATGCAGCAATAACGCCGGAATCGCCGCGCGAATCCATTTGTTTTGAATCTTTCTCATTTTCTCCAATCTCCTTTGTGAAATGACTCATTTACAGAGAAATGGTACATCATATGCCAAATTTTTACAAGTATTTTATTTAATAATGTAAAACTATCTTACATTGAACACAAAAAAAGAACACAGATGAATCTGCGTTCTTTTTTCGAGAACAAATCCGAACTCCGTTCAGAGGGCTCTGCGTAGGCACTAAGGCATCCTCCCACCTACGGCGGGTCCCTTCCTTAGTACAAGTAGTGGAGCTGCGGGGAGTCGAACCCCGGTCCGAAGGCATATCCATCTAAGATTCTCCCATCACAGTCATTCTACGGACATTCCCTCAGTCAGCCGCCGAATGACAGGCTTCTGACCTTAGTAGCTTCATAAATCTTCTGATACCGCAAAGCTTTGGCACCAGAGGGCCTCACAAATTTGATGCCAGATTCTTAGACAGTGAGTGATCTAAGGCTGACAAGCCGCAACTAGGCAGCTAAAGCGTAATTTTCGTTAGCTTTTATATTTAGGTTCCAGGTTATTACGCAGTCCCGGAGTCTGCGGATGGCCTCTCAAACTTCCACACCCCCGTCGAAACCAGTACAACCCCTTAAAAAGTAGTTGATGGTCTGACTAACGATGTTTTTATATCATACTCAATCTAAAATAAAATGTCAAGCGAGATTTCTTACCTTAAAATCTCTTTCAGCTTCCCGCTTCTGGTCTTTCTTTGCAATCGTATCCCGCTTATCATAGAGTTTCTTACCACGAGCAAGACCAATCTCCACTTTAACCAGGCTGTTCTTAAAATAAACCTTTAATGGCACCAGGGTATAGCCCTTCTGTGCCACCTGTCCAAGGATTTTTCGAATTTCAGACTTATGAAGCAGAAGCTTTCTTGTACGGAGTGGATCCTTATTGAAAATATTTCCCTTCTCATAAGGACTTATATGCATCTGACAAACATAAAGTTCTTCATTATCCGGCCGGACAAAAGCTTCTTTGATGCTGCATTTGCCCATCCGGAGTGACTTAACTTCTGTTCCATGAAGAGAAATTCCCGCCTCATAGGTATCTTCTATAAAATAATCATAATATGCTTTTTTATTATTGGCAATTAATTTAATTCCAGCGTTGCCCATAACACACCTCACTTCCACACCTCACCGGTGCAGTTACTATTCTACATCATCTGCCAGGTGAAAATCAACGGTTCTTGCTGCTTTATCTGCATTTGCAATGCAAATTTTTATTTTCTGTCCCAAGCGGAAAATCTGATGGCTTCTTTCGCCCTGAAGTTCGTACTTACTCTCATCAAATACATAATAATCATCCAAATCCTGAAGTCGAACCATGCCTTCACAGGTATTTGGCAATTCCACATACATTCCCCAGTTCGTAATTCCTGAAATGACACCTTCATGAATTTCACCCAGATGCTGTGACATATATTCCACTTTTTTCAGTTTATCCACTTCACGTTCTGCTTCATCCGCCCGTCTTTCAAGCTGGCTTGTTTCCGTTGCCACCTTTGGAAGCACTTTTTTATAGTGTTCCTCCCGCTTCTGATTCCAGTCATTATCAAGAATCTCCTTAATAATACGATGAATCTGAAGGTCTGGATACCGGCGAATCGGTGATGTGAAATGGGTATAGTATTTGACTGCAAGACCAAAATGACCTGTGTTTTCTGTCGTATATTTTGCACGCATCATAGAGCGAAGAACCAGGCGGCTAATCATAGCCTCTTCCGGTGTTCCCTCGATTTTACCGAGAAGTTTCTGAAACTCTTTTGGATGAACCTCACCCGACTTAAGTTTAAGATAATATCCGAAGTTCTTTAAAAACAGAGTCAACTTATGAATACGTTCTTCATCCGGCGTTTCATGGGTACGATAAAGGAAAGGTTTTTCCTGCCAGAAAATATCCTCAGCAATCGTTTCATTGGCTGCAAGCATGAAGTCCTCAATAATCTTTGTTGCAGAATTTCTGTCATAAGCTTTGACATCTACAGCACGTCCCTTTTTATCCAAAATAATTTTAGATTCAGGGAAATCAAAATCAATACCGCCTCTGCTCTTTCTCTTCTGCCTAAGGAGTAATGCTGCCTCTGCCATAACTTCAAACATTGGAACCAGTTCTTCATAGGCCTGAATCGTCTCAGGATTTTTATCTTCGAGAATTTCCTTAACAGCTGTATAACTCATTCGACGGTCAACATTAATCAAGGTCTTTGCTATCTCATGACTTAAAATCGTTCCATGCTCATCCAGTTCCATAATACAGCTCAGAGCCAGACGGTCTACACCTGCATTCAGGGAACAGATTCCATTGGACAGCTTATGAGGCAGCATCGGAATAACCCGGTCTGTCAGATAAACGCTTGTTCCACGATTTAAGGCTTCCTTATCCAAAGGTGAACCCTCTTTTACATAATGGCTCACATCTGCAATGTGGACTCCAAGAATATAATGATTCTCTTTCGTTTTTGTAATGGTAATGGCATCATCCAAATCCTTGGCTTCTTCTCCGTCGATGGTCACTGTCTGCCAGCTTCGGATATCTTTTCGGCCGGCATATTCAGATAGCTGGACTTCGTCCGGTATTGCTGCCACCTGATTCATGACTTCTTCCGGAAATTGTTCTGGCAGATGGTAGGCTCTGACTACAGATAAAATATCCACTCCCGGGTCATTGATATGTCCCAGGATTTCGACAACTTCACCTTCCGGATTCTTCTTTGGTGTTCCAAAGTCTGTTAAATGTACGACTACCTTATGCCCATCTACGGCACCCATCATATGTTTTTTATCAATAAAAATATCCCGGGCAATCTTTGAATTATCCGCTACAACAAAACCATAGTTCTTGCTTTTCTGAAAAGTACCAACCAGAGTTTCATTAGCTCTTTTATTAATTTTAACAATGACAGCTTCGCTTCGGCGGCCATTTTTTTCTTCAGCTATTTTCTTAATAGACACTTCATCCCCATGAAGCGCATTTAAGGAATTCTCTTCGGAGACAAAAAAATCATCATCCATCCCCTCAACTTGTACAAAGCCAAAACCTTTGGCATTTCCAATATAGGTTCCAACGAGAACATCCGGGTCCGCCATTTTATAACGTCCTTTTGAATCAATATCTATAACTCTGTCAGATATAAGTTTATCCAAAACAAGTTTCAATTCCTCACGCTCTCGTCTTGGCACTCCTAAAATAGCACTTATTTCTTTAAGTCTCATCGGATGATAGGCTTTATCTGTAATAAATCCTTCAACAAGTTCTTTTTTCATTTCAATTATTTCGTTGTGCATCCTTATGCACCTCCTCTCAATTTCCCATATCTTACGGAAAAAAAGATAACACCCTTTTAGAAAGAGTGTTATCCGTAAATTCCAATTCTATTCTACCAATTCATGTTTAATACAAGGGTTAAAACAAAGAAAACCACAGCTAAAATAGTTGTCCACTTTACAAGTTTTCCTTCCATAGAACGTCCCTTATTCTTACCCCAGTAAGAATCTGCCATACCGCTGACAGTTCCTGTCAAACCGGATGTTTTACTTTCCTGAAGCATAACTAATATAACCAACGCCACACAAAGTGCGATAAAAATTACGGTTGCAATTGTTCTCAGCATACTCGAACACCTCCTAAATCACTCGTACCATCTTATCACGTTTTCAAAGAATAGTAAATAGCTTTTTTGTAATTTAGCCTTTAATTAACAAAGATTTTCCTGTCATTTCCTTCGGTTGTTCCATACCCATCAGTTCAATCAGGGTTGGAACGATATCTGCCAGGCAGCCGCCTTCTCTCAGGCGATAAGCAGGGTCTGCATTCACTAATATAAAAGGCACAGGATTAATGGTATGCGCGGTAAAAGGTTCCCCGGTTTCGTCATCTATCAGCTGTTCGCAGTTGCCGTGGTCTGCACATATAAACATAACGCCATCTTCTTCTTTAAGGGCATCCACTGCACGTCCCACACAGGCATCCACTGTCTCAACTGCCTTAATAGCTGCTGATTCAATTCCTGTATGGCCGACCATATCCGGATTTGCAAAATTGATAATAATCACATCATATTTATGAGAATGTATTGCCTCCACAAGACGGTCACATACTTCATTCGCACTCATTTCCGGCTGCAAATCATAGGTTGCCACCTTCGGTGAATTCACAAGTATTCTATCTTCTCCCTGGTTTGGTGCTTCGACTCCACCATTAAAGAAAAATGTCACATGGGCATATTTCTCTGTCTCCGCAATACGTGCCTGAGTTTTTCCGTGTTCAGCCAAATACTGTCCAAAGGTTTCATCTACGGAAACTTTATGGAAAGCAACCAGTGTATTCGGAATAGTTATATCATATTCGGTAAAGCAGACATAGGTCACATCCGGTCGTTCTCCCCGGTCAAAACCATCAAAATCATTAGCACAGAATACCCGCATCAGTTCTCTGGCTCTGTCCGGACGGAAGTTAAAGAAAATAATAGAATCTTTATCCTTAACCCTTGCAATTGGTGCACCATCTTTCATGATAACCGTTGGAAGAACAAATTCATCGGTAATATCTTTCTTATAGGATGTTTCTACCGCATCAACAGCATTCTCAGCGGTTTCACCAACACCATTCCGGATAACTTCATAGGCTTTCTGAACTCTATCCCAGCGATTATCTCTATCCATCGCATAATAGCGTCCTGAAACCGATGCAATTTCTCCAACGCCAATTTCTTTCATCTTGCTTTCTAAGGCTTTAATATAATCCGCACCGGAAGACGGAGGTGTATCTCTTCCATCCAGGAAACAATGAACATAAACTTCTTTAAGATCTTCTCTTTTTGCAAGTTCCAGCAAGCCATAAAGATGCTCTATATGACTGTGAACACCACCATCTGAAAGAAGTCCATATAAATGAAGTACGGACTGATGTTCTTTACAGTTCTTAACAGCAGCTAAGAGTGCTTCATTCTTAAAGAAATCTCCATCCATAATCTCTTTTGTAATACGTGTTAATTCCTGATATACAATGCGTCCCGCACCGATATTCAAATGTCCGACTTCAGAATTCCCCATCTGTCCTTCCGGCAGGCCGACAGCCATACCGCTGGCATAGCCCTTAACAAATGGGCAGGTTTTCTTTAAATTATCCAAAACAGGGCTTTTCGCTTCATAAACCGCATTTGCTTTTGTTTTATCACTAAGGCCGTAGCCATCAAGTATCATTAATACTGTTGTCTTTTTTTTCATATTTTCACCACTTCTTTCTATAAACATCTTTATCTTATCAGAGCCCTTGAAAAAAAACAAGGCTCTGAAATCTTTTTCACTTATTATTTCATGAATAGGCTTCTTTTATTCGACATAAAAAATGAGCTGATACCTTCTCTTTGATTATACCAGAAAGTATCAGCTCATAAATAAAGCTTTTTTATTTTGTATTAAGAACTCTCATAGCATTCAGGATGGCTATAACCGACACACCGACATCTGCAAAAACGGCTGCCCACATATTCGCATAACCTAATGCTCCTAAAACCAGTATAATTGCTTTTACAGCTAATGCAAACACAATATTCTGGGAAACAATCTTTAATGTACGTCTGGCAATCCGGATAATTGCAGATATTTTCAAAGGATTATCATCCATCAAAACAACGTCTGCCGCTTCAATGGCTGCATCTGAACCCATGCTTCCCATGGCAATGCCGATATCTGCTCTGGATAATACCGGTGCATCATTAATGCCATCGCCGACAAAAGCCAGTTTTTCATCTTTGGAAAGTCCTGCCAGAAGTTCCTCAACTTTATCAACTTTATCACCCGGAAGAAGATTGGCATAGAACTTATCAAGGCCCAGCTCTTTAGCAACAGCTCTTCCAACATCTTCTTTATCCCCGGTCAACATGACTGTCTCTTTGACACCACTTGCTTTAAGAGATAAAATCGCCTCTTTAGCCTCGGGCTTAATCCGGTCTGCAATAACAATAGACCCTGCGTATTTTCCATCAATAGCAACATAAATCACTGTACCCATTTCATGATTTTCTTCATAAGGAATATTCTCTTCCTTCATCAGTTTATCATTTCCTGCTAAAACAATCGTTCCATCGATTTCTGCACGAATCCCATGTCCCGGAATTTCTTTCGTATCTTTAATACGTTCTGTAGATAATTCCTGTGAACAGGCCTTCTTAACAGCTGCGGCAATTGGATGTTCCGAATAACTTTCTGCCAGTGCAGCCATTTCAAGTAATTTATCTTCTGCCATATTCTTTGGATAAATTCCTGTGACTGTAAATTCACCTTTGGTCAAGGTTCCCGTTTTATCAAAAACAATGGTTGTCATCTTAGACAGAGCTTCCAGGTAATTGCTTCCTTTTACAAGCACACCCGCCTTAGATGCTGCTCCGATACCACCGAAAAATCCAAGCGGAACAGAAATAACAAGGGCACAAGGACAGGATATAACAAGAAAAATACAGGCTCTTTCAATCCATATTCCCCATGCTTCACCTGTAATAAGTGGCGGAAGAATGGCTAAAAGAACGGCCCCAATAACAACGATTGGTGTATAATATCTGGCAAACTTCGTAATAAAGTTTTCCACATGAGCTTTCTTACTGCTGGCATTTTCAACCAATTCGAGGATTTTTGCTACTGTAGAATCATCAAATTCTTTCGTAGTTCTCACTTTCAGAAGCCCACTTCCATTAACACAGCCGCTGATAATCTCATCGCCATCACTTACCTGTCTTGGTACAGATTCACCGGTCAATGCGGATGTATCAACGAAGGACGATCCCGAAATAACAATACCATCCAGCGGAACTCTCTCTCCCGGTTTAATAACAATGATATCTCCAACTTCCACATCATCCGGGTCCACCTGTTTCAGTTCACCGTCTTCTTCTATATTCGCATATTCCGGACAAATATCCATTAACTCGGATATGGATTGTCTGGAACGGTTTACAGCATAACTCTGGAAAAGTTCGCCCACCTGATAAAACAACATGACTGCAACGGCTTCTTCATACTCTTGGACACCAAAAGCCCCAAAGGTCGCAATACACATCAGAAAGTTCTCATCAAATACCTGTCCATGACTGATATTTCGAACTGCCTTAAATATAATATCCCAGCCGATAATCAGATATGGAACTAAAAACAAAACAAATATTACCGGAAATTCCGGAAGGCCTTCCATCTTTCCCATATGCTCTGATATAAAAAGTGGGAAAAATATCACTGCTGACAGAATAATACGTGCCAGCATCATTTTCTGTTTCTTTGTCATCAGCTGCCTCCTAAAGAAGAATCTGACAGTCAGGTTCTACTTTGCTGCAGACTTTAACAACTTCCTGCATGATGCGGTCAAATTCTCCTTCTTCTGCATTAATTGTCATCTTCTGTGTCATAAAACTTACACTGGCATCTTCCACACCATCAATTTTTTTAATAGCATCTTCCATCTTTGCTGCACAGTTTGCGCAATCCAAATCCACTAACTTAAATTTCTTTTTCATATATTCTCTCTCCTTAAATTTATTTTCATATGATTACTTGTTCATATATTTATATTATATCCAATATCCTTTTATAGTCAATAGGTTTTTCAAATTTTTTTCAATATGTTATACTAAATATAAATTAAAATTTAGGAGGCACTGTTTTGAACGAATACACCCCACAAAAGAAAAGATTGCAACTATCCTTTCTCATCAATCTTATTATTGTTATCATGGAAATCATCACACTGGCAATGAGTGCTTCCAACTATGGTTTTACACTCTTCCGCTTCTATACGGAAGATAGTAATATTTTTGCACTTATTGCCTGCAGCCTTTGCGCATACTATTCCTTGAAATGTTTAAAAGGCCATTCTTCAGCCATTCCCTTATGGGTTAAAACTGCCAAATACATGGCAACCTGCTGTTTGACAGTAACTTTCGTTGTCGTCGTATGTGTTCTGGCACCAACGGCCGGTCCCGGCGGCTATCAGATGATGCTTCTTCAAGGTTCTATGCTGGTCCACCACTTCCTTGGCCCGGTCCTTGCATTCATATCCTTTGTCTTTTTGGAAAAAGAACCATTACTGCCGAAGAAGTACAGCTTCTATGCACTGATACCCACCCTCATTTATGCAGTTATTATTCTCATATTGAATATTTCTCATCTTATCGTAGGACCTTATCCATTTCTCCATGTTTATGAACAGCCAGTTTATATAACGATTCTCTGGTGTATTATCATTATCGGTGGTGCTTATATCTTTACTATACTTTTACGACATTTAAACCATATGGGTACAAAAAAAAGCCAATAAAAATTGGCTTTTTTTCTTTATATAGAATACTATTTATAATTTACGATAGCTCCAAAATCCTTTTTCAGGCTGGCACCACCAACCAAGCCGCCATCAATATCCGGCTGGGCAAAGAGTTCAGGTGCACTTGATGCAGATACGCTTCCGCCATACTGAATACGAATGGCTGCTGCTGTATCTGTTCCATAGAGTTCACTGATACACTGACGAATTGCTGCACATACTTCCTGTGCCTGCTCTGTTGTTGCCACTTTACCGGTACCTATGGCCCAAATCGGTTCATAGGCAATAACAGCCTTGGCAGCCTGTTCTGCTGTTACATTTAAGAAAGCAATTTTAATCTGCTGACGAATCCAGTCAATGGTAATTCCCTGCTCTCTCTGAGTCAGAGATTCACCACAACAGATAATTGGTGTTAAACCATGTTCAAATGCTTTAAGAACCTTTTTATTCACTGTCTCATCCGTTTCAGCAAAATATTCACGACGCTCTGAATGTCCAATGACAACATGAGTTACACCGGCATCTGTAAGCATATCCGGAGCAATCTCACCTGTATAAGCACCTTTTTCTTCAAAGTACATATTCTCAGCACCGATACAGATATTCGTTCCCTTAGCTGCCTGAACAGCCGGAATAATATCAATCGCCGGTACACAAAATACAACATCCACATCTTCACTGACAACTAATGGTTTTAACTCTTCGATTAAAGCAACTGCCTGGGAAGGTGTCATATTCATCTTCCAGTTTCCTGCTACAATTTTTCTACGCATTATTCAATTCTCCTCTTTTACTTATCATCTGCTGCAACAACGCCTGGCAATTCCTTACCTTCAAGGAACTCCAAAGATGCACCGCCGCCTGTTGAGATATGTGTCATCTGGTCACCGAATCCAAGCTGATTTACAGCTGCTGCTGAATCACCACCACCGATAATGGTAGTTGCATCGGTTTCTGCCAGTGCTTTAGCTACCGCAATTGTTCCCTGGGCAAGAATAGGATTCTCAAAAACCCCCATCGGTCCATTCCATACAACAGTCTTAGCACTCTTTACAGCCTCAGCATACTTTACTGCTGTCTCAGCACCGATATCCAGTCCCATCATATCCGCTGGAATCGCTTCCACAGAAACCGTGGTTACCGGAATTTCTGCATCAATTGGATTTGGAAATGCTTTAGCTGCTATCGTATCTACCGGAAGGTACAGATTCTTTCCAAGCTTTTCAGCCTTTTCCATCATCTCACGGCAATATTCTAATTTGGAATCATCTACTAAAGATGTACCAATCTCAAACCCTTTTGCTTTAAGGAAAGTATAAGCCATGCCACCGCCAATAATCAATGTATCACATTTATCGAGAAGATTGGAAATAACATTCAGCTTATCAGCCGCTTTAGCACCGCCTAAGATAGCAACAAATGGACGTACCGGAGAATTTACTGCATTTCCAAGGAAGTCAATCTCTTTCTGCATAAGATAACCAACAACACAAGTGTCCACATATTCTGTTACGCCAACATTGGAGCAGTGGGCTCTGTGGGCCGTTCCAAAAGCGTCATTTACAAAAATATCACAAAGGGATGCCAGGTCCTTGCTGAAAGCTTCACCGTTCTTTGTCTCTTCAATACGATAACGGGTGTTCTCAAGAAGGATAACATCTCCATCTTTCATCTGTTCAACTGCAGCTTTTGCATGCACTCCAACGACTTCATTATCTGCTGCGAACTTAACTTCCTGTCCCAAAAGTTCACTCAATTTCACCGCAACCGGTGCCAGAGATAATTCCGGCTTTGGCTCACCCTTTGGCTTTCCAAGATGGGAACAGAGAATAACTTTTCCACCATCATTAACTAATTTTTTAATTGTTGGCAGGGCTGCTGTCAATCGGTTAATATCTGTAATAACCCCGTCTTTTAAAGGAACGTTAAAATCACATCTGCAAAGCACACGTTTTCCTTTAACATTAATATCATCTACTGATTTTTTATTTAACCCCATAATTACATATCCTCCATACATAAAAATTTATCGCGATATTCTGCGCTTCTTAACGGCATATTTCCTCTGTAATAAAACAAGGTCCGGCCCCATTAGACCGGACCTTGTTAGGTCTTACTGAATTATGCTAATTCAGAAAAATACTTAATTGTACGTACCATCTGACTTGTATAGCTGTTTTCATTATCATACCATGAAACAACCTGTACTTCATATAAATCATCCGAAATCTGGCAAACCATAGTCTGTGTTGCATCGAACAGAGAACCAAAATTCATACCTACGATATCTGAAGAAACAATTTCATCTGTATTATAACCAAAGGATTCATTCGCTGCTGCTTTCATAGCATCATTGATTCCTTCTTTTGTTACACCAGCTTTCTTAACAACAGCTGTTAAAAGTGTTGTAGAACCTGTTGGCGTAGGTACACGCTGTGCGGAACCGATTAACTTACCCTTTAATTCCGGGATAACAAGACCAATAGCCTTAGCTGCTCCAGTAGAGTTAGGAACGATATTCACTGCAGCTGCACGGGAACGTCTTAAATCACCTTTTCTCTGAGGTCCGTCCAAAGTCATCTGATCACCTGTATATGCATGAATTGTACACATGATACCGGACTGAATTGGTGCATATTTATTCAATGCATCAGCCATAGGTGCCAGACAGTTTGTTGTACAGGATGCTGCAGAAATGATAGTATCTTCTGGTTTTAAAATGCTGTGGTTTGTGTTATAAACAACGGTTGGTAAATCATCACCAGCTGGTGCTGAAATAACAACTTTACGTGCTCCGGCATTAATATGTGCCTGTGCTTTATCTTTAGATGTGTAGAAACCTGAACACTCTAAAACAACGTCAACCTTTAATTCACCCCAAGGACAGTTGTTAGCATCCGGAAATGCGTAGATACGAATCTCTTTGCCATCAACAGTGATGGAATCCTCACTTGATGTAACTTTATCAGCTAAAGCATATCTGCCCTGAGAAGAATCATACTTTAACAAATGTGCCAACATCTTAGGGCTTGTTAAATCATTAATTGCTACAACTTCATATCCCTCAGCCCCAAACATCTGACGGAATGCTAAACGGCCAATACGACCAAACCCATTGATTGCTACTCTTACTGCCATAATAAACTTCCTCCTAAAATAAATTTACTGTTGTATTTTATCATTACAACTTATTTATATTTCTATTCTACCCAATAACAAAATAAAATTCAAGTATATTCGGGTATTATTATTTGACATGCTGTCAGAACACGTCTATATTTAATTATAAAGATTAATTATACATTAATGGAGGTATGATATGATTACAAGTGATATCCATATGCACTCATCTTTTTCTTCAGACTCTGAATCCCCTATGGAATCCATGATACAGGGTGCTTTGGCAAAAGGCCTTAAGACCATTTGCTTTACAGAACATCTGGACTACGAATACCCTTCAGATACAGAGGAGCCCCTATTTCTGGTGGATATAGATGCTTATACAAAAAAATTAACCGAATTACGTGAAATATATAAAAAAGATATTGAAATCCTATATGGCATTGAATTCGGCCTCCTGCCCCATCTAGCCGGCAGATATGATGCCGTTGCTTCTGCCCATGACTTTGATTTTATCATTGGTTCTTCCCATTTGGTAAGTGCCCCATGGTATATGAAAGATATTGAATTTATTAAAAAAAATGGCCATGCTCCGGAAAATATGCGGCATGGCGACCCTTATGAAGATGATTTTTGGGAGGGCCGCTCTGTCGAAGATATATGTGAACTCTATTTCAAAACGATCAGTAACAACATTCAGGCCTATAAAAACTTTGATACCTATGCCCACATCGATTATGTCATTCGATATGCTCCGGAAAAAAACAAAGATTATACATACAAAAAATATGCCAGCATTCTGGATGAAGCCCTGAAAGCTATCATAAACCAGAACCTGGCATTGGAAATCAATACTGCCGGCTACAAATATGGTCTTGGTCAGCCAAATCCACAAGCAGATATTTTGAAGCGTTACAGAGAACTCGGCGGCGAAAAAATAACTATCGGTGCCGATGCCCATAAGCCTGAACACATTGCTTATGATTTTTCAAAAACCCACGACCTTTTAACCGGACTTGGTTTCAAATATTATACCGTGTTTAAAAAACGTCAGCCAATCATGCTGCCTCTTTAAAGAGCCTTTTCGATAATGCCTCCGCCAACAACAAACTCTCCATCATACATGACCAGAGCCTGTCCCGGCGTAATAGCTCTCTGAGGTTCATCAAATTCGCAAATCAAACGGCCGTCTTCCGTCATATGAACTGTAGCCTCTGCACCTTTATGTGCATAGCGCACTTTGGCCTGTACCCGGAGTTTTTCTCCCGGTGCAGGTTCCGGAACAGACATCCAGTTCACCTGTGAGGCTTCTAACGCAGATTCAAAAACATCCTGATTATCGCCAATAACGACTTCATTTGTTTCAGGGTTGATGGCTGTGACAAATACAGGATGTCCCATGGAAAGGTTTAACCCTTTGCGCTGTCCAATGGTGTAATGGGTAATTCCTTCATGAATTCCAAGAATATTGCCATCTTTATCAACGAAATTTCCTGTAGGCAGTTTCTTTCCTGTATACTCATACAGAAACTTCTGATAATTACCATCCGGAATAAAGCATATGTCCTGGCTGTCCGGTTTTGATGCCACAGCCAGTCCTATATCCTCTGCCATCTTCCGAATCTCATCTTTCGTATAATCACCAACCGGCATAATTGTTTTTGAAAGCTGTTCCTGGGTCAGATTGTAAAGAGCATAAGTCTGGTCCTTATAGGAAGGTGCTTTTTTCAAAGTATACCGTCCATTATCCAGCTTCACGACCTTAGCATAATGTCCTGTAGCAATATAATCACCACCGATAGACAGCGACCGGTGAAGCAACGCTTCCCACTTCACATACCGGTTGCACCGAATACAAGGATTCGGTGTTCTTCCCCGAAAATATTCCCGGACAAAATCATCCATAACCCATTCTTTAAATTCACTTTTAAAATTCATCACATAATAGGGAATATCCAGACGCTGAGCTACCCGGCGGGCATCATCTACCGCACTCAGGCCACAGCATCCCCCTTCTTCTTCCTGGACAAATTCATCTTCATCCTGCCATATCTGCATCGTAACGCCTATGACATCATACCCCTGCTCTTTCAAAAGCATGGCTGCAACAGAAGAATCAACGCCACCGGACATTCCTATAATCACTTTTTTATCAGCCATGGATTAATAATCTTCTTCCTCTTCTTCTTCACCAATATCTGACTTTGGTTTGGATAAACCTTCAATCTTAATATTATGTTTCTCTGCATAATCCCACAGTGCTGCATGAATTGCCTCTTCTGCAAGAAGGGAGCAATGTACTTTTACTGCCGGCAGACCATCAAGTGCTTCCATAACCGCTTTATTTGTCACTTCAAGAGCCTCATAAATAGTTTTGCCTTTGACAAGTTCTGTTGCCATGCTGCTTGTAGCAACTGCTGCACCACATCCAAAAGTCTTGAACTTAACATCCTGAATAACCTGGTTATCATCAATATCAAAATAGATACGCATAATGTCTCCACATTTTGCATTTCCTACTGTACCTACACCGCTGGCATTTTCAATTTCTCCTACATTTCTTGGATTCTGAAAATGCTCCATTACCTTTTCGCTGTACATATTTATTTCCTCCTATCGATTCTTCTTAACAAAATCTTCGTATAAAGGTGACATATCTCTAAGACGTGCCACAATTTCTTTTACTTTATCAACAACATAATCCATCTCTTCAATGGTATTATCTTCTCCGACTGTCAATCTCAGAGAACCATGGGCAATTTCATGAGGCAGACCTATAGCCAGTAAAACATGGGATGGGTCCAGGGAACCTGATGTACAGGCAGAACCACTGGAGCCACAGATACCTGCCATATCCAGCATAATCAAAAGGGATTCACCTTCAATAAACTGGAAACTGAAGTTTGCATTATTTGGCAGACGTTTCTCACTATCGCCATTCAGACGGACATATGGAATTTCTGACAAAACTCTCTGAATCAAGTGATTTCTGAGTTCTGTTTCTTTCTGAACCCGTTCCTCAAAAGTGTTCATTGCAATCTCAACAGCTTTTCCCATGCCTACGATTCCCGGTACGTTCTCTGTTCCGGCACGACGTTTTCTCTCCTGAGCACCACCATGAATAAATGAACGAATCTTAACACCTTTTCGGATATATAAAAATCCAATACCTTTCGGGCCATTTAATTTATGGCCGCTGACACTGAGCATGTCAATATTAAGTTCATCTACATTAATCTTAATCTGAGTAAAGGCCTGAACAGCATCTGTATGGAACAGAATACCATGTTCATGAGCAATTGCACCGATTTCTTTAATTGGCTGGATAGTTCCAATTTCATTATTGGCAAACATAACTGAAATCAAAATGGTCGTAGGCCGGATAGCTTTCTTCAATTCATCCAGTTTAATAATACCGTTTTCATCCACATCTACATAAGTAATCTCACATCCACGTTCTTTTGCAAGATATTCACAGGTATGAAGAATGGCATGATGCTCAATCTTAGATGTGATAATGTGATTTCCTTTTCCTTTTAAAGCTTCTACAGTTGCTATTAATGCCCAGTTATCTGCTTCAGAACCACCTGCTGTAAAATAAATATTCGCCGCATCAGTTCCAAGTGCTTTAGCGATTGTTTCACGGGATTCTGTAACAACCTGTTTATTCTTAGCTCCCAGATCATATACACTGGAAGGATTTCCATAATACTCTGTAAAATAAGGCAGCATAGCCTCAACTACTTCCGGCCGTGTAGCTGTTGTCGCTGCATGGTCTAGATAAATAATCTTCTTATCCATCTTTTTCTCTCCACTTCTATATAATTATTTTGAACAATATGCCTTCTGATGACTTTCTTCTGCCGCATTATGACTGTTGGCAACAATCTCTTCCAATGTCATGGAATCCATCGTATCATTAATACTATTATTAATACGCTTCCAGACATACTTCGTGACACATGAGTCAAACTTGGCACACATGCTTTCACTGTCCGGACAATCAACGATAACCATGTCCCCTTCCAAGGCTCTAAGAATATCTCCGACGGAAATCTCCCTTGCAGGCTTGGACAACTGATATCCGCCATTTGTTCCACGGACACTGTGCACAAGGCCAGCCTTTTTCAGCTTGGCAAATAATTGTTCCAAATAGCTCTCGGATAGTCCTTCCCGGGTCGCTATCATACTGATGGACATGGGTTCTTCGCTGGCGAATAAGGCCAAATCCACCGCTGCTCTCAGGCCATACCGGCCTTTTGTTGAAAGTTTCATACTCTCACCTCTAACATATCCGACTAATTTACTCGGAATTATGGTCCTAGAATACCACCGAAAGAGAAGGCTGTCAATAAGATTTTATCAATAAAATTCTCAGTGACAGCCTATTATTTAAAAAAATACAATTCCCACCATTATCCTAGGATTCCCCCAGAAGTTCTAAAAAATCTTCCTCAGTAAGAATTGGAATACCAAGTTCTTTTGCTTTTTTATTTTTTGAAGAAGCAGATGCCGCATCATTATTAATCAGATAGTTTGTCTTTGAGGAAACAGAACCTGCCACTTTGCCACCTTTGGATTCAATGACCGCTTTCATTTCATTACGATTTGCAAAATGTTCTACACTGCCGGTAATCACAAAAGTCGTATCTTTAAAAATCATGGCATCCTCAGAAAGCTCTTCTTTTTGTAAGGTTACTTCTTTGAGAAGTGCATCCACCTGTTCCCTCTGCTTTGGATTTTTAAAGAACGCTTCAACACTTTGGGCAATCACCGGACCAATACCATCAATAGATGCAATATCGTCAGCCTCAGCTTTCATCAGAGCATTGATATCATCTTTGAAATAGCGGCACAGCAATTTGGCATTTGAAAGGCCCACATTGGCAATCCCCAAACTATAGACAAAGGATGCCGTTTTGATCTCTCTTGATTTTTCTATGGCTTTGACTAATTTTTCATAGGACTTTTCGCCCATGCCCTCCATCTCAACAATCTCTTCTCTATGATTATTAAGGTGGAAAATATCTCCTACACCATGGATAAATCCCCTCTGAACAAATTTTTCCAAAGTGGCTTCAGACAGACCTTCGATATTAAAAGCGTCTCTTGAAACAAACAAAGACAGCCCTTTAATATGTTTTGCCTCACATTCTGCATTTGGGCAAGTCAGAACCCGGACTCCATTCTCATCTAGAATTTTTGTTGGCTGACCGCAGACCGGACATTGGGATGGAATGGCAAGATTTCCACTTCTTGTAAGATTCTCACTGATTTGTGGAATAATCATATTTGCCTTATAAACCATCAACTCATCGCCTATTCCCAGTTCCAGGCTTTCTACAATACTTACATTATGAATGCTCGCCCGGGAAACGGTTGTGCCTTCCAGCTGAACCGGTTCAAAAATAGCCACCGGATTAATAAGTCCCGTTCTCGAAGCACTCCATTCCACCTCGAGCAAATGGGTTTTTTCTGTTTCATCCGCCCATTTAAAGGCAATCGAATCCCTCGGAAACTTAGCCGTCGTTCCCAATGAACGGCTATATGCGATATCGTCCAATGTGAGTACAAGTCCATCCGATGGTAAATCATTTGTTTCAATATTAGCTGCAAACCACTCAACTTCTTTTTCAATATTCTCATGATTTACAACTTTGTAGCCGACCGCATCAAATCCCAGGCTTTTAAGCCACTCTATTTGATTTTTTCGGGAGTTTCCAAAATCTATGTCCTCGGCCTTTACAAGGGTAAATGCATAAAAACGTACATTCCTCTGAGCTGTAATCTCGTTATTCAGCTGGCGCACTGAACCGCTGCACAGGTTTCTTGGATTCTTATATTTTGCATCCACATCTTCAATATCCGCATTCAGCTTTTCAAAATCCGAATAGCGAATTAAAGCTTCTCCTCGAAGAATCAATTCACCTTCATAACTAATCCGATGGGGCAGATTCTTAAATACACGGGCATTGTTGGTAATGACTTCTCCAATTACACTATTTCCACGGGTAACCGCTTTGACCAGCTCTCCCTCTCTGTAGGTAAGAACAATCGTCAAGCCGTCCAGTTTCCACGAAAGCAGACCTTCGTTACTGCCGAGCCAGGATTTTAGTACCTGCACATCTTTAGTTTTATCCAGCGAAAGCATCGGTGAATCATGCTGTTCTTTCGGCAAATCACTTAAAACTTCATATCCTACATGAATCGATGGGCTGTCTGAAAGTACGGTTCCGGATTCCTTTTCCAGAGCCAGAAGTCTGTCATAAAGAGCATCATATTCATAGTTACTCATGATTTCCCTTGCTTCCTGATAGTAAGCTTTTGATGCATCATTTAATTTTTTAATCAGCTCACGCATTTCATCAAGAAAATCATTCATGTTTTAAGGCTCCCTCCAATTCCTTCATTTCCTTTAAAGTAAGTTCACGACATTTTCCTTCCGGCAAATCCCCCAAAAGAATATTCATGATTCGTACACGTTTTAATGTAACCACGCGGTAATTGAAATATGCACACATACGTCGTATCTGACGATTTAAGCCCTGTGTCAAAATGATGCGGAATGTATAAGCATCCACCTTTTTTACTTTACATGGACGTGTTGTCGCATCCAGTTCTTCCAGATAAACACCTTTACTCATATGACGAATAAATTCTGTTGATATTCTCTGATTTACACGAACTTCATATTCTTTTTCGTGATAATTTCTGGCTTTTAAAATTTCATTCATTAATTCTCCATCGTTACTCAGAAGAATCAAACCTGTTGAATTCTTATCAAGCCGTCCTACGGGATAAATGCGTTCAGGGTATTTCATATAGTCGATAATATTATCCTTTTCTTTACTGGAGCATACAATTCCCTTCGGTTTGTTCATTGCCAGAACAACCTTCTTCTTCGGTCCGGCACCTACCGTTCTGCCATCAATGACGATGCTCTCTGTCCCATCAACTTTTTCGCCCATCTCTGCAATACGTCCGTTAATCGTTACTTTTCCAGCTTTAACGTACCGGTCTGCTTCTCTTCTTGAGCAGACTCCCTGAGCACTCAGATATTTATTTAATCTTATTTTTTCCATATTCATCCCCCGGATTCAACAAAAGGTTTCTATCCCCTATGGCAATAGAAACCTTTTCATGTTGTACTATCTATTATATAGCTTCTTCTGTTTCACTTTCTGTCTCTTCGCTCTGGTCTTCTGCGGTTTCATCCGTTCCTGTTTCCTCAACAGTCTCTTCAGTCACATCAGATGATGGAGATGCAAGCCCATCGATAAAGTTTCTAAGTGCTTCATCCTTGGCACAGGCTGCTTCCTTGGCCTGATATACAGTTGCCATTAAATCTTTAACTTCTTCGTCTTGATACAGCTGCTTAATATAGGCGGTTGTCTCTGCATCATATTCATAAGTAGATGTTGCAGCACTTCTCTCCCCGCGATATATATAGTAAGTACCATCAGCTTCACTCTTTACATAAACTATGGTGAGGTTTGGTGCCGGAGTGTTAATTCCGCTGATTTTCAAATCATCATAGATGAATACAAAATAAGAGTTGTCTTCCAAGCCCTTCTTTGTATAGCATACCGTATTCGAATATCCTTCAATAATCTTAGATGTGGATGCAAGGACATCATTACTGATGTTATCTGTTGTATTATAGATTTCCTTCAGAGCGTCTACATCACCATTTGTCAGGGCTTCACGGTATCTCTTTATCAAATCATTTACTTCTGGATATTTATCCTCCAAGAGACGGTCTTTTGAAACTTCGTCCTCGTCTATCACAACACTTTCGGCTGTCTGTGCTACTGCAGCCTGTTTATCTTCTGATTTATTTCTTACAGACATAACAATGGCAGCTACAATAGCTGCAATAGCTATTAAAGATAAGATGATAACGAGTATTGTTTTACTACGGTTCGTCTTCATAGTAATCCTCCTTTTCAATTCTCTTTATTCTACCAAAAAAAGCATATTCCGTCAACTAGCACTGTCTTTTCGGAAAAATAATCATTGCAAATCCAGGTGAGTTATAGTAAAATACTACTTGCACCCGTAGCTCAGTGGATAGAGCGATGGCCTCCGGAGCCGTGTGCGTGGGTTCAATTCCCGTCGGGTGCGTTTTATTCATTTCGTATCATATCAAATAGTCACAAGCCCTTTGTTTTAGTGGATTTGTGACTATTTTTATTGTTATATTATATCGTATTAAAACAAATTTCTGCCACTTTTTTGCCCCTGAATATATCAAAAAGCCCAGGTGTTCTTCCAAGGCTTTTCATTGATTTTCAAATTATTCTTTGCTATACTTTTAATTAGTAGGGAGCGGTGGCAAACCCGCCCTCTCTGCTATTCTGCTAAAACTTTAATTTTTCATTAATCTTCGCAATCTGCCTTTCGGCTTTTGCGATTATTTTTTTGTTATCAGTTTCTTTTGCAATCTCAAAAACTTCTTGCCAATCTTCCAGCTCATCAAGCAGCATTCCTTTGTACTGTTCATTCGTCATTCCCATTTCTTCCATAACTACCTCTCTTCCGTATTTCAGAAGTTCCTTGCCACATCCGATAATACCGCTACATCATATAGTGCACTATATGCTTTTTATTTATGATGAATAACAATGGATATTCCATAAAATTCCGTATCAACTTTTGTGACATCTAATGTCATTTCATAGGAACTTCCATCCGCCGTTGAAATGCTCCATACTTCTTCTGCGGCTCCATACTTCTCTTCTAAAAAGACTTTTGTATCCGCCATAACTTTCTGGCATAACTGCTCGTCATTTGACTTACTGTCATCTACCCACTGATAGAATACATATTCTATATGTCCCTCTGCATCAAACTTATAGGCTATGTTATATTCATAAGTATCGACACTAAGTGTGGCATCGGATATAAATGCCTTATCTTCCCGTTCTGTCAAGGTTTCCATTGCTTCAATATCACTTTTACTGCTTGTAAAAAGTACTTCTGCCGAATGGGGCAGTGAAACTACGGCATTGTCTATCTCTTTCGTTTCAACTTTCCCTTTTTCATCTTTACCGCATCCTACGGATAAAAGACAAAATAATCCTAAACTCAAAACATATATAAGTCTTTTTATAATCTCACCCTCCATACAAATGATACCTATATTTTATCATTTCACTCCTCTGCTCACAACTATTAAAACTTTTACTTGACATATGATACCTCAAGATGTACTATTGTATTAAGTAATTAGTACACTAGTACAGAATGGAGGAACGCTCATGGCATGGGAATTAAATTCCGGACAACCCATTTATACGCAGATTGTTGAACGCGTTATGATAGATATTGTATCCGGACGCTATACACCGGGTGAAAAACTGCCATCCGTCAGAGAACTGGCTGGTATCGCAGCTGTCAATCCAAATACAATGCAAAAAGCCTTGTCTGCATTAGAACAAAGTGGTTTGGTATATTCACAGCGCACCAGTGGCAGATTTATTACGGAGGACTCAATAATGATTGAAAAGGCAAAAAAAGACCTGGCTGCTTCCCAGATAAAAGAATTTATGGAGAAGATGAAACAGCTGGGGATTACAAAAGAAGAGGCCATTGAATTGATACAGGAAAAGGGGGATGAAGCATGACAGCAATTGTAACTTGTAAAAACCTGACCAAACGTTATTCAAAAAAAGAAGCTCTTTCAGGTGTCAATTTAACCTTGGAAAGTGGTCGAATCATCGGTCTTCTGGGACCTAATGGCAGTGGTAAGACAACCTTACTGAAACTTATTAATGATTTACTGGTGCCAACCTCAGGCGAATTACAGATTCTTGGAATGAACCCAGGTGCTGAAACCAAAGCTATTGTTTCTTATCTTCCGGAACGCTCCTACCTTGGGGACTGGATGCATGTCAAAGATGCCCTGCGTTTCTTTCAGGATTTCTATGAGGATTTTGACTACAACCGGGCAGTGAACATGTTGAAAACACTTAATATCAGCCCACAGGATAAGATTAAATCCATGTCTAAAGGTACAAAAGAAAAATTACAGTTAATTCTGGTTATGAGCCGCCGTGCCCGTCTCTACTGTCTGGATGAACCGATTGCCGGTGTAGACCCGGCTGCCCGGGATTACATTCTATCGACAATTATTAATAACTATGATGAGCAGGCAACGATTCTCATCTCCACTCATTTGATTGCCGACGTTGAAAATATCCTGGATGATGTTATTTTCATTCAAAACGGTAAGATTCGTTTACATCAGGATGTAGATGAAATTCGTGAATCACAAAATACATCCATAGACCATCTGTTCAGGGAGGTGTTCAAATGTTAGGCAAATTAATAAAACATCAGACAAAATCCGTATATCGTATTCTTTTACTTGTCCATGCCGCCGTATTACTGCTGGCTGTCATCGGAAGTGTCTTCACTTTTTTTGTTGATGCAGAAAATTTTGCAGCCTCTGTTCTGACCGGTATGATTGGTATTATGTATATCCTGACTTTAATGTTTGCTTTCTTCAGCACACAGTATGTCATGGTTTCCAGATTTTATAAAAGCATGTATACAGATGAAGGTTATCTGACCCATACCCTTCCGGTAAAAACATGGCAGCATCTTTTGTCCAACACGATTGTATATTTTGCCGCCATTGTACTTGATATAGTAATTTTAACGCTATCCATTTTAATTTTAGCCCGGCCATCGGGTATATTGGATTTGGGTGCTGATTTAATGCCTGCTATGCGCATGGCATCTGCAGCATTAGGAATTTCCGTTCCGGTATTAATTCTCTGCATCTTTGGAATTATCATTATTTCCTTACTATATATTATAGGGATGTTTTATATGTCTTTAAGTGTGGGAAGTTTATTCCCGTCTCACAAGATCATGGCTTCTGTCATCGTCTATGTCATTCTTTATATAGCCATGCAGACGGTTGGATTGATTACCATTGCAGTAGCACCGTGGACCCATGCCATGGTCAATGCGGACCCGAACAACGTGCTGCAAATGACCTCCGGTATTATCCAGTTTGTGAAGGGGCTCTTAGGCTTTGATATTATTTTAATGGGTGGTGGTACAATTATCTATTTTGCAGTAACCCACTTCATTATGTCGAGGAAATTAAACTTACAATAAAATTCAACAAGAAAAGCCCGACGGTAAATCTTATGCCGCCGGGCTTTCCTTTTATATATTATTTTTTCTTTAACCGTTCTTCAATAGCATTAACTACCGTTTCCAAAACTTTAATTCGGGCATAATACTTGTCATTACCTTCAACAATAATCCAAGGAGCATAGGTTGTAGAAGTTCTAAGAATCATCTCATCCACCGCTTCTACATAATCATCCCATTTTTCACGATTACGCCAATCCTCATCTGTAATCTTCCACTGTTTAAACGAGTCTTCCATACGTTCTTCAAAACGTTTCTTCTGCTCATCCTTATCAATATGCATCCAGAATTTCAAAACAATGGCATCGGCATCGGCAAGACCTTCTTCCATCCGGTTGATTTCACTATATGCCCGTTTCCAGTCTTCCTCACTGCAGAAGCCTTCAATACGTTCAACCATAACCCGGCCATACCAAGTCCTGTCAAAAATAGCCACATGTCCGGCTTTTGGCATATGATTCCAAAAACGCCACAGATAATGATGGGCCCTTTCGAAATCGTTTGGTGCTGCCGTTGGAAATACTTCATAGCCTCTTGGATCCATAGCTTCCGTTAAACGGTGGATTGCTCCACCCTTTCCACCGGCATCCCAGCCTTCAAATCCTATAACAACAGGAATTCTCTTCTTATAGAGTTCACTGTGCAGTAGTGACATTCTCTTTTGCAAGTCATTTAACTTTTTCTTATAAACTGTTTTTGTCAAGGCCTTTGATAAATCCACTGCATCCAGAACCGATGCTGTAAAAGCCGGAGACACGGCTTCTTCCGTCGCAGCCTCTTCCGGTTTTACTTCCGCTGCTTTTTTCTTCACTGGCTGTTTCTTTGCTTTTTCTTTGGCCTCTTCATCTGCAAGACGGTCTGCGAAAATCTCGATAACCTTAGAAATGATTTTTACTTTTGCATATTCTCTATCTGTTGCTTCCACAATGGTCCAGCTTCCATAGGCAGTATCCGTCTTCTGAATCATCTCTTCATAAGCCTGCAGCCATTCGTCATAATTCTTATTATGCTTCCAGTCTTCTTCCGTTACTCTCCACTGGGTCTCTTTATTATCTTCCAATGCCTTAAACCGCTTTTTCTGTTCTTTCGCAGAAATATGAAGGAAGAATTTCAAAATCAACATACCATCCTGGGCAAGTTCTTCTTCAAAATCCAAAATATCATTATACGCATTCTCTATCTTATCGCTGTCTTTTTTCTTTTCTGCTCTGGTTTCAACAATCTTCGTATACCAGCTTCGGTCAAATATATTAATTCTTCCTGCTTCCGGGAGTTTCTGCCAGAAACGCCATAAATATGGATGCATCTCTTCTTCTTTTGTAGGTTTCTGTATGGTATATACTTTAAATCCTCTCGGGTCCATTGGCAAAATAAGTTCGTTGATTAATGTGCCTTTTCCAGCTGCCCCAAAACCTTCAAAAACAATCGTCACCGGAATTTTTCGTGCTTTAAGTTCCCTTTGAAGCATCGACAACTGTGGTTCAAAACGGTCCATAAGTTCTTTGCATTCTTTTTTTGACATTTTTCTAGATAAATCGATTTTTTCCAGCATAATGTACCTTCTTTCATATGCAGTGTTATTTGTAGTGTACCCTTTTATACAACAAAAAATCAGGGCTTTCCCATTAACGGAACCCTGATTTATAAGTTTTAGAAATATTTTTTGCTTCCCCACAAATTACTACGTTTCAACTCAATATATTCACTATATGCTTTTTCGAGTATCTGTTTTTCATTCGTAAATTTCAGCAAATGGTATGCCTCGTGATACTTATAATACCCTGAGTCCACAAAATATTCTTCACGTTGTGGTCTGCTGTGATAACTGTCGGACATCATCAGATACCAGTGTACGTCTTTCACGATTAAATCCTGTGCAGTGTTAAAAGTGTATTGACTTTTTCCTACATATTTTATAATCGAAGCACTGACGCCAGTTTCCTCACGTACTTCTCTGATAGCTGTTTCTTTGTACTCTTCACCTTCCTCAACAGTTCCTTTTGGCAAAACCCATCCTTCATACTTATTCCTGTAATTTTTATATAGTAGAAGAATCTTGCCTCTGAATATAACCACACCGCCACAGCTCGTTGCTTCTTTCATGGTTGTACCTCCATCATATGGTGTGTGTCTCAATAATTACTATAAGTATACAACCATTTAACAACAAATACAACCATATTTTACATCCTACTGCCCCAGATACTCCTGCAATATGGCATTGGCTACAGGCAGTGCACTCTCATAATAGCCCTCATCATTTTCGACAAGAACACATATAGCAATCTGTGGCTGTTCCACTGGTGCATATCCAATAAACCATGAGTTATCGCCACGTCCTTCAACTTCCGCAGTTCCCGTTTTACCCGCAACGGAATAGCCATAACCGGCTAGAGGTGTTGCTGTTCCATAATCCACAACGGCTTCCATCAACTGTCCAAGAAGTTCCGCTTCCTGGGTTGAAAGCACCTGTCCATAGGATTCAGGAAGATATTTTTCAACCCGCCGTCCGCCGCCTGCTGTTTCAATAGAATCCACCATATATGGCTCCATCAAATTTCCACCATTCGCAATCGCTGCAGCTATCATTGCCATGTGTAGCGGTGTAACCTGAGTATGTCCCTGCCCAATAGATGTAGCTGCTATCTCCCAGTCACTGGCATCAGATGCCAGGCTGAATATACTCTTTGTCGTTGGAATATCTGTTGGAAGGTCTGCATTAAAGAACAAACTTTCACAGGCATCTTTCAACTGATTTGACGGAAGCTCCAGACCAATATTTCCAAAGGACGCATTACACGAATTAGCAAAGGAATCTATGAAATTCTCTGAACCATGTATCGTTTGGTTAAAGCAGGTAATATATTCCTGTCCACCAAGATTAATCTGCCCCTCACAAATATAGCTGTAAGCGTTATAATCTTCCCCTGAACGGATAAAAGCCAGAGATGTTAATGTTTTAAAGATAGAACCCGGAACAAATAATCCCAAGGTGGTCTTATTTAATAACGCCTCATTATCTTCATCCGCTACGATATTTTCATAATCTGTTGTCAATGTATTCGGGTCATAATCCGGCTTTGAAACCATAGCCAGTACCTTTCCCGTCGCCGGTTCAAGGGCAATCACCGCACCGTCGTTATTACCCAGTGCACTGTATGCCACCTGCTGAAGAGCTGCATTCAAAGTTGTAATGACCTGATCCCCTTGATTCTTCTCTCCACGAATATCCTGCAATGCATTTATAATAGGATTTGAATTGGATTGCAGCATATAAAAGTTTTGAGAAAGCTCCACGCCGGACTGATTAATCTCTGATGTACCTATTGCATGTGAAAATATACTTCCTAAAGGATAATATCTGGATTCATTACCATTCTCATCGGTCAATGTCTCTGCCAGAACAGTTCCGTCACTTGATAAAATATCTCCACGGATAATGGTATCCGCAAAGGAATTTACCCGGACATTATAGGCGCTGTTAATAACATGCTTACTGGTAAAGGCATTAAAATAAACAAAATACCCGATCATCAATACAAACATGGCGGCAAAAACATAGGTTACTGTTAGAATCTCCCGATTCTGGCTTCGCCGTTTTTTACGGACCTCTTTACGTTCCTGAAGTTCTTCCTCAGAAAGACGCAATTTTTTAATTTTACGTTTTTCTTCCGGTTGTGTTTCTTCTATATCTTCTGCTGCCCTTCGGCGGACACGCCGGACATCAGGAACCTCCACCGCGTCTGTTCCCAAATCCTCTTCAAAGAAATCCATGGAATCAAAATCCGGCTGAAATTCAAAGTCTTCACCATCATTCAAAGGCAAATCCTGAAAGATTTTCGTATCCCCTGATGGTGCATCTTTTCCTTTTCCCGAAGTTCCCCTTGCATTCTTTTTCGGCAAATCATCTATATTTATTTTACGGACGCTTTTATTCGTCCCCTCGTTCTTCCCGTCTCTTTTCAAGGATATACACCTCTCTTTGTCGCAGCAGGTACAAGCCCTGAATGACTGCAAAGATTATAATTGTCGATAATACGCTACTGCCGCCGTAACTAATTAACGGCATGGTTACACCGGTATGTGGAATAAGTTTTGTCACACCGCCGATACACAAAAACAATTGAATACCATAGGCTGCACTTAAGCCCATAGCCACCAGTTTATAAAATGGTTTGACTAGCTGCAAAGAAATATTGATAAACATTAAAAAACAGCTAAAATAAATAAGTATCAAACATATGGCAAAAAGGGCTCCTAGTTCCTCGGAAATTGCCGAGAAAACGAAGTCACTGACAACAACCGGAATTGTATCCGGTTTTCCTTTAAACAGACCCATTCCAAACCATCCGCCGGTACCAATGGCAAAAAGCGACTGGGCAATCTGATATCCTGCATCGTTATAGTGTCCCCATGGGTCTGCCCATGCTGTCACACGGGTCTGAACATGATCAAACAGGCGATAAGCAACAACCGCTGCACCGCTTCCCGCTGCCAGTCCCAAAGCCATGTACCTGAACTGGCGTGTTGCCACATAAAGCATTACCAGATAAGTCACAAAGAAAATCAATGCAGCTCCAAGGTCATTTTCAGCGACAAGTATCAGCACATAGGCAGCCGCTGCAGCTGTCGTAATAACAATCCGTTTAAAACTTGTATCCCTGGCCAGCATCGCTGCTACAAAGAATACAAAAATGATTTTGGCAAGTTCGGAAGGCTGTAGACTGATACCAGCAATAGATATCCAGTTTGTAGCACCATACATGCTTTTTCCTAAAACAAATACAGAGGCAATTGACAGGAATCCAAAGACTCCAAAGAAAATTCCCCACTTATCTACCATACGCATTCTCAGCATAAATGCCGGAATAATAAGGCTGACACCGACTGCAACAACAGCTATCGCAAACTGTCTGACAGCCATATCAAAGTCCAGACGTGTCAATATGACAAAACCTATCATAAGCAGATAACACATATTATTGACAATCAGCCGTGACGCATTCTTATAGACAGTTCCATAAATAATCAGCGTTACAAGAAACATAACAAACTGGGCACCGTAAAAAATCAGCATCTTCACATCTCTGGTCATCAAATATATGATTAAATAGCAGATAAAATGTATCAAAAACATCAGTACATTCTGAATCGTATATACATAGCCCCGGTCATACTCATGCCGGTCGCTGAATACAGTAAAACATTTCATAGCATAAGATGCCGCCAGAATAACCAATATATATTTTGATATATGAATAATGACATTCACCATAAGTATCCCACGTCTCCTTACTCTATTCCACGGGTAAAATGTCCCCGGGTAAAGTCCTTCAGAATATTGCGTTCCTGACCGTCCTGAATATAAACTTCTCTATAATTCTCTATCATTGCCTCCATCTGCTCTAATCCTTCCATCGTAAAATTCAAACGAAGGGCAGCTGGTGCAAGATTCAGAATCTCTTTCTTTTTATCCAGAAGCATTGTAGGCAGTCCGTTATATATCCTGTTATAACAGAATTCACATTCATTATAAACATAAAAATGTTTGTGCTGCCGGTCTGTTAATTGTATCATTTCCGGTTGTTTTCTACAACCTTCCCGAGTCTTTTTTACACACTGGGATGAAATCATAAGCTGTTGATGTCCATAGACAGACAGTTCCATATCTTTACATCCCAAATCCAGAAGTTCCGAATAATTCAGCTCTACAGGCGCTGTCAGAATAGTTTTTCCTATATTCTTTAAAAAGGCCTTCGTTCGACGATTCATGGCATAGATACTTCCATCCAGAACAAGGGATGCCTCCGGATGTACCTTCTGGATATACAAAAGGCCCTCCATCTGCCGCACCAGATAACCATCTGTCCATGGTCCGGCTTCCTCAATGTATCTTTCAAGAAGTTTTTTATCCTTTTCACGCAAAATTCCGGGCAGGGCAAAATAGATTTCCTTCCCTGCTTCTTTAAATATTCTGGCCGTTTCAAAATTCTCACCGGCCGCTTCATGAAGTTCCATATAAACCCGGGAAACTTCATCATAATTTCTAATCATACGTCCTTTTTTCAGTGTATCCCTGCCACTCAGACTGATATTTAGCTTCGGGCATACTGCCCCCCTGGCAGATATATTCTTTTCGGAAATCACCTTTTCCGGCAGTATGCCGTCTACACGGTGAAACTGTTCTAAAAAGCTGTTCTCCAAAAGCTCCATTCCCTGCCGACGCAGCTCATTCAACTGCTGATTCGGTATAAAACTCTCTCCATCTGTTATAACATCCAGTTTTTCAAAAACAAAAGGCGTACTTCCGGTCTTCAAAATCGGTTTTTTAAGCTGTTCCTCTGCCATTGGCCGGTTTTTTGCACCTTCGACTATTTCACCCTCGACAGTATGGCTTATTTCACCCAAAGTCACTGTCAGAATAGCAGGAAAACCTTTCACAATTCTTAATGTGCCATAAATCTTTTCTTTCAGTTCCGGTCTTACATAGGTCTCGTGAATCTGGTCGATTAATGCCTGATTCCGCATTCTGTATGACTTTGTTCCTGCCGTAAATTTAGGACCTTTTTTATCTTTTTTGGACCGGTCCGGCCAGAAGATTTCACCTTCGCGAACATTCTGCTCCAACGTCCACTGGACTGGTTCCTTGCCATTTCCCGGCCTGACTTCCACAACATCTCCCACCCGGAGAGCTGTTACTGCCCGGATACTTCCTTTTTCTGTCACCTCTCCGCACATAAGTCCCATGTGGTTTGGCCGCTCTCTAAAAATCATAGATTCTGAATTATGCTGCCGGAAATAACCACCTGAAAAACCTCCACGGTTATATAAATCCATAAGTTTTTCCACATCTTTACGTTCCACTCTGTACTTATCACGACCCTGTTCCAGATACATATCCACATAATGACGATAAAGCCATGCTGCCAGTGCTGCATATTCCGGCTTCTTCATTCTTCCTTCAATCTTCAGAGAATTCACCCCGGCATCAACTAAATCCGGAATATCTTCAAGGGTACATATGTCCTTCGGACTTAAGAGATAGGATGGTCTTTTATCTCCATCCGCCTGATAAGGCAGCCTGCAGGGCTGGGCGCATCGCCCACGGTTTCCACTTCGCCCACCAATCATACTGCTCATAAGACACTGACCGGAATAGCAATAGCACAAGGCACCCTGAACAAAAACTTCCAGTTCCATCTTTGTACTCTGTCGAATTCTGCGAATCTCATCGATAGACAGTTCCCTTGACAAAACAATACGTTCCATCCCTTGTTTTTCCAGCCATTGACTCATATCCGTTCCCGTAATCGTCATCTGGGTGCTGGCATGAAGCGGTAATCCAGGAAAACTTTCTTTGAGCATAGCGAAAAGACCCATATCCTGAACAAGGACTCCGTCCAGTCCTTCTTTATAATATGGATTAAGAAAACGATAAACTTCATCCTCTAATTCCCGGTCCTTTAAAAGCGTATTTAAAGTCAGATAAAGCTTTTTATGATGAAGATGCGCATAATCAATCGCCTGTTTTAATTCATCCTCATTCGGATTATCCGCATAGGCTCTGGCACCAAAACGACTGCCTCCCATATAGACCGCATCTGCACCACCATTAAATGCCGCCGTCATTCCAAGTACAGAGCCTGCCGGTGCTAAAATTTCTATATCCTTTTTACCATCTCTTAATATCGTCATACTTCCACCATTTCTATAAACCGTTCTCGCTTATAACATGAAAGACGGGAAATTATGAATTTCCCGTCTGACATTGTTCTTATTTCTGATAGGCTCTCGTTTCTAATTTTACAATCTGTTTCTGCAGATCATTAATCTCAGCTTTAAGTCTTTCAATTTCTTTTTCTGATTCTTCCAGATGAATCTGGGCACTGATTAATTCATGCTTCAGGTCATATTCGGTCTTATCTTTCTCCTCAATATCACCTTCAAGTACTTCTACCTGTTTTTTCGCCTTATGATAATCATCTGCCATATTCAATTCTAATAAGGTCTTCTGCATGTCCATCCCCAATCTCCTGTAATTCGGAATCTGGTTCATCTCATCCATCTTATTATTTATGTATAATGCAATTTTCTGCAAATATTCTTCACTCTCATAGCCGCTCAATGTATAAACTTTGCCGCCGATTAATACTTGGATATCTTTTTTTGCAGCCATTCTCTTCCCTCCAGTTTACAATCATTATATTTATTATAATCGTTCCAATGCACAAAAACAAGACTAATTTATTCCACAGGCAGTCCCAGATGTTTATAGGCCATCGGTGTGACTACTCTTCCCCTTGGTGTCCTGTGAAGAAAACCATTTTGAAGCAGATAAGGTTCATAGACATCTTCCAATGTTCCTGAATCCTCCCCTATAGATGCTGCCAGTGTATCCAGTCCAACCGGACCACCACCAAATTTTTCAATCATCGTCCAAAGAATACTTCTATCCACAGAATCCAGACCATAGCGGTCCACCTCTAAAATATCCAGCACTTCTCTGGCCACTTTTTCTGTCACCCGGCCATCGTACTTTACCTGTGCATAATCACGTACCCGTTTTAACAGACGATTTGCAAGTCTCGGTGTTCCTCTGGAACGTCTTGCAAGCTCCATAGCTCCGGATTTATCCATCTCCATATTCAAAACATCTGCAGAACGAAGGATAATTTCTCCAAGTTCCTCAGCTGAATAGAATTCTAACCGCTGAATAACGCCAAAACGGTCTCGTAAAGGTGCCGAAAGCATTCCTGCCCTTGTCGTCGCACCAATCAGGGTGAACTGGGGCAAATCCAAACGAATCGACCGGGCTGTCGCCCCCTTGCCAATCATAATATCAATGGCGAAATCTTCCATGGCCGGGTAGAGCACCTCTTCAACCTGTCGGTTCAGACGGTGAATTTCATCGATAAACAATATATCCCCCTGGGAAAGTCCATTCAAAATAGCAGCGATTTCTCCCGGTCGTTCAATAGCCGGACCGGAAGTCACTTTCATATGTACACCCATTTCATTTGCAATAATTCCAGCCAGAGTTGTCTTTCCAAGTCCGGGCGGGCCGTAAAAAAGCACATGATCCAAGGCTTCATCCCTCTGTTTTGCTGCCTGAATATAGATTCCAAGCACCTCTTTAATCTTCGGCTGGCCAATATACTCATCCAGTCTGACAGGGCGAAGACTATTCTCTGTTTTTATATCTTCTTCTATAAATTCTGTTGTTATTATTCGTTTATTCATTATTTAACGCCTTTACAAGGTAAGCATTTGTTTCAGTGCCAGTTTCAATAGTGTTTCACTGTCCATATCCGGTGTAACTTCCACCCTTTTTAAAGCCTTAAAGGCTTCCGTTTCCGAATACCCCAACGATACAAGGGCAAGCATAGCCTCTTTCCCGGCACCACTGCTCAAATCTCCATTTCCTGTAGATTCTCCAAGGTCATCTTCATAGATATCCTCTAATTTTAATTTATCTTTTAACTCAATAATTAATTTTTGTGCCGTTTTTGGTCCTATCCCCGGTGCTTTTCCTATCGTTTTAGAATCGCCTGACAATACCGCAAGACGCAGCTGATTTGGCGAAATTGTAGAAAGAATGCCAAGTGCTCCTTTCGGCCCAATGCCACTGACACCAATAAGCAGTTTGAATATCTGCAAATCATCTCTTGTCAAAAATCCATAAAGGGAAAGCTGGTCTTCCCGGACATACATATAAGTATGTATCTGAACTTTTTCTCCAATCATCGGTAATTCTTCAATAACTGATGCCGGTGTATATATCAAATAACCTACGCCCTGATTATCCAGAACAATATAATCCAATCCTATCTCTGCAAGACTTCCTCGAATAAATGAGATCATATTATTTTTCCTTTCTCAGCTTTTCCAAACGTTTTTTCATTTCATCCAAAGAAACAGAGTACTTTGTTGATTTCAGTTTTGGATAAGCTTTTACATGACGCTGAAGCACTCTGGCTCTGCGTCTTTTTGGTTTATTGCCTTCGTAACGTTTAACAAGAGCTGATAATTTTTCTTCCAGTTCTTCCTTATATTCACTAATCGTTCCCGCAACCGGAATATTTTCAAGATATTCCTTCCGTTCTTCCCACTGTTCTTTCAAGTAGTTGAGCATACGCGATGGTGAAAGTTCTTTATACTCTGCACCAAGGTTATGTACTTCCAGGAATTGAAAAATATCAGCACGGACATTCTCCATCTTTGCAAGGGTCTTCTTGATATCGAGAGTTGCAACAACTGTATGTGCAAAATCTGCCGAAAAGACAACAACAAAAATGCCACCGGCAATTTCGCCTGTATGACGTGGTATCTTATCAATAAGCATCAAAACCAGCGGATGGAATATTTCCACCATGGCAACTGAAAAAAATCCCCAGAAAAGGGAAACCTTCAGGCATATTCTGCCCTGAATATTAAACTTCTCATTACTATAATCCCACCATGTAGCCGCAAAAACCTTTTCCATGACCCAGGATGTCACAAACTCCAGAATCGTCGGAAAAATAACCCCGCCGATATAAACAAGCAGGAGCTGGTCTCTCAAAGGATACAAGGTCAGATAGACAACCAGGGCACCGCATCCATATATCGGAATATAAGGTCCAATAAGAAATCCTCTGTTAATCAGTTTCTTAGCTTTGATGGAGCAAAAAGAACTCTCCCATACCCAGCCTAAAAAACAGTAAATAATAAAAAACCATAATATATGATAGAAATCTGTACTAAAATTCAAATGAGTTATCCTCCACGATTTTTATTTAACTATACACGATTTTATATAAAAAATCAATTTAGCAGTCTCTTTTTTTGACCCTGTGCTATAATAAAAACATATTTAAAAAGTAAGGAGAACTAGAATGCAAACATCTACCTTGGATTTCCAGTATCAGCTGCCATCCTGTTCAGAAAAGAATATTGTTGGGGACATCCTTTTTCTCGATATTGAAACGACTGGTTTGTCACCGGATATGTCCGCCCTTTTCATGATTGGCTGTAGCTGGTTTGACGGAGAACAACTTCACATCATCCAGTGGCTTTCCGACTCCCTGGAGCTTTTCGGTGAAAGAGACATTCTCTCTGCTTTTTCTGCGTTTTTAAAAAAACGGATGCAGCATTCTCCTGATTTACGGCTCATCACCTACAACGGACAAACCTTTGACTTGCCTTTTCTCCATACAAGATATCTTCAATGCGGTTTGGAAAATCCTTTAAAATCACTGAACTTTGCCGCCAGTCCTCTGGATTTATACCGATGTTTTTCACCCTATAAACTGCTATGGCCTGTACCTGATATGAAGTTAAAGACAATGGCACAATGGCTTGGTTTCAAACCTCCCAAAGCCCCTTCGGGCCGTCATCTTATCAAAGCCTATCACGATTATATAAAAACAAAAGATTCAGAAACTCTGAACCTTTTATTTGTGCATAATCAGGGAGACTTAATCTCATTAGTCAAGATTCTTCCAATATGCAATTATTTTCGATTTTTCAATGGTGCCTATACTTTTCCTGTGCCTCCAGTCATTGAAGAAACACATCTGACTCTGACGTTAAAACCAGCGGTCTGCCTTCCTGCCCCTCTGAACTGGGAAGCTTTAGGATTCCATCTGGATATTTCTCCGGATATTATCCATCTGCAAATACCTCTTTACCCACAGGGACTGCGCTATTATTATGCCGATTTTAAAAATTATATATATCTTCCCGCCGAAGATTATGCTGTTCATAAATCCATGATGTCCTATATCGACCGAAGCCACTGGGAAAAGGCCCGTCGTGAAAACTGCTATAACTGGTTTTCTTTAGACGAGACTTTTATTAAAGACACCAACCGTCAACGGGAGTATATAAAAATGATTTTTTGTTTATTTGGCTTTTTTAGAGAAAAACCGTTGCCGTAAAGAATCTGAATTCAGACGTTCCTTTGCATCTTCAGACATAGCTTGAATTTCTTCTTCACCTTCTGAGTCTCCGCTGTAACCTGTTTCAAAACGCATTTTGGCATCTTCCATCTGTTTTACCAGTTTCCTGCGATAACCGCTTTTTCGGCTTTGTGCCAGGAAGCTGTCATAATCTTCATGAAAAATCCAAGGTATACTCTCGCAGATTTTTTCATAAAGTTCTCCGGCCATGGCCGAACTTCCCGCACCTCTGATATCTACGTGAACTGCTTTAAAATCCATATCATAAATAATCATCTGCACAACGGTCGCTGTTTTTTCTTTATGGATATCTGCCTGAAAACAGGCAAGAATATAATCCTTAGGAAAAATTCGAACAAAAGAACTATTTCTTATAGGAAGAAGCAGGTAATGTTTTGTCATTACGGCCTGGCTCGGAATAGACATTTCCACATCATCTGTGAGTTCATCTATAAACTGTTTTCTCTCATCTTTACTCAAGGGCTTTAAAATACGTTTTTCATAATGAAAAGCCTGGAAAATTTCAAAAACACCATAGAGAATGAGGGCCCCACATGCGACAATCCCGCAAACATATGCCACTCTGGAACCGCTGTCATATTCATTAATCATCTCCACGATGATTGCCTGCAAAATTCCGCCGCCAAAAAGAATGGAGCCTGTTCCTAAAATCAGGTGAATAAAATAATACTTCAGTTTTAATAGCTTAAAGGTATCCATAATTAATACCTCCTCTTATTTATATAGTAGAACAAATAGAAAAAAATGCAGGAACATACATCTGTATATTCCTGCATCCATATGTCCATAAGATTACTCTTCTATCATATCGTCTTCTCTAGCTGGAGCTTCCATTGCTTTAATGCTCAGGCTGATTTTTCTGTCTTCTTCATTGAAGTCAACAACCTTAGCTGTAATGATTTCACCAACCTGTAAAACATCTGAAGGTTTTTCAACATGATCTTTGGAAATCTGAGAAACGTGAAGCAAAGCATCTACGCCTGGTTCAAGTTCTACGAATGCACCAAAATCTGTCATTCTGGCAACTCTTCCTTCGATGATATTACCTACAGCATATTTTTCAGAAGCTGTAAGCCATGGGTTCTGATCTGCAAATTTAAGGCTGAGGGCAATCTTTTCTCCCTGGATATCCTTAATTAATACAGTGATATCATCACCGACTTTTAATAACTTCTTAGGATTCTCAACACGTCCCCAGGACATCTCAGAAATATGAAGAAGTCCGTCAGCGCCACCTAAGTCAATAAATGCACCAAAGTCTGTAACGTTCTTAACTTTACCGTCAACAACATCACCAACATTAATACGTGCAAATAATTCTTTCTGTTTCTCAGCTCTTTCAGCTAAAAGAAGCTGTTTTCTATCACCGATAATACGGCGTTTTCTTGGGTTGAACTCGGTAATAACGAAGCTGATTTCTTCACCATCGTATTTTCCAAGATTCTTTTCATAGCTGTCGGATACAAGGCTTGCTGGAATAAATACTCTGGCTTCTTCAACAACAACGCTTAAACCACCATCAAGTACGTTAGCAACTTTAGCTGTAAGCACTTCTTTGTTATTATATGCTTCTTCCAGTTTCTTGTTTCCTTTTTCTGCAAGCAGTCTCTTATAAGTTAATAAAACCTGGCCTTCACCATCGTTTACTTTAAGAACTTTAGCCTGCATTGTTTCTCCTTCTTTGACTACAGTAGTCAAATCCAGGTTTGGCGTATTTGAATATTCGTTACGTGTGATAATTCCGTCTGCTTTATAACCTATATTAAGGATAATTTCATCCTCTTTAACGTCGATAACAGTACCCTCTACGACCTCCCCATTTCTAATTGTCTTTAAAGACGCTTCCAATAATTGTTCAAAACTCAACTCTGACATAGCAGTATGAACCTCCTCGATAATATTATTTGGGGTTGAAGCCCCGGCTGTAATACCTACATTCCTTATAGATTTAAAAGCAGTTAAATCCAAATCAACAAGTGTCTGTATATAGTAAGTATTTCTGCATTCTTTTTTACTGATTTCGTATAGCTTCTGGGTATTCGAACTGTTCTTGTCACCAATCACAATCATGGTGTCAACTTTGGAAGCAATATCCTTTACTTCCTGCTGCCGAATAGCAGTAGCATTACAAATCGAGTTTACACAGTTTATATCATAACCCTTTTTTGAAATAATTTCAACCAATTCTTTAAATTTATTGTAATTAAATGTCGTTTGTGATATAATGCACAATTTTTCTGCGTTAATTGGCGAAAATCTCACAGCTTCGTCAACATTCTCAATAACCACGGACGGCGTCAAACACCAGCCTTGAATTCCCTGGACTTCCGGATGGGTTGAATTGCCGATAATAATGATATCCCGGCCTTCCTTTCCCTGTTCCTCAACAATATTATGAATACGCTTAACAAAAGGACATGTTGCATCTACAATCCTAAATCCTTCTGCCTGTATAGCTTCATAAACAGAACGGGCAACACCATGGGAACGTATAATCACCGTACCTTTTGGACGTCCACGAAGTTCCTCCGCCGAATCAATGACCCGGACACCCCTGGACTCTAAATCTTTCACCACTTCATCATTATGAATAATTGGTCCGTATGTGTAAACATGCCCGCTGTCTTCTTTTTTTGTTTCATCATAAACCATATTGACCGCCCGTTGTACACCCGGGCAGAATCCAGCACTCTTTGCCAGTATGACTTCCATAGAATACTCCTATCCCTTAAACTTTAATGATTTCTGAAAAGCATCTACAATGCGGTCCCGCACCTCAGGAATAGTCAGTCTTGAGCTGTCGATAAGAACTGCATCTTCCGCCTGTTTAAGCGGTGCTATGGTCCTGTTCATATCCTGGGCATCTCTTGTCCGAATATCTTCTGCAATCTTTACCAAATCGGCTTCCATGCCCTTTTCTTTAAGTTCAGCAAACCGTCGTTTGGCACGCTCTTCTACGCTGGCCGTTAGATAAATCTTTACGTCTGCATTCGGGAGTACGAAGGTTCCGATATCTCTGCCGTCCATAACAACGTCATTCTCTTTGGCCAAATCCCGTTGAAGCTGAAGAAGTTTTTCCCGGACTTTTGGATTCGCCGCACTTTTTGATGCCATATTTCCAACAGCCTCCTGACGAAGCTGTCCTGTCACATTCTCTCCATTTAATATAATCTGCTGTTCCCCATCTGAATAGATGATTCGAATACTAATATCTTCTAAAAGTTCCTCGATGACATCCGTCTGGTCTGCCTGAACATTCTGGCGAATCAAATATAGGGCAATTGCCCGATACATAGCCCCCGTATCCACATATACAAATCCCAGACTTCTTGCAATTGACTTCGCAATTGTACTCTTTCCAGCTCCCGCCGGTCCATCAATGGCAATATTAAAACTCATCTTCCACAACCTCCAACATATTCTTAGCCGCAAGCCAGGCCGTTGACCAGGCAATCTGTAAATTAAATCCACCGGTCAAAGCATCTACATCCAATACTTCACCTGCAAAATAGAGATTCTTAACACACTTGGACTCCAACGTCGATGGGTTCACATCTTTAACACGTATACCACCACCCGTAATAATAGCTTCCTCAATATTTCTGAGTCCCCGTATATGTATATCTAAATGTTTAAGCAGCCATCCCAGCTTTATCCGTTCCTCTTTAGATACAAGATTCACCTGTTTATAAGGGTCGATCCCGGATAACTGAATAATCACAGGAATAAGCTTATTCGGCAAAAGGCCAGACAGGCTGTTTCTAAACTGCTTATTCATATTATCTTCAAAAATCCTCAAAAGACGATGGTCTATCTGTTCTGCCGATAAAGCCGGCTTCAAATCAATGGTAAGAATCAGGTTTTTGAAATCCTTAAGCTTTCCACAGTAGGCGCTGCCGCTTAAAATAAGAGGACCACTCACTCCAAAATGGGTAAAGAGCATCTCTCCAAAGTCCTCATACAGTTTCTTCTTCCCCTGTTTTAATACGACAGAGACATTCTTTAAAGAGAGGCCCATTAACTCCCGGCACCAATCTTCCTCTGTCTCCATAGGGATAAGAGACGGTCTGGGCGGTATAATAACGTGACCACATGCCTCTGCAAAACGGTATCCGTCTCCTGTCGAACCTGTTGATGAATAGGAACGTCCTCCTGTTGCAACAAGAACACAGTCTGCATATTCCGTATTTCCTTTCGTATCTTTCACACCTTTACAGATACCATCCTCAATAACAAGACTGTCGACCCCGCGATTTAATTCAATATCCACACCAAGCTGCTTTAATTTATGTTCCAATACCCGGATAACATCTGAAGACTTGTCCGATGCCGGAAAAACCCTGTTGCCACGTTCTGTTTTCAGGGTCAGTCCTTCAGACTCAAAAAAAGCCATCGTATCCTGGCTGTTAAACTGATAAAAGGCACTGTAAAGGAACTTGCTATTCGTCATAACATTCCTGAACAGTATCTCTGTTTCACAGTTATTTGTCAGGTTACACCGGCCTTTTCCAGTTATAAATAATTTCTTTCCAAGTTTTTCATTCTTCTCCCAGATGGAAACATCCATTCCATCGGAAGCCGCTATGACAGCTGCGAACATTCCTGCTGCTCCGCCACCTATGATTATACACTTCTTCATATTAACTCCTCGTTAATGTATTTAAAATACATCATATCACAAATTTCAAAAAAAGAAAACCTGGGGTACTCTGTCTTTTTTCACAGAATACCGCAGGTTTCATCATTTTTTATTATCAAATTGTGAATATCGGAGAATTATCTCTTGATAATCATGGTCTGACCCTGTCCACCACCGATACATAATGTAGCCATACCTGTTTTAGAGTCTCTCTTCATCATTTCATAAATCAAAGTTACAAGAATTCTTGCACCGGAATCTCCGATTGGATGTCCTAATGCAATAGCTCCACCATTAACGTTGACTTTGTCCATGTCAAATTTCAAATCTCTTGCAACTGCAATAGACTGAGCTGCAAAAGCTTCATTTGCTTCAATTAAATCAAGTTCTGCTACTGTCATATCTGCTTTTTTCAAAGCTTTTGTACAGGAAGCTACTGGTCCAACACCCATGATACTTGGATCTACACCGCCTGTAGCATAAGAAACGATTTCACATAACCAGCTTAATCCTAATTCCTGTGCTTTATCTTTAGACATAACAACCAATGCAGCTGCACCATCATTAATACCGGAAGCATTTGCTGCTGTTACTGTACCATCTTTCTTGAAAGCTGGTTTTAATTTTGCCATCTTTTCGATAGTTGAACCAAATTTTGGATATTCATCTGTATCAAAAACGACTGGATCACCTTTTCTCTGAGGGATTTCAACCGGTACGATTTCTTCTTTAAATTTTCCGCCTTTGATTGCTGCTTCAGCTAAATTCTGGCTGCGTACAGCGAAAGCATCCTGTTCTTCTCTTGTAATTCCCCACTGAGCTGCAACGTTTTCAGCGGTAATACCCATATGGTACTGATTGAAAGCATCCCACAGACCATCATTAACCATGGAGTCAACCATTGTGGAATTATTCATTCTTGCTCCCCATCTTGCTGCCGGCAAAACGTAAGGTGCTAAACTCATATTCTCTGAACCACCAGCTACAATAATATCAGCGTCTCCAGCTTTAATAGCCTGAGCTGCCATAGCAACAGTCTTAAGACCGGAACCACAAACAATATTAATAGTTACTGCTGTTGTTTCTACAGGAAGACCTGCTTTAATAGATACCTGACGTGCTACGTTCTGTCCAAGACCAGCCTGTAATACATTACCGTATACAACTTCTTCAACAGATTCCGGAGCAATGCCAGCTCTTTTGATAGCTTCTTTAACTGTGATAGCACCTAAATCTGCTGCAGATACAGATTTTAATGCACCTCCAAATGATCCAATTGGTGTTCTACATGCACTTACGATTACTACTTCTTTCATAACGTCCTTCTCCTTTTTAATCACATGAATTTTTTCGTGTTACTGCCGCTTCTAAAATATCCGAATAACGGCGGTTAATAACTTTTTGTCATCGAATGATAACTTTTTGTGTTAATATTTTAACCCAAGCTCTCTATGTATTTTATTATGACATATTTCACAAAAACTGTAAACCCCCATTTCCGTTTTCGGCATATTGTACAATTTCATTTCATTTATTATGTTGAATTTTATTTGTACGCAAACTATTGGTAAACTCTTTAAGTGCTGTTTGTTAATTTATTATCCTTGTTATCACCTTATGATTTTACACTTTTTTTAGCTTTTTATAAGGAAGAGCCTTTAAAAATGCCGAATTTATCAGTATTTCTGCACAGTTTTCCAGTTTCACGAAAACAACAACATATTGTAATCATCTTTATCCCGCTCCACAATATATTGTTTTTCTTGATTGACATACCACTATTTTTGTACTACAATAATAAAACAGCAGTAAATTTAAAAACAATGATTATTTTGGGGAGGAATTAAGATGTATCAAGTCATTAAGCGGGACGGTAAAGTTGCAGATTTTGATTTATCAAAAATAAATATTGCAGTTACTCGTGCCTTCGAAGCGAAAGAAGTCAATTATAATCCAAACATTATTGATTTTCTTACATTAAAAGTAACGGCGGATTTTGAGCCTAAGATTAAAGATGGTAAAGTTCAGGTGGAGGATATCCAGGACAGTGTAGAACAGGTTCTTGTTCAGGCTGGTTATACAGAAGTTGCCAAGGCCTATATCCTTTATCGTAAACAGCGCGAAAAGATTCGTAATATGCGTTCAACCATTCTTGATTATAAAGATGTTGTTGACAGCTATGTAAAAGTTATGGACTGGCGTGTCAAAGAGAATTCTACCGTAACCTATTCCGTTGGCGGTCTTATTTTAAGTAATTCCGGTGCCATTACAGCAAACTACTGGTTATCAGAGATTTATGATGAAGAGATTGCCGAAGCACACCGTAACGCAGATATTCATCTTCATGATCTTTCCATGCTTACCGGATATTGTGCTGGCTGGTCATTAAAACAGTTAATTCAGGAAGGTCTTGGCGGCGTTACCGGAAAGATTACTTCCGCTCCATCGAAACATCTTGCCACCCTTTGTAATCAGATGGTCAACTTCCTTGGTATTATGCAGAATGAATGGGCTGGTGCTCAAGCTTTTTCCTCCTTTGATACATATCTTGCACCTTTTGTAAAAGCTGATGATTTGAATTATGATGCCGTGAAAAAATGTATTGAATCCTTTATCTATGGTGTGAATACACCTAGCCGCTGGGGAACACAGTCTCCATTTTCCAATATTACACTGGATTGGGTTGTTCCGAACGACCTGGCTGAGTTAAATGCCATTGTCGGTGGAAAAGAGATGGATTTCAAATATAAAGACTGTCAGAAAGAGATGGATATGATTAACAAGGCCTTTATTGAAATCATGATTGAAGGCGATGCTAATGGACGTGGATTCCAATATCCTATTCCAACCTACTCCATTACAAAAGACTTTGACTGGTCTGAAACTGAGAATAATGCGCTTCTCTTTGAGATGACATCAAAATATGGAACGCCTTACTTCTCCAATTACATTAACAGCGATATGGAACCAAGTGATGTTCGAAGCATGTGCTGTCGTCTGCGTCTTGACTTACGTGAACTCCGGAAGAAATCCGGTGGATTTTTCGGAAGTGGAGAAAGTACCGGTTCTGTTGGCGTTGTTACAATTAATATGCCAAGAATTGCATATCTTTCCACAGATGAAACCGAATTCTACAAACGTCTGGATAAGATGATGGATATTGCGGCCCGTTCTTTAAGCACAAAGCGTACCATTATTACAAAACTTTTAAACGAAGGTCTTTACCCTTATACGAAACGCTACCTTGAAAACTTTGAAAATCATTTTTCAACCATTGGTCTTCTCGGAATGAACGAAGCCTGCCTGAACGCAGACTGGATTTCCGAAGATTTGACCCACGAAAAAGCTCAGGAATTTACAAAGGCTGTCTTAAATCATATGCGTGAACGTCTTTCTGATTATCAGGAGCTTTATGGTGATTTATATAATCTGGAAGCCACTCCGGCTGAATCTACAGCTTATCGTCTGGCAAAACATGATTTGGAACAGTTCCCTGATATTATTACTGCAAGTGATGATCGAGCAAAGCCTTATTATACAAACAGCTCCCACCTTCCAGTTGGTTTTACCGATGATATTTTTGAATCTTTGGATATCCAGGACGAACTGCAGACTTTATATACTTCAGGTACGGTATTCCATGCATTCCTTGGTGAGAAGCTTCCTGACTGGAAAGCAGCCGCAACCCTTGTCCGCAAGATTGCGCAGAACTATAAGCTTCCTTACTACACACTCTCACCTACCTATTCGGTTTGTAAGGACCATGGCTATATCTCCGGTGAACAGTATACCTGCCCGGTATGTGGTGGGAAAACAGAAGTCTACAGCCGTATTACAGGTTATTACCGTCCGGTTCAAAACTGGAATGAAGGTAAGACACAAGAATTTAAAGACCGTAAAGTTTATAACATTGAAACTTCCGTTCTTAAACCTAAAGAAGTTCATTATGACGAAGCCCATCCTGCTCCGGAAACATCCGCATCGCAGGATCAGGTATTACTTTTCACTACAGCAACCTGTCCAAACTGCAAGATGGCTGACAGCATGCTGACTCAGGCAAACATTAACTTTGAAAAAATCGATGCTGAAGTTAATGCCGACTTAAGTGAGAAATTCAACATCCGTCAGGCACCAACACTGGTTGTTCTTCACGATGGTAATGTTGAGAAATATGCAAATGCATCAAATATCAAGAAATTCATTCAGGAAAACTCCTGATTTTAAGCAAAAAGAAGCTCCGGAATATAATCTCCGGAGCTTCTTTTTTGCTTTCTCTATTATACGGGATATACGCCATCCTCAACATCTGCCACTTTAGCATCAATTCGGGTTTTTTGAGCTTCTCTATATTTAAAGAAGTCCGTTGCAACCTGTGGAAATAACGCATAGGATAAAACATCTTCATCCTGACACTTATATTGTTCCATCTTTTTCTCAAGGGCATCCAATTCATTCGGAATCAGATCTGCAGGACGGCAGGTAATAACTTCTTTATCCCCGATAGCCTTTTTCTGAACTTCCGGATTAAAAGGTTTTACAGTCTGTCCATACTCTCCTCTTAAGAGGGCCTTGCTTTCCTCTGTAATCATTTTATAACGTTCACCGGTAAGCACATTTAATACAGCCTGGGTTCCTACAATCTGACTTGACGGTGTAACCAGCGGTGGCTCACCAAAATCTTTGCGGACTCTCGGAACTTCTTCCAAAACGTCATAATATTTGTCTTCTGCATGGGCTTCTTTCAACTGCGATACCAGATTTGACAGCATTCCACCAGGTACCTGATATAAAAGGGTTTTTATATTTACACCAAGAACCTTTGGATTTAAAAGACCGCTTTCCAAAGCTTTCTCTCGAATTGGTCGGAAATATTCAGCAATTTCTGATAAAATTTCCTGATCCAGACCCGTATCATAAGGTGTTCCCTTAAAGGCTTCTACCATCACCTCTGTTGCCGGCTGGCTTGTTCCCAATGCCAATGGTGACATTGCAGTATCTAAAATATCACAACCTGCTTCAACCGCTTTCATATAAGTCATTGATGCAACGCCACTGGTATAGTGGGTATGAAGCTGAATTGGAAGTTCTGTAGATTCCTTGAGGGCCGAAACCAACTCTGTTGCCTGATAAGGAACCAGCAAACCTGCCATATCTTTAATACATATGGAATTTGCTCCCATATCTTCAATTCTTTTTGCAATATCTTTCCAATAATCCAGAGTATAGGCATCTCCCAGGGTATAGCAAAGAGCTACCTGGGCATGTCCACCTTCTTTTACAGTTGCCTTAACAGATGTTTCAAGATTTCTCAAATCATTCAAAGCATCAAAGATACGAATAATATCAATACCATTGGCAATGGATTTCTGAACAAAATAGGCAACCACATCATCTCCATAATGTCTGTACCCGAGAATGTTCTGTCCTCTAAAGAGCATCTGAAGTTTTGTGTTTTTAAAGCCATCTCTGAGTTTTCTAAGCCGGTCCCAAGGGTCTTCCTTCAAAAATCTCAGGGATGCATCAAAGGTTGCGCCACCCCAGCATTCCACAGAATGATAGCCGACTTTATCCATTTTATCAATAATCGGAAGCATTTCCTCTGTCGTCATACGTGTAGCCATCAAAGACTGATGAGCATCACGCAAAACCGTTTCGGTAATCTTCACTGGTTTTTTCACTTGTTCTGACATTTTCTACCTCCTAAGTCAATCATTTTCCTTACATGACACCGAAAATTGCCATAAAGGTTCCAGCCGCAACGGCTGTACCAATAACTCCTGCCACATTAGGTCCCATCGCATGCATCAACAGGAAATTTGTCGGGTCTTCTTCAGCTCCGACTTTCTGAGATACTCTGGCTGCCATCGGAACTGCTGAAACTCCTGCTGAACCAATAAGTGGATTAATCTTTCCGCCACTGATTTTGCAGAGAAGCTTTCCAAAGAGAACACCTGTAGCCGTTCCCACAATAAATGCAACCAAACCAAGACCAACAATCTGTAATGTCTGCAGATTCAAAAATGCTTCAGCACTGGTTGTCGCACCAACCGATGTTCCTAAAAGAATAACAACGATATACATCAAAGCGTTGGATGCTGTTTCTGTCAGCTGTTTAACCACACCACATTCTCGGAAAAGATTACCCAGCATGAGCATTCCTACCAGCGGTGCTGTCGTCGGCAGAATAAGTACAACCACAATCGTTACAACGATTGGGAACAATATCTTTTCCAATTTTGAAACATGACGAAGCTGTTCCATCTTAATGGCACGTTCTTTTTTTGTCGTAAAAAGTCTCATAATTGGGGGCTGTATAATCGGAACCAGCGACATATAAGAATAAGCTGCCACAGCTATAGGTCCCATCAGACCGCCCTGCCCAAGTTTTCCCGCCAGGAAAATAGATGTTGGTCCATCTGCTCCGCCAATAATCGAAATTGCCGCTGCCGCCTTATCACTAAAGCCCATCAAAATGGCACCGATATAAGCGAAAAAGATACCAAACTGAGCGGATGCACCCAGGAGAAAACTGACCGGATTTGCAATCAATGGGCCAAAATCCGTCATCGCACCTACCCCAAGGAAAATTAAAGAAGGCAAAATTGCCCATTCATCCAAAAGATAGAAATAATGCAGTAAGCCTCCAACGCCATTTGAGGCATCTTCAGCAGCAATCATAATATCCGGATACAGATTTACAAGGAGCATCCCAAAAGAAATCGGTACCAGGAGCAAAGGTTCATATCCTTTGCGTATTGCCAAATAGAGAAAAAAACATGCCACCAGAATCATAACACAATTGCCCCATGTCAAACTGAAAAAGGCGGTCTGGCGAATGAGATTCCCCATTGTTTCCATAACGTAATCCATTTAATAACCTCCCGTTATCTAATGCCTATTTCAGTGAAGCCAGGACAGTTCCTGCTTCTACACTGGTTCCAACGGCTGCCTGCACGCTGGCAATGGTTCCATCTTCCGGTGCTACAATCTCGTTCTCCATCTTCATAGCTTCAAGAATCATGACAACATCGCCTTTTTTAACGTTCTGTCCAACACTTGCTTTCACGCCTACAATCTTTCCCGGCATTGGCGATTTAATAACAATGCTGCCTGCCGCAGATGTCTGAGATGCCACCGGCTTCGGTGCCGGCTTTGCTGCTGGCTGTGATGTCTGCTGTATCGGCTGCTGTGGAGCGGCTGTTCCCTCTTCTACTGTAACATCATAAACTTTACCATTCACTGTAATTGTATAATTTTTCATCTTTAATATCCTCCAACTATTGATTTTTCCAACGATTTGATGATGTTCTTCTTCGAATTGAACGAACGACCAGACTGTCCACTGGCACATCTTCTGATGCAGCAATTGCTGCCGCAATAACCGCCACTAATTCTAAATCATCACTCAAATCCTCGTCCGTGGTTTCAGGCACTATAACCGGTGCCGGTATCTCATCTTTTTTCTTCTCATGTCTTCCTATAAAACCGAAGGCATAAATAATCAGTGAGATAATAATCAGCACAGTAAATACGGTTCCCATTCCCATCAGTGTGTTTAAACCAGCTCTTTTCATCAACTCGCCAATAGAGTACACCGGGTTCAGGGTCATACTTTTAAGTTCACTCAAATCCTTTGTAAAGGACATTGAAAAATCTACATCTCTTTTTGTGAAATCGCCTCGTACACTGCCCGTTATTTCATTACCGCTCCTGGTTACTTTTACATCTCCACAGGAAATATAATCTCCTGCCTCCTGATGAACTGTTTTCCAGTTTTTCAAAGTTTCTATAAGAACCGCTGTTGTTTCATCGATTGTTCCGCTTTCATACTGGGCAATCTGCATATCCACTGCTGCGTCATCCATCCCAGCCAAAGCTACCAAATTCCCAGTGACCACCGATTCCATCTCGGTTGTTTCCGTCTGTACATTCGCAGCCTGTCCACAGGCCGTACATCCAGCAATAATCAGGGCGGTACAAAGAATTAACCAAAGTTTTTTTATCATTCCTGCCACCTCGTCTTAAACCGTTCCATGTTTTCTATCCGGAATATTTTCTCTCTTTGTCATGAGCATCTCAAATGCCGCAATAACACGCTTTCTTGTGGAAGCCGCTTCAATAATCCCATCCACATAACCTCTGGAGGCCGCTCCCTCAGGACTATTCTGCAGACTTTCATAGGCTTCTGCCTTTTCAGAGATTAATTCATTCCTTGCTTCGCTGGCTTCAATTTCATCTGCATAAATAATCTTCACTGCAGCCTCTGCATTCATCATACCAATCTGAGCCGTTGGCCATGCATATACCATATCCGTTCCCACATGACGGCTTCCCATGCAAAGATAGGCACTTCCAAAAGCTTTACCAATAACCACCGAAACTTTTGGTACTGTCGCACTGGCATAGGCGTAGGTAAGCTTAGCTGCCGCAGGAGCAATCCGTTTTTCTTCATCCACAGTTGCTTTAAATCCCTGAACATTAACAAGAGTCAGCACTGGAATAGAAAATGCATCACAAAAACGAATAAATGCCTCTGCCTTCATAGCTGCTGCCGCTGTCAAAACCGATTCCCCATCACTTTTCTCTTTATTGGCAACCGCACCTACTGTATTCCCATTCAATAACATAAAACCTGTTACAACTTCTGTGCCGTAATCCGGTCTTACTTCAAAAAATTCATGGGCATCTGAAATATCTTCTAATATATAAGATACATCTCTTGTATCTCCAAGGGATGGATTTTCTCTGTTCAAATCATCCTGAACATCCTCCATACACAGTGCATCTTCTTTATTATTTGAAGGAAGCAGTGTTATAAGATGGCGAATCTTATCAAGGACTTCAGATTCATCAGCACCTGCTCCAGATACATCTCCAACCACCTGACCTCTGAATCCGGCTGCTGCCGTATTACAGTTTTCCCGACGATTGCCTTCCAGTGCATCCGGTGAATTAACAAAAAGCTCCCCCTGTTTATCTACGATAAATGTAAAATCTGCCAGGGATGGAACAATGGCCATTCCGCCGCCACAGTTTCCAAAAATACCATTAATCTGAGGTATGACCCCGGATGCCATTGTCTGTTTATAAAAAATGCCTCCAAAGGCATTTAATGCATCCGTTGCTTCCTGAAGGCGCATCCCGGCACAATCAATAAGTCCGATAACCGGTGCTCCCATCTTCAATGCCATATCATAAATACGAACAATCTTATTCGCATGCATCTCACCGATAGAGCCCTTCATCACAGAACCATCCTGGCTATAAACATAAACGAGTTTGCCATTAATCGTTCCATAGCCCGTGATAACCCCATCCGCCGGAGTCTCCTTCGTATTCATATTAAAATCTGTATTTCTTGCATGAATCATGCCGCCAATTTCCACAAAACTATTATCATCCAAGAGTCGGACAACACGTTCTCTGGCTCCAAGTTGTGTAACAATTCCCATTCTTATCCCTCCATCACAAACGCTATAACCCTTTACACCGTTGTTTTTATGACAATAATTATATGATAGTCCCATGTAAATTGCAAGTCAAAAGACCAGCCACTGTTTCCATACCTTTTCCAGGCAAAAGCCATAATTTTTACGTTCTACAGATTGGGTTGTATAAATCGGAAATTTTCCAACAATCTCCCCCTCAACTTTATAATAAACCCACCCTACTGCTGCTTTTTCTTCCAATGGTGCCCTGCACTGAATCTCTTTTACTATCTCTATGGTTCCTTCTTCTTCCTTTCCCATAAGAATTTCTGCCTCCCGGCTGTCCGCGGCCAACTCCACCTCTGCTTCACAGCCGTCCTCTATAACCATTGTCCCCACATCGATCTGATTTGAACCCAGAGTTTTTTTTTCATAATGCTCCAGACCTGGTGTTAGTATATAACTATGGACACGGAAAGTTGAACATCCTATAATATAAAAAAGGAGTGTTCTAACATGGCAAAAAATCAAAAATCCTATACCCC
>SAAB01000124.1 GCA_009929615.1 Clostridia bacterium | reverse complement strand
CCCGCGCCGTTGTGGCGCTGATAACTACATGTAGTGGTTTTCTCAGATGCTGCCGATACTACATACAGCGGGTGCGGGGGAACCCGCAGGCCAACACTAGGGCAGAACGCGCCGGTTTCTCTGCCGCGCCATTACCGTTATACATACAATAATGCTAATTATTCGCACCATGGCACTTTTTAAATTTAACACCGGAGCCACATGGACAAGGTGTATTCCGCCCTATTTTTTCACCTTTTGATATAACTGATTTAAAGTTATCGCTCTTTGTCGTTTTAGTAGGTAAAAAATCACTTAGTATTTTGTATTCTCTTGATAATCTTTTGGCTTTTTCATTTTGCTCTTTGGTAAATTTCTCTGGGGATATGCTATATATTAGGTCTTCAGATCTTCCTTCTGTATTTTGCGGCTCTGTTGCAATAGTAATTAATTTTTTAATATGTCTGTATTTATTAAAGGCAACCTCAGCATAAGCATTTATATAAGATATACGTTGAATTCTGTAATCAGAGTAACTCAACTTGCTATCGTTAGGAAAAAAAAGGAATAAGTAAAACTTTCCAGGCTCATCGATTGATTCGACCATTCTTGACGTTCTTAGATGAGGCTGAGTTGTTTTTAATTTCTCTTTAAAGTTCTTTGAAAGGTAATATCTAGATTGCCTACTTTCTTTGGCTAATTCTCTAACACCTAATTCATGTGTAGAAAATTCAATTTCACTAAAAAAACCAACGTTAGCTGACAATATACTTGTCGAGAAGTTGTGGATTAGGTTATCCCAGAAAACGCTACCCTTTTTCATTGAGAGCTGATATTGATAATTGAAAGTGGTTTTATAGTTTTTCCATTCACCTTCCGGTATGGTCATCCCTTGATCGTTTCCAATAATTTCTTTTGATATTATGGTTTTATCACCCATAATGTAAGCAGCAAGAGTCTCTTCTTCCCCAGCGCTGACCAATAATGTTCTTTCTCTTACAACCCTCTCTTTTTCGTTAAGGTAGCCAATGAAATCAGTTGCTGTGTTTAACTCGGTTAACAGTAGTTTTAGGGCAGTCTCATCAAGTATATGGACAAAAGTCTTATCAGGATAAACGTCTCCGACACAAAATGGATTTTCTAGACATTGATGGGCGTTTAAAGGAAATATGTTAACTAAAGTAGCAGAGCTGCCTTTTTCTATTTTGTCAAAGTACGAGATCGCCGGATCTGAAATATTATTAGTGACGGCCACCAAATGAAAATTAAAAGAATTATCTATTTTAATGGGGAGGTTAACTGAGCATTCTTTGTCAACAAAAAGTCTTTCGGGATGATCTTTTATAAACTTCTCTGCGCCAAATAACTGTGTGCAAGACTGTATGACTGATTTTTTAAACCATCTCTGCCATGCAACCTTAGGATCTTTGTTTTTATTGTATGTAATAGCTTTATCGGAAAAAATTATTATATCTTTATCAAAAATAACTAATAAGTCACTAACTTCTTTCCCAATTTTATTTTTAGAGTAACCCTCATCGCTATAAACATTAGGATAAGACCAAAGACCAAAAAAAGCATCATCAGCGAACTCTATCAGTTTTTCTTCTGACTGAGTGAATCCGCTACCCCTGATTATTTTTCTAAGCATAAAACTCCATCCCCCTGCGTTGCGTGTAAGAGTCTTGTCAGTTGATAGTACACAAGTCACTGGAGACTGACATCTTTTACAATATGTTCAGGTAGGGTGATAACTAATGCACCTATCAGCCTAGGGAGTATCTATGTTCGGTAAAACGCCAAGTCTGCAAATTCTCACCTTAAAACTCTGCATTATTCGGTAAAACCCTAATTTTGCCGAAAAAAAGCCGCCCCGAAGGACGGCTATAAACCTTTCAGTTTTGCCCGTTCAGGCTTTCACCTTCACAGACTCCGGCACCATTAAAGGAACCAGTTGATCAACTGCAATACAGCCGCAATTAAGGTCAGAATAGCGATAATCAGCTCAATCATTCCCCGCACCTCCATCTCTGTGGCGCGTAGGTTACTAGGCAATCCCCTTTCCTCTAATCCGCCCATCCGGTTATGCCATTCACTTAACCAAAAGAAGAATTTCACCACGCTGCCGCCCAGGCTTCCGGGTGCGAAACCGGAAGAGGGCTATACCGTTGCCGTGTGCTTGCCCACGGTTCGGGTCCTGTTTAGTACCAAATTCGATTTTGAAGAGTCTGAACTGGCTCATCACACAGGCGGCTAAACGGGCTTTACCTCTTTGATCTGAGAGCATTATAAACGGTACAGTGGCTTATTTAATACAGGTTTGATCATATGCCGCGTTAGACGTATAATTAACATGCCAAAAGAAGAATTTCACCTCGCTGTATGCCGGATGCCCGCGAAGCATCACAGGCTACAGAGCAGATAACCCGCCTTGAGCGGGTTTTCTGCTTTATGAGGCCGCCGCCAAGCGGTTTTTTTACGCCTCGTCAGGGCATTCGGTAAAACACCTATTCTCCTGAATCCCACTGGCCCCGCGCCGCTGCCGTGTGGAAATCCGCCCACCTTGCCGGGCGCCGCTGCCGTGTGGGAATCGGCCCACCTTGCCGGGCGCCGGTGCCGTGTGGGAATCGGCCCACCTTGCCGCGCGCCGGTGCCGTGTGGGAATCCGCCCACCTTGCCGGGCGAGGCTGCCGCGTGGGAATCGGCCCACCTTGCCGGGCGAGGCTGCC
>SAAB01000123.1 GCA_009929615.1 Clostridia bacterium | reverse complement strand
ATATCGTGATGATGAATACTTCTTCCTTAAACTGTTTGATATCAGCAGGAAGACTTATGTCAGAAATCCTTTATCCCACAAAATTTGTGATTGAGCCAGTATTATTACAATCAGTCAATTGCAGATGGATATACTTTAAAGCTGATTCGTGAAGAGATAGAAACAACCTACAAATCGAAGCTGGCTGAAACGTTGGATGCATTGCAGGTTCAGCAGGGTTCCATTTCAAAGAAAGAACTTTATGCTCGTCCTGAATTTGTATCACCTATGGTTGATTATATTGTTACTGACTTCGAAAAAGGCAGAACTGCATTAGACGATTCCATCGGTGCAATGATTGTATGTGATTCCGCTCCCCAGGCACGAGTGGTTGCTGATGCACTGGAACGGTATAAGAAATATAGTTATGCGTTGGTACTTCATGACGAAGGAACCAAGCAGGACAGAAAGGACATTCAGGAAGATTTTAAAAAAGGAAAAATTGATATCCTGGTTGTCTACAACATGCTGCTTACCGGATTCGATGCACCAAGGTTAAAGAAACAATATCTCGCCAGGATGATAAAAGCCCATAATCTGCTCCAGACATTGACCAGGGTCAACCGCCCATATAGGGATTATCATTATGGATATGTTGTGGATTTTGCCAACATTAAGGATGAATTTGATAAAACGAACAAAGCTTATTTTGAAGAATTACAGGCAGAGTTAGGCGATGAGGTTCAAAATTACAGTGAGATATTTAAGAGCAGAGAAGACATTGAAAAAGATTTGAATGAAGTTAAGAATCAACTGTTTTTATATAATACAGAAAATGTAGTTGAGTTCATTAATCAGATCAATGGAATCGAAGATAAAAAGACACTTTTTGACCTCAAAAATGCTTTGACAAATTATAAGATTCTATTCAATCTTATCAGATTGTTTGGATATGATGACCTCTACATGCATTTTGATGTGGAGAAAGCAATTCAGATGCTGAACGAAGTCAATAATAGAATCAGTATCATTAACTTCAAACAGAATATGGAGAATGCTGAGGATATGTCGGGCGTATTGAATATGGCATTAGACCAGATCAGTTTCCAGTTCAGAAAAATTGGAGAGGAAGAACTGATTATTGCCGATGCATTCCGAAATACGCTTGAAAAGACCAGAAGAGAAATTGTGGACAGGAATCTTGATCCAAAAGATCCAGAATATATTGGTCTGTTAGACGAATTAAAAAGAATCTTCAAAAAGAAAAATATTGAAGAATTAACCTCGGATGAAATGAAGGATTTAATGGGAGAACTGGACTCACTTAGAAAAAAGGCGGAGCAGAAGAATCATGCGGATAGAATGCTGACAGATAAGTATGATGGTGATGTGAAATATATGAGAACACACAAACGCATTATGGAAAGTCCACCACCAATAGCGGATGCTTCTACCATTCATAAGATTCTAATGGGGATTAAGGTTCAGACTGACGAAGCAATTTCACACAATGAAAGCATGCTTGATAACGAAGCATTTTTTATTCGATCATTACAGCCATTTATCATAAATGCTTGTAAAGGTGAAGGGACAAAAGTAAATATGCAGCAGGTGAAGTTTATTGACAGCTGTATTTCACAAGAATACATAACAGAAAGGAATTGGGCATCATAATGATATCAGAAGTAGTAATGGCAAAAACGAAAGCCATGATTGATGATTTAAAATCCGTATGTGCAAATTATGGATTGGGTAACGCCAGCAGTGAGTATAAAATTATTACAGAGGTGTTCCTATATAAGTTCCTCAATGATAAATTTTTACATGAAGTAAGACAAGTGGATGAAAACCTTAAAGGCTCTGAGAATATTGAAGAAAAGCTGAATGGAATGAGTGAGGAGGATTATGAATTTCTTCTGGCAAGCTTACCACCCGCAACTGCACAGTTGAAAAAGACACATTTCATTTCGTATCTATTTAACAATAAGAATCAGGACAAGTTCAATGAATTATTTGATAATACACTGGTAGATATTGCAAATTATAATATTGATGTATTCTCAGTAAAAACCGGAAGCGAAGACAAAATCAGATTGTTCGATGCACTGTCAGTATTTGTAACAGAAACAAATAAGAGAGCAGATTTTTGTAAGGCTATTATCGACAAATTAGTTGCCTTTAGTTTCGAAGATGCATTTGAACAGAAATATGATTTCTTTGCAGCAGTGTTTGAATATCTAATCAAAGATTATAACAAGGATTTCGGTAAATATGCAGAATATTACACGCCACATTCTATTGCAAGTATCATTGCAAGGATAATGGTTCCAAGAGAAGTACAGAATGTAAATATCTATGATCCTGCAGCAGGGTCTGGAACACTTGTACTTTCACTGGCACATGAAATAGGAGAAGAGAATTGTACGATTTATACACAGGATATTTCACAGAAGTCGAATGAATTTTTGCGATTGAATCTAATTCTGAATAATCTTGTTCATTCGCTTGGACTGTAGTACATGGAGATACGCTATTAGAGCCACAGCATTTCAATAAACAAAAGAATGGACTGATGAAATTTGATTATATTGTATCAAATCCGCCATTTAATGTTGATTTTAGTGAGAGCAGAGCCCTGTGTGGTAGGATTGTTGTCACAGTAACCTAAATAATATATGATAGGTTTAACTATCATCGGAAAGGTGGATTACTATGGCAAGTTATAGTCAAG
>SAAB01000064.1 GCA_009929615.1 Clostridia bacterium | reverse complement strand
TGTGCAATCTTTATGGCAAATTAAATAACCCAGACAGCACTGAATCGATTTCAGATGCCGTCTGGGATTGGTGTAGAAACAATATTCATCCATATGATATTGACCTTCTTTGTGACATGCTTGAAAACGAGAAATTCGCACATATCACTTTCAGGGATATTATTGAGAAGGATGCTATTTTCAACATAAAACGGTTTATCAAGGATTTGTGTGATCTTGGTACTGTCTTCGAGCTGTTTTACATCCTTGATAACTTAAAGTGCGAAGGTAATGTTAAAAATGCAAGAAATCTATATTATGAAGGTAGGCTTCGTGACAGCCTTGCCTTTTTAGAAAGATATAGTAAATATGAGGACGATAAGGAATACATGGCCCATGTTTTAGACGATTACAATGATCTGATCTTCAAGGTCATTGATATGTTCCCGAACTTCCGAATGAGACTGAAATTAGATAAGAAAACCGGAAAAGTTATGTTCGGCGCAGATGTGCAGTCTGTCTTTGATATTTGTTGGTATACCTTTTCAAGAATAGTGGCTGACGTTGCTCCACCGGTAGATAAAGATCTTAATTATTTTGATTCACAAGGCTCGATACTGTCCTGTCTTGCCTGCGGGAAGTATTTTGTAAGGCGATCAAGCCGTCAGTTATATTGTGACAGTTGGGATTGCCAAGCTGAGCGTAATCGTAGAAACAGACGAGCCAGCTATACTCGGAAGAAGGCCGCAGAAGCTAAAAACAAAGAATAAAAACAAACCTTGCTACTATTCCCGGCATAGGTACAGTAACAAGGTCTATTTGTTTGTGATTACTTATTCGAAACAGGAGAAATTGACTAATGGATGAATGCGAGGGATATCCCATAAAGAGGACTTCCTGGCTGGACTAAGGTCATATTCTCCTTAAAAATATACCCTGAAAAAGCGTCTTGTTGCCTATCCATGTATTTCATGGACAAATAATATATTCCTATCGAATAATTATATGCCGCTATGGCATATTTTAAAAAATTTCTTCTGAGATTTCTAGCAAAAGATGAAATTCATGCGTTAGCCGTGTCCATTTGACTAATAGTAATTGACATGGAAGTCAATAAACGCTATACTATAAAGGATCATCAAACTGAATATATAGCGGGGGGACTCTTAGGAGTTGAGAAGGTAAAACCTGACCCTTTGAACCTGTCAGTTAACACTGTCGTAGGGAAGCAATCCATTAACATAATGCATTAGTGCTCTCCTTACCAAGGGAGAGCATTTTTTATTATGAAAATTAAGACTATTCTATTCAACTTATAAACCTAATCTGAATAATCATAACGAAAGGAAAATACTAATGATTAACAAAGAGGACATTCAAAACCAAGTAATTCAGGCAGTCGAAACAGTAAAGCGGGCAAATCCTATGGCAGGGTCAATCACCAACACTGTAACGATCAATTTTGTGGCTAATGCCCAGCTTGCCGTTGGGGGTTCAGCCGCTATGGTTTATCTGCCCGATGAGGGTGAATTTTTGGCAAAAGTAGGTGGAGCCACTTACATAAACGTTGGTACTCTTCTGCCAGTTTATGAGCAGACTTTACCTCACATAGCAAAAGTTTTGCATGATACGGGGAAACCTTGGGTTCTAGATCCGGTGGCAATCGGTATTGGTTCCCTTAGGACTCAGCTGTTACGGCAGTTTAGAGAGTATAAGCCATCTATTATCAGAGGGAATGCTTCCGAAATTATCGCCTTGGCTGGTTTGTGGGGGTTGGACGGCGGTACGGATGTATCTAATGTTCGTGGGGTTGACTCTACGGATTCGGTAAATGCCTCCAAAGCTGCGGCTGTTTCGCTGGCCAAGTGGACAGGCGGGGCTGTTGCCGTATCTGGAAAAACAGATTTAATAACCGACGGTTCAATCATCGCCTTCTCTCATGGAGGATCGCACTTTATGGAAAAAATCACCGGTTCAGGCTGTTCCTTGGGCGGAGTTGCTGCAGTCTATGCAACTGCCGCCTCGCCGTTTATCGCTGCTTTAACTGCTACAGCTGTTTATAATTTAGTGGGAGCCCGCGCAGAAAATAAGGTAGAGGGTCCTGGAAGTTTTCAGATACAGTTCCTCGATGAACTGTATAAAGCGACCGCAACGGATATTGCTAACAATCCATTTGAGATTGAGGAGGTTTAATCTATGAATACACTAATCGCAGTTGCAATCGCTCCCTTCGGAATAGGTGATGAACTTGCACCTGAAATAGCCGAAGTAGTAAAAGTAATTCGTGAGTCCGGCTTACCGAATCGTACGGCTTCCATGTTTACAGAGATTGAAGGCGAGTGGGATGAAGTCATGAAGGTTGTAAAGGACGCAACGTTTGTACTTGCCAAAAAAGGTATACGAACGGAAGTTGTTCTGAAGGCTGATGTGCGCCCTGGATTTACAAACACGATGAAAACAAAAGTCGATAAAGTCAACGAAATTTTGGGAGGACAAAAATGAGCATTCGAAAAAAGCTTGATATTTCAGCATACTTAGTTGTGGGCCCCGAAAATACGAAAGGTATGCCTGTTGCGACAATCATTAAAGATGCAATTGAGGCCGGGTTTACATGTGTGCAAATCCGTTCAAAGGTTGCCTCTGCCCGAGAATTGATTGAATTAACCCGTCAGGCTTCCGACGTAATTTCAGAAGCTAATAGGGCAGATGAAGTTGCGCTGTTGGTGGATGATCGCCTTGATGTTATATTGGCTGCTAGAAAACAGGGGATAAAGGTTGATGGAATCCATGTGGGACAAGCGGATATCCCGGTGGAAGTCTGTCGGGAATATTTGGGCGAAGATTCAATTGTGGGCCTATCGGCCAGAACTCATGAATTATTTGAGTATATACAAACAGTGGATATCTCTCAGATTGATTATTTTGGTGCCGGACCACTGCATGAAACTATAACAAAGCCGGACTGTGGGCTTGATCGGGACGGAAAAGTGGTCACTAGAAGCTTTGCTGATATTTCTAAGCTTGCTGAACTCAGCCCAATTCCAGTGGTAGTCGGTGGTGGTGTTAAGCTTGTTGACATACCCCAGCTTGCCCAAACAGGAGTCGATGGTTTTTTTGTGGTGACCGCAGTTACAGAGGCGGAGGATCCAAGGGTGGCTTCAACTGAGCTAGTTGCATCTTGGAATTCTAACTCTATAAGTAAGGAAAAGGTCAAATAATGATTAAGGGAACAATTTTTGACCTAGATGGGACTCTATTAGATTCTATGTCAATCTGGGACAAAGCAGGTGAAATGTTCTTACATAATTTAGGGATAAAAGCAGGGCCCGGGCTTTCCAAGGCTATGTCTTGCATGAGCATGACCGAAGGAGCAGAATTTTTAAAGGACAGATGTGGTCTGAATATGGTCGTAGATGCAATTATTGCTGGAATCAATCTCACCATTGAGGATTTTTATATTTATCAGGTTCAATTAAAGAGGGGCGCAGAGCAATTCTTAAAAGAAATGCAAAAGGGCGGCTTTAAGATTGTGGCAGCAACAGCATGTGATAGACAGGTTATCGAAAAAGCATTAGTGAGACTTCGAGTCATAAACTATTTTGATAAAATCTTTACCTGTACAGAAATAGGTGCCGGCAAAGACAAGCCGGATATTTTCTTTGCTGCTGCTGAACACCTGGGAACTCTTCCGGAGAATACTTGGGTTATTGAGGATGCACTATTTGCTATCCAGACGGCCAAAGAAGCCGGTTTCAGGACAGCCGGAATATTTGATGCATCCAACATTGAACACATAAATGAGATCAAGAGAATTAGCGACATTTACATGGAAACCTTAGATGATATGAATGTCTTTTTGAGAAAAGCATTTCAATAACATCGTCTAAAGCAACAGATTGGGGCACCACTTTTTGCCCTATACAAAATTAATACTATATGCTGGATATAGCGGAAGGGAGAAAAAATGAAAACAGCATTAACAATAGCAGGAAGCGATTCCAGCGGAGGCGCCGGCATCCAGGCAGATATTAAGACAATGACTGCAAATGGTATCTATGCCATGTGTGCGGTCACAGCGCTTACGGCACAAAATACCACCGGCGTTACAGGTATTATGGAGGTTACTCCAGAGTTTTTAGGTAAGCAGTTGGACAGTATTTTTACTGATATCTTTCCGGATGCAGTTAAGATTGGCATGGTTTCATCAACTGGACTGATTGAAACATTATCAGAAAGGCTGAGATTTTATAATGCGCAAAACATTGTTCTGGATCCTGTAATGGTTTCCACGAGTGCTTCAAAACTCCTTCGGGATGATGCAGTGGAATCCTTGAAAAAATATTTGTTTCGTCATGCAATTCTATTGACACCCAATATTCCGGAAGCCTCAATATTTTCAGGAATATCCATAGCAGATGAAGCTGATATGATTAAGGCAGCAGAAATCATCAGCAATGAATTCGGGTGTGCCGTTCTTTGTAAGGGTGGACATAACGTAAACGATGCCAATGATTTATTCTATCAGAATCATAAGTACCGCTGGTTCAGAGGGGAGAGAATTGACAATAAAAATACCCATGGAACTGGATGTACTTTATCCAGTGCTATTGCTTCCTGCCTTGCTAAAGGTATGGATTTGGAAACATCAATCCAGTTAGCAAAGGAATATGTATCAGGCGCATTGAGGGCAATGCTTGACTTAGGAAAAGGAAGCGGCCCGCTAAACCACATGTGGGATATCAACAAAAAGGAGAATTTACAATGAGGGAATATGCGACACAGATGGACGCTGCAAGAAAAGGAATTATTACAGAGGAACTGAAAAAAGTTGCTGAAAAAGAACATATGACGGTTGAGGAACTAATTCCATTAGTTTCAGTTGGGAAAGTAGTAATATGCGCAAATAAAAATCATAAATGCCTCGACCCGCAGGGGGTTGGCTCCATGCTGAAAACGAAGATAAATGTAAACTTAGGAGTCTCAAGAGATTGCAAGGATTATGATATGGAAATGAAAAAAGTGATGGAAGCAGTTAATATGGGGGCTCATGCAATCATGGATTTATCCTCACACGGAAATACAATTCCTTTCCGCAGAAAGCTTACAGCAGAATGTCCAGCTATGATAGGAACGGTCCCGGTATATGATTCTGTTATCCACTACCAGAGAGATTTAAACACCATAACAGCAAAAGATTTTATTGATGTAGTAAGGCTTCATGCCGAAGACGGGGTTGATTTTGTCACCTTGCACTGCGGCATTACAAGAAAAACCATAGAACAGATAAAAAAGCATAAAAGAAAAATGAATATCGTATCCAGAGGCGGCTCCCTGATATTTGCGTGGATGTGCATGACGGGTGAAGAGAACCCATTTTACGAATACTACGACGAAATCCTTGATATATGCCGTGAGCATGATGTGACAATATCATTAGGTGATGCCTGCAGACCGGGGTGTCTTGCAGATGCTTCGGATGTGTGTCAGATTGAAGAACTTGTACGGCTTGGTGAGCTAACCAAAAGAGCCTGGGAAAAGGATGTTCAGGTAATTGTCGAGGGACCCGGACATATGCCCATTGACCAGATCGCTGCCAACATGAAAATTCAGCAAACCATTTGCGATGGAGCACCCTTTTATGTGTTAGGGCCACTGGTAACGGATATCGCACCTGGTTATGACCATATCACATCAGCAATCGGTGGCGCCATTGCAGCGTCAGCTGGTGCAGCCTTTTTATGCTATGTTACACCGGCAGAGCACCTGGCACTCCCGAATTTAGAGGATGTAAAGCAAGGCATTATTGCTTCAAAGATTGCAGCCCACGCAGCAGACATTGCCAAGAGTGTAAGAGGGGCAAAGGAGATTGACGACAGGATGGCTGATGCAAGGAAAGTATTTGACTGGGAAACACAATGGAAGTGCGCGATAGATCCCGAAACAGCAAAAAAAATCCGAGCTGATAGGAAACCTGAGCATGAAGACACCTGTTCCATGTGTGGAAAGTTTTGCGCAATTAGAAGTATGAATAAAGCGCTTGCAGGAAAATATATTGATATTTTGTAGTTAAGGATTTGGATTCGCCTCAGCCACGCATAAAAGTGCAAAGCAAATATCCTAAAGTAAAAATACACACTATCAGTATCCAGTGTGTATTTTTACTTTATTTATAATAATACTCTGCAGTTATTATCCACTTAATTGATTGATTTATACATAATATGAAAACGTTAAATCTTTTCTTGCTCTTCTCGTTTCTATCACGATTATTTGATTTCCTATTTGAACAGATCCCCTAGTCCAAAAGTTGTCTTATGATAAATGGAATTCTTCACAGACTTTTTCGGACTTTTCAGAAATCCCATTCCCTTCTTTCCATAGCCTGGCACTAATGCTTTCTTCACTGCTCTCTTTGCCTTGCCGGTAGTTCTGGCTTTTAGGCTTTTCTTTAAACTTGGTTTTCTAAATCCGATTTTCATGAGCCGGTCCCTCCTTAAAGATATTATTCCAGATACACCTCATACGGCTTCAATGCATTTCTGGCATACTCCACGCCACGTTTGATGCTGTCTTCCTTTTTCAGTAACATTGCATTCTCCTCTAGATATTCATGAAAGCCTTCTGCATCCGATGAAATAAGCTTATTGGCAAGGATGATAGGCAATCCCAACTTAACTGGATCCGCGTCATTGTCGAAATGAACTGTTATGTACTCTTCATCTATATCTTTAACCATTCCTGCACCATATTTTCTATGTTTGATCCCGGTTCCTTTTTTCAATAGAACCATGCAATGTTCCAGAATATCTCGTAGCCTGTCCTGCCGGTCTACTGCATCATTGTATGCCTGCAGAAGCTCCAATGCTTTCTTTTGTCGTTCATTATACAATTGCTTTTCCTTTGTCGAAAGACGATTGAAGGCAATTCCATCAAATAAATGATAGGTTGTACAGCAATAGATAATGTCAAACACGAGTATATGCTTCTCTTTGTCATCATACATCTGCTCAGGTTTTACCGGAAATCTGCCATCATATCGGCTTGCATCTGTTGCCAAAAGTTCCTTATTCTTCTTAATCTCCTCTAACAGCTGATCGCACATACGATAAAATGGTTCCAGCCGAATGAGATCTCCTGTTCCCCAGTCATCATAAAAACCAATGCACTCGGCAAATTCTTTTGCATGTGATGCTTTAAACAGGTAATGGCGATCCGGATCATATAAGAATAGATATGCTGAAATCGAATGTGAATTTTGCTTAAAACGATAACTTCCAGGATAATACTTATCTACTAGCTCATAACTCTTCTTAAAAAAATCTGAAATGAGCTGTTCTTGTTTCTCCAGACTTCCCTCATCATCAGAATAGAGATCCAGGAACATCTGCTGCACAGTTTCCGGTTCTTTCTGAGCCATTTTCACTAATCCATTGAAGGGCTGCGTGAAGTTATTGATTATATTCTTTGTCGCGAGATTCACTGCATTTAGCGCCTCTGCAAAGCTCTCTACCGGCTCAGATAATGCCCGGTCCATCAGCGTGCGAAACTCCTTTGCTACCTGCCATTTGTAACACTCATTATGCTCTGGATTATTAACATATTCGAACTTCTCTGTATAATGAGAAAATATCTGCTGTAAGTTGTTATCATTCATAGGCTGCACCCTCTCAAATAAACTCATAACGGTTTTGCAACTTTATTTGTCTTTTCTGTTTCCAAAAAAGTCATCAATAAACAAGTCGATCATCATCGTCTCTGCCGCACCTGTCCAGAACTCTTTCCGATGGCGCTTCCTTCGCTCTTTTGGTGTTTCCTGTGGATCCGTCTCCCTTTCAAACTCATCTGCATCTAGGTTTACACCGCTCTCTCTGGCTACCTCAGCTAAAATATCATCATCAATAATTCCCTGAAATGTAAATATCTGGTCTTCTGTAAGGGGCAATACCGCTGCTTTAACTGCTTGATTTACGCTATCCATATCTGCATAATATAGCATCTCTTCGATTTCTTCACCGGTAAAATGAACTCCTGCAGCAACAGCTTTCCGTATCAGCCGGGAGGCGGCTTTTCCATCCATATAATCCTGTGCAATTTCCCACACCTGATCAGATGAACCAAAGTCCGTTATCTGTGATATTTTACTGACCTGCGTGCTTATCGCCCAATCGGAGCATTTGTCATAGTAATCTTCCCATGTCATAGGTGCCTCTCCTGATCATTTTTCTACTCAAATGTTTTACCTGCCTTATCTAAATAATGTTTCCGGCACGTTTCTTCTTCATATTATTTATTAGTAGAATGGGATCCCTTGCCGGAGTAATTACTCCACGTTCCTTGATACTCTCGACAAGCTGCTGCATATCTTCATCGTCCCTGACCTTGAACGGGTGGTCTGGAAAATCGTCAATCAGCTCTAATGGAATATCTCGGATTTTAGAAAGTCTTTCTTCCTCTCTCTGTGCCTGCGTTGTAAAAAGGTCATCGAGCCTCGTGAGAGTGAAGTCGCTCTTTCTTCCTGCCATCGGCTAACACCTCCTTCGTAAATTCGGTGTATGCCTTTGACACCGTACTGTTTGGCTCATAAGCAAAAATGCTCTTTCCTTTGGAAGAAGTTTCTGCGGCTTTTACAGCAATCGGAATAGATGTGCGATACAGCTTAATCTGATTTCCGAAATTCTCCCGCAACGCTTCCACCGTACTTTTGGCGAGGTTTGTGCGGTTATCCACCAAAGTGAGAAGCATACCGCCTATCTTAATATCCTGATTGATATACTTCTTGACTTTTGAAATGGTCTGCACAAGCTGGGTCATACCCTTAGCCGGCAAATACTGTGCCTGCACCGGAATAATCACGCTGTCTGCCGCAGATAGAGCATTGAGTGTTACCATACTCAGTGAGGGCATACAGTCAATCAGAACAAAATCATATCTGTCTTTGACCTGACTTAAATAATTTCTCAAAGTGGTTTCTCTGCTCATAGCGTTCATTAGGTTATATTCCATCGCCGAAAGTTCAAGGTTCGCCGGTAAAAGGTCAACGCCTTCCTCGTGATGCAGGATACCGTCTGTCGGGTCATTCATCGTTTCACTAATTACATCTGTAAGTTTCGTTGCAAGCGTGATACCCAAATTGTCAGTATCTCTCCAACCGAGACAAGTGGTTAAGTCACCTTGTGGGTCTGCGTCTATGAGCAAGACTTTCTTACCCTGCATTGCAAGACCGACACCGAGATTAACCGTTGTCGTTGTCTTTCCGACTCCGCCTTTTTGATTGCATATCGCAATCGTTTTGCAGTTCGACACTTTTGCGTCCTCCTTTCAATTTATTCATAGCCAATAAAATATGGCTATGTACTTGACCGTTTCATTTCCTAAACGGTCGTGGCAATATTTATTCTCAATATCCCTTGCCAAGCATATCGCTTTCGGGAAGTCGCTAAGGAACAGACTGCTTATCTGTATCATAGGAATCTAACCTCTGCCGGGTACTCCGCCAGCTCCGTAGAGAAGTATCATTATCTTTCTGACTGTCATCGCCATATCGGTTGCAATCCGATACTCATAGCAGGAGTTCTCGCTGTTCTGAAATTTTCAGAAGTTTCGGCGTACCTACTAAAGTGGCTATCATCAGAATTAAAGTCTTAACGACCTGTGTATTCAGTTGTCAAAGAACAAGTGAAAAGGCTTCCGTTTTCATCATCAGGAATTAACCCCTTCACTCATTGCACAAAAGGCTTCATTTTGGACACCCAAAATCGCTGCTTTTCCGAAAAAATTTTCAAAAAATTTTTGACAACAAAAAAGCCGCCTGTTTCGGTTAAAAAACAGACGGCATAAATGCTTGAAATTATTTGATTTTCAGTTTCTTTTTCCTTGCGGACAACACTTTCAGAAGAACTTCATCTACTGCGTCGGTGTATCTTCCTTGTACTATGAGGTTATTTTTCAGATTGATAAGCGACTGTATCACTCTGCTTTGCTCATCATCGGTTAGATAAATGTGATATTTCTTTTCTCTCATCGGCTGTTCCTCCAGTTCTTAAATATTTTCCTGATTATCTTAACATCTTCTTCTGTATCGGAAGATATAAATATATGTACGCTCTGAAATGCCGCTTTGATACGCTGTGCATATTCGGGTTCCGCTTCGTTTGGTTTCATCGGCAACTTAATGAATTTGATTCCATGTTGTTTACAGAGATGTTCCTTTAGTATGTCTATCTTCTCCGAGTCCGTATTCACTTGAATGGCAACCTGCTCCAGTGGGATATATACATCAAGTGGAATGCCGAATAACCTATCAGAGCCAAGTTCAACTTTCAATCCTTTCAGATTGGCATAATAACTGATTGCAAGCTGTTCCTTACTGTCTGCCGTAATAACCATTGTGATAACAGCAAACATCATTCTCTGGTCACGGGTCGTAAGGTCATCGAGGAACTCTTTCATTTCTTTCTTCTGCTGCTCCATATCATACGGAACGGTTGCAGAGAAGTTATTATTGGCATTCTGCCTACGCTGCCAGTTCGTGATATTGGTTTCCACACCAAGCAAACGGTTCTCTGCTTCTTTTACTGCTTCATCAGTCGGAACGGGAACAATATCAATGGACATCATCAGATTTCTGTTCATATCCGTAAGTTCCGCTACCATACTGTCCTTGATATAGGACGCATATTCACGAAGAAAAAGGACTCTTCCATAACGGTTTCCCATCTTGAAATAGTCCTTTTCAAATTCCATTGTGTCAGGGCAGATATAATCCTTGAAATCGTGTCCCTTTTTTCTTGTTTCCTTAATATCAAAATGGAAAGAGCTTTCCTCTTCCACACGATAAAAGTCGTGAAAAATACGAAGTCTTTCATCTGTTTCCAGTTCCACGCACTTACTTCCAAGTCTGCCGAAGTGAGCAATCAAATCTGCACCGACACGGGCAAAATAAGTTCTTGCGTCCTCCACACTCTTTTTATTGATGGAAATGGTAATATACTTATCCTGAACAGTAAGCGTCTCCATTATAAATACGTATTATATAAGTAATAATAAAAACACCTATCACGAACCATAAGGATCCCTTCCTCCATTTATCAGGAAGTCTGATAATCTTAAAATGCTCCAATATAAGATAAACTCCCGTCAATATAACAATAGGAAACAACGGATGATACCGAAAGGCTCCTACAATATCAAAATGAATCAATGCTGTAAAAGCTCTTGTCATACCACAACCCGGGCAAGAGACCCCGAAGAAGAATTGAAATGGGCATCTATAAAATAACAAGAGAAGAATACCAATTATCAAAATCACTATATAATCCATGATTCTATGTTTTTTATTCATAGCAGTTAACCACCTAATCAAATTATGAATAAAGTATATCACATAATCACTTATTCAATATCAGAAAATTTTTCTTGTAGCAGGAGGAACTGTTTTTTAATCCTGGCAATTAGATCCGCATCTTTTTCTGCATCCAATCCTTTGTAAGTAGATTTGTTATATGGGCCACTATATGTCAGAACATCACCAATATCATTATTTTCTTCATATAATTCTCTAATTCTTGCAGCTTCACTGTCTTTCACATTCACACTTTTTAGAGAATAAAGAATCGCACAGGCAACACCAAACTCTAATGTTGGAGCCTCTTTCCCATGTTTTTGTACCAATGATATTGCACCAATGACACGTTCTCCATTCTGAAGTTTTCTAAGTGGGTCTCGGCCAACTCTTGTACATTTATCTTTAAAAGAAACACGACATCGTTTGATGAAGTTCGATATAAAAGAATCTATGTAGCTTTTCAGTTCTGGATTTTCCGCAATCAGAGCAGTTCTAATTTCCTGCTTCATAATTTTCTTGGCAACTTTCTCAACCGCAAGATCACCCATACCCTGTCCGATGGTGTCATATCCAAGAAGCCATGAATACCACGCAATAATCGCATGAGTTCCATTGGAAAGCTTATTCTTAATTTCTTGCATGGATTTGATATCTTTCATAACAACAATCTGGCGAAAGCGAACAAGGTCTGGACTAATATCACTTGCATATAGTGGCATATCAGGTTCTGCGCTAAAAAGCGTTACATTGATTTCATCAATATCCTTGATAAATTGTGCTGCCACATTAATACTACTGGAAACACTCACTACTTTGGCCTGTTCCACACCGATCTTAGCTTTTTTACTTCTTGGTTTTGGTACTTTATCACTCTGATTAAACACTTCTAACATATTATGAAGATCATCATAATATTCTGTAACATTATGATATAAAATATCAATATCATTTTTAATATTGCCAGCAATGTTTTCTTCTGGAGTAGCTGAAACCATTCGATTAACAACTGTCTCTACAAAATAAGCTGATTCAATAATAGCTTTCGCTTCTTCTTTCTCAACAATTGTCGCTAATGCTTTTTCAACATGTTTTTTTACATATCGAGATGCATTGATTTTATTCATCACAACCAAAATGGTAAGTTTATCTTTTTGTTTTCTATAGCGGTTCATCAATGCTTTTGCAATCACCATCGACTGTGATGGAATAACTTTTTCAGGTAAGGATAATCCGATTATATGTGACTGCTCATACATATCAATCACTTGATCATCATCCATAATATCAATCACTTCAATATTTTCAATATTCTGAAAATAGGCGATGCTTTCGTACTTAACCCTATATTTCCCCAGTGAATTTACCAACTGAATAATCATAGGGTTTCTTGTAGCGCCAATCAACTTATGAGGTCTTGTATATCCATCTCCATGTGAAAAGATCTGGGCCAGATATCCTCCCCCAATCGCTCCGAATCCATGAATTCCTGCAACTTCATAGTCTGTATTTTGAGGGAAAGTTTCAAATATATCAGGCGATGATAATTGTTTGGTAAATGGCACCAAGTCATCTCTAAAATCGATCATTCTTGTATAAGAACGGTACACACCTGGTAAAACATCTTCATCTACATCCTTAATATCTTTAATATATATTGGAATACCACCAGCTCCAATTGCAGCTTTAAGCCCGTTAGTAGAATCTTCTATTATCAGGCATTTTTCAGGATCACAGCATAATTCAGCTGCCGCTTTTTGAAAAATCTCTGGATTAGGTTTTCCTTTTTCAACTTCATCTCCACATACAAGAATATCAAAATAACGAAGAACCTTTGCTCTTATTACATATTCCATAGCAATTTCATGTCTGCTCGATGTAGCAAGTGCAATTAATACTTGATTTTTCTTAAGGCGCTCCAACAGATTATATAATCCTTCTTTCACTGGAACCCCATGCTCTCTAACATATTGTCTTTCCAAGTCATCTGCATGTGCTCTGATTTCTTTATATGGAAATTCTTCACCGTAAACATCTTTTGCAAGCTTTTCTCCTGTTACAGCGCTTACGCCCAATGAATCAAATAAAAGTTCATCTGACATTTCTTGTCCAAACAATTCTAAAGAAGACTGTTTCAGCATCTTAAATCTAAGTCTCTCTGTGTCGAACATGGTTCCATCCATGTCAAAAATTGCAGCATCAATATCTTTATCAAAAAATTTCATATTTTTATTCGTGTAATGATTCCACATTACACTCTCCTTTCCTTTTTAGTAAGATAAACAAAAACTTTGTCGATGGCCGGACAGACTCCCGGCAAGGACAAAGTGAAAAGGATGGCTTCGATACGCTAATCAGTACGTTTTCCTTTTCAGCTTAGTCCAGCGAATATAATGCAATTAAAATCAACTAGTTTTGTTCAAAATATTGAAATTTCTGTATTTATACTAACAAATTTTCCTTAAATAGTCAAATCTGTCAAAAATTTATACACAATTTTCATCAATACTATTTACACTTTTTATTATATTGTACACTATTAAATTTTACGCTTGACATTGGTAAGCGTCTCATATATGACACACTTTTAAATTAATTAACATTGTACCATAATACGGAATTTGTCAAGCTTGTTGTCACAATTCCTATTTTTTTATTTTATGTTTATGAAACTTGCGTCTCATTTTCTACTTTATCCACATCTTGTGCTACTC
>SAAB01000063.1 GCA_009929615.1 Clostridia bacterium | reverse complement strand
CACCAGCTTCTTTAATAATATTAGATTACCAAAGAAGGTGCTGCATAAACACGAGCTTTCATCTCATTATCCAGCATATATAAGCCTTTAGCATCGGAAGCAAATAAGTCAAACTTCTTAATATTATCATCTGCATTCTTTTCTTCTTCACCTTGTTCCTTAATAAACCAATCCAAAAACTGCATGGTACGGAAATCCTTGCACTTATAGGCTTCATCATAAATTGCATTGATTGAAGCAGTTACATACTGTTCATGTTCATAGGCTGCCACCAAGGGTTCACGGAAATTATCATATTTTTGAGATGGTGCATCAATAGGTAAAAGCTCAACGCATTCTCCATTATTCAGCAAATATTGTCTGAATAAAAGTGCGTGATCTCTTTCCTCTTTAGTCTGTACATCAAACCAATTTTCAAAGCCATTCAGGCTCTGTTCTGCATAATAATTAGCCATGTACATGTAAAGATACGCAGAGTAAAACTCCTTATTGATTTGTTCGTTTAATAATTTAGCTACATCCTTATCTAACATATATAATCCTCCTTGTTATATAAATTATGACTGTTAATACAATTTTGCAGAAACAGTCATAATTTAAATCAGTATTATTTTATTTCAGTCTTCCATAGACCGTGTAGGTTACAATAGGCATAAACAGCAATTGGTTTATCATCTTCAAAGCTAAATACAGCTTTAGGAGTTTGTCCAACTTTAAGGCATTTACGTTGTCCGCCACACTCTGTCTCAACATATACAAAGTCAATATGGTGTGCTTCCTCCATCGGATGAGGGATACTGCCAATTTCTACTACAACCTTATTGCCCATAACTGAGACAACAGGTAAATGTTTTTCAGCCGAAGCCTCAACTGTATTCGGAATGAGTTCGGTCATTTCTTCACCACAACAAATCATAGGAACACCTTTGTTATCGATTAATCCGATCAAATTTCCGCAATGTTTGCAAATAAAGAATTTTTGCTTGCTACACATAAATAATCCTCCTAAAATTAATAATTTTCTTTTCTTACTTCAAAGAAACTCTGTGGATGCGCACAGACCGGACAAACCTGCGGTGCATTCTTTCCCATAACAAGATGTCCACAGTTACGGCATTCCCACATGGTTTCTTCTGTTTTTTCAAATACCTTCTGCATTTCTACATTTTTAAGAAGTGCACGATATCTTTCCTCGTGAGACTTCTCTATTTTTGCCACCATTCTGAACTGAGCAGCAAGCGCAGTAAATCCTTCTTCCTCTGCTTCTTTTGCAAAGCCTTCATACATATCAGTCCATTCATAGTTTTCACCTTCAGCTGCATGAAGCAAATTAGCTGCTGTATCTCCAAGCTCGTCTAATGCTTTAAACCAAAGCTTTGCGTGCTCCTTTTCATTGTTGGCAGTTTCTTCAAAAATAGCTGCAATCTGCTCAAAACCTTCTTTTTTAGCTACGGATGCAAAGTATGTGTACTTGTTCCTTGCCTGTGATTCACCGGCAAATGCCGCTACAAGGTTTTTCTCTGTTTTTGTTCCTTTCATGTTCATGGTCTTTTTTCCTCCTGTAAGCCTTTCTTTGTTTCTTGTGTAGGCTTTGGTTTTATGGTTTTATATTTTTAATAATATTTATAAGTTTATTATAACCACCTCCAATTTAGCATTTATAATTGCCTGAGAACATTTAAATTCTTCTTTATTTCTCTTTTTTCATTATACATTTTTTCATCTGCACTATTTACAATTTCATCGATAAACTGATTGGAATCACAGTTAAAGACTTCTATTCCGTGACTAACACTAATTATGTATTTTCTTTTCTCCGTATCATTTATCTCATTGTACTCTTTGATAATACGTCCCCATATTTCTTCGGACTTACTCTCATTAAGTCCTTCAAAAATAATCAGGAATTCATCTCCACCTAATCGTGCTACAAAATCATGATTACGGATATTTTTTTTAATACCTGCTATGACACTTAAGATTAGTTCATCTCCTGCTTCATGTCCCAAAGCATCATTGACCTCTTTTAAACCATTGATATCAATAAAACAAATGCTAATAATGCAATTTTCTCTTCCAATATTTTTATATAATTGAGAAAGTTTTTCAAACCCAGCTCGTCTATTGTAAACGCCAGTCATGACATCATATTCTGAAAAGTATTTTATCTCGTCTTTTTCGTTTTTATTTATTGCCATCAAAACTGAAATAATAATACTGATCAATAGCGTAAATATATATAAATAGCAGCTATTCTTTATTATCATTAATTCACTCAATAAAAAGCTCTGAGTAAATAATTTTCCATTGTACGAATCTGATGACATGTATGAAACTAATGTTAGGTCACCTGAACCTAAAACAATTGAATAACCAGTATTGTCTTGTTTGAATGTCTTACTCGTTATTGCCTTCGAAAAAATGAACACACCATTTTCATTAATCAAATTCCCACTATCTTTACTTTGAATTGTTTCCCACTCAGTTTTGTATTTATTTATGAAACTAATATCTTTTTTATCTTCATACATAAATGACCAATTATTCTCTGGATTTTTGCTATCATATATCCAATAACCATCTGCATTTAGTAAGAATAGATTACCATTGCTCGTTGATGCAACTTTTTCTACCTGATTTAATAGATCATTTGCTAAATAATTTAAAATCACAATGCCTTTCAATACCCCATTTGAATCATAATATGGCATCGATATACGAAGCATTGGTTTAATTGGTTGTTCTATGACATTATTTTCGATGTTTAAGTCTAATTTTGATATATATATTTCGTTTTCTTTCAAATTAATTGTATCAGTAAAATAGTAACGATCTTTCTTATTTTGCAAATTAGCTTTATCAACAAGATATGCACCATCTTGGTCATAGTTTATACGAATAACTTCATTACCTTCCACATCAATAAATCGTATTTGATCATAAAGCGTTCTTCTATTTGAAAATGCAATCCACTGTTTTTCTACTTCCTTATAATCTGTCGTTCCATTATCATTCAGCCTAAGACAATCAGTCACATACAATAAGTCTCCTGAGATTCTGTTTATTTTATTATATATCAATGTATTTTCGGAACCAACTGTATTCTGTTCACCGTCTAGCAATTCACTTTTTTTCACTTCATTTATTTTAAATTGCATAAGGGACGATACAATAAGTATAGCTAAACCGAACACTAAAAATAAACCTAATGTATATTGAATTAAAACTCTTTTTTGCTTTTTTAATACCTTGATAAGCATTTGCTTTTTCCTCCTCAGCCAATTTTGTTACAATTATTACTAAATAAAAATATCTTAATAGTCAAATAAAAGAAATAATTTGACAAACTATTGTTAATTGTATTACTATTATATATCTTTCAACCGTTAACTACAACAAAATCATCAGTTAAATATTTTCTTCAACAAATTTTTACATGCTTATACCATTATTTTTAAAGGTATTCCGGACTACAATTCCTACTTCAATATTTTTCCACACCCTGCTTCTTCAAAATTTATTATTTTAACTCCAATCAGTTGAAATAATCTTACTATTTATCATATCACAAAAGATATATTTCACACTCCATTAGGCAAAAAAATAAGGCTATAGCCAGAATATTTCCAAGCTACAGCCTCTTCCTTTAGTAATCAATCCCTATTTATTCACCTTCTCCAACTCCGCTTCAAATTCCAATCCATCCTCAAATACAAACACCACATGTTTGGCATCCTTGACCATCACCTTTTCCACCAACGTCTTGAATAACTCATCATCAAATTCCTGCAATGGTTCTGTATTCCCACCGATGGTCTTTTTGATATAATCCAGTTTCTCCTGCATTTTATTCTTGTTCAGATTCACTTCCCTTAAGCTTTCCTTCTTCTCCGACAAGTCATCCAAGTCGCATCGAATTCTCTGGTATTCCTTATTGTAGAATATATCATCAATCTGGTGCCTTATCTTCAGCTGAATCAGTTCGCTCAAGTCATTCTCAAAGGTATTGATATCTGCTGTCAGCTTATCAATATCCATGCTCACCGAATTCTTCCCAATGACCTTCTCCACATTATTATAAAATCCTCGAAAAAAAGAGCCCTTATCCCTGACCATATCATTGTATAGTCGGATAAAGGCTTCTTTCAATTCCATATCTTTTACTGCTTTACTTGGACAGCGGTTTCCATCATGGTCGATATAGCTTTTGCATTGCCATACGATACTTTCGGAAGGTGTTCCACTATTCCAATGGCGTCTCTTTAAGGAATTACCGCATTGACCACAGATTAGTTTTCCACTAAATCCGTATGTAGCAGTATACTTGGTTCTGTCTGTATTCTTACCTGCTGATATTGCAAATCTGCGTTCTCGTTCCTTTTGCACCATATCCCACATTTCTGGTGAGATAATCGGTTCATGATTATTTTCCACTTTATATTGAGGTTCCATATTTTTGTTATCAACACGTTTATGGGTTAGGTAATCCACCGTAACTGTCTTCTGCAATAGCAATGTCCCCATATATTTTTCATTCAACAGTATACCGCTTACAGTAGAATCCCACCATTTATCCTTCCCTGCTGCGGTTGGAACTCTATCTCTGGTAAGACCTCTGGCTATTGTAGTGTATCCTTTGCCATCAAGATATTCCCGAAATATTCTTCGCACACTCCCTGCTTCTTCCTCGTTGATAATAAGGTGCCCATTTTCATCCTTATCGTATCCAAGAAACCGTTCACAGTTAACTATGGCAACTCCATCCTTGAATCTTTTCTTAATACCCCACTTACTATTCTCTGAAATGTTTCTAGATTCTTCTTGGGCGATGGAAGAAAGCATGGTTAAGACCAATTCCATTTTAGAATCAAAGGAGTAAATGTTCTCTTTTTCAAAATATATCTCAACTCCTATCAATTTCATTTTTCTTACATGTTCTAGACAATCTACTGTATTTCTGGCAAATCTTGAAATTGACTTCGTAATTATCAAATCAATTTTACCTTCATTGCAATCACTAATCATACGATTGAACTGTGTTCTGTGCTTTACATTAGTTCCGCTTATACCTGCATCTGCATATATATCCACCATTGACCATTCGGGATTCTCATTGATTTTCTTTCTATACTCGCTAACCTGTGCATCGTAGCTTGCCATCTGTTCCTCGGAATCGGTGCTAACTCTACAATACGCACATACTTTTCTTTTTGTCATTATCGGAATACCTTCATCAAATTCCATTTTGGGAACGGTAGGTATTACGGTAACTACCTTTTTTCCTTGCATTACTGCCATATGCTTCATCTCTCCTTTATGTTTTAATCCCCATGCATATTTTGCTCTGATTATAGCAGTAGGGTACATACACATTATAATTACAGGGGCAATAAGTCAACGCTTATGCCCCATTTGATTTGCTGTAAACCTCACAATATTTTTATTAAGCTGCCTTGCTTGTTTGTCCACTCTTACCAAAAGTAATCTGATTAAGACGGTCAATTTCATCGTACTCCTCATATGTTATGAACCCCAGTTCTTTCATCTTCTTAAGATAATGAACGCTTAATAAATATTCCAAACTGGGCTGTTTCTGCATATATAATACCTTTTCCTTTCAATAAACTGTTAATTTCAATGTTACTTTATTTTTGATGTTACTATCATCTGAAAGATATGCTCTCAGTATGACACTCTGACCAATATAATCATAATTTTCTTCAGCAGATACCGTACAACTGTTATTACCTTTATCTGTTAAAGTAACCTTGTTTGTTACTGTTCCATCTGTATTATTAACTGACCATAATACCGTCTTATCCATCACCTGTGTATCCCCATAATATACTTTTGCTGTGATTGTCCTTGGAAGTCCTCCTAGATAAACTTCAGTCGTGGAATAGGTAAGCGTAATGGAATATTCTTTTACCACTTTCTGTGCTACATTTACGATACATTCTGCTTTTACCAAAGTGTCTGATTTTAGCATAACGTAAACCTTCGTATCTCCTTCTGATACTCCAGTCAAATTTCCTACTGCATCAATCATTACAACCGCAGTATTATCTGTTGTGAATATTACTTCCGGTATTGTCGACATGGCTGTCCCATTATCGTATACTATATAATTTAACTTTCTGGCTTCACCAACCTCCAATGTCATAGGGTTAATATCCGTTATTGTTATCGAATAGACATGCTTTTCCTCATAAGACCAACGATCAGCAATTTCATTGTCTTTATCATCTTTATCCGTAAATAAATCCTTTTGTGCATACACAATATTTAATCCTGCTTTGCTTTTATCAATACCAGTAATTTTCCATGCAGAACCAAATTTAATAAATCGTTGACCAATTGCTAGACGGCTCGTATTGTCTGTATTCGAAAAATGCAGTTTAATTTCGCCTGCGACAAGACTTATTATTTTTCCTTCTTCAATCGTTGCTTCCAGATTATCAACAATGCAATAAAAACTCTGCAAGACACTTTGAACATAAAATTTAATCTGCCAATCAGCTCTTCGTATCTTTGCTTTATATGTATTATTATCAGCAACCACTTGACTAATCACCATCCATTTTACATTCTGATATTCCAGTAATGTTCCGGTATCACAGGCTTCCTTCATTCGCAGATATTTATCGTCAAAAAAGCTTGGCTTTGTAGATGCATCGGAGAGGATGACTTTTTGCGTGTTGCCTTTTATATGAATCTCCTTACCAAATTCATTGGTAAAGAAATCAATTTGATTATTTAATTTTTTCATCTTAGTCACACTCACATTGATAGAGGAAGCATTCCATATAGTCACTCCACTCTTTGAAATTCATGATTTTATATACCTTATCTCCGATTTGAAAATAACCGTAGTTTGTTATTTCCGAAAACTTATCGCAAAATGCTCTGGCGGTAATCTCCACCTCAATATCATCTTCATACTGTAGCGTTTTTTCATAAGGTTGGAGATCCACCCATATATCAAGCAGGTTAGTCTTATCCTTATCTAGTACACTGCATTTCGTATTGTAAAACATTAAGCACCTCCAATCACAACCTTAGGTTTTGGCAAAGCATCCCTTATATAATCGGGTATACCGCTAGAAATGAGACTGACACTTTTCTCTCCTTCCGATTTCTGCGAGTACCCCAATACATCCTGATTCCGGTATAGATAAAATGCCAAATTAATAATCGTGGAATCATACCGTTCTGGCAACTCAGTTATATTACAAAACTCCTCTGCCATAATCCTAGCCTGTTGTAAGTAATATTGTAACAATACATCCTTGGATGTATCCTCCGATGCTATTCTTAATAATATCTTTAATACCTCTAGCATATTTACCTCCATTTACTTAGGAAGAGACTGCTTTCACAGTCCCTCCCAATAATCAATCCAAGTTATCCAAGTAATCTGCAAGCTAAATCTGAATTTAAGGTTTTCACTCCACACAACATATCAATAGAAATGACATCCTTCTTAAACTGACTGTTGTAATCATAAATGACACGAAGTCCAAATCCATCATAATTGATGATTGCTTTCTGCTCACTGCTTAATCCTTTTGGAAGTGCAAGCGGTCTAGTTACCAATGCAAATGCATTCTTATGAAATGCCAGATTAGCAATATGACTTCCAGTTACCGTAATCTCAACTGTAACTGCAACATCTTCCTTTAATGCAGGAGATAATTTCACAGTAATCTCATTGTTCTCTGCAGTAGCTGCTTCTGATATCGTATAAGAAGCATTCTTGATTGTTAACACATCACCAACCAAAAGCGTTCCAGTCAATGTAGTGGAACTTAAGGTAATTGTAGTTGCTCCTTTAGTTATCGCAGCTTTTGGCTTAATCTTACCACTTCCAGCAGATAATGTTCCTGCGGTGTGAGTCACCACGTTCTGATCAGTGAATATATTAAATCCAAACTTTCTGCCAAGAGAAGCCTCTGACAAAGAAGTTCCATCATCGCCTATTTTATCTGCCTCATGGAAGGTAGGTAATTGTAATAGACTATTCTCTGCATTTGGATCAATTACCAGACTTCGATTATCAAACGGAGCCTTTGACTCATTCAATACTTTTCTGGCTCCTGTAATTGCTCCGATATCATTCGGAGTAGATCCTGCTGTTCCATAGGTATTTGCCACGTCATCATATAATCCTAACAGATAGGTATCAATCTTCTGTGCAAAACTCTGCATAGCAGGCTGTAATAATTGGGTACTGAAATCTGCAATATCAAGTGAAAGTTGTTCTGCTGTCACCTCAAAGGAAACGTCAAGTAGCTTATCAAGAACCACGCTCTCTGCTCCTTCTGTTGCATCCTGTATTTCAATACCGGTTGCTCTGTTGAATTCCTTTGCTTCAAAAGTAGCCGGTTTACGGATTGTTACGGTATTTCCTACCCCTGGCACGAATTCATTCGTATAATCGCGATGAACCAGATTTGACATAACTGTGTTATTTTTCAATTGTAATAAAGCTTCCTTTGCAATGATTTGTGGTGTTAAAATTGTATTTCCCATAATTTTTTACCTTACCCTTTCTTATTTACGATTTCTGACTTTAATATAATCGTTCATTGATAAATTTTCTAAATCTGTGTCAACAGTTCCATTTGCTTTTGGCGGTGTATAGCCATTCCCTTTGATTCTTTCTTCCAGAGCCTTCTGTACCGCACCTTGAAATGTAGTCTCAAATGCTTTGAGATTTTGCAAAGTCAATTCCTCATTTTCCCCAATAAAAAAGCCTACCAGATCAATTGGTAGGTTTCTCTCACTTGCAAGCTGCATTGCCTTATTGGTAAGACTTTCTCGTTCCTTTTCAGACTTCATTTTGCCTATTTCTACTTTGAGACGTTCCACTTCCAGTTCATGTTCACTCTTTTCCGGAAATCGTTTCCTTATCTCATCATTAATCATAGAATCCAAGTGATTTATCTTCCATGTCTCCAGTCCCTTTTGTAAATGCTTGTCCTTAACAGAATCGAGCCATGCTTTTGCTTCTGGTACCGTATCTACATAACTTTGTACCTTCTCTTGGCTTAAAGTTGCATAGGAACTAAGCAAGTCACTTACCTCCGGTGCTTTTCCTTCTTCGCTTTCTAAAAATTGTTTTACCTCTTCTAACATCATACTTATTTTTCCTCCAATTCTTCTGCCCCAGTAACATCCTTAGATACAACTGACGCATCTTCTACTTTGATTTTCTGTAACTCTAGTGTTGGACTTTCCACAAATGGAAGCAAGGACAGTAATGTTTCTTTCGAACATACCCCATTCAATTTTGTGATTACGTCTGCAAGTCCAGTTAAGTCGGTTGGCAGGTTTCTTGTGAACTTGATTGCAATATCCTTGTAATCAAATACTTTGCCTTCCCGTTTCTTTATATAAAGAAATAGGTTCTTAAGACGTTCCCGAATCACTCGTTCCATGAATGCCTCACGAATCGCTACCCTATTCTCTAAATTAAGCAATTTGTTCCTTAATGCCAATGAAGATGTATTAGATGCCCAGTTTTCGTTGAAGTTCACCTCATCCATCATGTCATAAATCTTACGTTCAATATTATCGAGTTCATTCTGGACAAAATTATCATTGATGTCCTTAATCAGCCATTTGACTGCCCCTCCCTTAGGAACTTGGATAATGCCCATCTTCTTCATCTTCAAAAGATCATCTTCCTCTATCTTAGCATTCTCAATAATGAGATAAGCGTTTCTATGGTCTGAAATTTCATTTACCAAATCTGAATTCAATGCATTATAGGAATCTATCAAGCTGATAATATCATAGAATCCACTCTTTGCTTCTGTATTTGCGCTACAGACGATAACTGGAACTCTCTCAAATAAATGTGAATGTTCTCCCAGATACTCTAGCTTTTCTTCATTTAAACGATAGTGATAAATTATCGCGTCCGTATATACATCCAGATACTCATTAACCTCAAATGCCTTGCTAAACTTATGGATAGCAAGTGTTACATTTTTATCTGCCGTACCATCATCCAGTACGTAGGCATTCATTGGAGTTAATACAGTAGCAGAAAACTCACCGTTCTTATCTATGTAATTCAACTCATAGCTTTCCCCAAAAATCTCACTGTATTTTCTAAGGGTAATATTGTGTTCCTTCTCCCAGCAAGAAGTATAGGCATCAATGCATTTGACAATTTTATCGTCATCAGACTTGGATACATAATTGACCGGCTTCCCTAATAGATATCCCGTTTCATTGTCTACGAACTTCCTCGGAAAGTTGAATACTAATTTCTGATTGCTTCTGCTATCCTGCATATCATAATTATTCAGTATTTCATGGTCTCCATCGTAATAATCTTTGTATATCTTCTTATCTTTTATCTGCTTTTGCAATTCCTCCAGACACAATAATATTATTTCTTCAGTTATCTGCAAAACTTCACTTCCTTTCAGTTAAAACAACAAGCTCCTGTCATAAAACTGTAATTTCTGAACTCCTTGAATTAACTGCACCGCTCCGTATAACGAATCGGGAGCATCATCATGTTTTGCACCTCTGTTATAATCTTTGACTTGATTGTTATATGCCGTATTATTTCGATTAAAGAGAATATATCCTCTTTTAATATCTGGCTCTAATGTTATAATTCTTTCGTGTTTCTGACCTTTGGAATGTATCTCTTCTACCGGAATATAGATTTGATGATTCCACAGTGTTTCTTCAAACTTCTGCTTCATGTAGCTTTGTGCTTGTGTCGCTTCAAATCCAATCTTATCAATATCATAAAATTCAAACTTCCGTAGCACTTCTGCAAATAGATCATCTGGTAACAATTTATACAAAGTGCCATCAATAACATACATCTGCCCAGTTACTTTATGTTTCCCCAATATGCTTACTGCTGAGTAATCGTTTCGTTTTCCGGCTTTTATTGCAGGATCAATATACATCACAATTTCCAGTTCTTCCATCGAAGGTAGCTGCTCATAGAACGTAATATTCTGAAAGATATAATCATCTGTACTCCTTGGGTCATTTTGTAATTCCTTAAAGAAAGATTTGTCACCCATTGCCTGCTTTTTGCACATAAGATAATAATAATCCAGATACTCTTTCCACAAGATATCCGTATCCTCTAGCATCTCTTCTTGATTCATTTCATAATAGTCCTTGGCGGTTTGAATTCTATCCCTATCTTCTAAGTTATTATAGAGCCGTTCCCATTCACCCCACATATCATCCCGACCTGAGAAGCTAATAATTGCAGACTTACGAATGCTACGAACACCTGGAATTTTACCCTTTAGTAAATCAGCCATCAAATCCTCTTCATGGAGAACTGTACCTACCACTAATATATTGGTATCCTTTGTACCTATTGGAATTACAACATCGGTAAATGTATTCTTAACCTGCTCTCGCTTTGTTTCTGACTTGGCAGTGTCATCCTTTAGTAAATCATCCAGTAATACCAACTGCGGTCTGTATTGTTTAAAATGGATACCACGAAGAGAACCATCAATACCACGAATCATAATACAAGCATCAATCTGGTTAGAACCTTTAATCCATATCTCATTATTGTTCCAACGATTACCCTTCTGAATATGGAAGTCCTCCATAAGTAACGGATTGTTCTCCAGTTCGTCCTTAATCATATCTAGGAACGGTAGTGCAATTTGTTCTGTTGCAGATATTATTAATGTAAACTGAGACTTCTTATATAATGTTGAATACAGTGGAAATAAAAAAGAATTGATTGTACTCTTTCCATGCTCCCTTGGGAGTCCAAAAGCTTCAATCAATCCTGTATGAGCCAACATATATTTTAATTCTGCAAATAACTCTTTGTGGAAGCTGCCAAATTCTCTGTCAAAGTATTTGGGGAAATAGCAAAGTGCAAAGAACTCGATATCCATTTCTCCAAGTAACCTTCGTATTTCTGAAAATGAAAACTTCTCCACCAACTCTGTAATAGATTTTTCATCAAAATATTTTCTGAGATAGGTTCCCATTAACTGATTCTGTCTCTGTTCTTCTGTAACCATATATCACTCCTTCCCAATAAAATGTACTGTAAAAATTTCTGTAGCTTCAGCTACCGCCTTCATTTTCGCATAAAGAAGCACCCCTGCCTGCCCGAAAGCAAATAAGAGTGCCCTGCTATTCCTATTCAATTACCAACTAAGATTCATCAAAGCTTCTTTCTTATCTTGCTCGGTTGTCATTGTATACAAATTCGTTGTAAGTATGCTCTCGTGACCAAGTATCTGCTGGATCGTAGTCATCGGGGTTTGTTTCTTTACCAATTGATAACCAACGCTATGGCGAAGCATATGCGGTGTAATTTCAACACCAACTTTCTTCCCATAGTTATTTAATATAATCTCAACTGCTCCTCGCCCAACAGCACCACGTTGTCCTATCAGTAACCTTGTGCTTCCCGTTTGCTTTCGCACTTTCAGATAATTCTTTATAGCTATCTGCACCTGTTGGTTCATAGGAAGGGTTCGATTGACCATACCTTTACCAAGTATCCTAATATAATTCTCTTTCTCTAAGAATACAATATCACTCAAGTTCAAATTCACTAATTCGCTGACTCGGATTCCAGTTCCAAGAAGGGTCTCCAGAATACAAATATGCATTGGATTCTTTGATTGATATACTTGGTCTCGTATCAGATGCAATTGCTCCTGCGGTACTCCCTTATATTCCGGCTTATCCCGATTCTTAATCAGCTTCACATGAATCAATTCACCGTCTATCACTTTTTCTTCATATAAATATCTGCAATAGGTATTGATACTGGCGAGTTTCCGATTTAAAGTCTTCACCGATACTTCTTGTTTCAAAAGCACCTGCTTATATGCCAATAAATCAAACTCATCCAGTTCCAATATATCCTTATGCAGCTGGCTTAGAAATACGTTGACATCTCTCTCATAACAGTTTATTGTGTTCATACTGAACTCGGATTTCAAAAGGTATTTCTTAAATCCATCTAAATTCTTCATAATGCAGTACCTCCTTATCTTGGTACTACATTAATCACTCTAAAGTGCACAATAGTCAAGGGAATCTCATGACATAACCCTAACTCCGTAATGACTATTCTTGGGCAATATCCACAACATTTTCTTCTTCCTGCTCCGACTCATTATTACGAATCATCTCCAAAAACAGTTCCTTTCTTGCCTGTTCATTTTGACTGGTATCAATCACCAGTTCTTTTTTCTCTGCCCAATCTTCAGGACAACGGTTACGTAAATAAAATGATATTGCAACTGCGGAGGGTGGCTGATGTCTTTTGTTTTTTTCCAATTTGGTGTGCTTCTTACCAGACTTATCTTCCTCCACGATTGTCTTCAACTCCTCATACTCATAACCAGTGCAAAGCTTAATTAACGATTTTTCCACTTCGTTGTTCAACACACTTTTGCCTAGGTTTACAAGTTCCGACAAGGTTTCGTGCTCCTTACAATAACGATACCAAGTGTCAGGGGATATATGTAATTTCTTGCATATCACTCTTACGGAATCACCTTCCATAATCCACTTTGAAACGTCCGATAACTGTGGTAATATGTCCGTTTCATATTTGGTCTGTCTTTCGTTTACCATGTTATCACCATCCTTTCTATATATTATTTTTCTTCAAACTCCAATTCATGGTAGGCTATCTTCCCACCATCACGAAGAAGGAATACTTCTTCACTTACACCAACTTTATCAATATAGCGATTTACTATAACATCTGCATATTGTGGGTCGAGTTCCATCAAGTACGCCTTACGATTGGTATTCTCACAGGCAATCAGTGTTGTTCCACTGCCACCAAATAGATCCAACACCCCTTCTCCACGATAGGAACTATTTGTAATCATCTTCTGCATCAACTCTATTGGTTTCATAGTTGGATGTAAATCCGATTTACTTGGCCTCTGAAAATCCCAAACATCAGTCTGACTCCTATCTTCCAATTGATGAATCCTTGGTGCATTATCAACCCAACCATAGAAAATTGGTTCATACTTTGTATGGAAATCTTTTCTGGATAATACCAACCTGTCTTTATTCCAAATGATAGTTGATGACCAATGTATAATGGTCTCATAAATTAAGACACTTTTTAAGACAGTTTTTAATGAATCTGATATACTAAAAACAGTATGAAAGAAAGGATTCATTGCTATGTCCA
>SAAB01000062.1 GCA_009929615.1 Clostridia bacterium | reverse complement strand
GACAACCTTATCACCCTTCATCAGCGTGAGTTAGAAAAGCTGAAAAATATCAAAAAATCAATGCTTGAAAAGATGTTTGTTTAATCGGAAAGGAGGACAATATGACTTTCACAAAAGAAGCTGACTTTGAAGAAGCCTTAATTAAGATTCTTTATGACAAAGGTTGGGAGAAGACAGTTCTAAAACACCCAACAGAACAGGATTTGATAGATAACTGGGCGAAAATACTGTTTGACAATAACCGTGATATTGACCGTCTTGACGATTATCCATTGACTGACGGAGAAATGCAGCAGATTATCGAGCAAATCAATAATCTGAGAACTCCGTTAAAACTGAATAGTTTCATAAATGGCAAGACTGTTTCAATTACTCGTGATAATCAGGCTGATACTCTGCATTTTGGAAAAGAAATCAGCTTAAAGATTTATGACCGTCGTGAAATTGCGGCTGGACAGAGCCGTTATCAGATTGTTCAGCAACCACTCTTTCCTACCAAGTCAAAGATACTAAATGACCGCCGAGGTGATTTGATGCTTCTTATCAATGGTATGCCTGTCATACACATCGAACTGAAGCGTAGTGGTGTCGCTGTAAGCCAAGCATACAATCAGATTGAGAAATATGCCGGAGAAGGTATTTTTACGGGTCTTTTCTCTCTTGTTCAGGTGTTTGTTGCAATGACCCCCGATGAAGCTGTATATTTTGCTAATCCGGGTCCGGAGGGAAAGTTCAACACTGATTATTACTTTCACTGGGCAGATTTCAATAATGAGCCATTGAACGACTGGAAATCAGTAGCAACATATCTTCTCTCAATACCTATGGCACACCAGTTAATCGGTTTTTATACCGTAGCTGATAATTCTGATGGCGTGTTGAAAGTAATGAGAAGCTATCAGTATTTTGCAGCCAGTGCGATTTCTGATAAGGTATCTAAGACAAAGTGGGATCGTGGCGACCAACTTGGCGGTTTTATTTGGCATACCACAGGTTCAGGAAAGACTATGACAAGTTTCAAATCGGCTCAACTCATTGCAAATTCCAATGATGCCGATAAAGTTGTATTCCTGACCGACAGAATTGAGCTGGGTACACAATCACTTAAAGAATACCGTGCATTTGCTGATGATAACGAAAGTGTTCAGGCAACAGAAAACACATTTGTGCTTATCTCAAAGTTGAAAAGTTCGGCATCTTCAGATATTCTCATCGTTACCTCTATACAGAAAATGAGTAACATTAAGAGCGAAGAAGGCGGACTTAACGCACACGATATAGATGTAATCAACAAAAAGCGCCTTGTGTTCATTGTCGATGAAGCTCATCGTTCTACCTTTGGTGATATGCTTCTTACTATTAAAGACACATTTCCCAACGCTATCTTCTTTGGATTTACAGGAACGCCAATTCACGAGGAGAATAAAAAGAAAGGCACAATGACATTAGATGTGTTCGGAAGCGAGTTGCACAGATACAGTATAGCTGACGGCATCAGAGATAAAAATGTCTTGGGCTTTGACCCCTATAAGGTACTGACTTATAAAGACAAAGATGTACGAAAGGTAGTTGCTTTAGAAAAAGCAAGAGCTGACAGTGAAGAAGAAGCTATCAACGACCCCGATAAGGCTGCAATCTATTATGAATACTTAGACGCATCCAAAATTCAGATGGCAGGACATACGAATGAAGCCGGAAACTATGTTAAAGGTATCGAGGACTATCTTCCAAATACACAATATCAAACCGATGAGCATCAGGCACAGGTTGTTGCGGACATTGCTGATAACTGGACAACACTGAGCCACAACGGTAAATTTCACGCCATTTTTGCAACAAGCAGTATTCCTGAAGCTATTGAATATTACAGGCTTTTGAAAGCAAAAATGCCGCAGTTAAGAACAACCTGTCTGTTTGACCCAACCATAGACAATAACGGTGGAGTAACTTATAAAGAGGACGGTTTGGTTGAGATTATCTCAGATTATAATGCGAGATATGGACAAGACTTTACGATTGCAACACACGCAGCATTTAAGAAAGACATATCGTTCAGACTCTCTCACAAGGAGCAGTATAAGCGTATCGAGGTAACACCTGAAAAGGAACTTGATTTGCTCATTGTTGTTGACCAAATGCTTACAGGGTTTGACTCTAAATGGGTAAACACGCTTTATATGGACAAGATGCTTGAATACGAAAACATCATTCAAGCCTTTTCAAGAACAAACCGCCTTTTCGGACCGGATAAACCTTTTGGAACTATTCGTTACTATCGTCGTCCGCATACTATGGAGCGAAACATCAATGCAGCCGTCAAGCTCTATTCCGGTGACAAACCGATTGGATTGTTTGTTGATAAGCTCAGTAGCAACCTGAAAGAAATGAATGCAGTTTATACGCAAATTTCCGAATTGTTTACACAAGCAGGAGTTCCTGATTTTGAAAAACTACCGGACGATTTATCAGTAAGGGCGAAGTTTGCCTCACTGTTCAAGGATTTTAATGCTTACTTGGAGTCTGCAAGAATACAGGGCTTCCGATGGGATAAGACTTCTTATAACTTTACTGATGAAAGCACTGGTGAAGTTACGACAATTGAGCTTGGATTTGATGAAACACAATACTTGATTTTGGCGCAGAGGTATAAAGAATTATCCAGCGGAGAACCAGTTGTTCCTCTGGGTGGTGGCACACCTGAAATTCCGTTTGACCTTGTTGGCTATCTTACTGAAATAGATACAGGGGTTATAGATGCCAACTATATGAACAGCAGATTTGACAAATATCTCAAGCTGTTACATCAAGATGATGCAACCCAAGAAGCAATCAATATGGCTATGGACGAGCTGCACAAGACATTTGCCGCCTTGACGCAGGAAGAACAGAAGTATGCCAACATCTTTTTGCACGACATAGAGCGTGGAGATGTAGTTGCCGAGGAAGGAAAATCTCTCAGGGATTATATTACCGATTACTTGTTCAAAGCAAAGAACGACCAAATCTATCAGTTCGCTACAACCTTCGGTTTGGACGAAGCAAAGCTTCGTAATATGATAAACCTGAGCCTCACGGAGAGCAATATCAACGAATTCGGTCGATTTGATGAACTCAAACGCTCTTTCGATAAAGCAAAGGCTAAAGCATATTTTGAAAAAGCTGAGGGCGTTAGCATAATTCCGCCTAAAGTAAATATGAAGATGGATAATCTTCTCCGAGAATTCATTTTACAGGGTGGATTTGAGCTGTGAGCATCCAACTATGAAGCACCGAAATAAGGCTTATAAGCCAAAAGATGAATATTATTCAGAAAATGGTAGAGAGTCAAGGCTTGTCCTTGGCTCTTTTCCTTTATCTTGGGAACAGCGTAAGTTAGGAGACATTGGAGAAACATATACAGGATTATCAGGGAAAACCAAGGAAGACTTTGGTCACGGCGATGGAGAGTTTGTCACCTATATGAATGTATTTTCAAATTCCGTTTCTAACTTACAAATGACAGAACCTATCGAAATTGATAACAATCAGCGGAAAGTTCAGTTTGGAGATGTATTCTTTACTACTTCATCTGAGACACCTGAAGAAGTAGGAATGTCATCTGTTTGGCTTGGAAATACTGATAATACCTACTTAAACAGCTTTTGCTTTGGGTACCGTCCATCGCTGAAAATAGACAATTACTATTTAGCATATATGCTTCGTTCTGATGAAGTTCGTAAAAAAATCATTTTATTAGCACAAGGCATTTCGAGATATAATATTTCCAAAAATAAAGTAATGGAGATTGCAGTTCCGTTACCAAACATTGCAGAACAGCAACGAGTAGGAAGCTATTTTCAACAACTCGACAGCCTTATCACCCTTCATCAGCGTAAGGATGTATATAAGTGCATAAAGCATTCAGGGGGTTATTTTCCCTTTCGGAAACCAAAAACAATTACTTGGGAACAGCGTAAGTTGGGCGAACTTGTTGATAGAGTAGTTAGAAAGAACACAAACAATGAGTCGAGTTTGCCACTTACCATTTCCGCACAGTATGGTCTTGTTGACCAAATTACCTACTTCAATAACCGTGTTGCAAGCCGAGATGTAAGTAATTATTACTTGGTTTTGAACGGAGAATTTGCATATAACAAAAGCACCTCTGACGGTTTTCCTTTTGGTGCTGTCAAGCGTCTTGACCTATATGAAAAGGGCGTATTATCAACGCTTTACATCGTTTTCAGTGTTAAAAATACAGAAGAAACTAACAGCGATTTTCTCACAGTTTTCTTTGATACTGATAGGTGGCATAAAGGTGTTGCAGAGCGAGCAGCTGAAGGAGCAAGAAACCACGGATTGCTTAATATCTCAGCAGAAGATTTCTTTGATATTGACCTCTATCTTCCAAAATCAGAAAAGGAACAAGCTGCAATCGGTGCTTATATGCGTTCTCTCGACCACCTTATCACCCTTCATCAGCGTGAGCCGTTAATCAAAATACGGAGGTACTACTGATGCTAAACGAAATAAAGAAAGACGACTTATTCTATGAATATTATGCACGATGGGTCACTGTGTATAAGAAAGGGGCAATAAGGAAGGTCACAATGGACAAATATCTTATGACTCAACAATGGGTTAAGAAACTCGTTCCAGACCTCAGAGTTTGTGAGATGACAAGAATTGTATATCAACAGCTTTTGAATGATTATGCCCAGCACCACGAAAGACAAACAACGATGGACTTCCATCACCAACTTAAAGGAGCAATTCTCGACGCAGTTGATGAAGGCTTAATTCCCAGAGATCCAACAAGAAAAGCAATCATCAAGGGCAAGACGCCTAACCCGAAGAAGATTAAGTATCTCAATCAGTTTGAGTTACATACACTTCTTACTTCACTGGACTTAAAGGGCGAAGTGAATTGGGATTGGTTTATTCTTTTGGTCGCCAAAACAGGTATGAGATTTTCGGAGGCAGTTGCTCTCACGCCCAAAGACTTTGACTTTTCTCATCAGACGCTATCAATAAGTAAGACTTGGGACTACAAAGGGCAGAGTGGCTTCCAACCCACGAAAAACAAATCCTCAATCAGAAAAATACAGATAGATTGGCAGACAGTAATCCAGTTTTCGGAGTTAGTCAAGGGATTACCGGAGAACAAACCAATTTTTGTAACGGGAAATGTTTATAACTCTACCGTAAATGATATTTTGGCTCGTCACTGCAAACGAGCGAAAATTCCTGTTATTTCTATTCACGGGTTGCGCCATACTCACGCTTCAATTCTTCTATTTGCAGGAGTTTCTATCGCAAGCGTGGCCAGAAGACTTGGACACGCCAGTATGACAACGACGCAGAAAACTTATCTCCACATCATTCAAGAGCTTGAAAATCAGGATGTGGATTTAGTAATGCGCTCTCTGTCTGGGTTAAGCTAATCATTAAATCATTCGACTTATGTTGACGAAGGGGATAAAAAAGATGCTACCTTGATGGCAGCATCTTTTATTATACGGCATATAACTGTTTTCTCTTTTGTCGTTCTCTGTATCGCTTACTTCGGATACGAGATTGTTCTCTCCTAGTTTCAAGAGTGAGTTCTTTCATTTCTTCTTCAAATCTGCGTTTATCCTCAGCCTTAAAAGTAGCAACGATTGAGTCAACGGAGGGATATTGTTCTTTTGAGCAATCTTTCAGCCTAAAACCATAGTTGTCAAGCGTTCTGATGAGCCGTTCAAATCTCATAAAGCTATGTACAGGCTGATTGAAGAAAAACCAAGCGTCATTGTGAATAAGCTGCCCGATAGTCCGAAAACCGAGTCTTCGGTAGTAGTTATAATCGGAAACACTTAGGTCTAAATCGCCTATATCAGAGGTTTCATCTGTGATGTCATCTTCAATGAAACAATGTGTTTCTTCCCGTACTTCAATGCTCATCTTAACACCCCGTCTTTATTCCTGATATTTGTCACTTGTTAAAAGCACCGCAGGAGTATATTCAGTATCCGGTACTACTCTTTTTAGAATAGAGAAGCATTCCTTAAACTCATCTCCGGTGCAGAAAAAGGACTTGCTTGTTTTTGTTCTATCCTCAAATGTTACTGTAACCTTAATTGAACCAACATCGGTACAAAATACCTCTATACCGCTATTCAAAATATCACGGACTGCGCAGCAAGCATCATCAAAAGACTTCCCGAAAAGTGGACTGGTTGTTTTATAAGTCCATTTGCGTATAGGGTTTATTTCTGTTTCGCAAGCAGGAAGATATTCATACTTTGCAGCACCACGCTCAATAGTGAATTTATCTGTATAAGCTTCCTCGTATGGTCCGTATCCCGACTCACCGTATATGGCTATTCTCTTTATTGTTTGCTTCTTTTCCATTTGGAATAACCTCAAATCCTATTGTCTATTTTATGGTTTCGGCTGAAATCAACCACTTGATTATTCATTGATATTTTACCGACTGAATATCCGTAATCGACAGCTTCCTTCTTTGCATTTAGAAACGAATGGTCTATCTCAAATCCGAGTATCTCCTTTATTCTGTCAAATGAAAGCTCTATCATATCACTTCCGTCTGACTGCAAAAATTGCCACAGAGGTTCATATTTGCTCATTCTTCATTTTCCCTTTTACCTTTCTTCTATTTCAAAAAATCATTCCTATGTTCTTGCTGGCGCAGACGGTATCCCTGAGCAATAAGCGTGTCCGCTTTCAGTGCAACAAGGTTTATATCGGAACGCATCACCCTTGCAATTTGCTGAATGTCATATCCTCGTTCAATGTATTCGAGTATCTCATCATCCGGCAGAGAAATCTGTGCAGTAAAGATGTTAGCTTCATATTCCATACGATTTTCACGCATATCAAAGATGTTGAATTCTTTGAAGCCTCCAACCGCAATGGCTTCATCACGATGTAAGGTGTCGTGTCCTATTTCGTGTAACATAACAATTCGCTCCATCACCGGATGGAGATTATTCTTTAGAAATATAAAGCGATTGCGCATAAGGACTTTATACGCTCCACGCTGAGTTTTGAAGTCGCACGGAATAACTTCAACGCCAATCTCTTTTGCAATCCGAAAAGGATCACGGGTATTGCAATCTCTGGCTATCTTATTAGCCGCTTTTACAATCTCAAGAGTTTTGATGTCCACTAAACACACCCCCTTTGATAATTCCACACTACTATATTATCATTATTCAAGTACCATAATACGGACATTTGAATTATTCGTTGTCTTTACGGTACTTTTTCGGCGTGTATTTCTTGTTCTTTTCTTTTGCAATCCAATAAGCCTCCTGAATACCTTTCATCATCTCGTCAAGGTCTTCATCAGCTAAATTACCGCCTGCAAACAGACCGGACACTTCAGAAAGAAGTTCCTGCGCTTGTTTTGCTCCACGGGAACCGTACTTTGCTGATGCATCGGTTACAAAGCCATCTTCCTCTGTCATCAGATAATTTATATCGACATTCAATGCTTCCGCAAGCTTTGAATACACCTCACGCTTTTTGGGGTATCTTTCCTGCACCTCGTAATTTGTAATGGTGCGGAGGGATACTCCTATTTTTTTTGCGAGGTCTTCTTGGCTCAATCCTGCTCTAACACGGGCTTCTCTGACCTTTTCCCCGAATTTCATAATTGGTTCCTCCTTTAGCTTCACAGAGAGTTAGAAAGTTATTTGCGTATTTGCTATTGACAAACGCAACACAGTTTCGTATAATAAAGACACGCAATTAACTTGCGTATATATCTTAACCTATGTTGCGTACAATGTCAAGGGGGCTACGAAAAATGTCACGAAATATTCTGCACTGCGATATGAATAACTTCTACGCTTCAGTAGAATGTATGCTTGACCCTTCGCTCAGAAGTCACCCAGTGGCAGTATGCGGCTCTGTTGAGGAACGACACGGTATTGTCCTTGCAAAGAACTACGCTGCGAAAGCTTTTGATGTTAAAACCGGAGATGCGGTTTGGCAGGCAAAGCAGAAATGTAAGGACTTGGTTGTTGTCCCACCGCATTATGAGGAATATATAAAATATTCAAAGCTGGCACGAAGCGTTTACAGCCGCTATACAGACCAAGTGGAACCGTATGGTATGGATGAATGCTGGCTTGACATCAGCGGAACAGAGAGCATATTCGGCTCACCTGAAAAGGTAGCCAACGAAATCCGAGAAACAATCAAGTTTGAACTCGGACTTACTATTTCGGTCGGTGTCTCTTTAAATAAGATATTTGCGAAACTCGGCTCAGATATGAAGAAGCCCGATGCAGTTACGGTTATTGAAAAAGACACTTTCCGAGAAAAGATTTGGGGACTTCCTGCTGCTGACCTACTTGGAGTAGGTCGTGCAACGCAGCGTGTTTTAGATAACTATTGTATTCGTACTATCGGTGACTTGGCAAACACCAACCCGGACTTTCTGAAAAGCAGGCTTGGAAAGAACGGAATAGCTTTGTGGAATTTCGCTAATGGCAATGACCATTCAATCGTGGCAAAGCAAGATTTCGTTTCTCCGGTAAAGAGCGTCGGTCACGGAACTACAACAGTTGCAGACTTGGAGAACAGCGAACAGGTGTGGGCGGTTTTCCTTGAACTTACACAGGAAATAGGACACAAACTCCGTGTCCACCGGAAATGCGCTGAGGGAGTCGCAATTCATATCCGGGACAACACCTTATTTACAAAGCAGTGGCAAGTAAAGATTTCGCTGCCAACACAATCGCCAATGGTGATAGCCAAAACTGCTTTTGCGCTTTTCAAGCAAAAGTATTCTTGGACAAATACCATACGCTCAGTCACGGTACAGGCAATCAACCTTATCCCACAGGATACGCCCCGTCAGATTGACCTTTTTACTGATGTCGAGAAAATAGACAAGATTGAGCGACTTGATATGTGTATTGAAGAAATACGGCGTCGTTTTGGAAATGACAGCATACGAAATGCTGTCTTATGTTCTAATAGCAAAATGCCTCCGGCAAGAGTTGAGATTACGATGCCGACAGGTATGATTGGTTAAGGAGGATAACAACGAAATGGAAGAAGAACGAAAAAAGCTCTATGTAGAAGTTGAAGTGACGCATCGTGCTGACGGAACTTGCCGTCCAAACAGTATTAAGATTGATGATGACCTTTTTGAGATAGACCGAGTGCGACACGCTTGCAGAGCAGCAGCCACAAAAGTCGGTGGTACAGGTATTCGCTATACCGTTGTTATCAGAGGAACAGAAACCTATCTGTTTGATGAGGAAAACGGAAAATGGTTTGTAGAAGGTAAATCATAAAGGAGGAATGTCTTTTGAAATGTTTATCACGACAAAATATTGAAACAATCGCAGCTCGTGTTGTGAACGCTTATTATCAGCTCCCTGAACTTCAGGGAAAGCCTATACATCGGATTGATCCGGAATTACTACTGACAGATTTGCTCGGTTTGAGCATTGACTATCAGCACTTATCGCTTGACAGTTCAATCCTCGGTCTGACTTCGGTTACTCCATTTGGGATTGAGGTATTTGGAGAAGATGATTCAGAAGCTATCTATTTCTTGGATGGGAAGACAGTTCTGATTGAAGAAGAACTTCGTATGGACGCAACACAACAGGGACGATGTAACTTTACAATCGCTCACGAAGGCAGCCATCAGATTTTCAAAATGCTCTATCCAAGAGAATACGGCGGTAATATTCAAACGCCAAAGCTTCATTTCTACCGGGTTAATTCTGAAAGAAACAAGCCTATTTCTGATTGGGAGGAATGGCAGGCAAACGCTTTGGCATCTGCAATTCTATTACCCAAAGAGCTTGTGGCAAAAGGTATGTTTATGTTCGGACTTGGCGAGAAAATCACTGTTCTGAACAAGGTCTATTACTCTGAGGTTTATGAGAGGTTCAAAGACCTTGCTACATTCTTGGGTGTTTCAAAGACCGCACTGGCAATTCGTCTGAAACAGCTCGGTATGCTTGCTGAGGATTATATTGATAATCCTCAGCGACTTATCGAAGTGGTGTATGACTGAGGTGGTTGCCTATGAAAGAAGATAAGATGAAGGTCATTGTGAAGTGTCCCTGCTGTGACTGGCGAATACTTGATAAGGTTACGCCTGCTTCGGGAATAATTGAAGTCAAGTGTCCGAAATGCCATAAGGTTGTGGCTGTGGATTTATCACTTCGCAGAATGATTAAATACAGACTGGCAATGATGCCGTCAGGACTATATGAAAGGGCGCAAAACAGAATAAGGTAAGTCACTCTTTGTACCGAGCCACGGGTCTGTGGTTTAGCATCTGCTGAACCCTCCAAGTCACCAAATTGCCGGACGCTGAGAATCGAATAGGATAACTATATCCTGTCGGTTCTTGGTGTCCGGCTTATTTTTTTGCTGTTTGCTCCGGAATGGAGAAAACAATGTACAAATTGGAGGGCTGGCTCAGCGCAGTAAGCAGGTATCCGTAATCTCCGAATTTTGAAAACCGTTCAAAATTCAAAATTTTAAGGAGATTACAAAAAAATGACTACTAATAAAGAAATTATTACCGTTCTCACTCGTGAGGAAATGTTCGCTAAAAATTGCAAGATTTTCGATTTGCGTCGTGAGTATCCGGGTTTTGATGGCAAAATTTTTTGGGCAATAGCGACTTCATATACAAATGCGGAACTTCACGCTTTCTATTCAGACTTCATTGAACCATATGAGCCATTTATGCTTCTATCAGTTGAAGAAGGTAATGCAATGACGGAATATTCAAGCAACGAACATAAACACGAAATGCGCCAAAAGCGTCACGGAATAGTATTTGATTTTTCAGATGGTGAAACAGAAACTCATCATTCTGAATTGCAGAGTGATGAAATGTTGGATATTCTGCTTAGACAGGAAGACAATGAAAATCTGTACAAGGCAATTAAAAAGCTAAATGAGATACAGCGCAGACGAATAGTGAAGCTGTATTTTTGCGGAATGACAATAAGAGATATAGCAAGCGAAGAACATACTCATTTTACTTCCGTACAGGAATCAATACTCCGTGGCAGAAAAAATTTAGAATTATTTCTGACCACCCCCTACAAAATACCTCTCTCAGTGCATTCAAGTGAAGGGACTATTTCTAATCCGGATAGAACAGTACCTTTCAAATCAAAAAACTGAGAGGTAAATACATTATGGAAATCAAAAACAATAAGGTCAAGCGTGGAGAAATCTACTTTTACAATTTCGGAGATAACCCCGGTTCAATTCAATGCGGCGAGCGTCCTGTAATGGTCGTTCAGTGCGATGAGGGCAACCAAGCCAGTCCGACAACTATCATAGCTGCCATATCCTCTGCCATCAAGAAAAGATACTTGCCCACCCACATTTATCTTGGTGAAGACTTTGGCTTGAAGAAACCGTCAATGGTAATGCTTGAGCAGCTCAAGACAGTCAATCAGGACGAGCTAAAGGAATATGTCGGCTGTGCTGATGAAGCTATGATGAGAGTCGTAAACAATGCACTTAAAAAAGGACTTGGATTGTGGCACTACACACCCGACACAGATAAAGATGTTCGTTGTCTATGTGTTCACTGCTTGGAAAATTACAAATCAAATCCCGATGTCACTATAAGACGCAGAAACCCTTACTCCAAGGCAACAGACAGCTGCGACCTCTGTGGCAAACCCGGATATGACTATGTTGTCAGAGATAAGAAAAAGATGCCTAAAGACGGAGGTGGCAAAAATGTTTGAAGATAAAATAGCTCAGCTTAACGACGCCGAAGAACTATATACCCCTATTCCCGAAAAGAGAACTTACAGTGTTGCTGAAATTCAGGAAATACTCGAAATCGGAAAATCATCCGCTTATGCACTTATACGCAAAGCTCCATTCAAAACAGTTAAGGTCGGAAGCACAATTCGTATTTCAAAGAGAAGCTTTGATAACTGGCTTGATTCAATGAGCTGATTGTCAAGTATGCAAATTTCAAAATCGCATAATTAACAAACCTGCCTCAATTCAATATCATATAGTCAAGCTTTGAGCTTGACTATATGACGGAGGAGGCAACATTATGAATTGCAAAAAAAGCAAAGCCAATAATACTGTTCTTGAAAAGAAAGTTTATACCATACCTGAAATAATGGGCATACTGAATATCACAAGAAGAGCCGCCTATATCTTGGTTCATTCTGAACAATTCAGAATCGTAAAAATAGGCAATGGTATAAGAATTCCAAAGAACCGCTTTGATTACTGGCTAAAAAAGAATGGAGGTAAGTTCAATGAATGATGATAATGCAGTAGATTGTGCAGAAGAAGAAAGAAAGCAACGAATTATTAAGCAAGCGATTACACACAAGAATTTTGATACATCCGTTCAAAGACAAAGTATGTCGGTTCCTGAGATGGCAAAATTGCTTGGAATTAAGAAAACTGATTCATATTATCTCGTACATAAGGAAGTCTTTGAAACACGCATTGTCGGCGGTCATATGCGTGTTATGATTGATAGCTTTGAGAAATGGTATCGAAGTCAGTTCCATTACAAGAAAGTTACCGGAGAAAAGCCCGGAGCAAAATACAATCACACACTTTCTGTACCTGATGCCGCAGAATATATGAATGTTCCCGTATGGGACTTGTATTGCTTTATCAAGAGGTCTATTGTCCCCCCATTTGAGGTGAGAAAAATCAATGGGGTTTTGAGAGTAGATAAGAAAAGCTTGAATGAATGGCTTGATATGCGAGCCAGAGCAAAGGAGGAATTGGATGTTTGACGCAAAGATAAAGAAACTAAACAGAAACACTATTTATAGTACAAATGCAGGGAAATATACCATTCAAGATATTCAGCGGATTCTCAGCATTTCCAGACCAACAGTTTACAAAATGATTGACCAAGGCTGTTTTCAAACGGTAAAAGTCGGTAATCGAACAATGATTACAAAAGCCAGTTTTGATATTTGGCTTGACGATAAGGAGGATTAAGATGGCTTCAATTTCTAAAAGAAAAAACAAATGGGTTGTTATCTACTACTACGAAGATGGCAACGGAGAGAAAAAGCAAAAGTGGGAAACCTTTGATACTAATGCCGAAGCAAAAAAGCGTAAAGCAGAAGTCGAATACGAGCAAGATAAGGGAACATTCATTGTCCCCTCGGCAAAAACAGTTGCCGATTTGGTAGATGACTATGTTACCCTTTACGGCACTAAGGTTTGGGCGTTGTCTACTTACAACCATTCAATGAGTCTGTTCAACAACTACATCTTGCCGATTATCGGGGATGTTAAGCTTGAAGACCTCAGTACACGAATGATGGAAAAGTATTATCAGGGACTTCTGAAAGTGAAGTCCAAAAGAATAACAGGACCGGGTGCAAGACCAAAGCACGAGTATCTTCAACCAAGTAATATTAAGAAGATACATAAACTGCTCAATAGCTGTTTTAACCAAGGTCTCAAGTGGGAGGTCATACCGAAGAACCCTTGCACCTATGCGGTCATTCCGAGATGTGAATCAAATGAGCGAAAAATTTGGGATGTTGATACGCTATTCAAAGCTATTGAACTATGTGATGATGAGGTCTTGAAACTTGCACTTAACCTTGCATTTAGCTGTTGCTTGCGTATGGGAGAAATGCTTGCACTAACTTGGGACTGCATCGACATTTCCAAGGAGAGTATAAGAAACGGCACAGCATACATTTATGTAAAGAAAGAACTTCAGCGTGTTGATTTAGAAGCACTCAAAACCATCGGTGATAAAGATGTACTCTTTCAATTTCCAGCAACAATGACGAGAAACACCACTACCTTGGTTTTGAAAACTCCAAAAACAAAAAGTAGCGTGAGAAAAATATTTCTTCCAAAGACAGTAGCGGAGATGTTAATTGACCGCAAGGAAAGGATTGAGGAATACCGTGAATTGTTCGGAAGCGAATTCTCTGACTACAATCTTGTGTTCTGCCATACAGATGGAAAGCCTATGGAGAACTCTGTTATCACAAGAATGTTCAAAAAGCTAATAGCCGACAATAATCTCCCTCCTGTTGTATTTCATAGTCTTCGACATACGAGTGTAACCTACAAGCTAAAACTCAATGGAGGCGATATAAAGTCTGTTCAGGGCGATTCTGGACACGCTCAAATGAAGATGGTTACCGATGTGTACTCTCACATCATTGATGAGGACAGACAAAAGAACGCTCAACTGTTCGAGGAAAAATTCTACGCATCCAAAGAAAGCAGACCGGAAGAAATTCTCGAAGCAACTCCTATTCCGCCAAACACTACTCCACCAAAAGAAGACACACTCTCAACATTGCTGAAATTAATGCAAAACCCTGAAGCGGCAGAGCTGCTAAAAACTCTTGCAAAAAGCTTGTAAGCGAAAAAGCCTATCTCATTGATTAAAGTCATTGAGATAGGCTTTTTTAAGTTCACGGTTATT
>SAAB01000122.1 GCA_009929615.1 Clostridia bacterium | reverse complement strand
TGGGAAAAAGTAAGAAAAAAATACAGAGAATATGATAACGAAAAGACACAAGAATGTATTGAGAAAGATGTGGATTATACTATCCGCACCCGAATTTGAATAAACAAAAATGCTTAGTAAACCCTGTATTTATGCGGGTTTGCGGCACTTTTAAAAGTCTTTTGATAACAAATTGATAACAGTTGCATGAGAGCCATTATTCTTGTAATCCGGTGGCTTTCGGGTTAGAGAATGATTGACAGGCGGTTGTGTAACAAAGAAATCCATATTACGAATTAAGCCCTTAGCTGTGGGTATAAAACTCATAGCTAAGGGCTTTTTGTCGTGCTTATTTATCAGGTTTGAGTTTGTCTTGGAACATTTCGACCAGAGCGTCGCTAAGTGCCTGCGATGGGACTTTTGCCCATGTTTGCGTGGTATCAAACTTCGGGTAATGGTAACGCCACTCATCGTATTTGTCTTTACTGATTTCTTCAGAAGATAGCTTGTCAGCTTGCTCTTTCCAAGCGTACAGCATTTTCCGGAGTTCGTGAGCGTCTTTGCCATTGGAAGTATCGACTTTCAGACAGATTTCTCCGTCTGATTCACTGACAGTCAGACCGTACAAATCTTCAAGGGTAAACAAAGTGTGCATCAGTCCGATATAGCTGTCAATGTCAGGCACATCGAGGGCATGAGGGGAAACATCCAGAGCCTGTGCCAGTGCAGCAGTAAGTTCCGCTTTCGGTTTTCTTGTTCCTGTTTCGTATTGTGCTAAACGTACATCGGCACTTCGCTCAGGAAAGCCGACAATCGTACCAAGATATTTTTGTGTCATCCCACGCAGAATGCGGAAAAAATGTATTCTCTCTCCAATCGCCATAACGTGTCCACTCCTTGTATGTATTTTACAATGAGTATAGCAGATATGCTTAGGAGAAGTCAAGACAATACAAAACAAAAAAGTTTAATATTTTCCGAAAAGCCACTTGATACAAACAAATATGTTTAGTATAATAAGCTGAAATTAAGCAAATAAGTTTAATTAAAACAAAATGACCGTCCGAACAGTATAAACCGCAAAGACCTTGCCAGACAGCAAGCGAGCGCCTGACATATTACGATATATCGGGACAGCACAGTGCCGAACAGGGAATACCTGCTGGAACTTCCTTCGGATAGAACGGCAATCAAAAACGAAAGAAAGGACTGATTATATGAAAAATAGATTTATTTGTGCCGAAGAAGTGGCACAGGAACTAAGCGTATCCAAGCCGTATGCCTATAAGCTAATCCGTCAGTTGAATGAGGAACTGAAAGCAAAAGGCTTTATTACGATTTCAGGACGGGTAAACCGCCAATATTTTTATGAAAGACTCTACGGAGCAGGAAATCCCCAAGGGGATACCACTATGTCCTGCAAGGCAGGACAGGAATAAGGAAAGGGGGACGAATAATGCCGGTATTCAAAAACGAGGGCAATGGAACATGGTATGTGATGGCGAGATATGTAAACTGGAAAGGCGAACGTAAGCAGAAATGCAAGCGTGGTTTTGCTACCAAGAAAGAAGCACAGGAATGGGAGCGAATGTTCCAGTTACAGAACTCCTCTGATATGGATATGAGTTTTGAAGCCTTTATTGAACTGTATATCCGGGATATGAAAAGCCGTCTGAAAGAGAACACATGGCTGACAAAGGAGCATATCATCCGCACGAAGATCTTGCTCCGCTTTCACTTAGTTGAAGATGAGAGTTGTGAGAAAGAAATCAAGCAGGGGTTAGAGAAGAAATTAGACAGGATGGTCATGCGTGACCTGTATGGAAAATTCAAAACTGCCCCAACAGAGGGAGAACGGGAACGGGCGAGAAAAGAGTATCTGGACAGACGGGGAGTGCCGGAGAGTTTCCGCTGGTAATTCTTCCTTGATGATAAGCACAGGAGCGTGGCACGCCCCTGTGGATAGCAGACAAGGAGAAATCTGGAAAGGAGAATCATGCAATGCGAGAAGGAAGATTAGGTTATAACTGTGAAAATGGCAGATATGGATTGCTATCAATGGACGTATGGATTGATACAGGATTTCACTGCGGAGAGTGTATGGAAGTTCTGGTGGACGACCGGTGGGTACGGACAAGAATGGAGATGAATCTTGCAATGGAATGGTATCTGGTTGGAACGCCCTACTGCGGCGATCTGGAATATGTACGGGCAAGGATACCAGAATAAATCAGACAGAAAGTTTGGTGTTAGGGATAAAAAATAAGCCCGGATACGGGCAAATAAAAAGGGCGGATACGCCCAAGATGAAAAGCACAAACCGAAACATGGTAGAGAAAGGTAGCACCTTATAAAGCCCTCGGCGTTTGAGAGCGAAATACACCCATCGCACAAACTTCGTTTATGCTCTGTGTATTTCGCCCTGCCGGGAGCTGTTCCGCCGACAGGCGTATAGTTCGTAAACAGGTGCTTATGCACCTACTCACAGTAAGAGCAGGCGAGAGCCGGAAAGGAGAATGCTTATAGGTAGACATTCATTTATCAGACAAAATAAGCTGTCTGATGTGGCAGGAAGAATTGATTATATTTCCAATCCGAAAAGGCAGGAACATCTCTATGCGACCTATCAGACGGAAGGAGCAACACCGGAGTTCTGGAAAAATCTTGCGAGAGAGAATCAGTTGGATTTTAAGACAAGCGGAACAGCTGGGAAGTGTATTGAAGGACGGGAGTTTATCATTGCACTTCCGGAAAGTTTTGTTGAGTACAAGGCAGATGATGTGGTAAGGCTTTTCACGGACAGCTTTCATAAAAGGTACGATGTGGAATGCAATATGGCACTTCACCATAACAAGAAAATGACCAATTACCATATTCATCTCGTATTCAGCGAACGGAAAATGCTGGAACATCCAGAAGTGAAAATTGCTACCAG
>SAAB01000017.1 GCA_009929615.1 Clostridia bacterium | reverse complement strand
TGATAAACGAACAGCATTGCTTTTCCATCCGGTCAAGGGTGGCGTAACAAATCAATACATTACGTGGTGGCAATCCCACGAAAAAAATGATTGACCCAAAATTATCCTTAGTGTTGAGAAGGAATTCCTTATCAGCCTATCTAGGATGATTGCACATGCAGTGTAATCCGCTGTAGATGAAACAGGAGGTAAATATGAAGAAAGCAATTTTAACAACAAAAGTTGGAATGACTCAGATTTTCAACGAAGATGGAGTTTTAACTCCAGTTACTGTTCTTCAGGCAGGCCCATGCGTTGTTACACAGGTTAAAACTGTTGACAATGACGGATATTCCGCAATTCAGGTTGGCTTTGGAGATATCAGAGAAAAATTAGTTAACAAACCTATGAAGGGACATTTTGCAAAAGCAGGTGTTGCTGCAAAGAGATTTGTTAGAGAATTCAGATTAGAAGATGCTGAAAACTATACTGTAGGTCAGGAAATCAAAGCTGATGTTTTTGCTAACGGAGATAAGGTAGATGCTACTGCAAGATCCAAAGGTAAAGGCTTCCAGGGCGCGATTAAGAGACACGGACAGTCCAGAGGACCTATGACTCATGGTTCTAAGTTCCACAGACATGCAGGTTCCAATGGTTCTGCAACAACACCAGGCCGCGTTTTCAAAGGAAAGAAAATGCCAGGACATATGGGTGCTGTAAGAATTACTGTCCAGAATCTTGAAGTTGTAAGAGTTGATGCTGAACAGAACTTAATCTTAGTTAAAGGTGCTGTACCAGGACCTAAGAAATCTTTAGTAATGATTAAGGAATCAACCAAAGCCTAATGAGCTTTGAGGAAGGAGGACACACAGATGGCAAACGTATCTGTTTACAATATTGAAGGCAATCAGGTGGGCGAGATCGAATTAAACGATGCAGTGTTTGGTGTTGAAGTTAACGAACATCTTTTACACATGGCAGTTGTTAATCATCTTGCTGCAAAACGTCAGGGAACACAGAGCGCAAAAACTCGTTCCGAAGTTCGCGGCGGAGGAAAGAAACCATGGAGACAGAAAGGAACCGGTCATGCAAGACAGGGTTCAACAAGAGCTCCACAGTGGACAGGCGGCGGCGTTGTATTCGCTCCAAAGCCAAGAGATTATTCTTTCAAACTGAACAAGAAAGAAAGAAGAATTGCTCTGAAATCTGCTTTATCATCCAGAGTTGCTGATAACAAAATCATCGTTTTAGATGCTTTTAACATGGATGAAATCAAAACAAAGAACTTCAAAGCTGTTATGGATGCTTTAAAAGTTTCTAAAGCACTGGTAGTTGTAGATGATAACAAAAACGTTATCTTATCCGCAAGAAATATCCCAGAAGTAAAAACAGCTTCAACAAATACAATCAACGTATACGATATTCTGAAATATGACACATTAGTGCTTACTCAGGATGCAGTTGCAACTATCCAGGAGGTGTACGCATAATGGCTGATATTAAATATTATGATGTAATCCTCAAACCAGTGATTACAGAAAAAAGTATGAACCAGATGGCTGAGAAGAAATACACTTTCTTAGTGCATCCACAGGCTACAAAGAGCCAGGTTAAAGAAGCTGTTGAAAAAATGTTCGAAGGAACAAAAGTTGCAAGCGTCAACACAATGAATTGCGAAGGCAAGAACAAAAGACGTGGAACAACAACTGGTAAAACAGCTCAGACAAAAAAAGCAATCGTTAAATTAACAGCTGAAAGCAAAGATATCGAAATCTTCGCAGGTCTGTAAGAATTGCTGCAACTTATATAAACCTATACGCAAATAAGCGTGACAATAAATCAGGCACTTGAAAGGAGTGAATAAAATGGGTATTAAAACATTTAACCCATATACACCTTCCAGAAGACATATGACCAGCTCTGATTTCGCGGAGATTACAAAGTCAACACCGATGAAATCCTTAGTTGCTAAAAAGAACAGAATCGCTGGACGTAATAATCAGGGAAAAATCACAGTAAGACATCACGGTGGTGGTGCAAAACAGAAATACAGAATCATCGATTTCAAGAGAAATAAAAAAGATGGTATTCCGGCAACAGTAAAAGCTATCGAATACGATCCAAACAGAACAGCAAATATTGCTTTGATCTGCTACGCAGATGGAGAATATACTTATATTTTAGCACCAAACGGACTTAAGGTTGGAGCAACCATTATGAATGGTCCAGATGCAGAAATTCAAGTTGGTAACTGCTTACCACTTGCTCAGATTCCAGTTGGTACTCAGGTACACAACATTGAGTTATACCCAGGCAAAGGCGGACAGTTAGTTCGTTCAGCAGGTAACTCTGCACAGTTGATGGCTAAAGAAGGAAAATTTGCAACCCTTAGATTACCTTCCGGTGAAATGAGAATGGTACCTCTTAACGGCCGTGCAACAATCGGTCAGGTTGGTAACACAGATCATGAACTGATTAACATCGGTAAAGCTGGTCGTAAACGTCACATGGGTATCCGCCCAACAGTTCGTGGTTCTGTTATGAACCCTAACGACCATCCACATGGTGGTGGTGAAGGACGTGCACCAATCGGACGTTCTGGCCCAATGACTCCATGGGGCAAACCAGCACTTGGTTTGAAGACGCGTAAGAAACACAAGAAATCTAATAAGATGATTGTACGTAGACGCGACGGAAGCATGATTAAATAAGAAATAATCTAAGGAGGTAAGACGCATGTCTAGATCATTAAAAAAAGGCCCATTTGCAGATGCTAGTTTACTTAAAAAAGTAGATGCAGCGAACGCAGCCGGTGATAAGTCTGTTATCAAGACTTGGTCCCGCCGTTCTACAATTTTTCCGCAGATGGTTGGATATACAATTGCTGTACATGATGGAAGAAAACATGTTCCAGTATATGTTACAGAGGATATGGTTGGCCACAAATTAGGTGAATTTGTTGCAACACGTACCTACAGAGGACACGGCAAAGACGAAAAGAAAGCAAGACGTTAGTTTGAAAGGAGGTTTTATCCATGGCTAAAGGACATAGATCCCAGATAAAAAGAGAAAGAAATGCGAACAAAGATACTAGACCTAGCGCAAAGGTATCCTACGCCAGAGTCTCCGTTCAAAAGGCGTGCTTCGTTCTCGATGCAATCAGAGGCAAGGATGTAAAATCAGCATTAGCTATCTTGACATATAATCCAAGATACGCTTCTACAGTTATAGAAAAAGTATTAAAATCTGCAATCGCAAATGCAGAAAACAATAATGGAATGAACCCAGACAACTTATTCATTGAAGAGTGCTATGCAGATAAAGGACCTACAATGAAGAGAATTAAACCGAGAGCACAGGGTAGAGCTTATAGAATCGAAAAGAGAATGAGCCATATTACTGTTGTGCTTAATGAGAGATAGGAGGAAAATCATGGGACAGAAAGTTAATCCTCACGGCCTCAGAGTCGGAATTATTAAGGATTGGGATTCCAGATGGTATGCAGAAGCAGATTTTGCAGATAATCTGGTTGAAGATTACGAAATCAGAAAATACCTTAAAAAGAGATTATATAATGCAGGTGTATCCAAGATTGAAATCGAAAGAGCATCTGACCGTCTTAAAATTATCATCTACACAGCTAAACCTGGCGTAGTTATTGGTAAGGGTGGTTCTGAAATCGAAAAAGTTAAAAGAGAACTTCAGTCATTTACAGATAAAAGATTATTACTCGACATCAAAGAAGTAAAAAGACCTGAGAGAGATGCTCAGCTCGTTGCTGAAAACATTGCAACTCAGCTTGAAAACCGTATTTCTTTCCGTAGAGCTATGAAATCTTCAATGCAGAGAACAATGAGAGCTGGATGCAAGGGTATCAAAACTTCCGTATCCGGACGTCTTGGCGGTGCTGATATGGCCCGTACGGAATTCTACAGCGAAGGAACTATTCCGCTGCAGACACTTAGAGCTGACATTGATTACGGTTTTGCAGAAGCAAATACAACATATGGTAAAGTTGGTGTGAAAACATGGATTTACCATGGTGAAGTACTTCCAGTTAAGGGAACAAAGGAAGGGAGCGATAAATAATGTTAATGCCAAAAAGAGTTAAACGTCGTAAGCAGTTCCGTGGTTCTATGAAAGGAAAGGCAACACGTGGTAATAAAATTTCTTACGGTGAATATGGTATCGTAGCCTTAGAGCCAGGTTGGATTCGTTCTAACCAGATCGAGGCAGCCCGTATCGCCATGACACGTTATATCAAACGTGGTGGTAAAGTTTGGATCAAAATTTTCCCAGACAAACCAGTAACTACAAAACCTGCTGAAACACGTATGGGTTCCGGTAAAGGATCTCTTGAATACTGGGTAGCTGTTGTTAAACCGGGCCGTGTAATGTTTGAAATTGCCGGCGTGCCAGAAGATGTAGCCAGAGAGGCACTTCGTCTTGCTGTTCATAAGCTTCCTGTAAAATGTAAAGTAGTTTCTCGCGAAGACTTAGAAGGCGGTGATAACAGTGAAAATTAATGTATATGTAGAAGATTTAAAAAAGAAATCAGCTGCAGAATTAAATGACGAATTAGTAGCTGCTAAAAAGGAACTCTTCAATTTGAGATTCCAGAACGCAACAAACCAGTTAGATAACACAAGCAGAATCAAGGACGTTCGTAAAAATATTGCCAGAATTCAGACCGTTATCTCTGAAAAGGCGAACGCTGCACAGTAATCTAGAAAGGAGGAATTTGTTGTGGAAAGAAATCTTAGAAAAGTAAGAATTGGTAAAGTAGTAAGCAACAAAATGGACAAAACAATCGTTGTTGCTATTGAAGACCGTGTAAAACATCCTCTTTACAAGAAGATTGTTAATAGAACTTATAAATTAAAAGCTCATGATGAAAATAATGAGTGTAATATTGGTGATAGAGTAAAAGTGATGGAAACAAGACCATTGTCCAAGGACAAAAGATGGAGACTCGTAGAAATCATTGAGAAAGCTAAATAATCGGTTTAGTATTAAGGAGGTAACGTCATGATTCAACAGGAGACTAGACTTCGTGTTGCTGACAATACTGGTGCTAAAGAATTACTTTGTATCCGTGTATTAGGCGGCTCAACAAGAAGATATGCGAGCATTGGCGATATTATCGTTGCTACGGTTAAAGATGCAACACCAGGCGGAGTTGTTAAAAAAGGTGATGTAGTAAAAGCCGTTGTTGTTCGTACTGTAAAAGGTGCCCGTCGTAAAGATGGTTCATATATCAGATTCGACGAAAACGCTGCAGTTATCATTAAAGATGATATGAATCCAAAAGGAACTCGTATTTTTGGACCTGTAGCCAGAGAGCTGAGAGAAAAACAGTTTATGAAAATTGTATCCTTAGCACCAGAAGTACTTTAAGGAGGTGTCGGCTGTGTCTATGAAAATTAAAAAAGATGATCTTGTAAAGGTTATCGCAGGTAAAGATAAAGGCAAAGAAGGCAAGGTTATTGCCGTAGATCATAAGAAAGGCACCGTTCTTGTAGAAGGTGTTAACATGATCACAAAACATACAAAACCATCTGCACAGAATCAGGCAGGCGGAATCATCAATCAGGAAGCGCCAATTGACGCATCAAACGTTATGTATGTGTTCAAAGGAAAAGCAACACGTATTGGTTTTACTGAAAAAGATGGCAAAAAAGTCCGTGTGGCAAAATCCACCGGAGATATCATTGACTAATTGAGAAGGGAGGTTGTTATCGGTGACTAGATTAAAAGATATGTATAACAATGAAGTCGTTCCAGCAATGATTTCAAAGTTTGGATATAAAAACATCATGCAGGTACCAAAACTTAACAAAATCGTAATTAATATGGGCGTTGGCGAAGCAAAAGACAATGCTAAAGTTTTGGAATCAGCTGTAAAAGATATGGAAACAATTGCAGGTCAGAAAGTAGTTTTGACTAAAGCAAAAAATTCTGTGGCTAACTTCAAAATCAGAGAGGGCATGGCTATCGGATGCAAAACAACTCTGAGAGGCGAAAAGATGTATGAATTTGCTGATCGTCTCATTAACCTGGCACTGCCTCGTGTACGTGACTTTAGAGGTGTTAATCCAGATGCTTTTGATGGTAGAGGTAACTACGCGTTAGGTATTAAAGAACAATTAATCTTCCCAGAAATTGAGTATGATAAAGTTGATAAGGTAAGAGGTATGGACGTTATCTTCGTTACAACAGCTCAGACAGATGAAGAAGCACGTGAATTGTTAAGATTATTTGGCATGCCATTTAAAAAGTAGTTAGGAGGGAAATCCATGGCTAAAACTTCGATGAAAGTTAAACAGCAGCGTCCACAGAAATTCTCTACCAGAGAATACAATCGCTGCAGAATCTGCGGTCGTCCACATGCTTATTTGAGAAAATATGGCGTTTGCAGAATTTGCTTCCGTGAATTAGCATATAAAGGTGAAATTCCAGGAGTTACAAAATCAAGCTGGTAGGAATAAGTGAAAGGAGGAACTTATCATGTCAATGAGCGATCCAATTGCAGATATGCTTACAAGAATCCGTAATGCAAATACTGCTAAACATGATACTGTCGATGTTCCGGCATCAAAGATGAAGGAGTCCATCGCTAAAATTCTTTTAGATGAAGGATATATCAAAGGATATGAAACCGTTGAAGATGGAATCGTAAAAACAATTAAGATTACACTGAAATACGGTGCAGATAAAAACCAGAAGACAATTAGCGGAATTAAGAGAATCTCTAAACCGGGTCTTCGTGTATACGCAGCAAAAGAAGAACTGCCTAGAGTACTTGGCGGACTTGGCGTAGCAATTATTTCAACAAACAAAGGTGTTATTACAGATAAAGAAGCTCGTGCGTTAAACGTAGGTGGCGAAGTTATAGCATTTGTATGGTAAAACCCGTGCCTGTCCGGTTAAAGGCAGAAATCCCCATCGCGTATGGGGTGCAACTGAAAACAGAAAGGGCAATGGCCCTTTCCGAGAATTTAAGTTAGGAGGACAATCTTATGTCACGTATTGGTAGATTACCAATTACTATTCCTGCAGGTGTCACTGTTGATATTGCAGAGAATAACAAGGTTACTGTAAAAGGACCTAAGGGAACACTTGAAAGAGTATTACCTATTGAAATGAAAATTGAAAAAGATGGAGATTCCATCGTTGTTTCCAGACCAAGTGAGTTAAAGAGAATGAAATCTTTACATGGTCTGACACGTACACTCATTAACAACATGGTTGTTGGTGTTACAGATGGTTACACAAAAGTACTTGAAGTAAACGGTGTTGGTTATAGAGCTCAGAAACAGGGCAAAACCTTAGTTTTATCTTTAGGATATTCACATCCAGTAGAGATGATTGACCCAGAAGGTGTTGAAACAACACTTGAAGGTCAGAACAAAATTACTGTTTCTGGTATTGATAAAGAAAAAGTTGGCCAGTACGCTGCTGAAATCAGAGATAAGAGAAGACCTGAACCTTACAAGGGTAAAGGTATTAAATATGCTGATGAAGTCATCAGACGTAAAGTTGGTAAGACTGGTAAAAAATAATTAAGGAGGATAGAATAAGATGGTTAAGAAAAATTCAAGAAATGAAGTTCGAGTTAAAAAACATATAAGACTGCGTAACCGTTTCTCTGGCACTGCCCAGCGTCCTCGTTTAGCTGTTTTTAGAAGCAACAATCACATTTATGCTCAGATTATTGATGATACAATCGGCAATACACTGGTAGCTGCTTCCACAGCTGAAAAAGAAATTAAAGCTGGTCTTGAAAAGACAAATGACGTTGCAGCAGCAACTGCTGTTGGTACAGCAATTGCTAAAAAGGCTTTAGATAAAGGTATTACTGAAGTCGTATTCGACAGAGGCGGATTTATTTATCAGGGTAAAATAGAAGCTTTAGCTGAAGCAGCTAGAGAAGCTGGATTAAAATTCTAGCAGGGAGGAGAACAGATGAAACGTACAATTATTGATGCTAGTCAATTAGAATTAACAGAAAAAGTAGTATCAATTAAACGTGTCACCAAGGTTGTTAAAGGTGGACGTAACTTCCGTTTTGCCGCTTTAGTTGTAGTAGGTGACGGCAACGGACACGTTGGTACTGGCTTAGGAAAAGCAACAGAAATTCCTGAAGCTATCCGCAAAGGAAAAGAAGATGCAATAAAGAAACTGATCACAGTTCCGTTGGATGAAAATCAGAGTATTCCTCATGATTTACAGGCAAAATTCGGCAGCGCAAGCGTTTTACTGAAACGTGCACCAGAAGGTACCGGTATTATCGCCGGAGGCCCAGCTCGTGCCGTACTTGAACTTGCTGGATACAAAAACATCCGTACAAAATCTTTAGGTTCCAATAACAAGCAGAACGTAGTTCTTGCCACAATCAAAGGATTGGGCGCCTTAACGACTCCAGAAGAAGTTGCTAAGAAACGTGGCAAATCTGTTGAAGAAATCTTGGCATAGGAGGAGGAGTATAAAATGGCAGATAAATTAAAGATTACTTTAGTTAAATCTACAATTGGTGCAATTCCTAAACATAAAAAGACTGTTGAAGCTTTAGGTTTGAAGAAACTGAACAAAACTGTTGAGCTTCCAGACAACGCTTGTACCAGAGGTATGGTACAGCAGGTAAAACACTTAGTGAAAGTAGAAGAAATCTAATAGACAGTAAGGAGGTGCACGTATGAATTTATCAGAATTAAGACCAGCAGAAGGTTCTAAGCATAGTGATAACTTCAGAAGAGGCCGTGGACATGGTTCAGGAAATGGTAAAACAGCTGGTAAAGGTCATAAAGGTCAGAAGGCTCGTTCAGGAGCACCTAGACCAGGCTTTGAAGGTGGTCAGATGCCATTATACAGACGAATTCCTAAGAGAGGTTTCACTAACAGAAACTCCCTTGAAATCGTTGGTATCAATGTTGACGTATTAAATCGTTTTGATAATGACACAGAAGTTACTGTTGCAACATTAGTTGAAGCAGGAGTTATCAAAAACCCTAAGGATGGCGTAAAAATTCTCGGTAACGGTGAGCTTACAAAGAAATTGACTGTTAAAGTTAACGCTTTCAGCGCAGGGGCCGAAGAAAAAATTAAAGCTTTAGGTGGAACAGTAGAGGTGATCTAATGCTTACAACCTTAAAGAACGCATTTAAGATTAAAGACATCAGAAATCGAATTTTCTTCACGTTATTTATACTGGTTGTCGTGAGATTGGGAGCACAGCTTCCAATCCCAGGCGTCAGCCGGGATGTGTTTACAGCCTGGTTTGCTGCACAAAGCGGCGGGGCATTTGATTTCTTTGATGCAATGACTGGTGGTTCCTTTACTCAGATGTCAGTATTTGCTCTGAGCATTACACCATACATTACATCTTCCATCATCGTGCAGCTGATGACCATTGCAATTCCGAAACTTGAGGAGATGCAGAAGGACGGCGAAGATGGAAGAAAAAAAATCCGCGAATATACGAGATACTTAACCATTGCTTTAGCACTTATTGAAGGCTTCGCAATGGGTTTTGGCTTTTATCGCGGCGGCAATTTAATGCATAACAGTCCATTGGACGTTATCATGGTTATGGCTGCTCTGACAGCTGGTTCATCTTTATTAATGTGGATGGGCGAGAGAATTACAGAGCGAGGCGTGGGCAATGGTATTTCCATTATCCTGTTAATTAACATTATTTCCTCAATCCCAAGCGACTTCAAACTTTTGTATGATCGTTTTATGGGTGGAAAAAATGTTGTTCAGGCTGGACTTGCAGTAATCATTATTCTTGCTGTTATTTTATTTATCGTTGTATTTGTTATTTATCTGCAGGATGGTGAACGCCGTATTCCTGTACAGTATTCCAAGAAGGTTGTTGGACGTAAACTGGTTGGAGGAAGTACATCAAGTATTCCGTTAAAAGTTAACACCGCAGGTGTTATCCCAATTATCTTTGCTTCATCAATTATGTCTCTTCCGGGAATCATTGTTGGATTCCTTGGCAAGACACCTACAGGAATTCCGGGAACTATTTTAGCAGTGCTGAGTAGTTCAAACTGGTGCAGTCCTGCACAGCCGGTTTATTCTGTTGGTTTGCTGATTTACATCGTTTTAGTTGTCTTTTTTGCTTATTTCTATACATCTATTACTTTCAATCCATTGGAAGTTGCAGATAATATGAAAAAGCAGGGCGGCTTTATTCCGGGAATCCGTCCCGGAAAACCAACTTCCGAACACTTAAATAAGATTTTAAATAACATCGTATTTATCGGTGCTGTAGGCTTAATCATTGTAGCGATTATTCCTATTTTCTTTGCGGGTGTATTCGGAGTCAATGTATCCTTCGGTGGAACGTCCTTAATCATTATTGTAGGCGTTGTGCTGGAAACACTAAAACAGATTGAGTCCTTAATGATCGTAAGACATTATAAGGGATTTTTAAATGACTAACAGGTCTGATACACAGGATGTCTAAAACCGGATGGGATTCGTTCCCACCGGACATTCTGTATTATGAACCATCAGAAGATGTTGGACATATGATTGGAGGATAATTATTTATGAAAATAATTATGTTAGGTGCACCTGGTGCCGGTAAGGGTACTCAGGCAAAAAAAATTGCCGATTTGTGCAAGATTCCACATATATCAACTGGAGATATTTTCAGAGCTAATATTAAACAGGGAACAGAGCTTGGTAAAAAAGCAAAGACTTACATGGATGAAGGTCTTCTTGTTCCGGATGAATTAGTCTGTGATCTCGTTGTTGATCGAATTCAACAAGATGACTGTACCAATGGGTTTATCTTAGACGGTTTCCCGAGGACAATTCCTCAGGCTGAAGCCTTAACAGATGCCCTGAATGCTATCGAACAAAAGATGGAATATGCGTTAAATATCGATGTTCCAGATGAAAATATAATTCGTAGGATGGCTGGCCGCAGAGCTTGTGTTGGATGTGGAGCAACTTACCATGTGGAGTTCAATCCACCAAAGGTTGAAGGTATCTGTGACATTTGCGGAGAAGAGCTTATCCTCAGAGATGATGACAAACCGGAAACGGTTACGAATCGTCTCAATGTTTATCATGAACAGACGAAACCGTTAATTGACTATTACGCCGAAAAAGGCATTATGCACACCATCGACGGAACTCAGACAATGGATGAAGTCTTTAGTGATATTCAGAAAATTTTAGGAGTATAATATGTCAGTTACAATCAAGTCAGAACATGAAATTGGATTGATGCGGGAAGCCGGAAGGCTTTTGGCAATAATGCATGAAGAGCTTCACAAAGAAATCAAACCGGGAATGTCTACCTGGGATATTGACCATCTTGGTGAGACGATTATCCGGGATTTCGGATGTATTCCGAATTTCCTGAATTATAACGGATATCCGGCATCGATATGTACATCGGTAAACGATGAAGTTGTACACGGAATTCCTTCTAAAAAAAGAATCCTTCAGGAAGGCGATATTATCAGCCTTGACTGTGGACTTATTTATAAAGGATATCATTCCGATGCAGCACGAACATGGGGAGTCGGAGAAATTTCTGAAGAAGCTCAGCGACTAATTGATGTAACAAAACAAAGTTTCTTTGAAGGTATAAAATTTGCCAAAGAAGGAAATCATCTCTATGAGATTTCCAAGGCAATTCAGGATTATGCAGAAGGCTTTGGATATTCTATTGTCCGTGATTTAGTCGGACATGGAATCGGAACCCACCTTCATGAGGACCCGCAGATACCTAATTTCAAACCAAGAGGCAGAGGCCTGAAGCTTCAGGCGGGTATGACCCTCGCAATTGAGCCAATGATTAATCAGGGCGTATACGAGGTGGAATGGCTGGATGATGACTGGACTGTGGTTACCGCAGATGGGAAATTATCCGCACATTATGAAAATACTATTTTAGTTACAAAAGATAGCTGTGAAATTTTAACATTACAATAAATTGAAAAATGAAACAGCAGGTGATAACGATGGCAAAGAAGAGAGATGTGAATCGATTTCATCCAGGACAAATAATTTTGTCGGATGCCGGTCATGACCAGGGAAAAATGTATATTGTTTTGGAGGTTCAGGAAGAAACGCTGTTCCTTGCGGATGGTGTAAGAAAAACTGTAGAAAAACCGAAGAAGAAAAATATTCGACATGTACGCCGGATGAATTACATAGACCCGGAAATCGATGCCAAGTTAAAAAATGAGTATCCGTTAGAAAATGAAGATATTTGTAAAGCCATTCAGCTTTTTGAAGAGAAGTTAAGGTAATAGGAGGCTAATATGTCAAAAACAGATGTTATTGAAGTTGAAGGAACTGTTGTTGAGAAGCTGCCAAATGCGATGTTTCAGGTGGAATTGGAAAATGGACACCGGGTTTTAGCCCACATCAGCGGAAAGCTTCGTATGAATTTTATACGTATTTTGCCAGGGGACAAAGTAACGATTGAATTATCTCCCTATGATTTGACAAAAGGAAGAATCATCTGGAGAGATAAGTAAAAAATTACTTGACGTGTCATATTGTGGGATGCTATAATTGTTCGTGAACGTTTTGAAAGGAGAGATTTCTAATGAAGGTAAGATCATCAGTAAAGCCTATTTGCGAAAAATGCAAAGTCATTAAGAGAAAAGGCAGTATTAGAGTAATCTGTGAAAATCCTAAACACAAACAGAGACAGGGCTAATATTATAGTTAGGCTTGTGTTTTGTTGTACCCGTTTTGGGTATCCCAGGATGAAGACTGCGGTTAATACAGTGGACCTGGGTGTGAAAAAACGAATTTTCTGGCCTCAGGAGTCAGAAATATGTATGCGGCTGCAGCGATGCAACACCAGGGTGTGTTGTAATTGCTATTAAATAAATGAGATTTAAAGAGCAGGGCCTGAGCCTGCCTATTGTCACGTCTTTGGTCAAGTAGATGATGACATTGTAAAAATATTGATTATTAATTTTAAAGAAAGAACCAGTGGAGGTGTAATTACATGGCTCGTATTAGTGGTGTAGATTTACCAAGAGAAAAACGTGTCGAGATCGGTCTCACTTACATCTACGGAATCGGTAGAGTAAGCGCAAATCGTATCCTTAAAGAAGCTAACATTAATCCAGATACACGTGTAAGAGATTTAACTGACGAAGAAGTCGGAAGAATTCGTGATGTCATCGATGCTACACAGACAGTAGAAGGTGATTTACGTCGTGAAATCGCTATGAATATCAAGAGATTACAGGAAATCGGATGCTATAGAGGTATCCGTCATAGAAAAGGACTTCCAGTTCGTGGTCAGAAAACAAAGACTAACGCTAGAACACGTAAAGGTCCGAAGAGAACAGTAGCAAATAAGAAAAAGTAATAAATAACCTAATAGGAGGTTTGGTTCAATGGCTAAAAAAGTTACAAAAAAAGTGACTAAAAGACGTGTTAAAAAGAACGTTGAGCGTGGACAGGCACATATTCAGTCATCTTTTAATAATACAATCGTTACATTAACAGATTCCGAAGGTAATGCTCTTTCTTGGGCTAGTGCCGGCGGATTGGGATTTAGAGGTTCCAGAAAGTCCACACCGTATGCTGCTCAGATGGCAGCTGAAACTGCAGCTAAAGCTGCGTCCATTTATGGATTAAAATCCGTTGAAGTTATGGTAAAAGGTCCTGGTTCAGGTCGTGAAGCAGCTATTCGTGCACTTCAGGCTTGCGGTATCGAAGTAACAAGCATCAAAGATGTTACACCAGTTCCACATAATGGATGTCGTCCACCAAAAAGAAGAAGAGTCTAATAGGAGGGTAAATTAGATATGGCTAGAGATATGGTTCCAGTATTAAAGAGATGTAGAAGTCTTGGTCTCGACCCAATTTATCTGGGTGTTGATAAAAAATCTAATAGACAGTCTATTAGAGGAAATAGAAAAAAGAGTGAATATGGCCAGCAGCTTACTGAAAAACAGAAAGCTAAATTTATTTATGGTGTTCTGGAAAAACCTTTCAGAAACTACTTTGCAAAGGCTAGCAAAATGAAAGGCACATCTGGTGAAAACCTGATGGTTTTACTTGAGTGCAGATTAGATAACGTTATCTATCGTCTCGGTTTTGCAAGAACTCGTAAAGAAGCAAGACAGATCGTTGGACATAAGCACGTTCTTGTTAATGGTAAGAGAGTAAATATTCCTTCTTATCAGGTAAAAGCAGGAGATGTTGTTGAAATCAGAGAAAAATCCAAAGGATCTCAGAGATATAAAGATATTTTAGAGGTGACAGGTGCAAGACTTGTTCCGGAATGGCTTGAAGCAGATCAGGAAAACCTTTCTGGTACAGTAAAAGCTCTTCCAATCAGAGAACAGATTGATGTTCCGGTAAACGAAATGCTTATCGTCGAATTGTATTCTAAATAATAGCTTCTAAATAAAGCGGATTGTTACCCTCAAAGAAACCTAACCCATTAAAGGAGGGCTAATATAGTGTTTGATTTTGAAAAACCGAAAATTGAGATTGCAGAGATTTCTGAAGATAATAAATACGGACGTTTTGTCGTAGAACCTCTGGAAAGAGGATATGGTATTACACTTGGTAATTCTTTGAGAAGAATTATGCTTTCTTCTCTGCCAGGTTCCGCAGTGAGCCAGGTTAAAATTGACGGTGTCGTACATGAATTCAGTGCTATTCCTGGAGTTAAGGAAGATGTCACCGAAATTATTATGAATATCAAAAATCTTTCAATCAAGAATACAAGCACAACATCGGAGCCTAAAGTTGCTTACATTGAGTACGAAGGTGAAGGCGTAGTAACGGCAGCAGATATTCAGGTTGATCCGGATATTGAAATCTTAAACAAAGACCAGGTTATTGCTACATTAAGTGGCGGTACAGACTGTAAATTATATGTAGAGTTAACAATTACCAAAGGTCGTGGATATGTAAGTTCTGATAAGAACAAGAATGATGACTTGCCAATCGGCGTTATCCCTATCGATTCTATTTACACTCCGGTAAAGAGAGTGAATATGAATGTAGAGAATACACGTGTAGGTCAGATTACAGACTTTGACAAACTTACACTCGACGTATTTACCAATGGTACATTAGGTCCAGATGAAGCGGTCAGCTTGGCTGCAAAAGTCTTGAGTGAACATTTAAATCTTTTCATTGACCTTTCTGAAAATGCTAAAACTGCAGAAGTTATGGTAGAAAAAGAAGATAATGAAAAAGAAAAAGTTCTTGAAATGAATATTGATGAATTAGAGTTGTCTGTTCGTTCTTATAACTGCTTGAAGAGAGCAGGAATTAACACAGTTGAAGAACTGACGAACAGAACTGCAGAGGATATGATGAAGGTTCGTAATCTTGGACGGAAATCTTTGGAAGAAGTTCTTGCTAAGTTGAAAGAACTGGGCCTTCAATTAAATCCAAGCGACGAATAATCGCTGTATAAAGAATATAAGGAGGAGGCTAAATCATGGCTGGATATAGAAAACTTGGAAGAACTTCCAATCAGAGAAAAGCTTTGCTTAGAAATCAGGTTACAGCTTTACTTAACAATGGTAAAATCCGTACTACTGAAGCTAAAGCTAAAGAAATTCGCAGAATCGCCGAAGGTCTGATTGCTCTTGCTGTTAAAGAGAAGGATAACTTCGAAACAGTAACTGTACAGGCAAAGGTTGCTCGTAAAGATAAAGATGGCAAAAGAGTAAAAGAGGATGGAAAGGTTGTATTTGATACTGTTGAAAAAACAATCAAAAAAGACAACTCATCCCGTTTACATGCTAGAAGACAGATGTTAAAGGTACTTTATTCTGTAACTGATGTTCCAGAAGAAGCTGCTGGTAAAAAAGCTGCTACTAAGAAAGTAGATTTAACAGATAAATTATTTACTGAAATTGCTCCTAAATATGCAGATCGTAACGGTGGATATACACGTATCGTTAAAATCGGTCAGCGTAAAGGTGATGCAGCAATGGAAGTACTTATTGAGTTAGTATAATTCGAAAAACGTTGAGTTGAATAGAAATTGAAAAACACAGGTGAATTCCACCTGTGTTTTTTAGAATTGAGGAACATTTATGGGGATTATAAAAGCCGCAAAATTGTTTTACGATTATGTGACAAAGGATGAACATGATGAAGTAGAAAATGTCATTCATGCTGTTTCGGGTGTCGACTTAGATGTGGAAGCCGGACAGTTTATTGCTGTGCTCGGCCATAATGGTTCAGGAAAGTCTACTTTGGCAAAACAGATTAATGCCCTGCTTGTGCCGACAGGGGGGACTCTGTGGGTAAAGGATATGGATACAAAGGATGCTAAGAATGTATGGAAGATACGTCAGTCTGCAGGAATGGTCTTCCAGAATCCGGACAATCAGATTATCGCAAGTTTGGTTGAGGAGGATGTGGGATTCGGACCTGAGAATATCGGTGTACCTACGAAAGATATCTGGCACAGAGTGCAGAACAGTCTGAAAGCGGTAGGAATGCTGGAATACAGTCAGCACTCTCCAAACAAGTTATCCGGAGGACAAAAGCAACGCGTTGCTATTGCAGGCGTTATGGCGATGGAACCGGAATGTATTGTTCTGGATGAGCCAACGGCTATGCTGGATCCAAGCGGACGTAAAGAGGTCATTGAAACAATTCGTGAATTGAATCGGGAAAAGAAGGTTACAGTTATCCTGATTACTCATTATATGGATGAAGTTGTTCATGCAGACAAGGTCTATGTCATGGATGACGGAAAAATCGTATTGTCGGGTACACCACGGGAAGTCTTCAGTCAGGTGGAGTATTTGAAACAATTACGCTTGGATGTGCCTCAGGTGACCGAATTAGCCTATGAATTAAAGCAGGCAGGGATAGATGTGCCTGAGGGCGTTTTGACCGTAGATGAGCTCGTAAAGGCGTTGGAAAGGCATAAGAACAGGTGATGATGTCATGGGAATTCAATTAGATCATGTTAATTATATATACAGCCCGGATAATGCCTTTCGTAAACAGGCGTTGAAAGATATTAATCTGAATATTCAGGATGGAGAATTCATCGGGTTGATTGGTCATACAGGTTCTGGAAAATCTACGCTTATTCAACATTTGAACGGACTTTTAAAAGCAACAAGTGGAGTCATTTACTATAATAATGAGAATATCTATGATGAAAATTATAAAATGATTTCATTGCGGAGCCATGTGGGACTTGTTTTTCAGTATCCGGAACATCAGCTCTTTGAAATGACAGTGCTTAAGGATGTCTGCTATGGACCTAAAAATTTGGGACTGAGTGATGAAGAAGCTGTTTCACGGGCGAAGCAGGCCCTGGAGATGGTTGGAATGTCGGAGAAAGACTATGAAAAGTCACCTTTTGAACTTTCCGGCGGGCAGAAGCGGCGTGTGGCTATTGCCGGTGTGCTGGCCATGGAGCCTCAGGTGCTCATTCTGGATGAGCCAACGGCAGGCTTAGATCCTAAGGGTCGTAACGATATTCTGGATCAGATTGCATTGCTTCATAAGAAAATGGGGATTACGGTTATTCTTGTTTCCCATAGTATGGAGGATGTGGCAAAATATGTGGACCGGATTATTGTAATGAATCGTGGCGAAGTATTTATGGATGGTACTCCAAAATCAGTATTTGAAAATGGAAAAGCTTTAGAGAGCGTTGGCCTGGCAGCACCGCAGGTGTCTTATGTCATGCATCGCCTTCGTGAGATTTTCCCGGAACTTCCGGTAGATGCAACAACAGTGGAAGAAGCGAAAGCGGATATATTACATTGCCTGGAGGCAGAAAAATGATTAGAGATATTACAATTGGACAATATTATCCGGCCCATTCCATTATCCATCGATTGGACCCGCGGGTAAAATTGCTGGGAACACTGGTCTTTATTGTCACTGTGTTCTTTGTTAATGACTTGCTGGGACTGGCTTTGGCAACAGCGGCTTTGGGAGCGGTTATATGGCTTTCTAAAGTACCTTTAAAATATATGCTTAAGGGTCTAAGGGCAATCTTTATCCTGATGCTCTTTACCGTACTTTTAAATGTGTTTCTTACACCGGGCACAGAAATTTTCCGGTGGGGATTTTTAAAAGTCACATGGGAAGGTCTTTTCCTTGCCGGTAAAACAGCAATTCGTCTGATGTATTTGATTATTGGTTCGACAATTATGACATTGACAACGACGCCAAATCATTTGACAGATGGTCTTGAAAAGGCATTGAGCCCTTTGAAAAAGCTTCATTTTCCTGTACATGAATTATCAATGACAATGTCTATAGCATTGCGTTTTATACCGATACTGCTGGAGGAAACGGATAAGATTATGAAGGCTCAGCAGGCCAGGTGTGCAGATTTTGAAAGTGGACATTTGATTCAAAGGATGAAAAGTCTGATACCGATTCTGGTTCCTTTGTTTATTTCAGCTATTCGCAGGGCAAATGATCTGGCGATGGCCATGGAAGCCAGATGTTATCATGGCGGAGCAGGGCGGACAAAAATGAAACCCTTGGTTTATCAGAAGAGGGATGTTGTTGCTTATATTATTATTTTAGTTTATATACTTATCTGGGCAGCAGTCAAAATATGGCTGTAAGCAGGAATAGGGATTTGGAGGCTGAAAATGGAAGGATTGCGCAGAATTAAGCTTACCCTTGCCTATGATGGAACAAATTACTGCGGCTGGCAGGTACAGCCAAACGGTATGTCTATACAGGAAATGCTTCAAAAACATATTGAAGCACTCACGGGTGAAAAAATAATGCTTACGGGTGCAAGCAGGACGGATTCAGGGGTTCATGCACTGGGTCAGGTGGCCGTGTTTGATACGGCAAAGATTTGGCCGGCAGAACGATTTGTACCTGCATTAAATCAGCGGCTTCCAAAGGATATTGTAATTCAGTCTGCTGAAGAAGTTTCTTTAGAGTTTCATCCCCGATATCAGAATACTTTAAAAACCTATGAATATCGCATACTGAACCGTCGGGTTTCCTTGCCAAATGAGCGTCTTAACAGCTACTGGGTGCCTCAGAAACTGGATGTAGAGGCTATGAAGGTGGCCGCGTCAGAACTTCTGGGGACTCATGACTTTCATAACTTTTGTTCAATGAAGACAAAAGTGACGGATACGGTGAGAACCATTACCGATGTTCAGTTATTTCAAAAGAATGATATGATTTATTTCCGGATTACCGGAAATGGATTTCTTTATAATATGGTGCGAATTATAGTTGGAGCACTTTTAAAGGCCGGTTTTCACAAAAAGACAGCAGAGGATATTTGTCGAAGTCTGGAATGTGAAGAACGCCTTGTTGTCGGTCCAACAGCACCGGCCCATGGCTTAACCCTTGTAAATATTGAATATTTAGACCATTTTTAGTCTAAAAATACTTGACATAGGTTTTTATTTGCCATATAATATTTAATTGTGACGATATGTCTGAAAATGTGAAATCCAAAGCCCCGGTGAGTAGCATTTGTGAAAATATACATTGTTTATTAGTACATTAAGGAGGTTCAAACCATGAAAAGTTACATGGCTAGTCCAGCAACAATTGAGAGAAAGTGGTATGTAGTTGATGCTGCAGAACATACATTAGGTCGTTTATCATCTGAGATTGCAAGCATTTTAAGAGGAAAAAACAAACCAACATATACACCTAGCATGGATACAGGTGATTATGTTATCGTTGTAAATGCTGAAAAGATCAAAGTTACAGGTAAGAAATTAGATCAGAAAATCTATTACAGACATTCCGATTATGTTGGTGGAATGAAAGAAACCACATTAAAGGAATTATTAGCTAAGAAACCAGAAGATGTTATTAAGTTAGCAGTAAAAGGTATGCTTCCAAAGGGACCACTTGGAAGACAGATGATTACAAAACTTCATGTTTATGCAGGTCCTGAACATGATCATGCTGCTCAGAAACCAGAAGTATTGGAAATTAAATATTAATAATATCGGAAGGAGAGAAAAACATTGTCTAGTGTAAAATATTACGGAACCGGAAGAAGAAAGAAAAGTATTGCAAGAGTTTACCTCGTACCAGGTACAGGTAATATTACCATTAATAAAAGAGATATCGACAACTATTTAGGTCTTGAAACCTTAAAAGTTATCGTAAGACAGCCATTGGCTGCTACAAATACAGCTGATAAATTCGACGTTATCGTTAACGTACACGGCGGCGGATTTACAGGACAGGCTGGTGCCATTCGTCATGGTATCGCAAGAGCTTTACTTAAAGCTGATAACGATTACAGACCAGTTCTCAAGAAAGCTGGATACTTAACACGTGATCCACGTATGAAAGAACGTAAAAAATACGGTCTCAAAGCAGCTCGTAGAGCACCACAGTTTTCAAAACGATAAGAATTATCTGCGGAATGTGGATATGGAAAAGAACCATATGCAAGTATACTTGCATATGGTTCTTTTTATATATCCGGCATTCCATTGGAATGCAAGAAATGACCGAAAAAATCCGAAGGATTGTTGAGGTTATTTCCTGCAGGACGCAGATAATTTGTAGAGTTAGGAATCTAGCAATGACCGAGAAGGAGCGAAGCGGAATCGAGGTTATTGATGGATTCGCAGAAAATCTGTAGAGAATTGGAATGGAAGAAATGACCGAAAAAATCCGAAGGATTGTTGAGGTTATTTCTTGCAGGGCGCAGATAATTCGTGGAGTTAGGAATCTAGCAATGACCGAGAAGGAGTGAAGAGCAATGATATCAAGTAGGAAATATTTTAGGTGCTTTTAAGGTGCAAACATGGTAAAATTTAAATATTATCAAACAATGAAAGATTGTTTTGTGATGGACAGAAAATCATAAAATATCAGGGGGAAACCAGTATGGATAAAGATCCATTTCAAGAGTATATAAAACAATCAGAACCTGGTAAAAGGGATAAAGGATATGCCTGGCATACTGCGATTGGGTTGCAGGCGGTGGATGGATTAAAAACATCAAATTATTTAATTCAAACAGCTATTCAAAATATTGAAGGCGAAATTACCATTGAACAGGCCCAGAAATTGTTGGATAGTTATTATGAAGAGAACCCAAAAGCAGAAGGGGAGGAACGGACAGAGGAAGCAGATAAAGTTTCAGTTCGAATTGCAAAAATTCTATCTGAAAAGGCCTTCAGTTTCACTCCAAATCAGTATATTTCCATTCATAAAAAGCTTTTTCAGGGCATTTACAGTCATGCCGGAAAGATACGTGATTACAATATCACTAAAAAAGAGTGGGTATTGGATGGGGCGACTGTTTTATATGGAAGTGCGACAGAACTCAGAGAAACTTTGGAATATGATTTTACAGAAGAAAGGAATTTCAGTTATAAAGGGCTTTCTATGGATGATATTGTTCATCATTTAGCTGTATTTGTCGCCCGATTATGGCAGATTCATATTTTCGGCGAAGGAAATACAAGGACAACAGCCGTATTTTTTATTAAATATTTGAGAACATTGGGGTTTGATGTGACGAATGATATTTTTGCAAAAAATGCCTGGTATTTCAGAAATTCACTGGTCCGGGCCAATTATAATGATTTAAAAAGAGGTGTCCATGAGACAACCTATTTTCTTGAGTTATTTCTTAAAAATATGATGATGGGTGAGCAAAATCCTCTTCATAACCGGGCTATGCACATTAGCGGAAGTTTTTATGATCCTGAAAAACTGGACATTGTGAGGGAAAAACCGGACATTGTGAGGGGAAAACCGGACATTGGAGAACTCTATTTTACTCAAAAAACAAAAGCGCATATACAGAAATTAGAAGATGCTTTTGATGCAGAGCAAATCTTTGGAAGAACAGATGTAGAAACTTTGCTGGGGTTAAAGTCATCCAGGTCATCTGAGTTATTAAAGACCTTAGCAGAGGAGGGAATTATTATTCCGGTTAAAGGTCATGGTAAAGGAAAGTATATAATAAAAAATAGATGGGGCAGTCTATCTTAGGATGGGCTGCCATATTTACGTTGTGAAATTGTGTAAAACGTAGTAAAATTTTTATAGCAGATGAAAACTCGACATAGAGACAGCTTTGAAGCGACGGAGAAAAGAAATGAAGTATGAAATAGACGATAGGCTGATGACCAGAGCGGAGATAGACCGGTATATGGAGAGAATAGGGGTGTCAGGTGAAATTCGGCCTGATTTGAAGGGCTTAGAGCGTCTTCAAATTGCTCATTTAATGCATATTCCTTATGAAAATATGGACAGTTTACAGGGATTAATAACTTCTTTAAACCATGAAGCAATGTTTGAAAAAATGATTATTCGGCATAGGGGCGGTATTTGCTTTGAATTAAACGGTCTTTATGCATGGCTTTTGAAGAGTCTGGGGTATGAAGTTAAAAGTCATGCGGCGAGATTTACTTCTTCGAAGGAAGTAGTTCAGATGCGCAGGCATCGGGTGATGACGGTGAGTTTCGATGGCAGACGTTATTTAACAGATGTTGGTGTCAATTCAGAAAGTCCGCGTAAGCCCTTATTGCTGATAGAGGGGCTGCACCAAAGTGATGACTTTGGCGAATACTATTTTGAAAAGCATGCGTTTTGGGGATGGCTGTTGTGGCAGCGGCTTCCGGGACATCAGTGGAAGCGGTTATATGGATTCACAGAGGAGCCTCAGTTAGATATAGATTTTGTAATGCCTTGTATTTTTTGTGATATTCATCCCCTTTCACCGCTTAATAAATTTGAAAAGATATCTCTGTACATGGCAGACAGAAATATTCGGGTATGGGGAAATCATTATCAGGAATTCAAAGATGGTAAAAAAGAAATAGATAACGAAATATCTGATATAGAGAAACGAAGTATTTTAAGAGAAAAATTTGGTATAGAATAAGGAGATGTGGAAAATGACTGGAAGAATGATTGGATTTATTTCATGGTGCATCGGAGGCGGTCTGTTGATTGCTATCGGGATAGCGGCATATTTTTCGAAGAAAGCGGTGGGATTTTGGGCAAATGCAGATATGTTTGAAGTGACAGACGTGAAAAAATATAATCATGCAGTTGCAAAATTATTCTGTGTCTTTGGTCTGGGATTTGCTCTGCTAGGCCTGCCAATGCTTAATGAACAAAATTCACTGGGGATTTTTCTGTCTATTATTGGTACACTGTTTGAAAGCCTAGTGGTTATGGCTGTATATGTCATTGTTATTGAAAAGAAATATAGAAAAAAGCTTTAGAAAAGCAAATGATGGAGGATTTATGATAAAAGTCGAAAAGTTGTCCTACGGGTATCCGCAAAAGGATTTATATAAAAAAGTATCATTTACCATAGAGGATGGTGTACATTGTGCATTAATTGGCACGAATGGTACGGGAAAGAGCACCTTGATTGATTTGCTCATGCACGAAGATGATTATTTGTATGATGGCAAAATTGAGATGGAAGATGTGAATCGGATTGGCTATGTCAGTCAGTTTTCAGCGCAGAATCAAAAAGAAGATTTGACGGTTTTCCAGTACATCAGCCAGGAATTTGTGAAACTAGGGCAGATGATTGCTGATTTTTGTAAAGAGATGGAGACATCGGAAGATTTGGAAAGAGTTTTTGAAGAATATCAGAAAACTTTGGATGAATTTAATGCGATGGACGGTGATTCTTATGAAAGCAATATAAAAAAACAATTAAAAATCGCAAATTTACAAAAATTGGAAGAACAGAATATCGGCAGTCTGAGTGCGGGAGAATTCAAACTGGTCCAGATTATTAAAGAAATGATGCAGAGTCCGGGATTTCTGATTATGGATGAACCGGATGTGTTTTTGGATTTTGAGCATTTGAATGCTTTGCGAAATCTGATTAACGCCCATAAGGGAACAATTCTTGTAATCACTCATAACCGCTATCTGCTGAATCATTGCTTTAACAAGATTCTACAGCTGGAGAATACAGATATTCAGGAATTTGACGGAACCTATATAGAGTATAATTACGAACTTCTGGCAACAAAAATTGATTTAAAGGAAGCAGAAGCTAAAGATCAGGAAGAGATTGACCGGCAGAGTGAAGTATTGGCAAAAGCCAGGAAAAAGGCAACTATGTTTGACAATGCAGCTCTTGGGAGGGCGGTTCATGCAAGGCAGACTATGGTGGACCGGTTGAAAGCAAGAAAAACAAAGGCTCCCTTTGTGGAAATCAAACAGCCGGAGATACATTTTGAACTTGGTGATGTGGCGGAAGATGAAGATATTCTCACATTAACAGATTATAGTGCGGCCTTTGATGAACAGCTTTTGGAGCATGTTAATTTTGAAATGAAATCCACAGAACATGTGGCTATTGTAGGTAATAATGGAACCGGAAAGACCACTTTGCTCAGGGATATTTTTGAAAATAAAAAGGACAGTATCCGAATTAGCGATGAGGCTGAGATATTAATGTTTTCCCAGTTTACAGAAGGCTTATATGACGATGAAAAAACGCTGCTTAAAATTTTTGAAGAAAAGGGTTTTGAAAAGGAAGAAGAAGCTATCAGGTATCTAAAAAAATATGGCTTTGAGGAGGATACCCTCTATCAGAAAGTGAGTGAACTATCCGGTGGTGAAAAGGATTTATTCCAGCTGTCAGTTCTATCTTTGGAGAAGGCGAACCTGCTGCTTTTAGATGAGCCGACGGGTCATCTGGATGTATATGCCCAGGTTGCCCTGGAACAGGCAGTTTCAGAGTACAAGGGTGCTGTTCTTATGGTATCCCATGATTTTTATACGGTGGCAAACTGTGTAGACTTTATTCTCTTTGTGGAAAATAACACAGTGCGGCGAATGAGTCCACGGAAATTCCGTCAGATGATTTATGCGAACCATTTTGACAAAGATTACCTGATTCTTGAGCAGGAGAAAAAGGATATAGAGCTCCGAATTGGAAAAATGATACAGAAAAATGAATTTGAACAGGCGAAAGAGCTGATGGCGTCTTTAGAGGAAATTATTAAAAAGATGAAATCCGTGCTTTGATGGATTGAAAGGTGCAGACATACTAGGGGAAGATTATGCGAAAGTTTGAAACAGATGAAATAATAGGAATGCTGCAAAATTTGAATGAGGATAATCTGGAAGCAATTGATAAATACGTCCATCCAGCAGATATATTAGAAGCAATTATTGATAGGGAGGATGTGCATGACTTACTGATTCCTCTGCCTAAAGAATTGATTGCAGAAATATTTGAAGAAGCAGATGAAGATGAACTGATTCAATTGCTGCAGAAGTTTACAGACAAGGAAAAAGGTGAAATCCTCAGTTCCATGGCCAGTGATGATGTGGCCGATTTGGTTAATGAAGTCGATGATGACCGGAAAAAGTATGTCATCGGCCTGTTAGACCAGGAAGCTCGAAGTGACGTTGAAAAGCTTTTGAAATATGACGAAGATACCGCCGGCGGTATTATGACCACCGAGTTTTTGGCTATCTATGAAAATAATACGATTGAAGGTGCATTAAAATATATCCGTAATGAAACAGATGCGGAGACGACCTACAATCTCTATATTGTAGACTATGACTATCATTTAAAAGGCGTCGTAACCTTGAGAGATATGGTAAATAATGAACTGACAACGCCGATTAAGGAAATTATGAATCCGAATGTCATGAGTGTTCATTATAGTGTTGACCAGGAAGAAGTTGCCCAGACCTTTGAAAAATATGGATTTATGTTAATGCCGGTTGTGGATGATGATAGTCACATGATTGGGGTTATTACGGTTGATGATATCCTGGAAATCATGATTGAAGAAACGACAGAAGATATTCACCGTATGGCCGGAATTGATAAGGAAGAAAAAGTTGATGGTTCCATTAAGGATTCCATTAAATCCAGACTTCCATGGCTGATAGTCAATCTGATTACAGCTATTTTGGCCAGCAGTGTCATTGATATGTTTTCAGAAACCATTTCAAAAATTGTTGCATTGAGTGCAGTTATGACCATCATATCCGGAATGGGCGGAAATGCGGGAACACAGACATTGACGATTATTATCCGTGGTATTTCTTTAGGTGAAGTTGATAAAAAGAATGCCAAACGAATACTTTTGAAGGAAGTTTTTGTAGGGCTTGCAACGGGGGCAGTCATTGGGCTGTTTGTTGCCGGCATTGCCATGTTTTATGAATTTAATCCGATTTTTGGTCTGATTGCAGCCATTGCTATGCTTTTAAATATGCTCTGTGCAGCGATTGTGGGGTATGCGGTTCCGGTTATTCTCAATAAGATGAAAATAGACCCGGCCTTAGCCAGTGGTGTATTTGTAACTACATTTACAGATGTATTAGGATTTTTCTTCTTTTTAGGACTGGCAACTGTTGTGATGCCTTATTTATAGGATAAGAGGAACTTTATTATGGATACACGTTTGAAAAAACAACTGGAATTTATATTAGAAATTGATAAAGAAAAGAATATTTTTCGTCAGACTCATTTATCGGGACATGGCAGAAGGGAAAATGACGCTGAACATGCGTGGCATATGGCTATTATGGCATATCTGCTGCAGGAATATTCCAATGAGCCCATCGATGTTTCAAGGGTGATGCTTATGTGTTTGATTCATGACGTGGTAGAAATTGATGCGGGGGATACCTATGCTTATGATACAGAGGGGTTAAAGACCCAGAAAGCCCGGGAAGAGGCGGCAAAGGAACGGATATATTCATTGCTGCCGGAGGACCAGAAATTTAATCTACAGGCAATTTTTGATGAATTTGAAGATAATCTGACAGCCGAGGCAAAATTTGCCCATGCTATGGATAATCTTCAACCATTATTATTAAATGACAGCAATAATGGGGGTGACTGGCGGGAACATCAGGTGACATCAGAGCAGGTCTATGGACGCCAGACAAAAACAAAAGAAGGTTCCCAAACATTATTTGAAGTGACAGATGGGTTAATAAAAGCGAATATTCGTAAAGGAAATATTCGCAAGTGATGAAAAAAATAAAGGTTCAGCGGATTTTATAAGCCGTTGGACCTTTTCTTGACATTATATTACCACAAAATTGGCTTTTTTTCAAGACTGGTATATGTTTCAATGAGGTGATATACTCAGTTCCTAATTAAAGATTGGGGGCTTAGCATGAAAAAGAACTGGTTGGAAATGATAAGCGGGCAGAATCAGATTCAGACGATTATGAAAAGTAATGAATACACGAAGCAGTTTGGTCTGATTTTAACGGAAAAAGATGCGGAAGTACTGGCACTGGGGCGGCAGAATGCACTTAAAGAACAGCAACGGGTGGAATTTGGACAGGGAATTATGCCAAAACTTATTTTTGAATTCTGTGATTCAGCCTTTATTGACCAGAGTCATTATGTGGATATACTCCTTCAGCTGCAGGATATTTTCTATCTCTATAAGAATGAAGTGATGGATGAAATTACAGATGATGAGTTGATGCACTTTATGAAAGAACAGTTTGAAACGACTTGCTATGGGGACTTGGATTATCTATCGGGGACCTGTTTGGAGATTTTTGCCCAGGCTATAAGGGCTGGTTATCAGGGAGAACAGGATTTCGACCTTATTCCAAAGTGGGACAGGGAGTTGTACATGGAGGCACTGAAAAACTTGTTTGGAGAGTGAGGAAAAGATGACCTATACAATGGAAGAACTGGTACCGGTTGTTGCAAAGCTGGTTGAAAAATATACAGGAAATGAAAGCAGTTCCATCACCTACGAAAAGGCCCAGCAGTTAATGGGCGCTGTTATTTACTGTATTCGAAAGATACCCGGAAATAGCAGAGGGCTCCAGAAGATTGGAGGAAAGCTGCCGGCAGAAGATGCTTATAAAATTGGCTATGAGAATCTGATAAAGAAGGTAAAGGATACACTGAATTTATATAATAACATAGTGTCTTATTTTGATGATTATAATAATCGATGCCTTTCGGATACGGTTATCAAGGGGATGCCTGAGTTTTTCAAATGGTATGATGCAAAGTTTTATCCCCAGGATACAATTTTAACATTGGATTATCCGGTTCTAATTGACATGACGAAATATCAGGGGATAGATGCCATTTATGCTTATTTAAAATGTATTGAAAGAGAACAGCTTTATTTAAGACAGTTTCGGCGAAGCGAGATAATCAGCAGGCTGGCAGCCTATGACCCGGCATATAAGGATATGATTGATAATTTGTACTGGGCGATTACGGGGAAATCGGTATATAATATAATATGAAAGATTCGAATGAAAAATAGGGAGGCAGAGTATTATGGTAAAGAAACTGATTCTGGTAACATCGCCGCCGGCATGTGGAAAAACATATATTTCCAAAGCTTTGGCTGAGCGGTTAAAACATGTTGTATATCTGGATAAGGACACATTAATTACCTTGTCTAAACAGATTTTTATTGTTGCTAATGAACCTTACAACAGGAGCAGTGATTTCTTTGAAGAGAATATTCGAAATTATGAATATGACTGTGTCGTGGAATTGGCATTAGAAGCTTTGCGGTATGATGATATTGTTTTGATTAATGCACCCTTTACCCGTGAAATCCGGGACATGAATTATATTAATCAGCTGAAGGATAAATTAAAAGAGAAAAATGCAACTTTAGTCGTTGTATGGGTTGAAACAGAACCGGATATTGTTCATAAACGTATGATTGAACGTAATTCTGACCGGGACACATGGAAACTGGAGCATTGGGATGAATACATTGCGGACTGTAATTTTGCTATTCCTGAGAATCTGGATGATCCGGCGATTAAAGACGACCTTTTAATATTTAAAAATAATAATGATAAGGAATTTGAAGCTTCCATGCAGGAGTGTTTGCATATATTAGAGGAAACCATGGAACTTAGTGAATAAAATAAAAGTGTTGATATAGTAAATCGGGTATACTGGCATAAGCGGTATAAAAGCCATGCACACGGGTTTTATGAGTTGTATAATGGATAAAAAAAGTTTATAATTATACAATAAACTTAAACACACGGAGGGGATTTCTATGAAGAAGTCGCTTGCAAAGAAATATTGGTTTCGTCCGGCAATGGTATTTATTCTGGTCTTTTTAGTGATGTCAGGAATTTATATTTTATTTATGCAGAGGGCATTTGAGCAGAGCCAGGAACGGGCACTGGCTACAGCCAATAGTGAGATGAGCACGATTCGGGACCGGTTTGATGTGATTTTTGCACGGGACTACGCGATTCGAAACATCATTGTTTCAGACAATGGAAGTATGGAGGGTGTTGATGCGGTTGCAGAGGCAATTCTTCAGGAAACTGCTCAGTATAGTGGAATATCCATTAAAAATATTGCCATTGCACCGGGTGGTGTTGTCGAAAAAGTCTATCCGTTGAAGGACAATGAAGGGCTGATTGGCTTTGATTTTATGGACCCATCCAGAGAGGGCAATACAGAAGCCATTGAGGCTTATGAAAAAAATGAATTGGTAGTAACAAATCCGTTTTCACTGGTGCAGGGTGGCATGGGCATGGGTGGACGTCTGCCGGTATATATTGGCAGTGGTGATGCAAGAGAATTTTGGGGACTTGTAACGATTACCCTGGATTATAATATATTATTGGAATCTCTGAAACTGGATGACCTGGTGAAAAGCGGATATTATTACAGGCTTTGGTATGAAGGGGAAGATGGCGAGCCGGTAATCATTGCCGCGTCAGATACAGAGCCATCGAAGCCGGTAACGCAAAATTTTGCCATTTCTAATTTGAACTGGAATCTGGACCTGGCACCGGTTAATGGCTGGTATAATATTATGGAGTCGACGGTAGTATTTCTTGCCATTTTACTGTTTGCGATTTTGATGACAGCTATTCAGATTGACAAGATAAATATCCGGCTGGTCAATGCAAAACTTGAAAAGCTGGCCCATTTGGATGCCCTAACCTCCTGTTATTCACGACAGTATGTGAATATGTTTCTGGTCAATCAGAGAACGGGGCAATGGTACGATTCAAATTTAAAATATTCCATGATTATGATTGATATCGATTATTTTAAACAGTTTAACGATACCTATGGACATGAAATCGGAGACAGGGTTATTATGGCGGGAGCACAGGTTTTACTGGATAACTGCCAGTCCTTTAATGGAGATTGTGTCATTCGGTATGGTGGCGATGAATTTATTATGCTTCTTAATAATGTGACCCATGAACGCTTTGAACAGAAGATGAAAGGAATTTTGGAACAGATAAGAGATATTCATTTTGAAGATATTCCAGAACTTCATATCACTGTCAGCATGGGGGGCGATTATTACATAAGTCCGGAGAAGTCGGTGTACTATGAGCAGGTGCACAGGGCGGATGAAAAACTGTATCAGGCGAAAGAGCAGGGGAGAAATCAGTATTGCTTGTAAATAAAATGCAGGTGGGGAAGAGCAGATGACAAATAGATATAAGATTCTAAAATGCAGCATAGCTATTTTTCTAATGGCAGTCCTGTTAGTGCAGATGCCTATATCAGCTATGGGAGATGCACCAAAAAAAACAGTGAGAGTTGGGTTCTTTCCCTTTGATGGATATCATATGGAGAGCGAGAATGGAACGAAGAGTGGCTACGGTTATGATATTCTGCAGCAAATGTACATATACGAAAATTGGACTTATGAGTATGTTGGGTATAAGGACAATGCCAGCTGGCAGGAAGTTCAGGAGATGCTGGAGAGCGGAGAGATAGACTTGTTGACGTCAGCAACATTGACAGAAGAACGTCAGGAGATTTTTGAGTATTCTGATTTGCCTATTGGATACAGTTCGACCAGAATAACCATCAAGGCCGGGGATAATCGTTATGATACGGATGATTATAGTCAGTGGAATGGTGCAAGGGTCGGGATGTTGGCGAACAACAGTCGGAATGACAGCTTTGCGGCCTATGCCACAGAGCACGGATTTACATATAAGGCTGTTGAAGCAGATGTTCCTGATGAACTGGTAGAGATGCTTAAAAATGGCGATATTGATATGATTGTTACCAGTAATCTTTTAAAGCTTGATGACGTGTGGACTCTGGACCAGTTTGATGAAAAGCCTTTTTATGTTATTGTCAAAAAGGGGAATACGGCTCTTTTGCGGGAAGTCAATGACGCTTTAGGGAAAATTCAAGAAAGTAATCCATCTTTTAAGGAGGATTTATATAAGAAATATTATAGTTCGGATACTGGAGGCGTTATAGCCTTTACGAAAGAAGAACAGAAGTTCATAGAGGAATGTAATAAAAATGGTATTACCTTTCAGGCTTTGGTTAATCCAGACCGTAAACCATTATCTTATTATGGAGAGGGCAGGCCAAAAGGGCTTCTGGTAGATATTTGTCAGGAGATTTTTGCACGTACAGGGCTTGATATCCAAATGGCGGATGTGGACAACAGAGATGAATACGTATCTAAATTTCAATCATCCAGTGAGAGTATAATCTGCGATTTTACAGACAGCTATGGTGCGGCAGAGAATATGGGATATATGGTGACCGGGGTTTATTATACCAGTTCTGCTTCAAAATTAATTCGAAAAGGCTATAGTGGTGCTGGGAATCGGTGTGCAGTGGTAAGAAGCAGTATTGCGAATAAGGTTATTACTAATAGACCGGGTGAAGAAAATGTTGCCTTTGATACGATGGAAGAATGTAAAGATGCGGTGTTGAATGGGGACGTGGATTTTGCTTATATGTATACGCGAAATGCCCAGGAGATGGTTTATGCGGATGTAACCAATTCATTGGCAGTGATACCGGCAGTGGGGATTTCCGTATCCTTTTCTATTGCGGTTAATAATCAGGAGAATGCCCTTCTGGCATCGATTATAAAGAAAAGTATTGATTCAATTACAGAGACGGATATTAGTTATCTGTCAGAACCATATACCTACTATGACGGCGTTCAGACGAGTCTTATCGGTTTTATTTATGATTATCCGGTGGTGCTGATCGGCCTCCTTGCCATATTTTTTATCATTCTCCTTGGAATCGTTCTCATTTGCATAAATCGGCGGGAAAGAAAACGGGAGCGGGCAGTAAACGAGAAGCTGTCAGCGGCACTGAAATCAGCAGAGCAGGCAAATCAGGCAAAAACCGAATTCCTTTCCAGAATGAGCCATGATATACGGACACCGATGAATGCCATTATCGGAATGACAGCACTTGCCAGAGATGAAGAGGCGTCCAAACAGATACAGACATATCTTGGGGATATTGATTCATCCAGTCATTTCCTTTTGGGACTGGTAAATGATATTTTAGATTTGAGTAAGATTGAGAGCGGGGAACTGAAATTAAAGCCGGAACCTTATACTCTGGAAGAATTTAAACGCAATATTACAGCGGTTATTCAGCCCTTGATGCGTGCAAAGAAGATAGATTTCACCTATTATGCAGATACATTAAATGGATGTATTCTGGCAGATAAATTGCGAATGAATCAGATTGTGTTTAATCTTTTGTCAAATTCAGCGAAGTTTACTCCGGAGGGTGGCAGTGTAGAACTCATATTAGAACATATTGCTGATATGAAGGGTAAATATGGACTCCGGATGGTTGTCCGGGATAGCGGTATTGGGATAAGCGAAGAATTTCTGCCTCATATTTTCGAACCATTTATTCAGGAAAAGACGAACGAGAATGCCTCAAATCAGGGAACTGGCCTGGGACTTTCCATTGTGAAACATCTGGTTGAAGAGATGGAGGGAAGTATTTCTGTAAAAAGCCGTTTGGGTGAGGGAACGGAATTTACTGTGGATTTATATTTTCCACTTGCTGATGGAAGTTGTGTGGCAGAAAGTGAAGAAATTGAGGTGGGGACAAAACTTGAAGACTGCGAAGTGCTTCTGGTGGAGGATAATGATTTAAATATCCGTGTGGCTTCGAGGGTTTTGGAAAAGGCGGGCTGCAGTGTGACCATAGCCAAAAACGGTGCGGATGCCGTAACAGCATTTTTGGAATCGGAAGAAGGCTTCTATGATATTATCCTGATGGATATTCGGATGCCAATTATGGATGGATTGGAAGCGACCCGGAAAATTCGCGACCTGTCCAGAAAAGATGCTATGAAAGTACCGATTATTGCCATGACAGCGGATGCTTTTCTGGAGGAGAAAAAGAAAACCATTGAAGCGGGAATGAATTATCATTTATCAAAACCGATAGAACCGAAGAAGCTTTATGAAACGCTTGTAAAGTTTATGGAAACAAAATAAAAAGTCAAAAGTAAAACCTTCTGTTTTTTACAACAGAAGGTTTTTTGACGTCTAAAACTGTGGTATACTATAAAATAAATATAATCAGTCAAAGGAAAAAGATTATGAATAATAATTTCTGGCATAGACTTATTTATGGAAATGTTTCGAAGGATTTTTACAAAGAGAATCAGGAGCTTCTTGATAAAACGAATTATCTTTCGGTGAAAATGGCATATATATTTTCAACCTTTATGGCAGGCATACTGGCATTGATTGCTATTATGTATTCTGTTGTGGATGACACACTGGGCGTATATACGCTGATGGCAGTTGTATGCGGTGTTTTGGCTATTATTGTTATTTTGTGGCTGCCAGGACATTTGAGATGGACCCGTTTTTTTTATCTTATTTTTGAAATTATTATATTTGCAGTGGCTATAGCAGCCGGAACAATTTTTAGTCCGGAGGACTTGGCTGTTCAGTTTTTTGTACTTTTAGTTGTGCTGCCACTGCTATATATTGAACGTCCGATAAATTCGATTATTGTGGCACTGGCGGCAAGTATTGCTTTCTGTTTCGCTACATATGGGGTTAAAAACGGTGTTTCTTATCTGACTCAGATTGATTTGCTGAATGCAGGATGTTGTATGGTTATCTGTGCTGCGTTTATTTACTATGTACGAAATATGCATCTGAATAATATACAGGCAACCATGATTTTACAGGAACGCTCCGAGATGGATGGACTTACGGGTGTTTTGAATAAGGTCAGTACGGAGAAAGCATGCCAGAATTATATGACCTTGAGTGGGGAACAGCAGAACTGTACGCTGATTATTTTAGATATTGATGAGTTTAAAAAGGTAAATGATACACTGGGTCATAAACAGGGAGATAAACTTTTAAAACAGATTGGATATATTCTCAAAGGTATTTTCCGTGAAGGCGATATTGTTGGACGTATTGGTGGCGATGAATTCATGATACTTATGAAGAATGTGACGGATACGAAGATTGCTGAGGCGAAGGCTGAGCGTATTCTGCGGGAGATATCCATTATATTTGCAGATTATTCTACCGAGAAGTTTGGCGCGAGCATGGGTATTGCCAATAATAACATGGAAGGCTTAACTTTTCCTGAGATGTACAGTAAAGCAGATTATGCCCTCTATCAGGCGAAGAATCAGGGTAAAGGAAGATATATTATTTACTCAGATGAAGATGCACTTGCTAAGAATGATTTGCCGGTCATGCTGATTGTCGATGATTCAGAGGTCAGCCGTGCTGTGCTTAGGACCTGTTTTGATGGCATCTACAATATTTTGGAGGCTGATAATGGAAAGAAAGCACTGGAGATGATGGACAAGTATTACAGCCGCCTAAGCGTGGTGCTTTTGGATTTGGAAATGCCTGTGATGAATGGTTATGAAGTTTTGAAATATATGAAAAAGACAGAACGTCTTAAAAATATTGTTATTATGATTATTACAGCCCATGATAAGAATGAGTTACTGGCATTGGAACTGGGGGCAGATGATTTAATTACCAAACCGTATGACCCGCTCGTTGTGAAAAAACGCGTGGCGAATGCGATTGCAAGAAAATAAATTATAGGATGGCTGATTATGAAAAAAAAGCATTTGGTTATGGGCATACTGGCTCATGTGGATGCAGGTAAAACCACATTGGCAGAAGGAATTTTATACCAGAGTGGAAGTATACGAAAACTGGGCCGGGTTGACCGGGGAGATGCCTTTTTAGATACAGATATATTAGAGAAAAACCGGGGAATCACTATTTTTTCAAAACAGGCCGAATTTGAACTTGGAGATAGTGAAGTTACCCTGTTAGATACACCGGGGCATATTGATTTTTCTGCGGAGATGGAACGGACACTGCAGGTATTAGATTATGCTATTCTGGTTATCAGTGGAGCGGATGGGGTTCAGGGACATGTACGAACCCTTTGGCGCTTATTGAAGCAATACAATCTTCCTGTTTTTATTTTCGTCAATAAGATGGATCAGACAGGGACAGACAGGATTCGGATTTTAGGAGAACTTCATAAATATCTGGATGAAGGCTGTATTGATTTTGATGAGAAGCAGCCAAAAGAGGCATGGATGGAAAGTCTTGCCATGTGTGATGATAAGCTTCTTGAAAAATTTCTTGAACAGGGAAGGATAGAACGGGACGCTATTGCGGAAGCAGTTGCTCAACGGAAAATATTCCCCTGTTTTTTTGGTGCGGCGTTAAAGATGGATGGAATCGAAGCCTTGCTGCGGGGGATTGAAACTTACAGCACCTACCCTGTTTACGGGGAGAATTTTGGGGCCAGGATTTATAAGATATCCAGAGATGCCCAGGGAAATCGGTTAACCCACATGAAAATCACGGGTGGAAGTCTTAAGGTTAAAATGGCTTTAACAAATCAGGAAAATGTCTGGGAAGAGAAGGCCGACCAGATTCGAATTTATTCGGGGGCCGGATACAAGGCTGTCAATGAGGCAGAAGCAGGGATGATTTGTGCAGTTACCGGATTGAATTATACGGAAGCAGGCGAAGGCCTTGGAATAGAACATAGGATTTATAGTCCTTTTCTTGAGCCTGTCCTTACTTATGAGATACAGCTTCCGCCGGAATGTAATGTCCATGATATGTTTTTAAAGTTAAAACAGCTTGAAGAGGAAGAACCACAGCTCCAGATTATATGGGATGAAGTTTTGGGAGAGATTAAGGCAAAGGTCATGGGAGAAATCCAGATTGAGATTTTAAAAAGCCTGATTTCCCAGCGATTTAATGTAGATGTCACTTTTGGAACAGGGAACATTGTCTATAAAGAAACGATTGAAAGAGCGGTAGAAGGTGTTGGACATTATGAACCTTTACGTCATTATGCAGAAGTCCATCTTTTGCTTGAACCGGGACAGCCGGGCAGCGGGATGGTATTCGACAGTCAGTGCAGTGAGGATATTCTTGACAAAAACTGGCAGCGTCTGATATTGACCCATCTGGCTGAGAAAAAGCACCTGGGTGTTCTGACCGGATCGGAAATTACGGATATGAGGATATCCCTTATAAATGGAAGAGCCCATGCGAAACATACCGAGGGCGGAGATTTCAGACAGGCTACCTACCGGGCTGTAAGACAGGGACTAAAGCAAACGAAAAGTATTCTGCTGGAGCCAGTCTATGAATATTGCCTGGAGATTCCTTCAGACAAAGTCGGGCGTGCCATGTCAGATATTCAGAGAATGCAGGGAAGCTTTTTGCCGCCTGAGATTGAAGGGGACATGACCGTAATTACCGGAACTGCTCCGGTAGTAAATATGCGGGAATACCCATCAGAAGTTGTTGCATATACCGGTGGCAGGGGCAGGCTTGCCTGTACGCTTAAAGGTTACGAGCCTTGTCATAATCAGGAGGAAATTGTTGAAGCCAGAGCATATGATTCAGAACGGGATTTGGAGAATCCTACAGGTTCCGTTTTCTGTACCCATGGTGCCGGTTTTAATGTTTCCTGGGATAAGGTTTCTGAATACATGCATATAGAAGCCCAGTTAAAATCCGCACAGGAGAAAAAAGAACGGGTTCCTATGGAAAAACCATCAGGAATTCAGAGGACTTCAGGAATATCGGATGATAAAGAATTAGAGCAGATTTTTGAAAAAACCTATGGACCGGTAAAACGCAGGGAGTGGAACCAAAGAGAGACTGTAGTGTCCAGAGAACCGGTGATTAAAGAAAAACCACCAGAAGAAAATTATCTGCTGGTGGATGGCTATAATATTATATTTTCCTGGGAGGAATTAAAGCAATTGGCGGAGGTTAATGTTGGCAGTGCAAGAAATGCACTGATGGACATTCTTTCGAATTATCAGGGATATAAAAAAGATATATTGATTCTGGTTTTTGATGCCTATAAGGTTGAGGGTAATCCGGGACAGATTTTCAAATACCATAATATATATGTCGTTTTCACAAAAGAAGCTGAAACGGCAGACCAGTATATCGAAAAAACAGTACACCGGATGGGACGGCGGTACCATGTGACGGTAGCTACGTCAGACGCCTTAGAACAGGTTATTATTCTTGGACAGGGCGGTCATCGGATTTCTGCTCAGGGACTGAAGAAAGAAATCGAGCAAACCAGTAAAGAAATCAGGGAAATTCTCATGGAGCGACGGGAAAGCAATAGAAATTATCTCTTGAATGCACTGCCGGAGGATATGGTCGAGATTATGGAAGAAGTTCGGCTTGGAAAGAAAAAATTCGATTAGGAGGTTCAATAGATGAGTTCACATTTAATGGATACACTACCAGAAAAAGACGGCTTTCGTATGCCTGCGGAGTTTGAACCCCAGAGGGCTGTCTGGATGATATTTGCTTCAAATGGAGCAACGTGGCACAACGGCTGTGTTCCGGCCCAACGGGCCCAGGTGGAGATGGTAAAAGCCATTAACGCAGCAGGAACACCAGTATGTATGGGGGTCAGCAAGTCTATGTGGTTTCAGGCAGAATACCTGTTGAAAGGACTAGATGTTACTTTATATGAAATGACCTCAGATGATAACTGGATACGGGATACGGGAGCTATCTGTATTAAAAATGATAAGACCGGGGAAGTCCGGGGCGTGGATTTTCGCTTTAATGCTTATGGCGGTGAACACCACGGTGCCAGTATGCTTTATGCTATAGACGATATGATTGCCCGGAAGATGCTTCAGGCAGAAGGGCTTAAACGATACCGTACCACATTTATTCTGGAAGGCGGCTCGATAACAACAGATGGTGAGGGAACCGTTATCGTGACCGAGTCCTGTCTTCTTAATAAGAACCGCAATTATGAATATTCCAAAAAAGATATTGAAAATACTTTAAAAGACTATCTGGGATTTGATAAAGTGATCTGGTTAAAAAGCGGCGTGGATGTGGATGAGGGAGAAACCGATGGACATGTGGATGATGTGTGTGCCTATATCGGACCGGCAGAAGTCGTTACTTGTTATACAGAGGATAAAGCAAATATTTATTATAAGATATTTAAAGACTGCTATGAAACATTATGTCAGTCAACGGATGCTAAAGGGCGGCCTTTGAAGGTACATAAGATTCCGGCGGCAGCACCATTTGCATTTACCCGGGAAGAGGCAGATAATCTTCTGGCAACTCAGGGCATTGGTAAAGAACCCGATGGCCACTGGCGGGAAGAAGGAGAACTGGCAGTACCAAGCTATGCGAATTTTCTGATAACCAATGGAAGTATTATTTTTCCGGTATATGGTCTGGATACAGATGAAGAGGCTGTGGCACGGATGGAAGAGATTGTAGACGGCCGTTATGTTATCCGTCCGGTGAATGCTCACAATATTGCCTTGGGCGGCGGATCTATTCATTGTACAACCCAACAGGTACCTAAGTAAAATATAGGGAGAAGAAAAGATGAGAAAAGTGACAGTCGCAGCAACTCAGATGAGCTGTAGTTGGAATAAAGAAGAAAATTTAAAAAGAGCAGAGAAACTTGTCCGGGAAGCGGCAGGAAAAGGTGCGAATATTATTCTGCTTCAGGAGTTATTTGAAACCCCTTATTTTTGTCAGAAGGAAAAAGAAGAATATTTTGCCCTTGCCACTCGCAAAGAAGAGAACCGGGCTTTGAATTATTTCAAGGATATTGCAAAAGAGTTAAGGGTAGTATTGCCAATCAGTTTTTTTGAACGGGCAGGCAATTTGCATTTTAATTCATTGGCAGTGATTGATGCAGACGGTACTATTTTAGACACCTATAGAAAAACACATATTCCGGATGGTCCATGTTATGAAGAAAAATTTTATTTTTCACCGGGGGATACGGGATTTAAAGTGTGGGATACGGCTTATGGACGTATTGGTGTTGGTATTTGCTGGGACCAGTGGTTTCCGGAAGCGGCGCGGGTTATGGCTCTGATGGGAGCCGAACTGCTCTTTTATCCGACCGCTATTGGAAGCGAACCGGACTCAGAAGTGGACAGCAAAGACCATTGGCAGAGATGTATGCAGGGGCATAGTGCCTGCAATATGATTCCGATTATTGCATCGAATCGAATTGGCAAAGAAGTGGAAGATGACAGTGATATGACTTTCTACGGTTCATCTTTTATTACAGATGAGACAGGAAAAGTACTTTTGCAGGCAGACCGGGAACATGAGGCGGTACTTACCTGGGAATTTGATATGGAAGCACTGGACGTTTTTCGTTCAACCTGGGGGCTGTATCGGGACCGCCGGCCGAATATGTATGAAGGCATTCTTCACAAAGCTTTATAAGTATTGGACTAGGAAGAAGATAAGAATAATTTGTAAAAGCAATATAACAGGAATACCAATAATGAACTGGGGATGTTGGGTTTTATGATGAAAGCCATACATCCCTATTTCCGCCCCTAAGCTTCCGCCAATCAGGGTAAAGAAGAACAGGGTGGCTTCGGGAATACGCCAGCCCCGCCTTTTGGCGCGGGATTTGTCCAGACCGAAAAGGACAAAAGTAACAATGTTTATTATAATAAGATAAAGAATAAAGAGCTGAGTTTTCATAAATTATGCCTTTCTTTTTCAATAATTTGACAAAATAGATGTATACTATCATAACAGAGGAATAAAATTTTGGCTACGATTTAATGGAGGATGAATAACAATGGGAAAAATAATATTTCTGGATGTGGATGGGACACTGGTTGATTTTGACGGCAGGATGCCTGAGTCGGCAAAAGAGGCACTGAATCAGGCAAGGGAAGCAGGGCATCACCTGGTTTTGTGTACCGGACGACTGAAATCCCAGATATATCCAGAAGTTTTGCATATGAAATTTGACGGTATTATTGCCTCCGCAGGAGCCTATGTTGAATGCAATGAAAAACTTATCAGCCGCCATGTGGTGGAGAATAAAGAACTTCAAAAGATGATAGAATGTTTTGAAAAGACCCGGACACCCTATTGCTTTCAGACCGGTGAAGGGGTTGTTGTGACGGCTGACAGCCAGAAATTGATTCAGAAACATTTTAGAGATGCAGGAATGGATGAAGAAGCTATGAATCGAATTCTTGTGGATGGCGTTAAAGTGGATAATGATTTAAGAATTCGTATGGATGTGGAAAAGGCAGCTTATTATGATTCTCCGGAAAGTATTGAGGAACTGCAGGAGATGATGGGACCGTATTTTAAGGTGGAAACTTCCAGCTATGAAAAGGGCAGTGGAAACAGTGGGGAAATAACCCGTGCAGGCGTGAATAAGGCGACTGGAATCAGGGAGTATGTGGCTTATATTGGAGGACGTATGGAGGATACCGTCGCTGTGGGTGACGGGCCGAATGATGTAGAGATGATTGCGGCTGCTGCCATATCGGTGGCTATGGGCAATGCATCTGAAGATTTAAAGGAACTTGCAGATTTTGTAACGACAGATGTTAAGGAAGATGGAATTAAAAAAGCCTTCCAAAGACTGGGTATCATTGGAAGGCAGAAGAACTCTTTAGATTCCGGGAATCAGTTCCATAAGAAATACGGCCAGGCAGGCGGCTGCTGAAACCTTAACCAGACTGGCACCCCGGTAAGCGACAACAATAGCCGCGATAAAACCAATAAGGGCCGACCATATGCTCTGAGTGGCTGTCAGTATGGCGGGAAAGGTCATGACAGACAGGGTCACGTAAGGCACGTAGTACAGGAATGAACGGATATATGTATTTTTAATTTCTTTTCGAATAAAGGTTAAAGGCAGCAGACGAATCAGATAGGTGACGCCGGCCATAACAAGGATGTAGATATAAATATTATGTGACATTATTGATAAGCCTCCTCTTTAACAGGAAATAAAACTGCGGCGCCACCTGCGATAAGCAGGGTGAGTATAATAATCCGGAAACCGGAAGAAATCATATTCAGTACAGGAACAAGGGTAAATATAAGGCTTGCCACCATGGAGACAAGAACGACTCCAGCGATAATCCGGCTGTTTTTAGCAGGTGGAACAATAACAGCGATAAACATGCCGTAGAGGGCAACACCGAGGGCACTTAAAACCTGGTCAGGAAGAATACTTCCGGATACAACACCGAGAAATGTACCAAAAGCCCATCCGGGTGATGCCACACTGACAGCCCCATAAGTATAGTAAGGGTCTAATTTTTCCTCACGACAGCTGCATATACCAAAGATTTCATCTGTATTTCCATAGGCGATAAAAAAGCGATGGAAAAAGGATGCACGTTGGTCCAGTTTTTGTGACAGGGCACAGGACATCAGACAATATCGCAGGTTAATAACGAGCTGGGTAAAAGCCATCTCTGCATAGGACAGGGAGGCACTGATAATGCCAAGTCCGGCAAACTGTCCGGCGGAGGTTAAATTGGTCAGTGACATGAGGACCGCTTGAAAGGCGGTCATACCGGCATTTTTTGCCATGATACCAAAGGTGAAGGATACAGCCAGGTATCCAAGGGCGATGGGGATTCCATCTCTCATTCCATTTCTAAAAGCTTTTCTATGATTCATAATTGTTCTCCAATTTACATTTTTTCCTAAAACAAATCTCATTTTAGCATAAATATAGATATTAGTAAAATAAATCGTTATGTCTTTGCAATTTTTTCAGTTGCGTATATAATAGAAGAAGAAAAAATAAGCACAGGGTAGGAGGAAGATATCCAGAATGGTAAATATATATAAAACGGAAGACCGTTCGATACATGAAGAAGAACGTATTCAGGACGGTTCATGGATACATATGGTTCACCCAACCCGGGCTGAGGGGATACGTATTGCAGGCGAATTAGAGGTTGATGTCGATGATATTATGGCGGCATTGGATGAAGAGGAAAGTTCACGTATTGAACTGGAACAGGGGTATACGCTGATTCTGGTGGATATACCCGCTGTCGAAGTGCGGCATGAGAAACGGGTGTATACAACAATTCCTCTGGGAATTATTCTGACACAGAATGTTATTATTACGATATGCACAGAAGATACACCGATTCTCCATCCGTTTATCAAGGGGAGAATTCGTGAATTCAGTACAAAGAAGAAACTTCGCTTTGTTTATCAGATATTGTTTCGCGTGGCGGCACTGTATCAGGCGAATCTGCGGGTGCTGGATAAGAAACGTATGGCTATTGAAGAACGAATTGACGGAAATACAGAAAATGTGGATTTAATTGATTTGCATGAGTTAGAGTCTACCCTCGTTTACTTTGCCACATCTTTACGGGCGAATGGCGTAGTATTGGACCGGTTGACCAGATATAAACGTTTGGAACAGTATCCTGAAGACCAGGAACTTTTGGATGATGTTATTGTTGAGAACAAGCAGGCTATTGAGATGACAACGATATACAGGGATATTATTAACAGTACCCGAGAATTGTTATCAGCGATTATCGACAGCCGTTTGAATAATGTAATGAAATATTTGACCTCGATTACCATCGTTATGGCGATACCGACAATTATTTCAGGACTTTATGGAATGAATGTGAATTCGGGCGGTATGCCTTTTGCAAATTCCGTTCAGGGATTTGGCATTGTGTGTATTATCACTTTGATTACATGTATCATTGCCCTCTGGTTATTGCGTAAACAGAGAATGCTATAAGATGAAGAAAGAGGTTTTATTGTGAATATAAAAAATGGATTGATAAAGATGACTTTTCTGGCCATGATGGTGGCTGTTGGTGTTGTTATTTCGCCGATTTTGAGGGTTGAAGGCATGTGTCCTATGGCACATTTAATTAATATTGTATGTTCGGTTATGATGGGACCATGGTACTCTTTGCTCTGTGCCGTTTTGATTGGTATTATTCGTATGATGTTTATGGGTATTCCACCGCTGGCGTTGACAGGAGCTGTATTTGGTGCCTTTTTATCTGGTGTTTTATATCGTGTTTCAAAGGGACGTATGATTTTTGCTGTTGTTGGAGAAGTTATAGGTACAGGTATTATTGGTGCTATGGCATCTTATCCGGTTATGACCTTTATTGTTGGAAGAACGGGATTGTCATGGATGTTCTATGTACCATCTTTTATATGCGGAACATTAATTGGAGGAAGTGTGGCTTTTATCTTCCTTAAATATTTAAATAAAGGCAAGATGCTGGTGAAGATGCAGCAGATGCTTGGCTCCTCCGTGTTGGAACAGCCTTCTGATTTACGAATGGATGCAGCAGGTATCGGTTTCCTTGGCATCATTGTTTATCTGGCAGTACTTGTTGTTTCAAAAAATGTTTTTAATCTGAATGGAATTATGGCGAAGGCACTTCCAATCGCAGCATTGATATTGGTTGAAGCTGTGGCAGTTGTTTATTACGTAACTCAGTCAAAAAAAGAAAAGGGGCATGAAGATGCTTAACGATAAAAATCTGGCAGATGCTATTGAAAAGATGCGAGCAGCGGTGACCGGGAGGGCACCGCTGATTCATTGTATTACGAATCCTATATCGATTCATGATTGTGCGAATGTTGTCCTGGCAGCAGGAGGACGGCCGATGATGGCAGAACATCCGGAAGAAGTGGCAGAGATAACTCTGACGGCAGGAGCCCTGGCATTGAATCTGGGGAATATTACCGATGCACGAAGGGCATCCATACTGATTGCCGGAAGGACAGCCATGGAAGCCGGAATACCGGTGATTCTTGATATGGTAGGCATTGGCTGCAGTAGCTTTAGAAAAGATATTATTATAGAATTTTTAAAGCACAGGATAGAAGGTGCAAAACTGATATTAAAGGGAAACATGTCTGAACTCAAAGCTTTGGCTGGCGAAGAAAAATGTGTCAGTGGTGTGGATGTCAATCCTGCAGATATGCTTTCTGAAAACAACCAGGGAGAAGCAATTGCTTTGGCAAAGCGGATGGCGGTGAGATATGAAGCAGTGATTCTGGCATCAGGAAAGACCGATTTGGTGACAGATGGCCAGAAAGCATTTTTGATTGATAATGGCTGTGATATGATGGGACGCATAACAGGTACAGGCTGTATGCTGAATGTATTGACAGGAACTTATATGGCGGCAGGTGAGCCTTTATTGGCGGCAGTGGCCGGCTGTGTGGTTCTTGGAATCAGTGGAGAAGCAGGGTCTGAAAAAAGTTTGGGAACGGGAGGTTTCCAGGTAGCTTTCCAGGATGCCTTATCCTGTATGACAGACGAAGATATACGAAATCGAATGAAAGTACGTTATATTCAAGAATAAACGTTAGGGGAAATAGTTATGAATGCAAAGGAAAAGTATATTTATATGACACAGGAGCCCATACCCCATCTGGTATGTTCTCTGGCGGTGCCGACGATTATCAGTATGCTGGTTTCCTCTTTTTACAATATGGTAGATACCTTTTTTGTCGGACGGATTAATACATCGGCAACAGCAGCTGTGGGTATTGTATTTTCCCTGATGGCAATTATACAGGCAATCGGGTTCTTTTTTGGACATGGCTCAGGCAATTATATTTCAAGGAAACTGGGGGCACAGGAGATGGAAGAAGCGTCTCTGATGGCATCCTTTGGATTTTTTGCAGCTTTAATTGCCGGTACTTTATTGATGGTGGGTGGTCTGGTTTTTATCGGGCCGCTGGCAAGGGCTTTGGGTTCAACCGAGACGATTATGCCCTACGCCATAGATTATCTGAGATTTATTTTAGTTGGTGCACCTTACATGACGGCATCGCTGGTATTAAATAATCAGCTCCGTTTTCAGGGAAATGCTTTTTATGGAATGATAGGCATTGTATCCGGTGCAGTGATTAACATTGTTCTCGACCCGATCTTGATTTTTGGCTTGGGGATGGGTATTGGTGGCGCAGCACTGGCAACAATTATCAGCCAGTTTGTGAGCTTCGTTATTCTTCTGTCGTTTGCCCTTAAAGGTCCGGGAATCAGCATCCGTTGGAAAAACTTTCATCCGAGCCTGCATCTGATGAAGGAGATTGCCAGAGGTGGCTTTCCGTCTTTGTGCAGACAGGGACTGGCCAGTGTGGCAACCATTGCTTTGAATGTGGCGGCTGGAGCTTACGGGGATGCGGCCATTGCAGGTATGTCTATTGTTTCAAGAGTGTCCATGTTTGCCAATTCTGCTTTGATTGGATTTGGTCAGGGATTTCAGCCTGTATGTGGTTTTAATTATGGTGCTAAGCTTTTTCACCGGGTGCGGGAAGCCTTTTATTTCTGTGTAAAATATGCCACGTTGTTTTTATTCCTTGTTTCTGTGGCCGGTTTTCTGGGAGCACCTCAGCTGGTTCGGATTTTTAGAAAGGATGACCTGGAAGTGGCGGCGGTTGGCATTGCTGCATTGAGATTTACCTGTATCAGCTTCACCTTAAATGGCTGGATTGTTATGAGCAATATGTTTCTTCAGTCCATTGGCATGGCAACCCGGGCATCGATTGTAGCGGCAGCCAGACAGGGGCTTTTCTTCCTACCATTGATTGCCATTCTGCCTTCTGTTTTTGGCGTGCAGGGTATAGAGATGTGCCAGATGATTAGTGATATACTTACCTTTTTTGTAGCACTGCCTTTGGCACTTGGTGTTTTAAAGAAAATGAAAGCGGCATAGAATATAGAGATAACCTGAGCCGGAGGCTTGGAATGACAATTATAGAAAATGGAATAAGAACGCTGAATGACTTTTTGTGGGGGTGGCCGATGATTTTGCTGCTTCTGGGGACTCATTTGTTTTTAACAATGAGGACAAAGGTTATTCAGCGTTTTGTGTTTCGTGGAATCCGTTGGTCTCTGGACGGGGAGAAGGATGGTGAGGGGGAAGTCAGTTCTTTTGGAGCATTGACAACGGCCCTTGCATCCACGATGGGGACAGGAAATATTATCGGTGTTGGAACGGCTATTGCACTTGGTGGTCCGGGAGCCGTTTTCTGGTGCTGGCTCACAGGGCTTCTGGGGATTGCTACGAAATATGGAGAAGCATTGATTGCTGTAAAGTACCGGGTGAAAACAGAAGACGGACGTATGCAGGGCGGCGCTATGTACGCACTGGAGCGGGGACTGCATATGAAAGGGCTGGCACTGGCTTTTGCTTTTTTCGGAGCAATGGCGGCGTTTGGTATTGGCTGCGGGGTGCAGGCAAATGCCATCGGACGGATTCTTGAAGAAAATCTGAGTATTCCCCCGGAATTTACGGGATTGGCTGTGGCGGCAGGAGCCGCCGTGGTTATATTTGGTGGTATAAAAAATATTGCTCGTATATGTGAACGGCTGGTTCCTTTTATGTGTATCTTTTATGCCGGGGGCTGTGGACTTATTCTGGTATGGAATTATGATTTTATTCTTCCGGCAATTAGAACGATTCTGGTGATGGCATTTCAACCTGGAGCCGCGGCAGGCGGACTGATGGGAGGAGGTTTGATGATGGCGATGCGTTATGGTATTGCCAGAGGTCTTTTTTCAAATGAATCTGGCATGGGTTCAGCACCCATTGCGGCAGCAGCGGCCCGGTCTGTCAATCCGGTACAGCAGGCCTTGATTTCTTCGACGGGGACTTTCTGGGATACAGTGGTTGTGTGTGCAATAACAGGTCTGGTTCTGGTAACAAGTATTTTGAAAAATCCAGCCATCGATATGGCATCCGCCGGTGATGGCGGCGGCTTGACAACCCTTGCCTTTGCACAGATTCCGGTGATTGGTCCGGGGATTTTGATTATAGGAATTGTATCTTTTGCATTTTCAACAATTCTGGGTTGGTCTTACTATGGGGAACGTTGTATGGAATATCTCTTTGGAAGCAAGTCCTTGTTTTTATACCGATTTTTCTATGTACTGGTGGCGGCGGCAGCTCCTCTGGTGCAGCTGAATCTGGTGTGGGATTTGTCCGATGTCTTAAATGGATGTATGGCTCTGCAAAATTTGGTGGCCCTTTTATTTTTATCCGGAGAGATTAAAGAAGAGACAGAAAAATATTTATATATAAAATAAAAATTCCCCGAATATCTCTATAAAGGATATTCGGGGAATTCAATGTACTAATTACAAATACTAACTAACTACGTTGATAGGTTTGCCATCCAGATAACTATGGATGTTTTCTGCTAAGAGAGCGATAAGACGCTGGCGGGTTTCAAGACCACGCCATCCCATATGAGGTGTCACAATAACATTCTCCATGGTGTAAAGCGGACTGTCCTCTGCAAGTGGTTCCACTTCCTGAACATCTAAGCCGGCTCCGGCAATAACCCCGTTCTGAAGGGCTTCAATTAAAGCGGCTTCATCGATGAGAGGACCACGGGCTGTGTTGATAATGTAAGCACTTGGTTTCATCAGAGCAAGAGTCTCTTTATTGACAATATGACGTGTCTGAGGAAGTAATGGACAATGAAGCGTAATGTAATCGCTTTGAGCGAAAACTTCTTCCAGCGTTGTGAAATGAATGCCATCTTCGTCTTCCATTGGTGGATAATTATAAGCGATAATCTTCATGCCGAGAGCCTGGGCAACTTTGATAACTTCACGGCCGATATGTCCGGCACCGATAACCCCTAAAGTCTTATCGTTGATTTCCACATGGTCTACCTGCATGCACTTTGTAAAATTAGTGTGGTCACCACGGTCAAGCATGGCAATCTGACGGCGCATGGAAGAACTGAGATTCATAATCATCATAATCGCTGTATGAGCAACACGTTCCGTACTGTAAGCAGCAACATTACATACGGTAATTCCTTTTTCTCTGGCAGCATCCAAATCCAGGTTGTTATAACCTGTACCTGCTTCACAAATCAATTTGACACAGTCAGGAAACTGACGGATAATCTCACCGGAAACAGGCATCTCTTTTGTTACAACGATATCAAAGCCCTGGATTCTTTCAATCACCTGTTCTGGTGTGGTATCATCATAAACTTTCACTTCGGATGAAAGGATGGAGTAATCAAGATTGCCATCATAATTCATTCGATCCCCATTCAATACTACAGTTTTTGCATTCATAAAAAAATACCCCCTTATTTTGCACTTTTATAAGTACAGTATACAGGAAGCAAGGGATCTGTACAAGCAGAAAAACCTGTTTTTAACAGGGCTGATGGGATATAATAGAATTTAGGAAATTAGGAAAATTTGGGAGGAACAGTATGGAGAAATTATCATTTAAAAACAGGATTTTTGTAGGGCTGACGTTATTTTCTATGTTTTTTGGGGCAGGAAATCTTATATTTCCTCCGTTTCTGGGAGCACAGGCGGGAAACAAGGTCTGGCTTGCTTTAGCCGGATTTGTTATAAGTGCGATTGGTCTGCCTATCCTCGGTGTGGCTGCAGTAGCTGTTTCCGATGGCCTTCCAAAACTGGCAGGCCGGGTTCACCCGGTATTTGCTTCGGTTTTTACACTGCTTGCCTATCTTTCTATTGGTCCGTGCCTGGCTATTCCAAGAACAGCAAGTACATCATTTGAAATGGCTGTTGTTCCGTTTTTAGGGAAGAACGGTATACAGCCTTCTTATCTTGTCATATACTCTATTGCTTTTTTTGCCGCAGCAACTCTATTGGCTTTAAAGCCGGATAAACTGACGGACCGCCTGGGGAAAATTCTGGCCCCTCTTTTATTGATTCTTATTGCCGTGGTATTTATAGGATGTCAGCTTCATTCGGGCAATGGCTATGGAGCGGCTACAGGGAATTACAGTGGCAATTCTACCCTCCAGGGATTTTTGGATGGTTATCAGACCATGGATACCATTGCTGCTTTAAATTTTGGAATTATTATTGCAATGAATATTCGAAAGAAAGGTGTCAAAAAAGAGAGTGCAGTGGTACGGGAAACAATTTTATCAGGGATTGTTGCAGGAATTCTTCTTCTGTTAGTTTATGGTGCTCTGGCACAGGTTGGAGCAGTAGCCGGTGGCCAATTTGGTACGGGAGACAATGGCGCACAGACTTTAAGCCAGATGGTAGGGTATCTTTATGGACAGGCGGGGAATATTATTCTGGGAGCGATTTTCTTCATTGCCTGTTTGAATACATGCACGGGACTGCTCAGCTGCTGCAGTGAGTATTTTTATACGCAGTGGCCTAAAATAAGTTATCGTAAATGGGTTCTGATTTTTGCGGGAACCAGTGCCATTATCGCCAATGCCGGATTGACAACCATATTAAAGGTATCTGTACCGATATTGAATATTATTTATCCGATGGCGATTATGCTCATCCTACTCGCATTCATCCACAAGTGGGTTGGGAAATACCGAGCTGTGTATCCATGGACCATTGGATTGACAGGACTCAGCAGTATTTTCCATCCGGGTGGTTTGGGCTGGATTTGGGCGGCAATAGCCGGAATGGTTTTAGGAATTTTATATAGCCGTTATATTTTGAAAATAAAGGGTTGACTTTTAGTATAAATAGAGTAAAATACATTACTGACGTTAATTATTAACAAGGTTAATTAATAACCTGGTTATTGAAGGGAAAAATTATGGAAAATCAGGAAGTACAGGAGCAAATGTTTAAAGCTATGTTTCGTCTGCGTCGGTTTCAGATGGGAAATGTTCTAAAGGATATTTCTATGGGAGAATATAAAGTATTAGAGATTCTTTCAAAATGTCCGGAATGCAGGAAAGGCGAAAAAAACATTTTTGTTTCAGAGGTTGCATCTGCAATGAAGGTGTCCCCACCGGCTGTAAGCCGAACACTGAAAACTATGGAAGCAAAGAATTATATCGGACGTTCTGTGGATTCGAAGGACCGGAGAAATACAGTGGTATTTATTACGGAAAAGGGCATTGCCAAGCGGGAAGAATGCCGGAAGATTATGTTAAGTCTTATGGGCAGGGTCATTGACCGGATGAAACCGGAAAATATGCAGCACATGGTGGACCTTTTTAATCAGATGCTGGATATTATGGAAGACGAACTGAAAAAGACGGAGAAGGGAGACGGAATATGTTAAAGATTTTCAGGTATCTGAAAAACTCAAAAGCAATGGTACTGACCATTATTTTGTTACTGGTCATTCAGGCCAGTTGTGAACTATCACTGCCTCAGTACACATCGAATATTGTTGACAACGGTATTCAGCAGGGAGGCATTGAGCGGGTGACACCAACACAAATGCGTGGTGAGACCTATGAGAATCTGACTCTGTTTATGACAGATGATGAAATAAAAACAGTAGAACCTTATTATTCGGAGGATGAGGATGGAAATTATGTTCTGAATACAAAGGATAAAGAGGTACTGGATAAAACGGACAGTGCCTTTGGTATGCCTATGTTGATTCTTTCATCTATGGAAGAATCAGGCCAGATGGATATTAATCAGGTAAAACAGGCTTTAGATGCCGGCATGGTGAGCAAGGAAGATATGATTGAACAGCGTAACCAGGTCGAAGCATCCTTTGGTGATATGAGTGAGTCCATTGTTAAACAGCGGGCGATTTTGTTTGTCAAAGAAGAATATCAAGCTATGGGCGTGGATTTAGATGCGCTCCAGATGAATTATTTAAAATCCAGAGGTATCCAGATGGTAGGTTTGACCATTGTTATGATGGTTGCAGCCATTCTTGTCTCACTGTTTGCAGCAAAGGTTGCAGCGGGTGTAGGACGGGATTTGCGAAAAAATGTATTTAGTAAGGTTGTATCTTTTTCAAATGCAGAGATGGATAAGTTTTCCACAGCCTCACTGATTACCCGAAGCACCAATGATATCCAGCAGATTCAGATGGTCGAAGTTATGATGCTGAGAATGGTATTTTATGCACCCATCATTGGTATTGGTGGTGTGCTTAAAGTAATCAATACAAAAACGGGTATGAGTTGGATTATTGTGGTAGCTGTTGCAGCAATTATGGCCCTTGTCCTTGTACTTATGGCTTTGGCTATGCCAAAATTCAAAAAGATGCAGGACCTGGTAGATAAATTAAATCTTGTATCTAGGGAAATCCTTACCGGTATTCCTGTTATCCGTGCGTTTAGCCGTGAAAAACACGAAGAGGCACGTTTTGATGAAGCCAATACGAATTTGATGAAGACCCAGCTGTTTACAAATCGCGTTATGACAGTAATGATGCCGGCAATGATGCTTATTATGAATGGTATTACTGTTTTAATTGTATGGAATGGTGGACATGGTATTGACCAGGGAAATCTTCAGGTTGGAGATATGATGGCGTTTATTACCTATACCATGCAGATTGTTATGGCATTCCTTATGTTGACAATGATTTCCATCATGCTTCCAAGAGCCGGTGTGGCAGCAGACCGTATTGAAGAAGTTGTTACAACAGAGCCAAGTATCCATGATGCAAAAACAGTTCGGGATGCTGAACTAAACGATATTAAAGGATATGTGGAATTTAAAGATGTCTGTTTCCGTTATCCGGGGGCGAATGAGGATGCACTGGAGCATATAAGTTTTCGGGCGGAGCCTGGAAAGACAACGGCAATTATCGGAAGTACGGGATGTGGCAAGTCTACACTTGTTCATTTGATTCCAAGATTTTATGATGTTACTTCCGGAGCAATTACAATTGACGATATTGATATCCGGGAATTGTCTATGAATAAAGTGCGAAGTATTCTTGGGTTTGTACCTCAGAAGGGTATTTTGTTCTCTGGGACTATTGCATCAAATATTAAGTTCGGTGGTGATTGGATTACGGATGAGAATATGGAAAACGCAGCTGCTGTTGCCCAGGCTACAGAATTTATCGAAGCTAAAAAAGATTTGTATCAAAGTGCAATCTCTCAGGGTGGAACCAATGTATCCGGTGGCCAGAAGCAGCGTCTGTCTATAGCCAGAGCTGTTGCAAAGAATCCGAAGGTATTTCTCTTTGATGATAGTTTTTCTGCATTGGATTACAAAACAGATATTGCTTTGAGAAGTGCTTTAAAGGATAAAGTTGCTGATGCCACTGTTTTGATTGTTGCACAGCGTATAAGTACGATTCTTCATGCCGACCAGATTATTGTGCTTGAGGATGGACGCGTAGCGGGTATAGGAACCCATGACGAACTGATGAAGAGTTGTGAATCCTATCAGGAAATTGCGAAATCCCAGTTATCTGAAGCTGAATTGGAAGGAGGACGCGCATCATGAGTGAAGGAAGAAGACAACCGGTAAGAAGAGGCGGTCCTATGGGCAGAGGTGTTGTACCGGGAGAAAAGCCAAAAAACTTTACGGGTAGTGTTAAAAAATTACTGAATTACATGGGACGTTATAAAATTGCTCTTGTATTTGTTGCAATTTTTGCTGTTTGTGGTACGACATTTAATATTATTGGACCTAAGGTTCTGAGCCGGGCAACAACGGAAATTTTTAATGGACTTGTGTCAAAACTTTCCGGAGGTCCGGGTATAGATTTTGGAACAATAGGCCGGGTTTTACTTATATTACTTGGATTATATGTAATCAGTGCCTGTTTCTCATTTATTCAGGGATGGCTGATGACAGGTATTTCACAAAAAATATGTTTCCGTATGCGTAGGGAAATTTCTGAGAAAATTAACCGGATGCCGCTGGAATATTTTGAATCCAGAACCGTCGGTGAAGTTTTATCACGAATTACGAATGATGTTGATACATTGGGTACGAACCTGAATCAGAGTATTACCCAGCTTATAACATCTGTAGCAACGGTTATTGGTATTTTGATTATGATGCTGAGTATCAGCCCGATGATGACTTTGATTGCAGTTGTTATTCTGCCTGTATCAGGTCTTCTGATTACAACGGTTGTAAAATTTTCTCAGAAATTTTTCCGTACCCAGCAGGAATATCTTGGAAAAATTAACGGACAGGTCGAGGAAGTTTACAGCGGACAGAATATCGTTAAGGCCTTTGACAGAGAAGAGGAAGTTCTTAAAGAATTTACAGAGACAAATGATACATTATATACATCCGCCTGGAAATCCCAGTTTTTCTCAGGTGTGATGATGCCGGTTATGAACTTTGTTGGAAACCTGGGTTATGTTGCCGTTGCTGTTGTTGGTGGTTACCTGACGATTATCGGAAGCATACAGATTGGCGATATTCAGGCATTTATTCAGTATGTGCGCCAGTTTACCCAGCCGATTTCACAGGTGGCTCAGGTATCTAATATGCTTCAGTCTATGGCAGCAGCTTCAGAACGTGTTTTTGAATTCCTTGCGGAGCCGGAAGAGGATGTATGCGTGGAAAATCCAGTACATTTAGAAGCACCGGAGGGAAAAGTATCTTTCCAGAATGTACGTTTTGGATATAAGCCGGATAAAATGGTTATTCATGATTTTAGTTGTGATGTTAAGCCGGGACAGACGGTAGCTATTGTTGGACCGACAGGTGCCGGTAAGACAACGATGGTTAAATTGCTCATGCGTTTCTATGATGTCAATAGCGGGAATATTCTCGTGGATGGTCATAACATTAAGGATTTTAATCGAAGTGAGTTGAGAGAATTATTTGGTATGGTTCTTCAGGATACATGGCTCTTTAAAGGGACCATTATGGAAAACATCCGATATGGACGGTTGGATGCTACGGATGAAGAAGTTATAGAAGCTTCAAAAGCAGCCCGTGCCCATCGGTTTATTCAGACCCTTCCGGGAGGTTATCAGATGGAACTGAATGAGGATGCAAGCAATGTATCTCAGGGGCAGAAACAGCTTCTGACGATCGCCCGTGCGATTCTTGCGGATAATCCGGTTATGATTCTTGATGAGGCAACAAGTTCTGTCGATACACGTACAGAAGAACGAATCCAGCAGGCTATGAATCATCTGATGGAAGGCAGAACAAGCTTTGTTATTGCCCACAGATTGTCAACGATTAAAGATGCAGATGTGATTCTGGTTATGAAAGATGGAGATATTATTGAACAGGGAAGTCATGAAGAACTGCTCAGACAGGGTGGTTTCTATTCAGACCTTTATAATTCCCAGTTTGAAGAAACGGCATAAATGATAAAAATGAAAAGGGCAGAAAGCTGTGAAATGCTTTCTGTTCTTTTTATTTTATAAGATGTTAATAAAAGCAGGACTATGGATTTTACATAATTGCGGTAGGGTATAGTTGGATAGGTAGATTCAACCAGGAGGAATGGAAATGATAGCTCTTACCGATAAAATGGTACAGAAACAGGTGGCGTTTAATAATCAGGGCTTAATTGTGTTGATAATTGTTGCTGTTTTTATGTTTGCTTTATTAGGCGTATTAAGTATAGGATACCGGAGGCAGGCGGATGATGCGATAGAAACAGAGAGCAAGAGGTTATTTTCGTCAAACGGCAGAGGCCTTTTGATAGCCACTGTTCTTGTTGGACTGCTTGCCCTTTTATCCATATGGGCTTATATCCATGCGGAACAGAATAAATATAACTGGCATATTGAAGAACACCGGGTGACAGATAAGAAAATGGAAGTTGAAGCCGGTGAGTCACGGGATTATACATCTTACTATATGCGTGTTAATGGATATGATTCACGAATCAGGGTTTTTGAGGATGACTATCAAACAATTGAAATCGGGGACCGGGTATATGTATTGGTTATGATGGGAGATATGCCAGAGTCGCTTTGGAATGCCGAAAAATATATTTATACAGGTCAGAAATTTGCCTTTTTTTCTTGAATCATATATAATTAACAGGATAAAAAGGAGGGATTTTCTTATGAATCAGATGCTTCAGACGGAAACCGTATATACATATGACGAGTATAAAAAATTTAATCATGCCATACTCTGGCAGGTTAGGAAGATACCGGTTGTTATGCTGGTAATAGAATTGGTGCTGTTGGCTGTGTGCTATTTCACCAGAGATATGACTTATATTGTTTGCGCAGTGTTGGTACCGTTGATTTTTAAAATTGTGTTTTCCATAAATGCAAAAAGTGATTATGCAAAAAATCCCAGTATTCAGAATGTAACCTTTATATATACATTTTATCCGAATTATGTTGAGCAGGCCAGCGTTTTAGGTAAAGGCCGTGTCAATTACAGCCAGGTCCAGAGAGTGTTGGAAACACCTACTCACTTTTATTTAGTGCTTGGACAAGGATCAGGAATTATTATTTTGAAAAGAAAATGTTCGGAAGAACTTGTATCATTTTTGCAGGAACTTCAGGCACAGAAAGCATAAAAAATGTAGAGCAGAATCTCGTTGCGAAGGGTTTCTGCTCTACGTTTATTTTAAATCCATGCTCCATCCAATGAGATGACCTGACCGGTCAGATAAGGGTGGGAACCGGCAAGTTGAAGTGCCAGCCGGCCAACTTCTTCAGGTTCACCCATACGACAGGAAGGAATTTCATCAATCAGCTGAGAACGTTCCTCATCACTGAGAAACTGATTCATCTCTGTATTAATAGCTCCACAGGCAATGGCGTTGACAGTGATGTGGCTTGGAGCCAGTTCCTTGGCCAAGGCTTTTGTGAAAGCATTGATGCCGCCCTTTGAGGCGGAATAAGCAACTTCACAGGAAGCACCACAGATACCCCATACAGAGGAAATATTAATAATATGTCCGGATTGGCGGCAGACCATACCAGGAATTACCTGTTTACAGCAGTTGAAAACAGAGGTAAGATTCGTCTGTATGATATGCTGCCACTGTTCAGGACTCATCTGGTCCAATAACCCTATATGAGAGACACCGGCATTATTGACCAGACAGTCTGCGGGACCAAGAAGGGCCTGAGCTTCTGTAATAAAAGCCTGAGCTTCTTCGTAAATACCCATGTCGCCTATATAGGTGAAACAGGGACTTCCGTTAGCTTCAATGATTGTTTGAATTTCTAATAATTTATCTTTGTTTTGCCGGCAGCAGATACCTACAGCCCACCCGGCTTCAGAAAATATCCGGGCGATAGAACGGCCAATTCCACGGGATGCACCGGTAATCAAAACGACTTTATTTGCCATATATTCGACTTCTTTCTATAGATAGTGTATAAAAATATATTATGGATTATATCATAAAAACAAAGTGTTCACCATAAAATTCCGGCGCTTATACATTTTTAATAAAAACCCTCGGATAAAATTGGTTATAATTCAATTTTAAAATGTGCTAGAATTCATAAATGAAATCATTCTGTAACAAAAATGTAACCTACATGGGGCTGTTTTATAAAAAAACATAAAAAAATCTTTACTTTTTGGCATATTTGCACTATTATATATAAAGGAGTTGGTATGTAACGGACTATATGATAAAAGAGTAAGGGTGGTAGAAATGATTTCAAATCAGATTTTGCAGAATACGATGGAAGGGCTGAAAGCCATTACCAGAGTGGATTTATGCGTTATGGATACCGAAGGAAAAGTCTTGGCATCTACAATGAATAATGCGGAAGAATATGAGAATGCGGTTCTGGATTTCGTCAATTCACCGGCAGACAGCCAGGTGCTTAGCGGATTCCAGTTCTTTAAGGTGTTTGATGAGCATCAGCTTGAGTTTGTCATCCTTGCCAAAGGCGATAGTGATGATGTCTATATGGTGGGTAAGATTGCATCTTTTCAGACACAGAATTTGCTTGTAGCCTATAAAGAACGTTTTGATAAAGATAACTTTATTAAGAACCTGTTGCTGGATAATCTGCTTTTGGTAGATATCTACAACCGTTCAAAAAAGCTTCGTATTGATACCGATGTACGGCGAATTGCAGTGATTATTGAGTTGAACAGCGATAAAGAACTGAATGGTCTTGAGATTGTCCGCAGTATTTACACGGGTAAGACAAAGGATTTTATTACCGCAGTCGATGAAAAGAGTGTTATTCTCGTTAAAGAAGTTAAAGAAAACGAGAATTATGAAGAACTGACGAAGTCCTGTAAAGGTCTTTTAGATATGCTTCATGCAGAGGGACTGACAAAATGCCGCATAGCTCTTGGTACGATTGTCCATGAGATTAAGGATGTATCCCGTTCTTATAAAGAAGCGAAGATGGCCTTGGATGTAGGAAAGATTTTCTACAGCGAGCGTTCAGCGGTAGCTTACAGTAATTTAGGTATTGGACGTCTGATTTATCAGCTTCCTGTACCATTATGCAAGATGTTTATTAAGGAGATTTTCGATGGAAAGTCCCCAGATGATTTGGATGAAGAGACTTTAATAACTATCAATAAATTCTTTGAAAACAGCCTGAATGTTTCAGAAACTTCCAGACAGCTGTATATCCATCGTAATACGCTGGTATATCGTTTGGACAAGCTTCAGAAGAGCACAGGTCTGGATTTGAGAGTTTTTGAGGATGCGATTACATTTAAGATTGCATTGATGGTTGTAAAGTATATGAGATATATGGAAACGTTTGAATATTAAGATTTAAAGCGAGAAACTGGCGATAAAAGGAGGTCATAACGTGATTGTTTTAGATAACGTTTGCAAAACTTATAGCACAGGTGTGTCTGCTTTAAATGGTGTTAATCTGAGAATTCGTAAAGGTGAATTTGTATTTATCGTAGGAAGCAGCGGTTCTGGAAAGACAACACTGTTTAAATTATTATTGAAAGAACTGGAGCCTACTTCAGGAAGGATATATATTAACAGTCAGAACATCAGCAGACTTCGGAGAAGAAAGATTCCGAAGATGAGACGTGGTATTGGCGTCGTGTTTCAGGATTTCCGTCTGTTAAAGGATAGAAATATTTATGAGAATATTGCATTTGCTCAGCGGGTTATTGGAAAACCGGCAAAGCAGATTAAGGAAACTGTGCCACAGATGCTGTCTTTAGTAGGACTGGCTGATAAGGCAGAGTCTTTTCCAAATGAATTATCCGGTGGTGAGCAGCAGAGAGTTTCTCTTGCCAGAGCCCTGGTAAACAACCCTCCGATTCTGTTGGCCGATGAGCCTACAGGTAATCTTGACCCGGGAAATGCCTGGGAGATTATGACTTTATTGGAGGACATTAATAAACGTGGAACCACGGTCGTTGTTGTTACCCATAATCAGGAGATTGTGGAACGTATGCAGAAACGAGTTATTACAATTGATAAAGGTGTGGTTGTCAACGATGAAAAAGGTGGAATAACAAATGATTGGTAGAATGTTCTATGCGCTCCGTCAGGGCTTTAAAAATATCGGCCGTAACCGGTTGTTCTCATTGGCGTCCGTCGGAACGATTACTGCATGTCTGTTTTTATTCGGCATTTTTTACTGCATGGTATCCAACTTTCAGTTTATGATTCATGCGGCGGAGAGCAACGTCGGTGTTACAGTATTTTTTGAAGATGCAACAACAGAAGATGAGATGCTTGAAATTCAGCGGATGATAGATGCGAGAGATGAAGTCAGCTCAACAAATTATATTTCGTCTGAAGAAGCTTGGGAGATGTTTAAAAATCAGTATTTCCCAGATGGAGATGAGGGAATCCTTTCTGGTTTGGATGAGGACAACCCATTGGCAGATTCAGCAAGTATCCAGGTCTATCTGGCAGATACAGCCAGACAGCCGGAATTGATTGAGTATATTAATACACTTAGTGGAGTCAGAGAAGTCAATGCTTCAGAGATTGTAGCAGAGAGCTTCACAAACTTCAGCCGTTTAATCGGATATATTTCGATAGGCGTTATTTTAATCTTGGTATTTGTCGCTGTTTTCCTCATAAGCAACACAGTTATGATAGGTATTACTGTGCGTAAAGAGGAAATTGCGATTATGAAATACATTGGAGCAACGGATATTTTTGTCAGAGGTCCTTTTATCGTTGAAGGTATGACCATTGGCTTAATAGGTTCCGCTATTCCGGTTATCATTTTACGTGTGCTTTATCCAAAGGTTGTAGACTTTGTTTTGACTCATTTTTCTATATTGAACCGGTTACTTACATTTTTAGATGTAAATACAGTATTTAATATTCTGATTCCTGTTTCTTTAGGAATTGGTTTGGGAATTGGTTTCATTGGAAGTTATATGACTTTAAGGAAACATGTAAGAGTTTAAGTAAGCCTGCAAATAAAAAGTCAAGGCTAAATTGAAAGAACATTGAAAATTTTATACAGGTTGAAAAGTAGGCATCAAAATAAGACCACCACATCGTGCT
>SAAB01000121.1 GCA_009929615.1 Clostridia bacterium | reverse complement strand
ATGAAAAAATGGTGAGTAGAGTTTCAGGGTAACAGGGGATGCTTATGTCGGTTTTCCACAACTGGCTACTTGAGATCGCATGTGAGAATTACTTCGTCTACATCAAACGCCTTTCCGCCAACGATACCGGCGCAACAGGTGGTCACCAGGTAGGGCTTTATATCCCTTCAGGTATCGTTGAAAAACTCTTTCCGTCTATCAACCATACCCGTGAACTGAACCCTTCGGTTTTTCTCACCGCACATGTGTCATCGCATGATTGCCCTGACAGCGAAGCCCGGGCAATTTATTATAACAGCCGTCATTTTGGTAAAACCCGGAATGAAAAAAGGATTACCCGCTGGGGTAGAGGCAGCCCACTTCAGAATCCTGAAAATACAGGGGCTCTGACGCTCCTGGCTTTCAAGCTTGATGAGCAAGGGGGGGACTGTAAGGAAGTAAATATTTGGGTATGCGCCAGCACTGATGAAGAGGACGTCATTGAGACCGCTATTGGTGAAGTTATACCCGGAGCGCTTATATCCGGCCCCGCAGGACAGATTCTAGGCGGACTATCTCTACAGCAAGCGCCAGTAAATCATAAATATATTCTACCTGAAGACTGGCACCTGCGCTTTCCGTCGGGAAGTGAAATTATTCAGTATGCAGCCAGCCATTATGTGAAAAATTCCCTTGATCCGGATGAGCAACTTCTTGACCGCCGGCGCGTGGAGTACGACATATTTCTATTGGTTGAGGAACTGCATGTTCTGGATATCATCCGGAAAGGATTTGGCTCTGTGGATGAATTTATTGCGCTGGCCAATTCTGTCAGCAATCGCCGTAAATCCAGAGCCGGGAAGTCGCTGGAACTGCACCTGGAGCATCTATTCATTGAGCACGGCCTGCGACACTTTGCGACGCAGGCCATCACAGAAGGTAATAAAAAACCCGATTTCCTTTTCCCTTCCGCAGGGGCTTACCACGATACTGAGTTTCCCGTAGAAAATCTGCGCATGCTGGCAGTCAAGACTACCTGTAAGGATCGCTGGCGTCAGATACTGAATGAGGCTGATAAAATTCATCAGGTGCATCTGTTTACACTCCAGGAGGGAGTTTCTCTGGCTCAATATCGGGAGATGCGGGAGTCGGGTGTCAGATTGGTCGTGCCATCATCTCTGCACAAAAAATACCCGGAGGCGGTGAGAGCTGAGCTAATGACGCTAGGTGCGTTTATTGCTGAGCTGACAGGGCTTTACGCAGATATTCCATAGATTATCTCCCGGCATAAATACCGGGAGGAGCGATCAGATTCGTTCAACCTTGCACGAATCGGCATTAACCGCTTTCAGGATATAAGGTTCAAGCAGTTTGGCTACGGCTTCAAACACGGGCACCACTACGGAGTTACCGAACTGCCTGTACGACTGAGTGTCTGACACAGGAATGCGAAAAGGCCTGCCATCTACTTTTTCAAAACCCATAAGGCGCGCGCACTCTCGTGGAGTCAGCCTGCGGGGCCGATGCGCCTGATTTTCTTCGTTCGCGAAGTCTGTTTCACCTGTGGCCATATCCCAGCCACGGTCTATCAGAATTTCAGACCCGTCTTTGTGATAGCGAGCAGAAAGCGTACGGGCAATGCTTTCTTTATTTTCAGGATTAACGAGGCCAAAACCGAATCCGTTACCCTTAGCTGCGTGCTTTTTGGCGTAGTTATAGAGATACTCCCAGAGTTTCGGCGTCAGTATATATTTGCTGTCAACCACGGGTTCCAGCAGTTCGCCAAATGACGGACGCTGTTCCGGATAAAAACGACTAATATCGCGCAGGGTAAAGCCCTGGTGAATGTTCAGATCACGACGGAAACCGACCAAAACGATACGTTCTCGGTGCTGAGGTAAAAAGTGCTTTCCGTCGATAACTTTAGGATCGTTTTTGCCCATCTCAGCTGCATCCGCAACTTCATAGCCCAGTTCGTCGAGGGTATCCATGATGACTTTAAAGGTTTTACCCTTGTCATGGCTCTTCAGGTTTTTAACGTTTTCAAGAACAAAGATGGCAGGTTTTTTTGCGCGTATAATACGCGCCACATCGAAGAAAAGCGTTCCCTGAGCCTCACATTCGAAACCATGCGCGCGCCCGAGCGAGTTTTTCTTGCTTACGCCCGCAAGGCTGAACGGTTGACAGGGGAAACCTGCTAGAAGTACATCATGATCCGGCACATGCTCATTAATGTAAGCATAGGCATCGTTTTCAGGTACTTCAGGTTTATCACTGAGCGTGACTTCCCGAATATCGAGATTGAAAGTGTGTTCCTGAGCATCGTTAAACCAGTTAGCTTTATATGTGCGCACAGCCTCTTTATTCCATTCACTGGTAAAAACGCACTGGCCACCGATGGTTTCGAAGCCCTTCCGTATACCTCCAATCCCAGCAAACAGGTCAATAAACCGGAAGGCATAGTCAGGGTGATGTGCAGGCGCTTCCGGAAGCATTTTTCGTAGAAGTTCCTCTTCGGCTAACGTCAGCGTCTTAGGTGAGCACTTACCATTAATCCAGCGATTAAGAGTCTCGCGACTCCACTCATTTTTACCAACTTTTCTAAGCAGTTCAGCCACGTACTTCTGGTCATAGATTTCCAGCACCTGCCCGAGCAGCTTTTTATCATTTTCCTGTCGCAGTTGTTCTTCCGCTTCTGCTTTCTCAAGCAGATCCTGCGCCAGTAATTCAAATTCAGACATATTGCCTCCATTGGGTCTTATGGGTGAAACTGTATCACTCATTTGACCCAGATTGAATGTTTTTATCTGGATATTTAAACAGGTTTATTGTTAGGTAACGCACGTTGGCCACGCTGGAGCGTCTTCTGGGCCTGCTGTCGGCCTTTGAGGTCGTGGTATGGATGACGGATGGCTGGCCGCTGTATGAATCCCGCCTGAAGGGAAAGCTGCACGTTATCAGCAAGCGTT
>SAAB01000120.1 GCA_009929615.1 Clostridia bacterium | reverse complement strand
TTGGAAGAAAAGAATGCCGGACTGGCAAGCTGATACACAATTACATAATGGAAAATTTGGTTACTTTTAATTTGTACTTTTTCTTGACATAGGACCACTTCCAAAGGAGGCTACAACAAACCGCAGTTCACTCCCGAACAGTGGGCTGAAAAGAAACAGGCAGAGAAAGACGCTGTGTATAAGCTGATTGATGATACTGCCGTGGAAGTCACTTCTTCCCCGGATAAGTTCAAGGCTTTTCTTGATACGCAAGCACGAATGGACAGATACTCTGCCGCAAATGCTCTGCTTATCTACAAGCAAATTCCCGAAGCCACTCAGCTCAAAGATTTTGACGATTGGACTAAAGAGGGTGTGAAAATCAACAAGGGTTCAAAGAGCATTTCCATTCTTGAACCCGTTGAGTACACCAAGAAGGATGGCACTCCCGGTGTGTCCTACAATGTCAAAAAGGTCTTTGATGTCAGTCAGACCAACGGCAAGCGAATTCCTGCTCCTACTCTCAACCGTGACCCGCAGAAGCTCGTGCCGATGATGCTTGATTCTGCTCCTGTTGCGATTGAAACGGTGGATGAACTCCCGTATGACAATATGGGTGCTCTCTACGACAATGACAGTCAGGCAATCCTTGTAAAGCGTGGCATTGGCGACAGCGTTGCTATCTGCCAGTGCGTTGCACAGGAACTCGGCCACGCACAGCTTGCTGTAAATTCCGAAGCATACAGCCGTAAGGACTGCGGCTTCGATGCGGTTTGCGTTGGCTATATGCTTTGCAAGAAGTACGGCGTGGACACTCAGAACTTCAACATTGCGAACCTCGATAGTTTCAAGAACAAAGAGCCGAAAGCAATTCGTGCTGAGCTTACCAAGGTTCGTGGTGCGATGAATGAAATCCACTCTCGTGTATCTGATGAAATGTACCGCAAGTCACAGGAAAAATCCAAAGACCGTGGTGCAAGATAAGGAATGGTGAAATATGAAGGAAGAACAATTCTTTGTTGCTCTTGATGACTACGAACACGGTGTTGTTATCCGTTCTTTGAACGATGAACGCAACGACCTGAAAGAAGAAGGTCGCTCTACCGATGCCGTTGATGACCTTATTATAAAAATCGGTCACGCCCCAAAGAAAAAGTTCAAGGTCATCGAAAAAACTGAACAGAAAGTCCGTCGTGACGATGCGAGATAACGACAGGAAAGCAAATATCATTCTTGCCGTTCTCGGTATCATTCCTGTTGTGTGGTTCAGCCTTCTGATTGCCCCATCCGTAAAAGGTGGGTTGCCTGAGATTGTGTCATCAGCGGTGACACTTTTTAATAACCCGTTTCATATAGAGCTTTGCGAGGACAGCGTAAAAACTGTCCTCGTTTTGCTTTTAGCCTACGGAATGGGTATCGGGATTTGGCTTTCAACGCAGAAGAATTACAGACGACGAGAAGAACACGGCTCTGCTAAATGGGGCAATGCCGGAGCCGTAAACAAAAAGTATCATCAAAGTCCGGCAAGCAATAACAAGCTGATGACGCAGAATGTCAGCATCGGATTGAACGCAAAGAAACACAGACGAAATCTCAACACACTCGTTTGCGGTGGTTCAGGTGCAGGTAAAACTCGATTTTACTGTAAGCCGAACTTGATGCAGGCAAACACATCTTTCGTAATCCTTGACCCGAAAGGCGAAATTCTCCGAGATACCGGAGGGCTGCTTGAAAAGAAAGGTTATGAGGTTCGTGTGCTTGACTTAATCTCTATGGAACTGAGCCATTGTTATAACCCTTTTGTCTATCTGAAAAGCGACAACGACATTCAGCGTTTGGTTACAAACCTTTTTAAGAGTACCACACCGAAGGGTTCACAGAGCAACGACCCGTTTTGGGATACCTCGGCTTCAATGCTCTTGTCAGCTCTCATCTATTATCTCCACTACGAAGCACCGCCGGAGGAACAGAACTTCCCAATGGTTATGGAAATGCTTCGCTATGCGGCGATAGAAAACGAAGAAGAACCTGAGCCTACTGCTCTTGATTATCTCTTTATGGAGCTGCAAGCCGACCATCCCGACCACATTGCAAACAAGTATTACAAGAGCTACCACGCAGGCAGTGCAAAAACTTTGAAATCCATTCAGATTACGCTTGCGGCAAGACTTGAAAAGTTCAATCTTGAAAGCCTTGCTTCTTTGACTTCAACGGACGAGCTTGATTTGCCGTCCCTCGGAGATAAGAAAGTAGCTTTGTTTGCACTAATCCCGGATAACGACACGAGCTTTAACTTCCTTGTGTCGATTTTATATACCCAGCTTTTTCAGCAGCTATTCTATTCAGCCGACCACATTCACGGCGGCTGTTTGCCTGTGCCTGTTCATTTCCTAATGGACGAGTTCGCCAATGTTTCGCTCCCCGATGACTTCGATAAGATTTTATCGGTTATGCGTTCCCGTGGTGTAAGCGTATCTATCATCTTGCAGAACTTGGCACAGCTCAAAGCTCTGTTTGAAAAGCAATGGGAAAGTATCGTGGGCAACTGCGATGAATTCCTATACTTGGGTGGCAATGAGCAATCCACCCATAAATATGTTTCCGAGTTGTTGGGCAAAGAAACGATTGATACCAATACCTTTGGTAAGTCAACCGGACGAAGCGGAAACTATTCCACCAACTATCAAATCAGCGGTCGAGAGCTGCTCACTCCCGATGAAGTGCGAATGCTTGATAATCAGTATGCTATCCTGTTCATCCGTGGCGAACGCCCGGTAATGGATTTCAAGTACGACATCTTAAAGCATCCGAATGTAGCACTTACTGCTGATGGAAAAGCCGAGCCGTATCAGCACGGCGAAGTCACAGCCTCTGTTGCTGTCGTTGACTATTTGGATATTAACCCGAAAGAGATTGACGATGACTACGGAGAAACAACTTACGAACTTCTGTCCGATGAGGACTTTGAAGTATAACAAT
>SAAB01000061.1 GCA_009929615.1 Clostridia bacterium | reverse complement strand
ACACGAACATCACCATGAACATGAACACCACCATGAACACGAACATCACCATGAACATGAACACCACCATGAACACGAACATCACCATGAACATGAACATCGCAATCTCGAAAGTGTTCAGGCCATCATAAACAGCGGCAGCATCAGCCATCGTGCCAAAATTACTGCTTTAAAGATTTTCCAGATTATTGCTGAAGCCGAGGCCAAAGCCCATAATAAACCACTGAGTGAAGTTCATTTCCACGAGGTTGGTGCCATTGATTCTATCGTGGACATTGTTGCACTTTCTGTCTGCCTGGATGCTTTAGATGTGGACGATGTCGTTATTTCTGAACTTTACGAAGGCCAGGGAACGGTCCGCTGCCAGCATGGCATACTTCCTATTCCGGTACCTGCCGTAGCTAATATTGCCTCCGCCTGCCAGCTTCCTATCCACATTATGGACTGTCAGGGTGAATTTATTACACCAACCGGTGCCGCTATTGCTGCTGCACTCCGCACAAAGGATAAACTGCCGGAACACTTCCGCCTGCTGAAAACAGGTATTGGCGCCGGGAAACGTGAATATGAAAAGGCTAGTATTCTCCGTGCAATGCTCCTTGAAGACCTGGATGCTGCACCATCAGAGGATACTCCTAAGAAAGTTTCCCAGGAAATTGCTCTGACAAAGGAGAAGCGTCCGGCAACAATTAAACCTGTGAACCGGGAACTGGATTTTCCAAAACGTGAAGTAGACCTGGAACCTATATGGAAGATTGAAACCAATCTGGATGACTGTACCGGTGAAGCTATTGCCTTTGCCTTTGACCAGTTATTTGAAGCTGGTGCACAGGATGTATATACAACACCTATCTATATGAAAAAGAACCGTCCAGCCACAATGCTGACTGTTCTTTGCCGTGAATCCTTAATGCCTAAGATGGAAAATATTATTTTCACTCATACGACAACGATTGGCCTTCGCAAATATCCGGTAGACAGAACCATGCTTCCCCGTGAAATTCGTTCAATCGATACACCTTGGGGAAAAGCCCGTGTCAAATATACGACATGGAATGGTCAGATTTATGCCTATCCAGAAAATGACGATGTCGCCGCTATTGCTCTGAAAAACAACCTTAGTTTCTCAGAAATCTATACCATGATTAAAGCCATTGCTTATGACCAGTCCATTCTGGATTCCGAAGCCATGGCCACCAGAAAAGCCATTGACTGCAAAAAAGCCTTACCTGAAGGCCGGGATGACAAAAAGGAGATATAATGGAACAACTGATAGAATTTCTTAAACCTCATGTAAACGAAGGCATTTGCATGGCATTTTCGGGCGGCGTCGACAGTACGCTCCTCTTAGCTGCTGCCTGCAAAGCTGTTTCTGAGGTGAATCCGGATAAACCTGTACTTGCTGTAACCTTTGAAACCAGACTTCATCCTCATGGAGATACATCCGAAGCCAAAGAACTGGCCGCATCTCTGGGTGCCCGCCACCAGATTATTTCCCTGGACGAATTTTCTGACAAACGCATTGTTACCAATCCAAAGAACCGTTGTTACCTGTGTAAATCCCTGCTGTTCCAAACGCTTCTTCAAGCCGGAAAGGATGCTGGGTATACATGGTTCTGTGAAGGCTCTAATCTGGATGATACAAAGGTTTATCGTCCGGGGCTTCAGGCCGTTCGGGAAATGGGGGTTCATAGTCCTCTTTTGGAATGCAGTCTGTCCAAAGATGATATCCGAAAACTTTCTGCAGAGGCAGGCCTTTCAACGGCAAGCAAGCCATCGACGCCATGTATGGCCACCCGGCTTCCCTATGACACGCCTTTTGATTATGAATTGTTAGAGCTTATACAAAATGGCGAGGCCCAGCTTAGAAATCTAGGGTTTTATAATGTCCGCCTTCGTTTTCACGCACCAATTCTTCGAATTGAAGTTGATAAGGCTGACTTTAACCCGTTTATGGAACAGCATGAAGCCATTGTTTCAGCTATGAAAGAACTCGGATTCCCTTATATTACTTTGGATTTAGAAGGTTTTCGTTCAGGCAGCATGGATATTTTACTGTAAAAACACATATACTCTGGATAGAAAAGGAGGATTGTTTATGCAGCAGACTTATCCATTTGATTTAATGCCGCTTCCCTATGATTATGATGCACTTGAACCTTATATGGATGCGGAAACACTTCATTATCACCATGATAAACATTTAAAAACCTATGTGGACAACCTGAATAAAATCCTAAAAGACTATCCCCAGTATCACGACTGGACACTGGAAAAATTACTGATTCAACTGAACGAGCTGCCGGAAGATATCCGTCAGCCTGTAATGAATAATGCCGGTGGTGTATATAATCATGAGATGTTTTTTTCATTGATGCACGCACCGGCGAATGAGAATCCTATGGCTTCCGATTTAACAAACGCCTTTGGTTCTTATGAAAAATTTGTGGAGAGTATGACCGACCATGCCCTGTCCCAATTCGGTTCCGGCTATGCTTGGCTTGTTATAAATCCGGACAACCAGCTGGAAATCCTGAATACACCAAATCAGAATAATCCAATTTCTAACGGAAACTTTCCGTTGCTCTGTATGGATGTCTGGGAACATGCCTATTATCTGAAATATAAAAACCTACGGAAAGACTATACAGCCAACTGGTTTCATCTGATTGACTGGACAGAGGTCTTTAATCGTATGAAAAAAGCGAATAAATAACACAAAAATGCCATTGCAGACAATTACATCCGCAATGGCATTTAATAAATATTCTGTTTTAAGCCCATAAATCTGCAGGATAAACACCATCTGCAATCAGCTTTTTAAAGGCTGCTACAACGCTTTCTTTATCCTCTTTATAGGTAACGCCAAACCACTTATCTCGCGTCTCTAAAACCTTAACCGAAGCCTTATCTGCCTTGATTAACTGGTCAACAATGGTAGGGAGCAGGTATTCCCGCTTCACTTCACCCTCTGGAATCTCTGATAAAAAGGTCTTAAATCCAGATTCTAATTCATCTAAAAATCCTGGTGTAAAGCCCCACATATTCATAGAAACATGCTGGTCTGGTGTGATAACCATATCTGAGCCGTTATCCTCGTGGGCAATCGTACCCTCTGCTGTCATACACAAACCACCCGTTTCAACAACCCGAGTCAAATAATCATTCTCATCAACAACGCAGACACCTCGTGTTACTGCGCCATTATCACTCAATGTATTACGCAGGATAAAACCCGCCATGCACATATCATAGACCTTATCCGTTGTTTTCTCTCCAACCAGATAATCATGTACCTTCTTAAAGGCTTCTTTGCCATAATAATCATCGGCATTAATCACTGCAAAAGGCTCATGAACGGTTCCTTTACAGCAGAGAACTGCCTGACCGGTACCCCATGGTTTCTTACGATCTGCCGGTGCCTTAAATCCTTCCGGCAAATCTTCCAAAGACTGGAATACATACTCTACATCTATGACTTTTTCAATTCTTTGTCCAATAATCTGTCTAAAATCTTCTTCAATATCCTTACGGAGAATGAATACGACTTTATTAAATCCTGCTGCCTTCGCATCATAGATGGAATAATCCATAATGATTTCGCCATTCGGTCCCATAGGCTCCAGCTGTTTAATTCCCCCACCAAAACGGCTGCCAATACCTGCGGCCATAATTACTAATGTTGTACTCTTCATAATAAGACTCCTCTTACCTCAAAAATCTACCTTCATTTTACCATAAAAGTTTCATTATGACTACTTTTTTCCATCTGATAGTAAAAAACAGGGCTGACACTGCTGCCAGCCTGTTCTTGTTTTTGAGAAACAGATTATACTTTTCTCACCAGTTCAATTCTGGCAACCGCCCGATGCAGTGCCAGTTCCGCCCGTTTAACATCAATTTTTGTACGGTCACCTTTTAAACGTTCTTCTGCCCGTTCTTTGGCCCGTTTCGCTCTTTCCAAATCAATCTCATCGCCCCATTCGGCAACTTCAGCCATAATGGTAATTGCCTCTGGCAGAATCTGGATAAATCCCTGATGTATTGCGGCCTTTTTCGTTCCATTTGCTTCATGAATCGTTATAACTCCCGGTGCAAGAATACAGGTCATCGGAATATGACCCTTATAAATCCCCATCTCGCCTTCCGTTGTCGTCAATTCAATCATGCTGGCCTCGCCATTATAAAAGATTCTGTCCGGTGAAATAATCTGCAATTCAAATAATTCCTTTGCCACCCCATCACCTACTTCACTTTTGCAAGTACATCCTCGATATTACCACAATTCATAAAATAGGATTCCGGAATATCATCATACTTACCTTCTATAATCTCTTTAAAGCCCTGAATCGTTTCATTCAGCGGCACATAGCGTCCTTCCAGCCCTGTAAACTGTACAGCTACAAAGAATGGCTGGGAAAGGAATCTCTGTACCTTTCTTGCTCGTGATACGACCAATTTATCCTGATCTGACAATTCATCCATACCGAGAATAGCTATGATATCTTGAAGTTCTTTATATTTCTGCAAAATCTCCTGAACACCACGGGCCACCTTATAATGCTCTTCTCCGACAACATTCGGGTCAAGCATACGTGAAGTGGATGCCAGTGGGTCTACGGATGGATAAATACCTAATTCTACAATCTGTCTGTCCAATACGGTTGTTGCATCCAAATGGGCAAAAGTTGTTGCAGGTGCAGGGTCTGTCAAGTCATCTGCAGGCACATATACAGCCTGTACAGAGGTGATAGAACCTGTTTTTGTTGAAGTAATACGTTCCTGAAGGGCACCCATCTCTGTCTGAAGGGTTGGCTGATAACCTACCGCACTCGGAATACGTCCAAGCATCGCAGAAACCTCAGAACCTGCCTGTGTAAAACGGAAAATATTATCAATAAATAAAAGCACATCTTTGCCGCCATAATCACGGAAATATTCTGCCATTGTAAGTCCGGTCAGCCCAACTCGCATTCTGGCTCCCGGTGGCTCATTCATCTGTCCAAAAACCATGGTTGTTTTGTTAATAACACCTGATTCCGTCATTTCAGAATACAAGTCATTACCTTCTCGAGTACGTTCACCAACACCTGTGAATACGGAATATCCACCATGCTCTGTAGCCACATTACGAATTAATTCCTGAATCAGGACGGTTTTACCAACACCGGCACCACCGAAAAGACCAATCTTTCCACCCTTCTGATAAGGGCAGAGTAAATCAACAACTTTAATGCCTGTTTCAAGAATCTCCGCATTTGTGGATAACTCATCAAATTCCGGAGCTGCTCTGTGAATTGGTGACCGATGCTCCGTCTCCGGAGCTGGTTTATTATCAATGACGTCACCGAGTACATTGAATAATCGCCCCAGAGTCTGTTCTCCTACAGGTACTGTAATGGGTCCTCCTGTACTAACTGCCTCCATGCCTCGTATCAGACCATCTGTTGGTCCCATGGCAATACATCGAACAACGTCATCGCCCAGCTGCTGAGCAACCTCGACAACCAGCCTTCCGCCTTCTTTACGTTCAATATTAATTGCATCATGGATTTCCGGAATCCCTTTATCTGAAAACTTAATATCAAGCACAGCACCCATGACCTGGATAATTTTACCCACGCTTTTGTCTGCCATCGTTTGTTATTCACTCCTTCCACCACATCAGGACAATGCCTCAGAACCAGAAACAATTTCTGTAATCTCCTGAGTGATTGCACCCTGTCGTGCTCTGTTATATTTCAATTCCAAATCTCCAATTATCTCTTCTGCATTACTGGTCGCATTATCCATCGCTGTCATTCTGGCGCCATTTTCACTGGCTACAGATTCCATCAATGCTCCATACACAAGACTTGTAATGTATTTAGGAATAATCGCATCCAACACCTCTTCCTCTTCTGGTTCAAAATTCATTGGTGCTTCTGCTGTTTCTTCCTTTTCTGTCTCCTCAGCCTTTGTTTCCGCCGGGAGAAGTTTAATAAATGTCGGTATATGGGTCACTGTATTTTTAAAATGAGTATACGCCAGATAAATCGCACTGACTTCGTTATTCTGATAGGCCTGAAGGACTTCTCTCATAATATCCTGAGCCTCCCGATAGGTTGGCCCATCCATCACTTCCGAATAGTCTGATGCCAATGGATATCCCTGTTTTACAAGCATATCCCGGCCCTTGCTTCCAACCGCATAGAGTTTGACATGGCCTTTATCCAATTCGCTGTTTATAAGCATTTTAGCCACATTGGAATTATAGCCCCCTGCCAGCCCACGATTAGAACTGATAACAATCACTGCTGAATCCGGAGAATCTCCCGGCACTAATTGAGAATTTGCCATTGTCTCTGTTTTGGAAAGAATGGATACCATGGTTTCATACATCTTTTCAAAATATGGCCTGGCATCCTCGGCACGGCCTTTAGCTTTCTGATACTTGACTGTAGATACAAGTTTCATTGCCTTTGTAATCTGAACCGTACTTTGAATACTTGCCTTACGCCGTTTTATTTCTCTCATTGAGGCCATAAGCATTCACACCTTTACATTCTTTCTAGTTAGCCAAAAACTGCTGCTTACACTCTGTAATCGCCTTAATCAGCAACTCTTCGGTTTCCTTCAAAACTTCCTTCTGCTCCCTTATGGATGTATAAATTTCCGGATAACGTGTATCCACAAATTCCAGAAGTTCTTTTTCAAAGTCAAGTATCTGATCTACCGGAACCTCCAGCAGATATTTATTCATTACTGCATAAATAATCGTAACCTGTTTTTCTACCGGCATTGGCTCATACTGAGGCTGTTTCAGTACCTGCTGAATACGAGCACCCTGCTCCAATGTTTCCTTTGTCGTTGCATCCAGCTCGGAGCCGAACTGAGCAAAGGACTGAAGTTCTCTGAACTGAGCCAAATCCACACGGATAGGCGCCGACAATTTTTTTATTGCTTTAATCTGAGCCGCGCCACCTACTCGGGATACAGAAAGTCCCGCATTAATAGCCGGTCTGAAGCCCGCATTAAACATCTCTGTTTCCAAATAAATCTGTCCATCCGTGATGGAGATAACATTGGTTGGGATATAAGCAGAAACATCGCCTGCCTGGGTTTCGATAATTGGGATAGCTGTCAATGAACCTCCACCCAAATCGTCGGAAAGTTTTGAAGCTCTTTCCAAAAGTCTGGAATGGAGATAGAAAACATCTCCCGGATAAGCCTCTCGGCCTGGTGGACGACGAAGCAGCAAGGAAAGGGTACGGTAAGCCGTCGCATGCTTTGATAAATCATCATAGATGACCAATACGTCTTTTCCTTCCTCCATCCATTCCTCTCCAATTGCACAGCCCGAATAAGGTGCGATGTACTGGAGTGGTGCCAGATCTGATGCCGTAGATACTACAACCGTTGTATAGTCCATAGCACCATGGCTTTCCAAAACACTTACAATATTCGCTACCGTTGATGCCTTTTGGCCGATAGCCACATAAATACAAAGGACATCCTGTCCCTTTTGATTAATAATCGTATCCACTGCGATTGCCGTCTTACCTGTCTGACGGTCGCCAATAATCAGCTCACGCTGTCCCCGGCCAATCGGTACCATGGAGTCAATTGCCTTAATTCCTGTTTGAATTGGTGTATCTACGGATTTTCTTTCAATAACACCGTGGGCAACCCTTTCAATCTGTCGGGATTTGGTTGTCTCAATAGGGCCCTTTCCATCTAATGGCTGACCTAACGCATTGACAACACGTCCAAGCATTGCATCTCCAACAGGAACTTCTACAACACGCCCTGTCGTCTTTACAACATCTCCCTCACTGATATTATGCCCCGAGCCAAGAATAACCGCACCGACATTATTTTCTTCCAGATTCATGACCATGCCATATACATGTCCGGGAAATTCTATTAACTCGCCCTGCATGGCATTTTCAATACCATAAACCCGTGCAATTCCATCGGCCATCTGAATAACAGTACCAACCTGTGAAACATCCAGTTCGGATTTATATCTGGCAATTTGTTCTTTTATAACTGAACTAATTTCTTCCGGTCTTAAATTCATGGAGCTTTTGGCACCTTCTTTCTACATTTCAAATTTATGCCAACTGGATTTCTTCCAGTTTTCTCATCATAGATTGAAGCTTATACTTCACACTTCCATCTACAACAATATCGTCAATTCGAATCTTCATTCCGCCAAGCAGACTCTCATCCACGCGAAATTCCATTTCGTATACTACATTATTTGTAATTTCCAACAGTCGTTTTTCAACTGCTTTTTTCTGAGCATCGGTCAATTCCACTGCCGATGTCACCCAGGCTCTGCCTATATGTTTGTACTTCCGCACTTTATCCAGAAATGCATCAAAGATTTCTATGAAGTATTCCTGACGTCGTGCCTGGAGAACCACCCTTAAAAAGCCAAAAACATCCGGCGAAAGTCTCTTCTCGAAACATTCTGTCAGCATATCCATCTTAGCTTCCTGAGATATCTGGGGGTGATTTAACAGGGTCGCAAACTGGGGTTCATCTTCCAGGACTGTTTTGACCATACGAATTTCTTCCGTATACTCATCCAGCTTACCGGCTTCCAGACTCAACTCGAAAAACGCACTGCTATACGTTTTATCTACAAGCTTTCCCATGTCTTCTCTCCCATCTCTTCCAACATATCAGCAATCCATGTATCCTGGCTTTTGGAATCAACACTTTCTTTAATAAGTTTTTCTGCCAAACGCTCGGAAACATGAATAATATCCATTTTAACATCGTCTTTAACTTTCGCTTTTCTAAGCTCTGCTTCACGCTCTGCACGTCCCACAATACGAGCAGCCTCTTCATCCGCCTCTTTTAAAATATACCCCTCCGTCATCTTTGCCCGTTCCTGCGCTTTTGTCAGAATACCCTGACGCTCAGTTTCAAAGTCTTTGATGCGGTGTTCATATTCTTCGCGGCTCAAAAGAGCTTCTTCTTTGTGGTTTTTTGCAGATTCAATCCGCTCTGCAATCTTTGCCTTCCTTTGATTCAGCTTACCAGAAACCATTCCGGAGAGGAGATATCCAGCAGCGAAAAATAAAAGAAAGACATTCACACAATTAATAATTAATTCTGCCATGTTTTATTTCCCATCTCCTTTAATGTTTCCTCCAGAAGTAAAGCCTGTCTGAATCCATCCGGAACATCCACAAAACGGCCGGCCATAGCCGAGGCCACTTCCGCCATCTCCCGTTTTACATCGTCTTTAGCGGATTCCTTTTCTTCCGAAATCTCCTGGTTGGCTTTTTCTCTAATTGCAGAGGCTTCTGCATATGCTTGGGCGATTATTTCATCCTGCTTTTTCATAGCAAGTTTTCTGGATTGAGACAGATACTGTTCTGCTTCTTTATGTGCTTCACTCAGCTTTTCATCATATACTGCTTTCAGTTTTATTACTTCCTGATTCTCAGCATCAGCAACTGCCTGATCGGCATCGATTTTCTTCTGCCGTTCCTGAAGAAACTGACGTACTGGTTTGAAAAACAATTTTGAAATACAGACATAGAGAATCATTAATAAAACAAACTCTACCGCCACATCAAAGAGCAGCTGGGCATCCAGTCCAAACAACCTTTCAAATCCACTGTCCAAGTCTTAAGCCTCCCTTCGGCTTTATTTCATTCCCCTCATCACTAACGGAATCAAAGTTTTCCAATCAGTGGGTTAGCAAATAAAAGAATCAAAGCAATAACCAGACCATAAAGACCTGTTGTTTCGGCAACTGCCTGTCCAAGAAGCATCGTAGATACAACTTCACCTCTTGCTCCCGGGTTACGACCAACTGCAGATGCACCATAACCAGCTGCAATACCCTGGCCAATACCAGGTCCGATACCAGAGATAACTGCCAAACCGGCACCAATCGCAGACATTGCTAAAATAAAACCTTCATTCGTAATCTGATTCATAAATATTTCCTCCTTATTCAATCAACTATTATTCAGATATCTTGTCCTGAATAAATACCATGCTCAGCATACAGAATACATATGTCTGAATGGCTCCTGCAAACAAATCCAGATAAACATGTAAAAACACTGGAATACCTATCGTTATCAACTTCGGCAGAAGACCGTAATACAGTCCCATCATAACTGTCCCTGACATAATGTTGCCAAACAGACGAAGAGATAATGACAGTGGTGTTGCAAATTCACTGATAATATTAATTGGGAACAGTATCGGGATTGGCTGTGTCAAACTTTTTGCATAACCTAAAACCCCCATATGCTTAAACGCATTAAACTGGATGACAACAAAGGTAATCAATGCCAGTGTCAAGGTGAGTCCATAGTCCGCCGTTGGCGGTCTAAGACCTAAAACACCGGAAATGTTACAGATAAGTATGAAAAGAAAAATAGTCAAAATATAATTTGCATATTTTAACCAGGTTTTTCCCATATTCTCTGCCACTATGTTATCCAGCATCTCCACGTACATCTCCGCAACATTCTGGACGGTATCCGGAATATCCTTGGCCTTCTTCATCTTCCTGTTCACAATACTGCCAACAACAAGCAATAGAAGAACCACAATAAGAGTACATACATGGGTCGTTGTCACATAGACTTCATTGCCAAAAAGGGTCAGCTTATAGTACCCTTTAATCATAAAGTCAACTTCATTTCCCATTCTCTCACCTCCCTTTTTGTGAAAGATTTTTATTTATATATGGCTGTAAAAGTGCTGATGCCTTTAATGTCAGAATCCCCAATAATACCCCTATAAAACTAATTCTCGGCACTTTCAAGGCGATATACAAAAGCACTGCCATAAATATAAATCTCAGCATAGTGTTCTTTATCATATATTTATTACCATTTTTAACGGACATATCCATCTGGTTATTTAAGGTACTGCTCATATGAACGGCTATTAACGCCGCACCTGCTGCACCTATCACCACACCCAGACACCATCCCAGCTTATCTGTCGCTAAAAGGAGTCCCACGCCTATTAAAATAAGAGCCAGTCCGCCGATGCCTGCCACCAAAGCTTTTAGTGTCTGCCTAATCTCTGCATCAATAGCATCTGCATCATACTCTTTCCATTCAATGATTTCATCTTCAGCCTCAGCCTCAGCTTCCATCATCTCTTCCTTCAATTTCGTCAATCTGCTCATCCTTTTCCTCCTTCCGCCAGCGTTTCGTCAAGTCATACAGACTTTTATATGCTGTCATAATCCCAAGGATAATAAAAATAAACAGAAAACAATTTGTTCCAAACCGGTTATCCAGCCAGTGTCCCACAAATACACATAATGCAACCGGAACCAGCATATTCAGACCAATCTGCCCAATTAATGCAAAGGCCTGCAATGCCCCACTTTTCTTCTTCATTCCCTGCAATCTCCTCAAAGTAATAGACAATTACCGTGTTTTTGTTCATTTTTTCAGTAATATTCGCAAAAAATCCGAAGATTCATCTTTTATTCTATTACATTTCACTAAAAAAGTCTACATAAAAGTGAACTGCCCCTTAACTGTCAGCAATTAGGGGCAGTTCACATAATATAGTTAAATTTCTAACTCTACTTTTCTTCCGGTAACAGCATATTTACGGTACACGACGCCTGCCGAATCCAGCATTCTTTTCGATGCAACAACCGATGGTGTCCCGGCATACTTATCCTCACCATAAATAATTTCTTTTATACCGCTTTGAATAATTGCCTTTGCACATTCATTGCATGGAAAAAGAGAAACATAAATTTTAGCACCATCTAAATTCCCACCACGATAATTTAAAATAGCATTTAACTCACTGTGGGTTACATAGACATATTTCGTATCCAGTGGTTCCCCTTCCCGGGCCCATGGATATTCATCATCGGAACATCCCAGCGGGAAGCCATTATATCCCATAGAAAGTATTTTATTATCTGTGCTCACAATACAGGAACCCACCTGACTATTTGGGTCCTTTGACCGCAGACCGGCCAGCTTTGCCACCGCCATAAAGTATTCATCCCAGGTAATATAGTCTTGTCTTTTCTCGCTCATCTTCAATCCTCCTCATCAAACGTATATCTGCCGATGTGCAGCGGCTTTCAACAGACGGTTCATAATCGCCTGGCCCCTCTCACCTTCTGCAAAACTTTCAGAATAAATGTAATCAACGCCCTCGCCATCCATCCTTCTCAGGATATCGTATAGGTTGTGGCTGATTGTCCCTTCATCCTTGCGTGTACCTATACTCATAATAACAATATTGTCCTTATTCTTCATCAATTCCCGGCTCTGATAGAAGTCTTTTGTTTCATCTGTTGCAACAATTCCGACTTTCTGCCCGGCCATCACCTTTTCCAGAGTTAATTCCGTGATTTTTTCAACCACTTTACTGTTTTCTCCTGAAACCAAAAACAATTCACCCTTTGGCGCATAATGTTTATATTTCATCCCCGGGGCCTTTGGATGAAAATTTTTATCCTTATTCTCACTCAAAATAGCAGGGTCTACCGTCACTTTACCCACAACCTCTGCCAGCATGGCTTCTGTAATATATCCCGGTCTGAGAATCATCGGTGTATCCCCGCTTACATCCACAATCGTAGATTCTATGCCTATTCCTACCGGTCCATCATCCAATATCATATCTATCTTTCCATCTAAATCATCATAAACGTGGGATGCCCGTGTCGGGCTTGGCCGGCCGGATGTATTCGCACTCGGTGCAGCCAGCGGAATCCCTGATGTCCGAATCAGCTTACGGGCTACCGGATGGGACGGCATCCGGATAGCCACCGTTTCCAATCCTCCCGTTGTTCCATATGGTACCTTTGGGCTTTTAGGAAGAATCATCGTTAATGGTCCTGGCCAAAACTGCTCCGCAAGCTTCACAGCCGCCTCCGGCAGTCTGGATACCAGTGGCTCAAGTTCTTTCATATCTGCAATATGGACAATCAATGGATTATCTGATGGACGGCCTTTTGCTGCATAAATTTTTGCTGCGGCTTTTTCATCCAAAGCATTCGCTGCAAGACCATATACTGTTTCTGTCGGTATGGCCACCAGGCCGCCCGCTTCCAGAATCTCTCCAGCCTCTGTCAGCCATTTATCCTCCGGTATTTCATTCACTTTATATACTATGGTTTTCATTTGTTCCATCTCCACTGTTTCTTCTATTTCATACTCTGTTCTTATTATAAGCTTAACCTATTTATTTTTCTACCCCTTCATCCGTATTCCTATACTGCATAATTCCCAAATAGATATTCCATGCAAGTTTTCTTTGATACTCTACAGTACCGAGCTTTGCTTCTTCTTCCGCATTCGTTAAAAAGCCACATTCTACAATAACAATCGGTGAAGGTGATTTTTTCAACATATAGTAGTTCATATTAGATTTTGGTACCCTCGTATTTGACGGGTCCACCCCCGCAATCAACTGGTTTTGAATACAGGATGCCAGCCTTGCTCCCTCTTCAGAATCTTTATAATAGAATACCTGTGCACCACTATATTTTGAATCAGTAAAAATGTTCTGATGAATACATATGACAAAATCCGGTTTTGCTTCTGCGATAATCCGAATACGCTCTGCCAAGTCTTCCTTCTTTTTATTAACCGCACTTTCGCTGTACAAACCCTTATCTCTGTCTCGTGTCAAAACAACCTCATAACCCTGTTGTTCCAGATTCGCCTTCAAAAATAGGGCTACGGAGAGATTCACATCTTTCTCCAGCACCCCTGACACACCTATTCCCCCCGGATCATTGCCTCCATGACCAGGATCAATAACAACTGTTTTTTTTACCGGCCCACCTGTTCCGGCCATAACTGCATCTGCCACCCTTGAATATGTACGACTGTAAAAAAGAACGGACAGGCCTAAAAGCCCCATTAATACCATCACTGCTAATATTCGCTTCATACAATCCCTGCAGAATTTTTATTATTACACTATATTCCCCGCCTTTCCCTGTTATACCTTTCTCCTGACATCTCAACTTTTAATTTCCTCAATGCACGGCTGACCCGCTTTCTGACAGCCGCCTCATTTATATGAAAATACTCTGCTAATTCAGCATAAGAAACATTGTAACAAAATTTTAAAATCAAAGCAGTACATTCGTCCTGTGACAAATAGGACTTGAGCATATCTATCCATTCAATCTGCATCTCTACTTCCTCAATGAGATAGCCTTCTATTTTCTCCAATACAAGCAGCTCCCTTTCCGAAATATGATTTCGATCCTCTAACGCTTTAAGCATTTTATATTTAGCCGCCTTCATAATCCATCCCTGGGGATTTTCATGTCTTTCCAATATTTCTACCTTTTGACATGCCAGTGTCCACACGCTAATCATCACGTCTTCAACCAAAGAATAATCATTCGTCATTTTCGACAGCATTTTTGCAACGGTCTGCTCCATCTCATCAATGAGTTTCTCTATAAATTCTTTCTGATGAAACCGCAGCCTTCCATCCCCTTCTGCGCTCATTGTCCATCATACTGCTTTCTTTTTTTATTAATTATAATATATCATCCGGCTTTTTCCTATGGGAACTCTCCTTTTTTACATAATTCTCCCCTTTAAGCAGCTGCTGAAGCAGCTTGGCCTTTCTACGTTTATAGGATTCCGAAAACTCTATTTCTTTCTTTTCAAGATTTTTCTTATTATTTTTCATATATTATTCTCTTTTCCCAAATATATAACCATTTTACACTATAAGTATAAAATATTTCCACCTAAAGTTCTTCTTTATTAGTTACACTTGTTGTGTAATATATTTCTACAGGTATTATTCGTAAAAAGGGGTTAAAATATGTCTGCTTTTGCAAACCGGCTGCGAGAACTGCGGTTAAAATTTTATTGGAACCAAAGCCAGCTGGCCCGACGTGCTGGTGTATCCACCAGTTTGATTAGTTCTTATGAGAAATCTGAACGATTTCCTTCTCTCGATGTTCTCATAAAACTTTCGGATATATTTTGTTGCTCTACCGACTATCTTCTAGGGCTCGAATATGACCAGACAATCACAATTAAAGACCTTTCTGACAATCAGATTCGATTGATCATTGAGCTCATTTCTGAATTTAAAAAAGAACAGATTTCCTCTCTTCCAAAAAAACATTAACGTGCTATAATGTATGTAGTAATGAAATTGGGGTAGTGTCAAATGATTTATGAGAAAACCGAGTCAAAAAAGAGGCTCAAACGAGCCTTGAAAACTGTAGATATTGATAGCGAATAGCTCTCCGAGGGCT
>SAAB01000119.1 GCA_009929615.1 Clostridia bacterium | reverse complement strand
AGAAAAAGACAAAGGAGGACAATGAGTAATGGAACCTAAAACAATCATAGCTATTGTATTGGTCGCCTTTATTATCGGCGGCTTCATCTTCTTGCAGGTCAAAAACCACAAGAAGAAATAAGACAAACACAAACCGAGGGCGGGCAGTAAAATGTCCGCCCTTTTTCTATTTTAAGGAGGAAACCGAATGAATCATTTACGAACCGTAGAGAGTAAGGTACTTGAAATACTCAAGGATTGCCCTGCTTCACGCTACGACGATATGCTTCTCATTCTTCGCTACTATAACCGCTTCGGTTATCTTCGTGCCGGGGATATGCCCTTTGAAGATGTTGTGATGAATTGCAAAGGCTTGGGGCTTCCGTGCTTTGAAAGCATTCGCAGAGCAAGGCAGCGTGTGCAGTCCTGTTTCCCTGAATATTCACGCAATCCACAGCCTTTAAATATCGGTGGGATTTGCATTGTAATCGAGGTGAGCTGAATGGAAACCGAAAAACGAATGGCTGGCGATTACGAAATCACGGATGCTTTTCATATCGGAGATAAAGAGGTTGTTTTGGGAGAAAACCCTGCAAATCCTGATGAGCGATATATGGTTGCATATTGCGAGAAAAACGAAATTCTCGCAAGCTATGGCATTGTGCTTACCAGTGACAGCTATGCAGAGATTGCAAAAGTATTTGGCGAATGTATCTCAAAACAGGCAGGGCTTGTTCAGAAGCAGATTAGCAATCTGAATATCCCGATTACAGTAATCCATAAAGAGGACTGTATTCCCGACAGCTATGATAAATCCATTGTTGGGAAAGTCATTGCTATCAAGCCGAGTATTCTTTACTCGGAATTTCAGAGAGCCGACAGACAGATCTATCTTGTAAAGGGTGGCTTCGGTGCAGAAGCAAACTCCCGTGGAAGTGCAGTCTTTTGTAAGAATATCTATGATGGGAAAGAAACTCGCTTTGAAAGAAGCGATGTTATGGGAGAAGTAAACCCCGACAGACTTCCCGAATGGGCAAAAGAAAGACTTAACGCTATACCTACCGAAAAGAAACCGCACCATAAAGACCGTGAACGATAAGGAGGCTCACTATGGCAGATAAAAATGCACTTAACAACAAAATGAAGGTCCTCACAAAACTGTTCTCTGTCGGCTGCAACACCGAAAAGCAGCTTCAGGACCTAAAGATTGAGGACATTCTCTCTATTCCCGGTATCACTGTACCGGAGATGAAAGAAATCACCGAATTACAGAAACAGGTCAAAAACAAGACCTTGTTTTCCTACTTGGGAGGTGTTACCGATGGAAACACAGAAAGCGAATGACCGCCATATTATCTGGAGCAATGTCAATCTCTACCTTGACGATTGGCGTGATGATTTGAAAGAGCAGCTTGCAGAAAATGGCTATGCTCCCGATGAGATTACCGAAGCCCGTCTGTATGAGAAAATGCTCGATACCAACGCATCCTATCTTGACGATGAGCGTGTCAATCTCAACATTCAGGAAACACAGCCGATTATCGTTATTGCCGACCTCGGCAGATGGAATGGTCGCTTTCAAGGCTACAAGATGATTGAATCCGGCAACATCAAAGACTGCCTGTACTCTGATACAGATTATTCCGAGTGGTATGTGGATAAACTCGGCGATTTGAGAGCCGACGCTATTCATCACGATGGCACCAACCACTATTTGTACCGTGCCTTTAAGGACGGCACAACTTCTGAACAGATTGAACGCTTGCAGGACAAAATCTACTTGGGCGTTGCTACCCGTTCAGATATAACGAGAGTAACCAAACGCCTTGGCGATGACATCGGCAAGGTTTATGGTTGGGACTTTCCGAAACAAAACAAATCAAGAGAACAAGCGAGGTGAAACCAGTGGATATTGAAATAATGAAACCAAATGAACGCAATTACACATACAGCCAAAGTCAGCAGATTTCTATGCAGACAGGGCTTATCGGGCATATGAGAGCAGACTTCGGAAGCTCAGGAAATGAGTTCTGGCATAACTGGGATGATTTCCGTAAGGATTTGAACACAGAAGAATTTAAGGTTGACTTCGACGATGTTATGAGTGAAATGCGTAGTCCAGAAGGCGGAATTTTAAGGGATAGAGCAACTCTCTCAAAATATTGCTACTCTCATTATGAAGCGTCCTTTGGTAAAGACAGTCTGGGCAATGAGCGTGAGTTCGGCGTCCATGTCAACACGGATAAATACGCATATATGATGCGCCTGAACCCGAATAAAGGCGAGTATAATCTCTATTGCTATTGTTACCGCAAGGACTGGCTCGACAGGCATCTTGACAAAGCAGAAAACGGCATTCGCTTCATCGACAGCAGCTACAATGAGCTGTTCCGTATCCCCGATGGCGAGAAAATCATCATCACAACAAGGGACGGTGAACTGATTGAACCGACTTGCAGATATATAGACGAGTACCACCTTGAGGTCGGAAATAATCTGTTCCACATCTGCGAGTTTGCCGAAAGAATGGAGCAGAACGGAAACACCTACGAGCCGATAAGCATACCACTTCCCGATAAATGCTATTCCACGCTTCCGTCCTCCGGCGAAATCGTTGTTATAAACAAGAATGAGAAGGGCTTCCGTCTCTACACACATCAGTTTGGCGACTGGGACAAAAACCGTGAGATGTGCAATCAGATGAACAAAAACCTCGGCGTATCCAAACGGCAGGAAGCTGCTATGCTGGCAGGCTCAATGCTTGGTTGGAATGTAAAAGCCGCAAACCCGAAAAATTACGACGCTGACGGCAACCCCGTCAAGCCGAAGCATAAAAGCAAAAACTATGAAAGATAAGGAGGTAGCCACCTATGGCAAGAAAATTTGACCTCATATTGGAGCTTTATGACCGAGAAAGCAAAACAGTCGTATCTACTCCTGAAAATTGGGAAGCTTTTCTTCGCTCCGCCTGTTATAACTTCCGTCTGCGTTTTGACGAGCAGTTGCTTGTCTACGCACAGCGACCGGACGCAACGGCAGTTTTGGAAATAGAGCGATGGAATGAAAGCTTTGGGAGGTGGGT
>SAAB01000060.1 GCA_009929615.1 Clostridia bacterium | reverse complement strand
CAGCAGGGTATTTATACATAGGTCTTTAGGCTTTATACTTATGGTATATTCTCCCGAATTATTCAGAAAAGCCATTAATCATGACATATGTCTTGGCTATATATATGGTTATATCATAGCGGCAATAGGTGACGACGAAGAGTTATGTAAAGCATCGGAAAATCGTCGATGGGATGTTGTCGCTGCCTATTATCGAAGTTTATTGGATTATTCAGCTGAAGCTTACTATGAGAAAACTGTAAACGCGATGGATAATTACCACTTCAAACAAGCAAGAAATGTAAGCGTAATGGATTATCACAAAAACAAAATCAATCCTGATGGCGATAATCATCATTTGCGTTTTCTAATGACCGAAATAATTGAAGATAGGGTTGAATAAATACACGTTTCGTCACATGAACGACCTATGGTTTACTGAATATAACGACAACGAACCATAGGCCAGAAAAAATGACACTTCAAAAAGCCAACGAAAAACGTATTGAAAACTTCCTAGCCAAACAAATTCGTCATAACGGTAAGATTTTATCAATGCGTGAATTTATGGATTCACTCATTGCTGACGGCTATAGCCCACGTGCAAAAGCGGAACAGAAAGTAGGACACCCCAGCAGCCGTCAAACCTTTCGCTGGAACAACGAGCAGCAAAGGGAGCACCAGATTAAGCGAGCTCTGGGGGGTACTGTTCTGAAATATTCAATGGTGTCATCTGACGGCTCATTTTATGACATTGAAAAAATTGCCTATGATTACGTCATTGAAAAAATGGGCGGGGTTAACGTTAAGCCGGAAACGATGTGTTTTGCGATTTTCAACAGCCCTTCATCATTGCGGGGCGGGAAGAGAGAGCGCTGTGTAGCTGTCTATAGCCGCACTGTGGCAACAGAGGAACAACGGGTCAGGAGCATGTTATCTACTGACTTCACGCATTATGATCTGGTCTGGTTCGGTGAAGCCACTTCCCAGAAGGAAGCGCTGGAACTAGCCGAGGGATAATATCAATTAGCCACCAAGGAAATAACCGGGGTGGCTTTTTTGTTTTAAACGATTAAAAATAAGCCAAATCACTTCGTCACAAGCATGTGGGTGGTAATATAGACATATAGGCAATCACATTCAACTGGAGGCTAATATGTCAGATTTAATTGCAGCAAGATATGATGAAGTATCAGCTTCCGAGTTTGAAGATGATATGGTTGTCATTGTCATTACCGATGAACAGAGTGAAGATATTGAGGTTATTTCAGACCTTGATGATCTTTTCGTTAATACTGAGGTTGTGGTTATTGATGGTGACGCTTTAGAAGTCGACTATGATAACGCTGGATATTTTTCATCAGAGAATAGCTATGAAGTTTCAGTAGACGATATGTTATTCGACAATACCGTTGGTGAGCAACTTATGGATTGTGGTTTTTTCGGCACTCAAAGCTAATAGATACTCGTTATTTATTATCGCGTCCCAATCGTCATGCAGGTGTGGTTATTTATTTACTGAAAAGCCATGTTTTAAATAACAGGCAACGATAATCTAACAGGAGCGGCTATGAAACTCGAAAACATTAACAAAGAGCAGCAGCTCTATGTTCTTAAATGTGGCTCTATTCTATCAAGCTACGGATTTGATCTCCTGCATACAAAAGCAACCGCCGTAGCTGACTGGATGGACGTTGAAGCACCAGTAGCTGCACTGGGTACAGAAGAACATTTTGAACAATGTGCAGAACTCATGCGGCGCGGGCAGGTATATGCTAACGCTTCCCGGAAATGCTGCCCCGGTAATCTTTCCCCCCAACTAATTGGGCTTGAAGGTTGTCGTGTTAGAGTCACTACCGATGACGGTGAGGAACGCTGTTTCTGGGTTGCAAAAACGACCGGATGGATGCCGGGTCACCTCGAAGTTCCACGCTCGAATACGGCTTATGGCCACCCTGCACAAGCGCATTACAAGTCAGTTCAGACTATTCGATAAGTCACCGGTGCTCCGATTTCGACATGATGCATACCAACCAGACTCACTACTGTTGTCATCGACAAGAATGACAACAGTAGTGAGTATCTATGGCTTATCCTCGGAAAACAGCCCATTATTCATGCCTCCCTCTTCCGGTATGGCATAGCTCACATGGCTTCAGATAAAAATCAAACCGATAAACTCGCCCGCGATATTAAAGACAAGGTTCTCGCCAGGCCTGCTGGCTCATCAGGAGAACCAGTGGAGTACCGGAGTGTCCATGAATTTATGACACTAACCCGCACGGGAACCCCTGCTGATGCCCGCCAGTTCCGGCTGGCTGTTAAAGCTAAGGGAATAGCTATCTGGCCTGATGATGACCCACGCGTAGGGCAGCAATTTGCACGTGACGGCATTCGCTGGGAAGTTCGTCTGAAGACCTTCCGGCCTGAGAGTCAGGATTCATTTGACGATGACCTGGATGAGAAAGTCTCACCAAAACGCTTTGGATATCGCCGGTACGGTGCGATGTCCCGTCCTGATCAGAAGAAATTCAGCGACAGGGTATACTTCAACTGCATGGAGCGGTGTGTCGTCACCGGTGTGAAGACAAAATGCAGGGGAGAAGCAGCACATCTGATTGAGCATCATAAAGCGGGCTCTGACCACTGGAGTAATGGCCTGTGGCTTCGGGCAGACATACATCGGTTATACGACAACGGCCTGTGTGTGATTAATCCCAGCACCCTGACAATCCATTTCCACCCCACTATCCTGGCTAAGGATGACGATCTCATCGCGTATGAAGCTCGGCCAATATTACCGACAAGAAAACCTGTAAACCCTGCCTGGTTAAAATCCCGGTGGGATGAACTTACCTGGCCGAAGTAAGCATCGTGTCTGACAACGGTAGTGAGGCCTAATCATTACCGTTGTCGTAGCAAACGGGCTTCAATGCTTGGCTCATTATCGTTGTCACCAGTCTGGTCAGCTCATAACTATTGCCATCGGCACTGAGATGCCGTCCTGCGCATCGAACTCACATCCATTGTCACTCGATTTTTGAATCTGCCGGGAGTGTAACCAGTGACAATGGTAATGATCACCTTCACATAATTAACGAACCGTTACTACTGGTAAGAGGGTGCATGGTCGACAACGGTAATGACAATTAAGGAAAGTACCTTTCTGTAATGACAACGGTAGTGACTTAATGGTTAACCCTTGTCTGGTTACCGGCAATCAAGTACAGGAACTATGACAATGGTAGTGAGTCATTACCATTGTTATGGCTCATCATACTATCCCTATATACAGCAAGTAGACGGCGTTGCTCACTACCATCGTCATTGGTTGCATGGGTAGCAGAATGTTAGATGACAACAGTAGTGATTCTGGTGCTTCACCATCCGCCTGGTGACAACGGTAATGAGTGATCGAGATCACTATCGTTGTCGCAGCGTTCGGTATGGCTACAACCGGCAAGTTGTGCCTCGACAATGGTTGTGATCCCGCACTCACTTGATTCGTCATCGCCGGAACGACCCCACTGAAATGTACTTGGAAACGATGACAATGGTAGAGACTTGAAAAAATCACATCCATTGTCATTGACCAATCAGGTTAGCTACGACAGCGGTTGGACTCATTTCCATTGTCACCGACAGGCCATGTATTCATACAACGACAACGACAGGGAGTGACGCGGTCACTACCACGGTCATTCATCCCGCCCCTCAAGTACGAGCAGACAGTACGGCGAGTGAATCCTTACCATAGCTACCTGAAAGGCCTGATTAACCTGGAATGCATATGACAACGGTAATGACCAACAGAACTCATTTCCGTTGTCATTGTGCTGGTGGAGCAGTAAGAACTTGGTCTGAATCATGAATGACAACGGTAGTGAGTATTCTTAGTCAATACAGTGGTCATTCAAATGCGCCGGGAGCAAATGACAGCGGTAGTGAGTCAAATCACTCATTACCGTTGTCATTGTGTCATGGGAATCAGCGATAAATCCGTACTGACGATGCCGACAATGGTAGTGAGCGGTATGAGGTCTTCTCCGAGAAGCTGCTCTGGAGAGTTGTCGATGATGACAACAGCAGTGAGCTGCCAAGACTCATTGCCGATGTCATGGTGTCATGGGTATCAGCGATTTGTCTGTACCGGCGATTCCGACAATGGTAGTGAGCGGTGTAAGACCTTCCCTGAGAAGCTGGTCTGGAGAGATGTCGATGATGACAACAGTAGTGAGCTATCTAGTCTCATTACCATTGTCATGAGTGGTCACCCCGCAATGACAACAGTAGTGACCGCGTCACTCAATACCGTTGTCATTAAGCTAAACAGGATTCTCTGACGATGTGCAGGGAGGGAGGGTTCCAGGCCGTCATCTGACAGCCCGGAGGGAATGCTAGCTGGCGGGATTGTTCTTTTTCTGGCTTCTAAGGCTGCGAATGTAGTGAAGTTCTTCAGCTGTTAAGTCATGGATGGTTAACGTTTCATCCCCATCAATGGGCTCATCTGGTGGGCACAATTCACCTTCCAGTGGCTCACCATTATTTTTACCCGACGTGCCATTGTTCTCCTCATCAGCATCACCCTCGCCATCACCATCAGGTGGTGGTTGGATATTGTTCAGATTCAAATCAGGATCGCGTTTGTGGATCTGGAAATAAACCTTCCCATCTTTTTTTACTTCGGTGTACTGAAGGTAACCAATGGATGCCAGCTCCTCCAATGCCTTACGTACTGTGGCGTTCTGGCTGTTGGCACGGGTCTTAAGATTTAATCGGTTCTTAAGTCTCGTTAAGGAGATCGGGATTGGATTTGGTGGAAGTGACTCAATGAACGTGTAAAGCGCCTGTGCGCTCTCTTTTTTCGCCAGTTCCTTGATAGCCTTCAGCTGCATCAAAACCTTGTGGTCGTACTGATACAACTCGAATATCTTAGGGTCTATCTGTAGCTCTACCTGATCAGAGTCCGGGTCAAGCAAGGCAGACTGCACCAGGTGCGTCGTATACACCTTTGACGAGTGGGTGCTGGTGAAGGACAACATCACGGATGCCAGCCTGCGTAACGACGCGTCGATACGCTTACGGGATGCGGTAGAGGAACGATAATTTTCAGGGTTACAGAGCTTCAGAAACTCAGTAAATTTGAGGCTGATCTTATCGTTATCAATCGGATGGTTAGCTAGCGTTCGGATGATTCCCATCCACGTTTTGAAGTCAACAGACATATCGAGGCGCTGACCCACGATCGAGATATTGGTGAAACCCTCGCTCTCCATCAAAGAAAGTGTCTGTAGTTCTTTCGTGGCATCAAAGCCAACAGTTTTGTATTCACGACTCTGACGGCCAACGCTTTTTGGTGATGGCACAAACAACCCAAGGCGCATGAGCGCGATAGACTGAACCGTCCTGCTGCTATTAGGACGTAAAATAATTTCTTTACCTGTCTCTCTCTCTGTTACAGAGAAAGCCCTGGTAACCATCTGGCCTTGCTGCTCAGAATCTTTCTCATTGGTCATAGTGGTTTATCGACTGTATTAATCAACAGATTATTGAATACTATCGCCCAAAGCCCTCAGTGTCACTTAAGGGATCTCTGCGACGATCTCAGATTGTGCATAAGTCCAGGCTAAAAAAACGCCACGACTAAATATAAAACTCTGAAATTCACATAAAAACAAATACATACGTAGTTTATCAACAAAGGATCAATTCCGGTGAAAAAGATCCTTTAAAAAATCACTACCATTGTCGCCGCAATCACTACCGTTGTCAAAAAACTCACTACTACCGTTAAAAAACTCACTACCAATGTCAAAATAATCACTACCGTTGTCACCGATTGGCTTCCAGGCCTTGTGCCGTCTGGCTTCCGAGCTGCGGGGATCTCTTGTGATCTATGGGAACTCGTAAGGTACTAATTATTGGAACTACCTTGTGGAAAATGGGGATAAATTCTCTCTTCGAGTTAAATCAACATCGAATAGCTAAATTGTCGAAAATATGTACGGGCATGAAAGGAAAATGCGTATAGAAAACAGTGGATAAGATTTTAATAATTTTGTTTCATCATACAGGTGATAGATGGTATCTATATGAATTATAATAGAAATATACTCAAAACTCTTTAAGAGTTATACCTTCAGATCACACAATAAAACTCACTACCATTGTCACAAATACTCACTACTAACGTCGAAATAGTCACTACCAATGTCATTTTAATCATTACCAATGTCAAAAAAGTCATTACCATTGTCATAAAATGCCCTTGAGCCCAGTAACCATGCGGCTTGCAGCGTACAGGGATCTCTTTTGTACTCCGTTGCACCTTTGGGATCTCTTTATTGGAACTGTCCTGTGGAAAAGTATCTTTTTTGCCTTCGTCAGCTACTGACTCGGTGCTTTACTGATTGTGTAAACAAAACGATAAGAGGCACTCACATGTACGCAACTGCAAAAGAAATTATCGCAAAGCTGCAAAAAATGAACCCTGACGAAAAGGTGCTAGTCCGTGTCTGGTACAAGTCTGATGTTCAGGAGTTAGCAATAGACCGAAACATGCCGCAGGTTTCAGCTAGCGAAGCTGAGTCGACCTTAGCGTTGATAGACCGAACTCACGATGGTGATATCGGTATCAACTGGGATGTTGTTCAGAGTGGTATTGAGACAGTTCGTAGTGGCCAAATTTAAGCAACCGAGTAACAAGGACGTGACTCAACTAATCCACATATCCACCGGGTAGATCAACAGATCGATCCAGATTAAGACCAAATAGAACCAAAAAGATCCCCGCTCCCGCAAACCCGCAGCTGGTAAGCTCTGAAGACCTGCCCCGGTGGGGTTGAGAGGGAAAAAAGTGAGCTCTGAAGGGCTGTCGGTGGGGTTAGCCTGGTAGCTGGTGGTGTTCAAAGGGAATAACGGTGGGATTGGAAGGGGAAAGGAACTTAATTATCAACATCTGCTGTGCTAATGAAAACATCAAATAAAAACATAATCATACGTAACAAATCTCAAAAATAGGTGATCGGTATTCATTTTTTGTCCACACTGGCAGCAGATCAAAAATTTGATGTCAACGACATTTATCCGATTCATCTCTGAAATAACGTATTGATTTAGTACAAATAAAAACCAATACCCGATAAATGGGGACTAAATGACCCCTATTTCTCATGATCAATAAAAATCACCGTGATACATTCGCCCGGACTGGGCATTCCAAGATACCCGGAAAATAACAATAAAACTGGGGGATCCACACGATGAACTCGAATGAAGTTCTTCTTTTCAAGGACGCTATTCCCGACTTCAATCAGCCGTCGACTGGAAAGCTGACGGTGACAAAAAATTCATCAGTACAACCTGTATCACTGCTCCGCCTGGGCGTTTTTACTCCCAGTTGCCGAACAGAGGCAACGGTCACGCTAAACGTGACGGAAGCGCTATCCAGTCTGGAAATTGCAAAACAGGAAGGGTACACGGACATAAAGATCACCGGCCCGATGCTGAATTATTTCCAGGACTTCCGGTGCTGGACAGCAATCGTCCATTCCTTCAGCGTATCGCCTGATGCGCTGAAAGGTAACCGGATTAAAATGCCCTTTAGTGAATTTGCCAAACTCTGCGGCTACCCATCAAAACGCTACAGCACGAAACTGCGCAATGAGATAGCCGATTCGTTGACGAAGATTCGCTCAAAAAGCATTCGGTTTGAGAAGAACCCGGGGATCACCAAGTTCAAAGTAGCCGGGTTGCTGAAAGAGGCGGAATTTGATGGTGAAAGTGATTACATCATCCTGGAAGCCGACGAACGACTCTGGGATTTGTACCGTTCAGATCATCTTACTCTGTTGCGGAAGAAACCCCTGGAGCTACTTACCAGGAATGAAACGGCTCAGGCGCTCTATACATTTTTTGAAGCGCTACCTCAACATCCAGCCCCGATCACCTTTGACAGACTTCGACAGCGTTTACTGCTCAATGGGCGCATTGCCGAACAGAACCGGAAAATGCGAACTGCTCTCGATGTGCTTGCCAGCATCGGTTACCTGAAATTTTACTACCTGGTGGACACCAGCGTACCCACCATTCAGATCACGGATCGGAATCCCAAACTAACAGGTTCCTGATGTTTGAAACGTCTTTTTGCCCGGTTCCGGGAATGTGCTGTCTCATTCCCACCGGTCAAAAACACTAAGTTGACGTTTCCCTCTCAAACCCACCCGTGATTTTGTAGTCGCTAAAGGATAAATAGTCCCATTTACATCTGAAAAGCTGATGGGGCGCGTCAGGCCTCTATTGAATACAACTTGTATTACCATGAAAAATAAAGAAAATAACACTCCTCTTTATAATTACTGCTGTTCGCCTAATCCCAAAAAGATACTTTTTTAATCTGCACAGTTTTTATCGCCGGTGGGAACGAGAGGGAAGGGGAAAATATACCCGGTGGGATTGAGAGGGAAGGCCTGTAGAAAACAACCCGACAATCTTTTGTCGGCTGGAATGACCAGGGTAAATTAAGTTCTGGAGGATAGTTATGACTTCGACATTTGGTAAGCAGCTGAAGCTTTATGCAGACCGGCAAACGGGCGCAAAACGTACTGCTCTTGATTTTCAATATGTGGTTTCGCCTGGTAAGGATGCGTTTCCCACGGTGAACATCACTATGGCTCCGATTGCTGATGGCGCAAAAGAAGCCCAATGGGAGCTTAAGCGCGTCATCCAGCTGAATCGCTATGAATTAACTCAATGTTGCGCGGTATTGTTCGGGCTGGAAAAGGAGATGAGGGCAAACTTTCACGGAACCGATAAAAACAAAGGTTTTACGCTCATCAACAATGGTGCATCCGGCTGCGGGATAAACTTTTCTCATGGTGGGGATATGCTGACGCATATGTTGAACCATGCCCAAAGAATGGAAGTAGGGGCATTTATTCTGAAACGGCAGGCGGATGCGTGGGATATGAGTGTCAGTGACGTTCTTGCACTTTTGCGTCAGTCCGTGGCCATCAAACGGGCATAAGATCACGAAGCAGGTTCAAGAACAGGCTTACCGTACAACAATTTTCAAATCCAAACTGACCCTACTTAACTTCAACTGGAAGGCGCTATGACAGAACATCAGCAGAATAGAAATGTTTGTGAAGTCGGGTTAGCCTGTGAAGCCATGACGATTGATCCCAAAACCATTCAGTCAGCAGTAATGCGTAAAGAAGCCACGCAAGTTGTTATTCCTCACTTTAAGGGGGTTTGTCCTGCTTTTGTCGAATGGGCTGAACAATGCTTACCTGGCGATAAACTTCCTCGTGGGAAATTTTTTAGGTCACGAGAATGGATGCGTCAGTTCACCACTTGCCAGATAAACTACAAGACAGATCATCCAGATGAAGGAAAGTATGGATGGCTTTTTGAAGGAACCAAATATTGAAAAGTTAAGGAGATATGATTAATGCTAATTTATGCCGCAGATCTGATTTTACCCTTAAAAATTCTGCTGGTGGTATTTGTCGTGACTATCATAGGCGCTACCATCGGGTTGAAATTTGTACGCTCCGAAAACAAGATCGTTTGCATGTGGCTCGTGCCAATAGGCTGTCTTGGGGGAATTTTTGCATTGATGATGTTTCCATCAATTACCACAAATGATTTGTTGCTCGGCAAGAGATGGTCGGAAGATTGTCGCGTGGTCGAAAAATACGAACGCCACGCTTTTGAAGCACCGACGAACCGGCTGATTTGTTCGGGGGTTGATGAGCATGTTAATTCAGAAAGTTATGCGGTATTAACGAAAGCTTACCGGGAGCGGGGGGGAGAACTTATTTCGGGATCCCATAGTGTTGAAAACTAGCCTTCAAATCTAATGCTACGGAGTTTTCATGAATAATAATCACAATGTTTTTCCTTGCAATGAATTGGGTATGGGTGATTCCAAATCGGAATTGGAAAGACTCCTTGAATTATGTGAATCCACTCCGCAAACAGGCGAGCCTAACCCCCAGATAGCTAATATGCAAGCATTTTGGAATCGATAACTGGTGGCTCATCTCATATCACTGGCTTCAATTTTTGCTCTCATATTCTTAATGGCCGTAAATTTTCCACACTCAACGATGCAGAGATAAAACAGCTAACATCTCTTCGCAATGAGGGGCGAAAAGACGGTTTTGTGGTCAGAATTCAACCTGTTGATGTAACCCCTGAACTTCAGCTTGAAAGGTATCTTGCGTCAAGTTGGGAAAGCGAAATCGAGATTTATAAACGCGTACCGTCGATTGTCGTGATCTGTAAAATCTCAGGTCTGTCTGCATTGGCAGGCTCGGGGAACAAAATGTTTTTAAATATGGATTACTTAAGTTGCGGAACTGAAACTGATGATCAGGATTGCCAGGATTAAGTCACTGATTGGCGGTTGCAACGAGCTTTGGGTTTGTTAGACTGGCCTGACATACCTTCCCCCATCGCGGGGTGCGTTGTCGGAGTATCAAAATATTGTTTTCCCCTATGCGGGGTTTAATTAGTGAGTAGCGACTGCCCGGGTTAGCGCCTGACCCGTGTCAGACTTCTGAAGGATATTTTGATATTAACCGTCCAGCTGGACGGTTTTTTTTCGTCTGTTTTTAATTTGGATAGTGGTATGGGTAGAAAAAAACAATCAAACCGCAGTGTATCAGCGCCAGCTGTTGATGCTGAAAAAGAAATTATCGACCCGAGATGGAACATCTTTTTCTTTGCGGCAATTGACCGACCGTGGGTGCTTAACCCGCATCTTTTTTACGCTGAACAAGCGCAGGAACGTTTGCTGTCGCAGTTCAGTGATGTGGAGATCAGGAGTGAAGCGACAAAGAAAGGCGAGTCATTTATAGAGTCAGCTGGAGACTGGTTCAATCCTGATTACCACGACGAAAGTGACGTATACGAGAATATTGAACAGATTGAAGCTTGCCACTGGGTTGCGTTGCGGGAAATGAAGGTCACGGTCACGCTTTCCCTGACCGCTGGGATGTACCACCAGTTTGACAAGGCATTACGAGATCTGCTTATCCGGGAGGCCAGAAGCTGGCGGTGGCTCGACATGGTTGTGATATCAGATTTGATCTGGAACCTCAGTTTTCCGAGGCTTATGGATTTGATGGAATGGCTGGGTATTGAAGTACGAAACATGCCATGTTTCCCGTTAATCAGTGCATGTCATCAGGTTGTCAACGTTTATAAACATGGAGATGGTGATGCCCACCAGAAACTGGTTAATGCTCACCCGGAGTACTACTCAGTATGGCAATGCGAAGGTTATCCGCAAGAGAGACCAGCTCGCCACGAAGAACTTGAAGTTTCCGAGGAACAGTTTAGAGAATTTGCCGAGGCGATAACGGTGTTCTGGAAGAGTCTGCCGGAAGGACTATCTTATTCGGGGATGGGAAAAGAGCCTAAGTGGTTTGGCAAGGCTTATGAAAAAGTGAAGTGCGACAAAGAAAAACGCGAGCGTAAAGCGGAAGAATAGTGGGGCACTCTAGCCCCACCGAAACAAAAGGAGAGTCAGACAGCCGGTGACGGTTGCCAGCCTGATTGAGTCTGGATCCATTTGCCTACGGAAATCATGTCGTAACCACCGTTCCCGTAGGACGACTTCACTTCTTCTATTTCGACTGGAACCGCCAGCTCGATGGGGCGGAACCAGCCATCATCACCGACTGTATACCGGCCTTCATGTTCCTTGCTCATTTCGCAGACCCGGCTGGGTGGAAGCCAGAAACCTTCATTTGCTCTTTCGGATGCGATACGAATAGCTTCATCCACGGAAGCGACTTCCCGGATGTGTTCGTTATGCGCGTTTGACATTTTGATCAGAAATGACTTCATAGAACCATTTTCCTCAGCTTAGGCCGGTAACGTTAATCGTCGGGGCGGTCGGTAATATTCCGGCGATAGTGTCCTCATATTGTACTCTGGCATGATGCATAACAGAAATTTGAGAGCGCGGGATTGAGAGGCGAAGTAGTTTGATGATAATCGCTGCGGGTGTACTATCAGCCTGATTCCTGGACTGAAGCCGAACGTCCAGCCGTGGTAAAACTGGTGAACGATGTTAACCTGGCATCGAGATATCGAGACCGTAACCATCTGACTGAATAAGGAGCTTTTATGCCGAATGGGAGAGTGATTTTTAACAAAAGAGGCCGATGGGACTGGCTTGATAGCGGTTGTGATATAGATGAGGATGAATTAAAGCAGGAAGAGTGGTTTGTTGGCGATATGTATTATCCGCCAGACTTTGAATACGATACGTCAATGCATGATCACCAGATTACAGAGTGGTTGTCTAAACCTGAAGAGCTGGTGCGGTATGAGCGAGGGCGTTAACTCAATTTGCTTATCTGAACTGGCTACATGATCTTTCAGCGTGGCCATTTCGGTTCTTCACATTTCCCTGACTCCCTCCTGACAGAACCGACTATTTCATCCATGAACCGCAAGAGCGGTAACTAAATGCCATATCGTGTGGCAGAGTGGTTTGCTCCAGTACCCGTCAAAATAGTCCAACATACAAAAACAGGGTAGCCTGCCCCGGGCTTCACCCGGGCCAGGCTACCCGGAGTCGAACCGTTAACCCGGAGTCGTGGGTGAGTAACGTCGAGTGCCCGCCTGAATTCCGTGCGGCCACCAGCATTGGCTTCACCTTTTTCCGACCGACACTTTCGTGCTGGTTTGCGGCCGCATCTTCGCCGGGCCGGAACACCCTGCATTTTGTGCCGGTGGCCATCACCGGTATTAGGATAAAGGGAAGAATATCGGTGATGGATTCCGGGATAATCGCCGGGAAAACCCGGGCAGAATTCACGTACATCACCCTCTATTAGTCCAACATACAAATAAACTTCCCCTTTCTGCCCCTGCGCTTCGCTTGGGGCAGAAAGGGGAGCCGTACCTGAAACCTCCGTGTCGTTTTCAGGATCGGGCCCGTGCCCGGGGTAACCATTCTGCCCGGGCCCACCATTTTAAAAAGAAACCGCCGTGCCCGGTCTGGCCATTTCCCCCGCCTGCGGCAACCGGGCCGTGCCGGTCTTTCCGTCCGGTTCCTGCAAACCCCACATAGGGACTCCGGTCGCTGGATGAGCCATGCGAGAAAATATGAGAAAAAAAGAGAAAAAAAGAGAAAAAAAAGAGGGGCCGGGGGCGCGAGGGTTTCAGTGGGTATAAAGGTCAAGGGCGCTTTGCAGGGTGGACGCGGGGGTGTTGACCCTGATCGCATTTGTATGTTGGACTAATTTTGCATATATGAAGACAAGAAAAGACGCGCTGCCGACAGAGCAGGTATACTCTCGCCATCAAATGTGCGGCCAGCGGCGGGGGATAGGTAACGACCGCAGGCCTCCGCGACCGGTATCAATGATGATGATGCCCTGCCAGGTAAAGAGTAGTGACGACGAAAGTGAAGGTGAAGAAAACCCGGGCCGAACGTAAGCAGCATAGCCGGGACATGCAGGCCAAACATGAAGCGGAAAAAAAGGCCGCTAACCTGCGTAATATTCTAAAGAGAGACATTCTGGCCACGCTGGGTATCCCTAAAAATCACGGTGGGCGGGCAGCTCTTTCTACATTCATCACCGAGCACTTACTGAAGGGTGAGAGTCAGGTTCAGATTGTTGCCATGCTAACCGGCAGCGAATTGATGAAGCGGGCACAGCTTGCCGAAATCGAGCGCCTGAAGAAGATCACGGAACTGGCCAATCAAACCCGCAGAAACGAGATCACCAACCGGGCGTTTGAGCGCCTGGGTATCACAACCCGGCATCCAATGGGCGATTTAGTGCTGAGCATGGTGCGCGAACTGGCAAACCAGAATTTAAATACCGGTGAGATAGTAGAACGCCTGAATGATAACGAAACCGTACTGGAATCGCGCCGCCTGCACAAAGAGAAGCGAGCGGATCTTGAACGTCAGATTGATGAAGGTATTGCCGAGCGCAAAAAGACCCGTGTTGATATGCGGGAAGTGCTCGCCTACATGGCCCAGAAGAACGGTACAACGTATACGCCTCCCGCAGACACCTGGCGATCTCCTGAACATCCGAATGGCGATTCACCGACCCGGCATAATGGAAAAATCAGAGAGAGCCGTCTGACCGGCGCTGAAAGCACCCAGAAAGAAAACCCACGTCAGTACGGTTTGCCCAACCTGAAAACCAGTAGCGCTTCCATCAACAAGGCCGGAATGAGTGAGGCCATTAAGCTGGTGGGCGGACGTGTGACGGAATTTCGCACCTATCTTTATGAGCATCGCGATACGGGACTACGCGCTGATGTGCTGGCTCGCCGGTTTATGGCTGAGTCAATGCAAGGCAAAAAGATGGTTGACCCTGTGCCGGTCAATGAACCAGATAATCTCCCGGCTCCCACACACGAACCTGCCAAACGTAAATGGACGAAGGAAGAAAAGCAGGAAGCGCGTGACCGTGCGCTGGCCGCAGCAAGCCAGGTCGGAAAGCTTAAAGAAGCGGAAACCAACGGCATTACGCACGATGTAGTGCGAGAATCGCAGCCAGCACCCCAGCCAGCCCTGATCTCCGTCGAAGTTGAACAATCCCGCGTCTCCATGCAGGAACCGTCTGTTGCGCCCCTGGCGCACCCTAAACGTGAAGGCTCTACAACCTGCGTGGTGACCAGGCCGGATCAGGCTGATTTCGCTGCTACCGTCCGTCGAAACTGTAACGACCGCTGCGTGATTACAGGAGCAAGCTTACGCCGCAGGACAGAGGCCGCACACCTGGTAGAGCATAGTGCTGGTGGTCTGGATCACTGGAGTAATGGCTTGCTGCTTCGTATCGATCTGCACCGGCTGTTTGACGACAACGTCCTTGCCATTTGCCCGGAGACGTTGACCGTCCACGTTGACCCTGTCGCGTAGGCCGAAGATCCCGATTTGCAGCAATACGATGGCCATGTGATTACCGGGCTTTGCCGTCCGATAGACCCGGCGAATCTCGTCATGCGCTGGGAGCGTTATCAGCGCCGGTTAGAACTGACCAAGTAAAACCGGTAATCCATCAGGTGCGAATCGTGGGAATGCGCCAGCTCGGTAACCCCACGTCACCGGATTGAACCATCACAAAAAAGGAGCCCACCGGGCTCCCCAAAAACGAATTGTTTTATTGTTCCTGCTTAGTTCTACGTAGGTACTCTTCAGCCTTTATCTTTATTTGCACGAGTTCAGCGTAAAACTCACGTTCCATTTGGTATGTTGGCATCTGAGTATAATACTCTTCCACCTGTGGCCAAATTCGCTGAAGTTCTGCATATAAATCATGGAGAGCTCTATCTGCCCAAGATGACGATTGGTAGGATTCAAGCTTTCTGATAGTGGCGCTAAGATGTACTAAACGCGCCACTAATACTTTAGTGTTTACGTATTGTGTTACGGTTCTATCCATGTGGTTTAAGTTACTCATATTATTCCCTAATGAGGTGCTCGCAGAATTACGAGGCAGAGATAACATAACCTTAAAACCTACATACGTGTAGCCCAATCATTACTTTATAGCTAAAAATGCCAGATTTACTCTATGGCCCCCAATCCCTACAGACCTACAGCAGATCTCGTCCACATAGGTC